>NZ_JADDRL010000038.1 GCF_021538895.1 Streptomyces olivochromogenes | reverse complement strand
AGTCGGTCCTTCGGCCCGCACGGTCCAACAGAGGGGCGGGAGGTGGGAAGGCTGCCGACGGCTCGGCCTGCGCCGGGCCCGCGCTGCTCGCGGTGGGCGGCACTGCTGCCTGCGATGGGCGAACTGCCTTGGGTCGCATGCCGCGTGACCACAGCGGTTCGACTACGGCCTCCCGCGGGGCCAGCCGCGCGCGACCGGATCCCGGTGGGTTCGCGACGGACGGCGGGAGCCCTTGCGGGCGGACAGGAACCAGTTGGGTTCGAGGTCCCACGCCCTGTGTACGTGGGTACGCAGGCGACGAGGGGGACGGGGTGAGGGGGATGGAGCCGCCGTGTCCGGCCGCTGCGTCTGGGTGGTCGAAGGACCGCGGCGGGCTTTCAGTCCTGCTGCGTTCCTTCATCGCGTACAGGTCGGCGCGTGCGGCATCCAGACCGTCCAAAACCGCCTGAAACGAGTTCTGGATCTCGTGCGCGGGGTCAGGCCCCCAGGTGGGGGCACGCAGCGGTTCGGTGTCGTTGACTTCCACGAATAGCCCTCCTCGACCAACCTCCGTGGAATTCCGTCCCGGACCCGATCGATTCGCTGAACTGGCCGGTGTGTGAGGGAGCGTTGGGTCGTAGTTACGTGTGGGGGAGCCGGGCCGCGAGCGTTGGCTGACGGCTTCCTTGTGAGGCGATACGCAGTCCGCGTGGCGTTGTCTCAATCCGCGCCCGGGTGATCACCGAGTCTCCCCGCCCGGGGCCGCGTTTCTTTGTCCGGTTCGTCGTTGGGCGTGGAAGGTGAGGCGGTCGAGGCCGGTCCGCGCTCTTTGTTCCGGTCTGTGGTCTGGTGAAGCACCGCTTCTACGCGTAGGTGTGACGACATGCCAGGGCGCGGCAAAGCGGGTGCCTGGGCGCGACGGAGCTTGCTCCGGCCGCCTCACTGTTCCTGGTCGGGTCAGGCTGCGACAAGGTCGCGGAAGCCGGCGAAGCGGGGGCCGGGAACCGTCCTGCTGGATCGTGTGGCCGTTGAGCCAGCAAATCAGGAAGTACGGCTGATCGTAGCCGTACTCACTGAACTCACCGATTAGGACGTCCCCGTGCAAGACCCGCCACTGCGTCATCCGCTCCTTCATGGGGTCGTAGGTGCTCTCTTCTTCAAGCGTCCGGCGCCAGCTCGAATGGCTGATCAGACCACCGGCGGCCCCGCCTCGATGCGGCGCAGCACCGGAGCGAGGCGGTCCAGGTCGGGGCCGGTCTGGATCTGTCGCTCGTCCCACCAGGTGGCGCCGGCGTCGTGCAGTGGACCGATCACGTCCTTGGCCTTCGCTGCGTCCGGGGGCGTGGCACCGCCGAGCACGAACTCGAAGGGGCGCTCGGCATCGGGCGTGCGGTGCTTGCGTACATAGCCGATCAGGTCCCGTACCTCCGCCACATCGGGCACATGCCCGTGCCGGGCCGTCTCGAAGAGCGGCACCGCGCCGTCCCATCGTGCTGCCCGTCGCATGGGCAGGCGACGTGGCCAGAACCCGCCGATCCACACCGGCGGACCGGGCCGCTGCACGGTGGCGGGCAGCAGCGTCACGTCCTGGACTTCGTAGTGCCGGCCGTGGTGGTTCACCGGCTCGCCGGACCAGAAGCGCCGCAACAGCTCCAGTCCCTCGTCCAGCCGCTCGGCGAGGAGATGCGGCTCGGCGGTGTCGCCGAAGCTGCGGTATTCGTCGTCGATCGGACCGCCCAGGCCCGCGGCGAAGGTCACCCGGCCGTTGCTGAGGTGGTCCAGGGTGGCCACTTGGCGGGCCAGTTGCTGCGGACGGTAACGGGGGACCGGCGTCAGCAGGGTGCCCAGTCGGATGCGGGAGGTCGCCAGCGCGGCTGCCGTCAGCAGCATCCAGGGGTCTCCGAAGGGACGCCCCTGGTGCCGCCGGTGCAGTACGTGGTCCCAGACGAAGAGCCCGTCCCAGCCGGCCTGTTCGGCGGCAGCCGCAACGGTCGCGACGTTACGGGGGTCGGCGAAGTCACCGAAGTTGGGGATGTTGATGGAGAAGCGCATCCCAGCAGGATGCGCAGCCGGACACGAGGCGGCAACCGGATTCGGATGCGGGCGACTTCACGGCAGGCCGCCGGCGCCGTCGTCTTCCCCCGTCGACCTTTACGCCGTGACACCCCCCGGTGTGCTTGAAGTGATGTCGTACGCCTCGGGGTCGAAGTCGGCCAGGCGCCGTCGCATCCGACCTGTCGACCAGGGCCAACTGAAGCTGTTGCGGCCGTTGTCGTCGAGGTAGTAGCTCGAACACCCTCCGCTGTTGTAAACGGTTCGTGGCAGAGCCTGCTGGACGTCGGCGCTGAAGGCGGCCTGGACCTCGGGGCGTACGTTCATGCTCGTCCAGCCTGTCGCGCGGAAGTGACGTACAGCGGCTGTCACGTAGTCCAGTTGTGCCTCAAGGATCGTGTAGGCGGAGGAGTGCCCGGTACCGAGGTGTGGCCCGAGCAGGACGAACGCGTTCGGGAATCCGCTGACCGTCGTCCCCAGATAGGCGTCCGGGCTGCCCTTCCAATGGTCGTTGAGGCTGGCGCCGGCGGCGTCGAACACCCGTTGGGCGATGGGCATGTCGAGGATGTGGAAGCCGGTTCCCAGAATGATGGTGTCGACGTCCGCACGGCTGCCGTCCGCACCGATGACGCGGCTGCCGCGGACGGCCGCGACAGCCGTGGCGTGGACGGTGACATTGGGCCGGGTCAGGGCGGGGTAATACGTGTTCGACAGCAGCAGCCGTTTGCAGCCCAGGGTGTAGTCGGGTGTGAGGGCTCGGCGCAACTGAGGCTCCTTGACCGCCGCTTTGAGGTGGAGGGTGCCCACCTTCTGCACCGCGCGCAGGAGGGACGGGTGGCGGAAGCCGACGCCGAGGGTCTCCAGCCCTGCGTACTCCGCGTTCCGCAAAGCCCGTTGGGCTGACGGGAAGCGCCGCATCAGCCATCGCTCGGCACGAGGCACGTAGTGGTCGGGTTTGGGCAGCACCCATTGGGCGGTGCGCTGGAACAGGTGCAGTCGCCCGACGTGTGGCTGGATGGCGGGGACGAACTGCACGGCGGACGCGCCGCTGCCGACGACGGCGACGCGGGTGCCGCTCAGGTCGTGGTCGTGGCGCCAGCGCGAGGAGTGGAAGACCTCGCCAGGAAAATCGGCCAGGCCGGGGATGTCGGGGAGCAGTGGTTCGTGCCAAGGCCCTGCCGCCGCGACCAGGATGCGGGCCGTGTAGCGGCCCCGGTTGGTCTCGACATGCCAGCGGGCCTGGTGGGGATGCCATTGCGCACGTGTGACCTCGGTGCCGAAGCGGATGAGCGGGGTAATGCCGTACCTGGCCGCAGTGTCACGGAGATACGCGCGTATCTCGGGCTGGCCCGCGAAGGCACGCGTCCACTCCGGATTGGGCGCGAAGGAGTACGAGTAGAGGGCGGAGGGGACGTCGCAGGCGCAGCCCGGGTAGGTGTTGTCCCGCCAGGTGCCGCCGAGGTCGTCCGCCTTCTCTATGACGACGAGGTCGTGCACGCCTACCTGGCGCAGCCTGATGGCGGCTCCGATGCCGGACAGACCGCTGCCGATGATCAGGACCTCCACGTCGCGGACTTCGCTGGAGGCGGCTGCTGTGGGAGCGTCGGGCCGGGGCATGTCAGGCTCCTGTCCGAGCGTCGAGGCCGCGGGCGACGGGCGTTTGCGGAGCGGGTGAATCGTCTGACCTGAGGCGATCGCGGACGATGGCTCGTGTCGTGCGCAGGGATGTTTCCAGGACTGTCAGGCGCCGTCGGCCGTCCATGAAGTTGCCTCCCATCACATTCAGGTCGGCGGCAGCGGGCTCGATCCGGATGACCCGTGTGCCCGCTGCCCGGAGCGCGGCGCATTCGGCGTCCAGCGTGCGGGTCATGACGCGGCGGAGCAGCGCCTCCGCTCGGCCGAGGCCTCTGCGCGGTACGGGAGAGGACGAACTCATCGGCGCCACGACGTACACCTCGTCGAGGCCGCGGGACACAAGGAGGTCGGGGGAGGCGGTGGACATGATGCCGCCGTCCGCGTACCGCCGGCCGGAGATGCGTACGGGCGGAAACCAACCCGGAACCGCCCAGGACGCGCGCAGAGCGTCACGCAAGGCGATCGGCCGGACGTCCGGATGTCCGAAAGGGGTACGCCGCCCCATGTCGAAGTCGGTCGCCACCAGCCAGGTCGCGGGATGGGAGACCCAGCCTCCGGCAGGAGCCAGGACGTCAGCCAGGGCCGCGAGCCAGTCGGCCGAACCACGTCCTTGCGGCAGCAAACCGGACAGGCCCGCCAGCGTGGGCGCCCCGCCGCCCAGCGCGCGGCGCGCCAGGCGGGGCGATCCGGGGAAGACCGCGGGCCGTGGCGGCAGGCCGCGGGGAGGGGCCGCGAAGTGGCGTCGGAGTTCGGGGTGGGCATCTGGGCGTGCGAGCTGCGCGGCCAGGAGTTGCGCCACGCCGATGCCGCTGCCGAGCATGGCCGCCACCTCGGCGCCGGCCGAGGTGCCCACCAGGACGTCGGCGTCACGTGGGTCCCATTGCGCGATCTGCTCAAGTGAATGCAGTGCGCCGATGGTCCAGGCCGCGCCGAGCGTTCCGCCGCAGCCCAGCACCAGTCCGCGGGAAGGGGTCGTTCGCCTGCCAGTCATGGTCACTGAGTACTCCGCCCAATCGGGATACCGGCGAGATCGGGATACCAGTGGTATCTGGATTCGGGATACTAGCGGTATCCGAGCGAGGTGGACAGCCCATGCCGGGGTTAGGATCCGAGGACTTCAACAGCTTCACTTGCCTGCTGGTCAGGCTGCGCAGGACAGAGAGGGAGCAGAGACATGGCCCGCCTCAGCCGCGCCGAGAGCCAGGAGCGCACACGCGAGCGGCTCGTCGCCACCGCGCGGGACCTCTTCTTGCGCAACGGCTACGGCGCCACTTCCCTCAGTGAAGTTGCGGAGGCGGCCGGCTTTTCGAAGGGCGCCGTCTACTCCAACTTCCGCAGCAAGGGCCATCTGTGCCTGGCTGTCCTGGACGACATCCGTACCGAACAACTGAACCTGCTCACCGACTCCGTCATGCGTGACGCCCGGATCGAGGACCGACTGGCGACGTTCACCGCGTGGGGCGAGGCACACATCGGCGACGAGGCCTGGACCACGCTCGAAGTCGAGTTCCTCACCCAAGCCCGCCACGACGACGAGCTCCGGCGCGAGATCACGGCGCGTGTCGTCGCGATCCGCCAGGCGCTCGCTCAACTACTCGACGCCCTGGCCCAGGAGTTGGGCGCCTCCCTGGCCATGCCCGCCGAGCAGGCCGCGATGACGCTGCTCAGCCTCGGCATCGGACTCGGCATACAGCGGATCACCGACCCCGCCGTTCCCACCACAGTGCTCACCGACACGCTGCGTCTCATCCTGCGTTGACGGCCCTACGCACCCCGCAAACCACGGAGGTGGCGGCACACGGGAGCAACTCGCCGGGTGCGCGGGCCACTCGGCGGTACTTCACCGGACCGTCTCAGGAGCTACCCGACCGGCACGCGCGGTCATTCTTGTTGGTTGACCCTTATGCCGAATGCTCGCTATGGGGAGGCATTGTCCGGTCGCTCCTCGAGTGCGGGCGGCGGGTCGACGGCGCGTGGGTGTGAGGGCGGGGGCAAGGTCTTGATCGGCCCAGACGACCTTGCCACCCGATACCGATCGGGAGCCCCATCTGCGCGCCAGTTGGTCGACCATAAAGAGACCGCGGCCGTTCTCATCGGTGGTGTGTGCGCGACGCGGACGTGGGAAGCAGACGTTGGTGTCGAACACTTCGCAGGTCAGGACCTGGTGCTGGATCAGACGCAGACCGATCGGGCCGGTGCTGTGGCGGACGGCGTTGGTGACCAGTTCACTGACGATCAGTTTCGTGGCGTCTTCGAGACCTTCCAGGCCCCACTCGGTCAGCTGGCCGGCGGCTATGTGCCGGGCGCTGCGGACAGCGGTCTGGTCACACGGCAGCGTCCAGGAGGCAGCCTGGGTCGGGCTGAGTGAGCGCGTCTTGACGAGGAGCAGGGTGACGTCGTCGGACGGTGCCTGGCCCGGGACGATCTCCATCGCGCGGGTGCAGAGGTCTTCCAGGGAGCGACCCGGTTGTGCCAGGGCGGCGCCCAGGCGGTGCATTCCCGCGTCGATGTCGCAGTCGCGGGTCTCGATCAGGCCGTCGGTGTACAGCGCGAGGACACTTCCCTCGGGCAGTTCCAACTCCACGGCCTCGAAGGGGACCCCCAGCCCGATGCCGAGCGGGCTTCCGGCGGGGAGGTCGGGGAAGGTGACCCGGCCCTGCGGGTCGACGATCGCGGGCGGGGGGTGCCCGGCCCGTGCCATGGTGCACTTCCGGGTGTCCGGGTCATAGACGGCGTACAGGCAGGTGGCGCCCACCGCCGCAGGTGTCTGGCCCTGGGTGTCGTCGGCTTCTTCGGTCAGTCGCTGGATCGCGTCATCGAGGCGGGCCAGCAGTTCGTCGGGGGGCAGTTCCATGTCGGTGAGCAGGTGTACGGCGGTACGGAGCCGACCCATGGCCGCGGTGGCGTTGATGCCGTGGCCGACCACGTCACCGATGACGAGGGCCACCCGGGCGCCGGACAGCGGGATCACGTCGAACCAGTCGCCCCCGACACCGATGTCCATGTCGGCGGGCCGATAACGCGAGGCCGTCTCTACCGCCGAGCCGCCCTTCAAACGGTGAGGGAGCAGGTTGCACTGGAGCGCGAGGGCCGCGGCGTGTTCGCGGGCGTACAGGCGGGCGTTGTCCAACGACGGCGCGGCGCGGCTGACGAGTTCCTCGGCGAGGAGCAGATCGTCCTCCTGGAACGGCACCGGGTCCTCGGTGCGGATGAACATCGCCACCCCGAGCAGTACGCGCCTCGCGCGGATGGGTACGACCATCAGGGAGTGCATGCCGTACTCATTGATCTTCTGCGCCCGTGCCGGGTCCCGGTCGATCCATGTACCCGGAGCGGCGTTCAGGATCGGCTCCAGGTGGGACCTCCCGGTACGCAGCACGTCGGTGAAGGGTGAGGCGTGCGGCACGGTGACCTGCTCACCGCGAACCCACGGGGATTCCGGGACGTCTTGGCGGATCGAGGCCAGACCGGCACGTCGGAAGACGGGGAGGCGCTCGCCGATCGGGCCGATGTGGACCGAGGGCCCTTCGCCGAACGGGACCGAGTGCTCCAGGTCGACGATGGCGTAGTCGGCGAACAGAGGCACGGCGAGGTCGGCCAGCTCCTGGCTGGTCTGCATCACGTCCATGGTGCTGCCGAGGCGCGTACTGGCCTCGCTGATGATGGCGAGGCGTTCGTGCGCCCGTGCGCGCTCGGTGACATCCACAGTGATGGCGCACACGCCCTGCGCCCGGCCTTCGGCGTCCTGGAGACAGAAGATCGAAGTCACGAGGACGTTCTCCTGGCGCGGACTCGTCGGCAGCCCGCTCCGGAACTCGTGGACCCCGGTGGCGCCGCTCTGGAGTGCCTGCCGCATCACTGCTTCCAGTGCTTCGCGCTCGGCACTCGGCAGAGCATCGGTGGATCGACGTCCGAGCCGTCGGTCACGGAAAACGCCGTCGTGGCTCTCCATCGTGTCGTTCACCCAGGTGCAACGCAGCTGCGGGTCACATACGACGATGCCGATCGGTGCCCGAGTGAGAAGCGACTCCCGAACCGATCCGTTCATCGTTTCCCGGGAGATCTTGCCGGTGTCGGTCACGGACACGAGCCACCGGACCGCTCCGTCCTGCCCCCACAACATCGAGATCCGCAGGCTGACGGTGAGCATTCGGCCGTCTCGGTGGCGCACTGCCGTAGTGCCCGACCAGCCATTTTGGGCGCGGCACCGCTCGATGAACGCCGATACCGTCGGCGCTTCCTCGGAGGATGGCAGTACGAGTGTGGAGGACTGGCCCACCACGTCCCCGGCGCTGTATCCGACGAGCTGCTCGGCTGCCTGTGTCCATCCGAGCACGGTTCCCTGCTCGTCGAGCATCGCGACCGCCGAGTCGGACATCTCGTGCGTGGTCGGCCGCTTACCGAGTGTCGCCTTGTCAGTGCTGGTCATCGAACTTTGTCCTCAGGTAGGTGGCGGAGGGGCGGTACAGGTAGGTGGCGGAGGGGCGGTACGGGGTGCGGGAAGCCGGTCCGAGAACGGCTACGGCGATCGATTCGCCGTAGTTTGCACCTTTTGGGTGATTGACCGGATGGTGCTCTGATTTGTGACAGCGCCGGTGCTGCGGTCGGAGCACCAGGTCCGGGCGTCGAGGTCGGGCAGCGCCGCGGCGGTGGTTTCCGCTCGTCCGATCGACCTGCCGCAGTAAGGGTTGAGCCCGTCGGGGAGGTGATACGGCCTGCGCGGGGTGCGTCACGTTGGGTTACGCCCGTAAGCGGGCCCGCGCCGCGCAGCTCCCGTCGGTTCCTGACCGCCGTGTGGACGTCCAAGGTCGCCCACGTCTCATACGTTCACATTCTGCTGTGGCAGCAGCGACGCACGTCACATCGCGTCCTTGTCACAAGGTGTCCGCCTGCCCTGTCTATCGGGGGTAATCGTCAGTACGGCATAGGAGTACGAGTGAAGGACATCCTTGTCATCGGTGGGGGTTTCGCCGGCGTGTGGAGCGCGGCAGGAGCCGTTCGTGCCGCGCGTGAGGCAGGGGGGGACGTCCGGGTGACCCTCGTCAGCGGTGGCGACGACATGGTCGTGCGTCCGCGCCTTTACGAGGAGGAGCCGGAGAGCATGCGGGTCTCCTTGGACCGTGTTCTTGGCCCGATCGGTGTCCGTCGTGTCGCGGCGACGGTGAGCGAGATCGACACCGAGGCGCACACGGTCCGTGCCGTGGGGCGGACTGGTGAGGAACTGGACCTGGCGTACGACAAGCTCGTGCTGGCCGCCGGCAGCCAGCTGGTGCGGCCCAGCTTCCCCGGTGCGCAGGATGTGTTCGACATCGACACGCTGCCCGCCGCGGCGGCGTTCGATCACCATCTGCGGCGGCTGCCCCAGCGGGTTTCGTCCGCCGGCCGGTACACGGCCGTCGTGGTCGGGGCCGGTTTCACCGGACTGGAGGTAGCCACGGCTCTGTGTGAGCGGCTGCGGGCGATCGCGGACGCGCAGGGTGCGGGCGAGGAGGTGCGGGTCGTCCTGGTCGACCGTGCCGACGTCATCGGGCCGGAGCTCGGTCCCGGACCCCGCCCGCACATCGATGGCACGCTCGACGAGCTGAAGATCGAACGCCGCCTTGGCCGCACCGTGGCATCGGCCACCTCCGAGGACGTCACCCTGTCGGACGGCGAGGTGATCCCCGCGGCGACCATCGTGTGGACGGCGGGCATGGTCGCGAGCCCGCTGACGGCGCAGATCCCGGGGGAACGCGACCGGCTGGGACGGCTGAGCGTGGACGCCTACCTGCGGGTGACGGGAGTCCCTGACGTCTACGCTGCCGGCGACACTGCCGTTGCCGCGGCGGAGGACGGGCACGACACGACGCAGAGCTGCCAGCACGCCCTGCCGATGGGGAAGTTCGCCGGGCACAACGTGGTCGCCGACCTCCTGGGAACCGACCCGCTGCCCTTCACCCCCGACCCCTACAGCACCTGCTTGGACCTCGGTCCGGCCGGCGCCGTGGTCACGCAGGGCTGGGACCGTACGGTCCAGATGACCGGAGAGGACGCCAAGGCCCTCAAGCGGGACATCAACGTGCTGTGGATCTACCCCCCGGTCGATGACTCCGAGCAGCTCCTCGCCCAGGCAGGCCGCTTCTCCAACCTCTGACAGCGCGAGCGCGGGCGCACCGCGTGCCCCCGGCCCCGCCGGGGGCATCACCGACGGAGCGTATGACGGGCATGGCCGACAGGTACCGCACTCACATGACGTGTGCGGTACCTGTCGGCTTTCCCTGTGCGGTGCGGCGTGGTGGCACAACGTTCTGGCCGCACCCCAATCGAACGCCGTTCAGGCGCATCGACTCCTTGGGAGGGTAGGTTTGACGCATAACGCCACGTACTGGACACAAGGATCCAGGGTTGGACAATGCCATGAGATTCGCGGCCATCGGTGGTACCGGGCTGATCGGGTCACGCCTCGTGGAGAACCTCCACGCGACAGCCGTCGCGGGCGCCGATGTCGTCATCACCCTGACGAATTCCCCGGCCTCCGACGAAACCCCGCCGGCCTTCCTCGGTTCGTCGATGGACACCCTCCTCGCCGCGAGCGGGCCATGCGGCGTCGGACACTTCGTCATCCTCTCGATCGTCGTCGTGGATCGGCTGCCCGAGCTGGACTCCAGCCGGGCCAAGGTGCTTCAGGAGGACCTCCGGGCCTCGCCGTACTTCATCGTCCGCGCCACGCAGTTCATGGAGGTCGTCGACGCGATCCTGTCCTGGACGATCGGCGGCGAGACCGTCCGTCTGCCGCGTACGCCGCTCCAGTCGATCGCCGCCGAGGACGCTTCCCGCAGCGTCGCCGAAGTGGCCGCCCGCGCCCCGCTCAACGGCGTCCTCGGCACCAGTGACGTCCTCGACGCCGGGAACGACGTCCGCATCGCCCCCCTATCCACTCCACGGATTGGCTCTCCTGAACCAGCCGTGATTCCCGACGGTCCATCAGAACCCCGAGGTTCATCCGCACGCTCATACGTGTGGCATCGGTGGCCGTCGAACTTGCCGAACATCAAGGACTGTGCACAATGTCGCCGAAGAACAATCCAGCGGATGGCGCCGAGGACCTCCGGGAAGCAGAGGCAGCGTTCAACGAGGCCCGTGGCTATCTGTTCGGGATCGCCTATCGGATGCTCGGCTGCGTCAGCGAATCGGAGGACATCCTCCAAGAGGCCTGGATCCGATGGCAGACCTACGACCGGTCCAAGGTGGAGAACGCGCGGGCGTTTCTCACGACGACTGTGACGAGGCTCGCCATCAATGTGCTGGAGTCGGCGAGGGTCCGCCGTCAGGCCTATGTCGGCCCGTGGCTTCCGGAGCCGGTCGACACCAGCAGCGACCCGGCGCTGGGCGCCTTGAACGCGGAAGCGCTGGAAGTCGCGGTGCTGATGCTGTTGGAGAAGCTCACCCCCACGGAACGGGCGGCGTACGTGCTCCGGGAGGCATTCGACTACCCGTACGAGCAGATCGCGGAGATCATCGGCCAGACGCAGGCCAATGCACGCCAACTGGTGAGCCGGGCACGGAAGCATCTGGCCGCGGGGAAACGGGCAAGCGTCGCGGACGCTGACCACCAGAGGTTCCTGACCGTGTTCGTGGCGGCCGCCCAGGAAGGGAATGTGGCCGTACTGGAGAAGCTGTTCACGGAAGACGTCGTCTCGTACGCCGACGGCGGAGGGGCCGTGCGGGCGTCGAAGTTCCCCGTCGTGGGCCGTCAGCGCGTGGCGAAGTACTATCACGCGTTCGCCGACCGCTTCTGGCCTGGCGTCACGGTGGAGCCGGTCGAGGCCAACGGCAGGCCGGCGGTGAGCCTGTCGCGCGACGGCACTGTGTTCGCCGTCCTCACCGTGAGCGTCACCCCGGAGGGCATCGACCGAGTGCTCGTCATGATGAACCCGTCGAAAATCGCTGCCATGACTGTCTGAGCATGCGGCGGACCGCCCCCGGGGCGACGATCGGATGGATCGGTGTGGCGGTCAGCCGGACGGTGTCGTCGTCGGCGGCGACCCAGGACAGGACCGCGTCGATGAACTCCATGAACTGCGTCGTGGACGATCGAGATGACGACGCGGTGGCCGACGCCGCCCTGCCAGGGCGCGGCCAGAGGTTGTCCATCGAGGTCTGGAAGTAGGCCGGGCAGGCTTCGTCAAAGGTCGGGGAGTTCGTCAGGTCGATTACGACATCGGCGCGCGCCACGGCTTCCTCGACGCCCTGACCGCCGATGACGTCCATTGCGAAATACGTAGCGACCAGACGCCCTCGACCGAGGTCAGGTCGGGCGTGTAGGTGGGCTGTTGGACGATGGCGAGCCCGTCATGCTCGGCCGCGTGTTGGCGTACAAGGGTGGGTTCGCGCCTCGGTGCACCGCCCGCGGGACGGGGACGTGACCCTGTTCCGTGGTGCCTCCAGGCCGGCGTGGCCGGACCATTCATCGCTGCGACGACGGCGTAGCCCCGCTGTGTCCGGCTGCTCTGGGTACCGCACGAGCATGAAAGGGCCCCGCCCTGCGGAGTCCACTACGAGCCTCTCGCAGGGGCGGGGCCGCCCGCCCCTGTTGGCCGGTTGGGCGGGCTGCGGGCGCCCGTCCCCTGACGCCCGCCTCCCAAAAATAAAACGAACGATTATTTTTTGCAAGCGGCGCCCTGCGTCGCCGGCGCACATGCGTGGAGGTGCTGCGCGGGTCATCGGGGTGCTGCCCCGTGGCTCTTGGCATGGCGTCGCTTTGCAAGAAAAACGAATGTTCGTCTTGACCCACTCTCATCAAAGCCCTCAGGATGTGGTGACGGAAAAGGAACGTTCATTCCGGGAAAGGGGGTGGTGGCATGAGCACCGCGCAGGCCGGAAGGCTGGCGTTGTCACCGCGACAGGGGCCGGAGAGTGCCCACGGGACGCCAACGGTGCCTCCCGAGGCCGAGTCCGCACCGCGCGACATCGTGGCCTTCGTGCTGCAAGGCGGCGGCAGCCTGTGTGCGCCACAGGTCGGCATGCTGCGGGCACTGACCCAGGCAGGGATCAGACCGGACCTTGTGGTGGGGTCGTCGGCCGGGGCACTCAACGGTGCGGCCTTCGCTGCCGACCCAACCATCGGCGGTATCGATCGGTTGGAAGCGCTCTGGCTGCGCCTGAAGCGTCGGCACGTCGCACCGCTTTCAGTGCGGACCCTGGCGAGGGCCGCGCTGGGCCGGAGCGAGGGGGCGGTCTCCAGCCAAGCGCTGCGGC
This sequence comes from Streptomyces olivochromogenes, assembly GCF_021538895.1. Lineage (GTDB taxonomy): Bacteria > Actinomycetota > Actinomycetes > Streptomycetales > Streptomycetaceae > Streptomyces > Streptomyces olivochromogenes_A. The sequence goes on along the minus strand of NZ_JADDRL010000038.1, from coordinate 70,805 downwards.
AGGTGCTGCGGTCTGCCGTCGCTGTCCGTCGACTTGAGGAGGCTGCTGTCTCCATGCACGCCGTGGCGACCGACTTCGAGACTGGTGCGGCGGTCGTGCTCTCCAGCGGCGAGGCCGTCCCGGCCCTACTCGCCTCGGCGGCCTTCCCGGGCTTGTATGCCCCCGTGCGCGTAGGAGGGCATCGGCTCATCGACGGGGGAGTGTCGGCGGACCTGCCTGTTCTCCAGGCAGAAGGGCTCGGCGCAACCACTATCTACGTGCTTCCCGCCGCGGTCACGAAACAGGCAGGGCGCCCGGCGCACGCCGCTCTGGACGCCGCGTTCCGGGCACTTGTCCAGATCTTGGATGAACGGGAAAGGCGGGACATCGCGGCGGTCCGCGGATTGGTCCATCGACTGCCCACCGTCACCACTCCCGTGGCCAGCGTCATCGACTTTCGTGACACTCGGCGACTGGTCCAGGCCGGCCATGGGCTCACCGCGGCCTGGCTGGCCGGGCAGACCGCAACCCGGGAATGAGGGCGGCCGATGGCCAACCGTGCCGCTTGCGTGCGCCGCCGGATCCACGACCTCGTGTGTGCGCCGGTCGGGAGTACACAGCTTCGATGGTGGGTGGAGTGGCTGTTGGTGGGATTGCTGTACGCCGTCTACGACACCACCCGAGGTCTGCAGCGGCGATGGACTGCCATTGCGGACCACGACGGCTGGAGCATCTTCCGCCGGGAGCACACCGTCCACTTCGCACCGGAGCGGCCACTCGACCAAGTACCGCACAAGGCGCGCCCTCATCGGGTTCCGGCACCTTCCCGCGACTCCGCCGGGGCTGCTTCCCCATGTCCTCATGCAGGAATCCGTGACAGCGTTGGCGATGCGCAGGAGTCGAGTACGCGGCCATGCCATCACTGCATGTTGGCTGGGCTTTGTGGTCTGGCTGGCTCTTCTACCGGCACGCACGGCGAAGGGTCGTCAGCAATGGAGCCCGTTGACCGCTGTCAGGCACACCACCACAGTTGCTCGGTCCGACACCCTCGCGCCCCCTCGCCCAGACTCCCTCCAGGTAATTCACGATGATCCACTCTTTCGGGCTGCCCCCACGCGTTGACGAAGGCCTCCCATCTCCCGATCCCTGTCGGCGGGACACGGAACACGGCAACGACCGCAGCGGGTCGGGCTGTTGGTCATACAGCACGCGCCTACGGCAGGCCGTCTCATTTCGGCCGCTGAGCCTCGAAGACGCCTTCATGGTCGGCCCGGACGCAGAGGAGCTGATCGGGGAGCCGCAGCTGGTCCGGAATTGCGACGGCGACCAGAGCATCGCCTGGCACACCCTCCCAAAGCACACATGGTGTCCGGTGCACCTGGTGGGCCTGATGCACCTGCTGCCTCAATGGCCGGTGCAGCGATGAGCAGCTCGCACCAGATCGAGTCGGGTGACCACGGATACAACCAAGTTGCTGCTCCAACGGCGGTTGCCCGGGCGGAACAAGTGAACGAGGCCGACGGGAGCACATCCCCGTCCCGCGCTCGATCACGCGTCGCGCTCACCGTGGGCGCCGTCCTGATGGTGCTGAGTGTCGAGCTGGCGGTTGTTGCGCCCTACGCGCGTCGCGCTGCAGACCATCTGGCCCATGCTGAACCCGCCTGGTTTCTGCTGGCTGTCGCCGCTGAGATGGTGTCGATGGTGGCCTTCGCCCGGCTGCAGAGCCTGGCACTGAGTGCGGGCGGTTTGCGAGTGAAACTGCGCCCCACTGTTTCCGTCGTGTTTGCTGGGAATGCTCTCAGCGCGACTCTGCCTGGCGGCAGCCTGGTATCGATCACCTACCGGACTCGGCGTATGCGTGCCTGGGGCGCCAGTGTGCCTTTGATCGGCTTCACCCATGCTGTCACCGGTGTTCTGAGCACGATCGCACTCGTCGTGCTCACTGGAATTGGCAGGACTCTGGCCGGGGACAGTGCCCAGCTTGTCGGGGCGTCCATCCAAGTTTCAGTGGCTTGTGCCGTCACCGTCGCCGCGCTCGCGCTCGTCCAGCACACCAATGTGCTGCGCCGGCCCGTGAGCGCTCTCCTTCGTGTGTGGCGGAGACTACGGCGCGGCAAGGACGGGCACACGTCGGCTGATGGCTTGCTGGAGGAGTTGGCTGTCATGCAGCCTCCAGCTCGCTTCTGGGTGCTGGGGCTGGGCGCTGCCCTGATCAACTGGGTAGGCGATCTCGTGTGCGTGCTCGCTGTGTGCCATGCGGTGGGCTCGGCCCCGGCCTCGGACAAGGTGCTGCTCGCCTACGTCGCCGCGATGACGGCCGCGTCGGCTCTGCCTCTGCTGCCCGCGGGACTTGGCCCTCTCGACGCGGCTCTGGTCCTGACTCTGCATCACGGCGGAATGCCGATGGCGGCTGCCACGGCCGCTGATCTCCTCTACCGGACCCTCAACCCAGCACTGATCGGTGTCGCCGGGTGGTCGGTCTTGCTCGTCCAACGCCGGAGCCGGTCAGGGCGTGGCCGGCTCCGGCCACAGGGCCCGTACCGCGTCGCCGACCCCATCCACGAGCGCGGGGTCGAGCATGGCCACCTGGAGGATGTAGCCGGGTAGGAAGCAGACCAGCGCGCTGGCGATGGCCTCGGCAGTCACTTCCTTCGGCAGAGCGCCGCTTTCTTGGTGCTCTCGCACGACCTCTGCGAGGTCGGAGCGCATCTGGGTCAGCAGGGTGCTGAACTGTCCGGCCAACGTGGGGTTTCGGAGGGCCTCGGACCAGGCCAGTACAGCCAGCCTTGCGGTGTCGTGTTCCGCGGCTCTGACCGATACGAGGTCGAGGACATCAGCGATGACGGCCCCTACGGAACCTCTGGGCCGAGTCGTGGCGACGCCGTGGACCATCGTGAGGACCTCACGCATGTTCTCTTCGGCAATGGCCAGAATCATCTCGTCTTTGCTCGCGAAGTGCCGATAGACCGCGCCCGCCGAGAGCCCGGACTCTGCGAACAGATCCTGCATCGACGTTGAGTGAAACCCGTCGCGCAGGAAGCATCGTCGGGCTGCATCCAGGATCTGGGTACGGCGATCGTCCATGTACTGCTGGGATACCTTCGGCATGAGGGCATTCTACCAAATACGAAAACGAATGTTCGTCTTAAGTCTCCCGCATAGCGCCGCGTGACCTGCCAATGGAGATCGTGGGCACGAGTACGGCAAGCCAAGGCGCGGTCGAGGGCCTGGCGCACAGCAAGGCCGGTGGCTTTGCGTTCGTCTCTCTACCCCGACGAGGCGCCAGCGCGGTCTGCTGCCAGGGGGCGGGAGGTTTACGGTGCCTCCTTTGTCGTGCCGAAGAGGCTCACCGTGCTGGAGTCCAGTGGCGCGAGCCCGATCGTCGCCCAGATACTGGACAAGGTCGGCCTGTAACTGGCCGCGCGTGCGTTCAAGGCGTGTCGTCCAGACCTCGGCAGACGCTCCCCGGGGCGTGGTCTTCAGCTCGGTGCGCTGCCGCACGAACTTTTGGCAACCTGGGCTTCCTTGTCACTCACCAATCTCGCTATCAGCGCCACCACGGCCGGGTATTCACGCTTGCGGGTCCGGCGGGGCTCGGGCTGAGTCCGGCGCTCATGGTCTTTGTCGGCGATCCGTTCTCCGGCAGCACGTCCGCACCGGAAATGCTGCCCATGGCGGTCGATGAACACGGCCGGTGGCTGCGCCGGACGCCGGCACGGGCCGCGTGCGCGGCACGGCCTTCTTCTACGGCAATGACAGCCGTGACGGTGGGTGCGGAGCGCCTGGCAAACGAAGTCGCGGCGTCCCATTTGCCGCTGGTCCCTGAGGAGTCCGCACACTCGTTTGCCCAGCGAGACAACATGGCAGCCAAGGGACAGGTCCGGCCAAGCCGACTGGGTGCGGTCGGCCGCGACGATGAAGCCGTCCTGGTGTGGGATCGGTGAACGGCTGGGTGAACGGCCGCCGCGTGGCAGGTGCGGCACCGTCTCCTCCATGACGATGGTCAGAGGCGGCACTCGCGTTCCCAGGCGGTGGCGGCGTGGACGCGGTGACCCGGCGCTGTGCAAGCGGTAGCACCCTGATGGCAAACGAAGCGGGACCCCGGGTGGCGTAGGACACGGGATCCCGCTGAGAGCGTGGCACGTCAGTGCTTGAAGACGTCCTTCGCCTTCTCCTTCGCCTGGCGCGCGGCACCCTTCGACTTCTTGGCCTGCCCCTCGACCGTCATTTCCTCATTGCCCAGTGCGCGGCCGACCGTCGCCTTGGCCTTGCCCGTGGTCTCCTCCATCTTGCCCTTGCCCTTTTGATGTCCGGCCATCGTCGCTCACTCTCCTCACCGCATGCGGCGTTGTCGCACCGCTTCGAGTACCCGCAGCAGGCGGGACGACGCCCGCGGTCCTCAGGTTTATGCGGATCGACCCGGTGACGCATAGTGCCTGGGCGAGACGCCGGCTTCGACTTCTCCGTGGCGTTCGACCACTACTTTCCGTGATTGCGTGAGCAGGGGCCTCCCTGTACGCCTGGAGCGTGATCGGCACAGCCGCGCAGGCCGCCTCGGAGATTGCCCTGGCCGCAGCCGCCGCACTGGCGGGGCGCTGCTCCTGCTGGGCACCGCACAGGCTGCGCTGAGCACCGCGCGACAGTGGGAGGGCGACTGGCAGCTTCGTGAGAACTGACGAGCCGTCACATCCTGGCGTAATCGCCTGACCTGCCTCCCGTCGATCCTGCCGGGACACCGCAAGTCCTTAAGGTAATCAGGCAGGCCATTGATCGACAAGCGGTTTCGGTAGGCGGCGACCAGGAGACGTGCCCGGGTGCGGCCGCCCCCAACTGGCTTTGCGCGGCTCACGGCATCCCGGGCGGCGCCCTCCTCGGTCTGCTACTCCCGGGCTTCCCCACGACGAAGGTCGCGACGGCGGCGTCGAAGCCTTTTCGTAACCGATGTTTCACGCAGGACTCTTGCGCTCGGCCGCGCCGACGGCAAAGGTATCGCACCAAACCTTTGATTTAGGCGGGGAGCGGTACGTCGGATCCACCGGCGGCCACCAGAGCCCGAGGAGGCCCGTATGCCCACCGACAAGTCAGTGACGGAGCCGGAGCGCGAGAAGGCTCTGTCCGGAGACGCTCAACGCCTTCACGAACTCGGCTACGCCCAGGAACTGGCGCGTTCGATGTCGGCGTTCTCGAACTTCGCCATTTCGTTCACCATCATCTCCGTCCTGTCCGGATGTCTGACGCTGTACGGCTTCGGCATGGTCACCGGCGGCCCGGCGATGATCACTTGGGGCTGGCCGCTGGTCGGCGTCATGACCCTCTTCGTGGGCCTGGCCATGGCCGAGGTCTGCTCCAGTTACCCGACGGCGGGCGGCCTGTACTACTGGGCGGCCAAGCTCGCTCCGTCCCACGGCCCGGCCTGGTCCTGGTTCACCGGCTGGTTCAACTTCCTCGGCCAGGTGGCGGTGACCGCGGGCATCGACTTCGGCGCGGCCTTCTTCCTGAACGCGCTGCTCGACCTGCAGTTCGGCTTCTCCGCCACGCCCGGGCACACCATTCTTCTCTTCGGGATCGTGCTGGCCGTCCACGGCGCGTTGAACACTTTCGGCGTCAAGCTCGTCTCCTTGCTGGGCAACGTCAGTGTGTGGTGGCACATCCTCGGCGTGCTGATCATCGTCGGCGCGCTCGTGATCTTCCCCTCGAAGCACCAGTCGGCCGACTTCGTTTTCACTCACTTCGTCAACGGCACCGGCTGGGGCTCCAGCTTCTACGTCGGACTCCTCGGCCTGCTGCTCGCCCAGTACACCTTCACCGGCTACGACGCCTCGGCGCACATGACCGAGGAGACCCACAACGCGGCCGAGGCCGGACCGCGCGGCATCGTGATGTCGATCCTGGTGTCCCTCGTCGCCGGCTGGGTCCTCCTGCTCGGCATCACCTTCGCCATCCAGAACTACGACGGCGCCCTGGCCAGCTCGACCGGCGTCCCCCCGGCGCAGATCTTCATCGACGCCCTCGGCGAGACCGGTGGCAAGCTCCTGCTGCTCATCGCGATCGGCGCCCAGTTCTTCTGCGGCATGTCCTCGGTCACCGCGAACTCCCGGATGATCTACGCCTTCTCGCGGGACGGTGCCTTGCCCGGCTCGCAGGTGTGGCACCGCATCAACAAGCGGACCAAGACGCCCACCAACGCGGTCTGGCTGGCGGCCGGCGGCGCCTTCGTCCTCGGCCTGCCCTACCTCTGGAACGCCACCGCGTACGCGGCCGTCACCTCGATCGCCGTCATCGGCCTGTACATCGCCTACGTCATGCCCGTCTTCCTGCGACTGCTCCAAGGCGACAACTTCGAGCGCGGCCCCTGGCACCTCGGCCGCTGGAGCCGGCCCGTCGGTATCATCGCCGTCACCTGGACACTGATCATCACCGTCCTGTTCATGCTGCCCACAGTCAGCCCTGTCACCAGCAAGAACTTCAACTACACCCCGATCGCCGTCCTCATAGTCCTCGGTTTCGCCGGAGTGTGGTGGCTGGTCTCGGCACGCAACTGGTTCACGGGCCCGAAGGTTCAGGGCACCGCCGAAGAACTGGCGGCGATCGAGCATGAACTCGAGTTCTGAATCGATGCGCCGGGGCACTGAGATCTGCCTTCGGCAGGGCTGACGGACGGCTTCACCGGCCGTCGCATCTGCTCGCGCTCGCCGCGCGGGACGGTGAGGGTGAGATCGAGTACTTCGATCTCACCCTGCCGGCCCTCAACGCTCTCGGGGAACGTGACCGGCCAGGAGTCCTGCGGGACACCGTGGCCGGTCGTGTGCGTTCAGTGGGTCTACAGCTGGGGCTGCGGCATCCGCTGCCAGCTGAACGGGCCGTAGGTCGTGTCGGTGACGGCGTGGTGGGCGTTGGGGTCTGCGGTCAGTTTCAGCCATTCAAGCGGGGTGGTGCTGCCGTGCACGACGATCCGGTGGAAGTTCGGGACGTTGTAGTACGGGTGCTCGTTCCACGCGTTGTTACCCGGGTCGTGGGCGCAGACGCCGGCGCCGGTGGCCGGGTCCGTCTCGCCGGTGCACGTCGCCGTCGGCGACAGCGGGTTGTCCGAGCGGTACAGGTGCGAGTCACCGTTGAGCATCAGCACCGGGCGGGCGAACTCGGTCGTCTTCGTCGCGACCTCGCTGATGATCGGCTCGTAGTTGGTCAGGTGGTCCTTGGTCTTGCCGTCGAGGTCCCACATGTCGGCCTGCGCCGTGATCACCACTGCCTTGGCGTGCCTGGCCCGTGCGTCGGCGAAGGCGGCATCGAGCCAGCGGACGTCGGCTGCGGTCCGGTTGGCCCGCTCGTCGGTCTGCGCCTGAGTCGCGGTCGGCATCTTGTACCAGGGGTCGGTGTCGTTGTTCGAGCCACCCGGCACGTTGACGGTCACGAAGACGATGTCGTTCTGCGCCCACATCACGTTCTCGACGTACTGCGCGTCGCCCGGGTGGCCTGGGTCGTAGGCGGTGGCCTGAGAGACCACGTCCAGTGTCCCGCTGCCGAGGGTGTGGCCGGGCCGGGCGAAGAAGTTCTGCCGGACCTTGGCGAGGTTGTCGACCGGGTTGCCACAGTGGTAGCTGATGCAGTCCGCCGTGTTGGTCGAAAGTCCACTCGTGCCGATGTAGTTGATCGCACCGAAGGCCGAGTCGTAGAAGCCGCCGCCTTGCCCGGGTGAGGTGAGGCTGGATGCCTTGTGGCAGTCTGCCCACTCGTTGTCGCCCGGCGTGTAGATGAGCGGCTTGGCGAAGGTCTGCCACGTGGACGCGATCGAGGCGTCGTAGTCCTCGGTGCAGAACTCCTTGCCCGAGTGGATGTCGCCGACGTGGATGACGTCGCTGATCGTCGGGTCGCCGTTGATGGTGCCGATGAAGGCCGGGGTCTTCTGGTACTGCGAGGTGTCGGCGCTCTGACCCGCGGGCGCGTACGCCGACTTGCCGTACGGCGAGTCGCCGAACACGGCGAGCGTCAGTGGGCCGTCGGCCGTCGAGGCAGTGGCGGTCGACATCACGGATGAGGCAAGGCCGACGGCAACGAGCGTGATGAGCCCACGCTTTGGCATACGTCTCGACATGCGTCCCTCTTTCAGGTCCGGTTGAGGGGGGCGCTCCAGTGAACTGGGTCCTCAGGGAGCGCGACATGGCCTCAACGGCGGCCTGGAGATGACGAGAAGGCGAAATTACGGCTGAGCCCACAGGCCGGATCGCTCTCTGAACGGGGTTGCGGGCGAAGTCCCTTGGTATGGTGCGCCGATGTCATCGATCAAGAAGTTCCAAGTCACCTTTGACTGCGCGGAACCTGAGCGCCTCGCTCGCTTCTGGTGCGAGGTGTTGGGGTACGTCGTACCGCCGCCACCGGAGGGGTTTGCCACTTGGGACGATTTCAAGCGCTCGCAGCCACCTGAGCAGCGGGATTCATGGTTCGCCTGCAGTGATCCCTCAGGTGTGGGCCCGCGGCTGTACTTCCAGCGCGTCCCCGAGGGGAAGGCCGTCAAGAACCGGGTGCATCTTGACGTGCGGGTCGGCACCGGACTCGTGGGCGAAGAGCGGCTCGCCGCACTTGAGGCCGAGTGCGCACGGCTGGTCCCGCTCGGCGCGGTACACGTGCGAACGCTGTATGACGGCAATGATGCGTGCATCCCGATGCTGGACATCGAGGGCAACGAGTTCTGTATCGACTGACCATTCTCCGAGCCGGAGAAGCAATCGTTGCGACTGTCAGTGACCAGCCGGCCGACGGCGACGACCAGTCGGTGTCGCCGTCGATGACGACCGGTGGTTGGTCGAGTACCGGTAGTTCTACGACTGTTCGGCAACCGTCTGATCCGGCGTGGGGACCAGGGTGCCGTCGACGATCAGCACGACGTCTTCGTCCATCCTTCTCGCGATCCCGTTCCGTGGCGACCGGGCCCAGCTGGTACGAACGTCATCAGGGGGCGGCACTGCCGGCCGAAGGGAACTGGACGTACTTCGGCGACCGACGCATGGGGTCTGAGCCGTCCGAGGTCGTTCATGCTGACGATGACCAGTAGCGCCCTCTGGGTAGGGCGCGTCGGATTTGCTCCGCGTGGACGAACCGGTAGCCGCTCTGCCACAATCAACTTTACCCAGCTAGCAGCTCCGCCGCTGGTCAGCCCAGTAATCGCCTGTAGAAGTCCCGAGCTTCCCGAGCTGAGAGCTGGGAGAGCCAGGCACCCTCAGAGCTTCTTCACGCGTCGGCCGTTGCGACGTGCCCCATGTCGTCTGTCGGAAGTGGATTTCTACATCTCACGCTCGGCTTGCCGCGCTGCTTCGACGAACGAGTCGACCGAAGCCAGGTAGGTGTCGACACCCTGGCGGAAACCCTCGGCTTCGCGTATGTCTTCCTCGACGGCCACGAGGCGGCCGTACGCCTCGGCGGAGGCCATGTGGACAGCCTTCGCCGCCTCTATCGGCCCGGGGTGGCACTCCAGGGAGACGATGGCCAGGCAACGCAGGAAGGGCCCGTAGGAGTCACGCAGTTGATCCCGGAGCTCTCCGAGGGATGCCAGGCGTGCCTCTCGGTCCTCCACCTTCAAGTACTTGGGGATCCTGCGGTACAGGATCCCCATGTCATTGGCCTGCTGGATGAAATCCAGCTGTGTGGCTCTGCGTGCTTCGCCCTTGCGAGCGACGTGCGCGGCTTCGGCGGCGGCTTGGGCCTGGATGCGAGCGGCTTGCGCGTTGCCCTTGCTGGTCACCCAACTGGCGACCACCGCTGTGGCGGCGGTCAGCAGGGCTACCCACAAAGCACCGTTTTCCATGACGCACAGTGTGTGTCATGTCCACCAACTTGCCCAGACCGCGCCGGTTCCCGGGCCCGCTTGGCTGTAGCGCGACGTTGCACTTGCCGCACTGACGCCCCGTCAGACTGAACGTGCCCGCCCGGCGGACTCCAGCACCGAGGTCAGAAAGCGACGTACCGTCTGCAACTCGCCCGCCTCGAAATCTTCCGCGGCCGCCACCACCTCGCCGATCACCGGCCCGAAGAAGGCCCACCCGAGTTTCGTGGCCTTGTCCTCCACCTCCAGGAGCACGCGTCGCCGATCGGCCGTGTCCCTGCTGCGCCGGACAAGACCGAGCCGTTCCAGCCGATCCACCAGGGCGGTCGTCCCGGCCGAGTTCAGGCGCAGTTGCTCGCCGAGCCGCCCGGGCGTGGCACGGATCCCCGCCCGCGCTGCGTCCAACAGGTTGAACAGTGCGCGCACATCAGTGGGATGCAGCCCGTGGCGCGCGGCGAACTCCGCGCCGAGCAGGTCGAACTCCACGGTCACCGCGCGCAGCATCGCAGCAGGTGTCGTACGACCGGCTCCGTCGTTCCTCGCGGACGTCACGGGCACCGGGAGTGGGTCGGCGTCGTGATCGGGGTTGAAGTGCGGAAGCGTCGCCGGCCCCTCATATCGGACGGCACGCACTCTCGCGGACGGCGTCCGCGGTGCGCAGTACGGTCTCGTTGTACTCAACGTACGCGCCCGGCACTACGGCCGGTCGGCACATTGCCGTGACGGGCATTGATACCGGTCAAGCGGTCAAGGGGCCTTCCAGGATCCGTCGTCCGGCCTCCGGGTCGCCGTCCCAGACGAAAGCCTCGTCGTCAGCCGGCAGCCGGCCCCACAGCAGAAGCAACAGATTCTCCGCTCGGGCGGCGAGCGTGACCACCGGTGTTCCGGGGCCGTACGTCCACGAGGCGCCGGTGTCGGTCGCCTCGAACCGCAGGGCGTGCCGGGGTAGCTGTGCGCGGCCCCGTTCCACCTGCCGGGGCGCCATCGTGTCGATGACCTCGGCCACGCCCTCGCCCGCGAGTTGGGCGTCGAGCGGCCGCGGTGTGCCCAGCGCGCGTTCGGCGTCCCACCGGTGGACGAGTGCCTCCAGGCAGCGGCGTCGTTGCCAGAAGCCGACCGTGTGTGGTGGGTGGAACGTCCACGCGGGAGCGGAGGGATCCGTGTCCAGTGCCTTCAGCAGGGTCTCGGACGCCTCGTCGAACCACCTCATCAGCGCCCCCGCTCCTGCGGTGCGGCAGGCGGTTCGAAGCCTCCATGCCCTTCGGTGACGGCGGCGGCCGCCCAGAGGTTCGCGGCGCCCAGATGCTCCGCCAAGTCGCGCAGCGTCCAGTCGCCGCAGTGCTCGACTCGTACGGACAGATCGCCATCGAGGCAGGTTCGGAAGGAGTCCAACTGACGCTGCAGGTAAGGAAGAAGAGACGCGGTGTCCATGTCGTGAACCCAGCCGAGCCGACCGACAGGGTAGAGCCCGTTTCACTGGTACAGGTCATCAAGGGAGCGAGCGATGTCAGGGGGCGCTTTCGTCTCGGAGCGTTGGGGCGGTGAGGTCCGGATCCGGGGGCGCACCACCGAGGGCGCGCGAGTGTTTTGGACGGGGGAGCGCACCATGATGCGCCCCCACGGCCGGAAACGGCCGAGGGCTGCCCGTTCGTCTGACGTTGTGGAGCCGAGGGGGCGCGGCGTGGGGAAGCCGTGCGGACGTGAGGGGGTACGGTCATGGGGCGGGCCGGATCAGCACGTGGGCGGAGGCTGTGGGGCGCGGTCATGGCGGCACTGCTACTGACGACGATGGCGGCGGTGCCGTCCGCGGCCGCGGCGAAGGGTGGCGCACGGGCGGCGGCCGGCGTCCGTGCGGATACGCCGGATCCGTCGGCCACGGTGGTCCCTTCGGGTCCGCAGCCCGACCCGGAACCGACGGACCCCGAGACGGACGACGACACGCCTTCGCCCCCGCCTGCCGACCCTTCGCTGACGCCGGAGAGCCAGCAGGTCTACGCGCCCACGTCGTTCACCATGACCGGCACGGGCTTCGACTGCTCGGACGGGCCGGAGTCGGCGGGCCCGCTGACCTTCGAGGTGGAGGGGCAGGAACCGCTGAGCCTGACCGTCGGCGACGACGGGAGCTTCACGCAGGACGTCACCGTGCCGGCGGACACCGAGCCCGGGACGTACCACATACAGGCCCAGTGCTCGGCCACGGACGACGCTTCCGGCGCTGAGGCCACCTTCGAGGTGCTGTCGCCGAAGGCCCCCGACCCGCAGGTCTCCCTGGAACCGGACTTCGGGGACCCGGGGACGAATTCGGTCGTTCACGGTGAGGGATTCCTGTGTGACGAGGGAGCGGGAGTGGACGTCCTCTGGGACGGGGAACCCGCCATCACCGCGACGCCCGACGCGGACGGGAGTCTCACCGCCACGCTGCCGATCCCGTCCTCCACCACCGAAGGCGGGCACGAGGTGGCGGCGAGCTGCCAGAGCCCGCAGGACGTCCAGGACTCGAAGACCTTCACCGTGAACCCTCCGTCGGTCACACCCTCACCGGAGGACACCCACGACGTCACCATCCACCTGACCGACTACCCGGCGGTGTGCACTCGGGGCTCCATCGTCATCGGCGGCCGCCGCCTGAACACCTGGCTTGACGAGGGCTCGACCGAGGGTGACGCGGGGGCGGGGCTTTGGGAGTTCATCGACCTCCATGCTCACATTCCGGGCGATCTGACGGGTCATCTGGAAGTGGACCTGGACTGCGTGGGCCGGGACCGGGAGAAGGCCGGTGAGATCGCTCTGCCGACCACGGACGGGCTGACGCTCTTCGAGCTGCCCCTGGGATTCCACAGCCACCCGGAGGGGCAGACGGGCCGGATCACCCCGTTGCCCTCGGGCAGCAGCACGGGTGAGAACAGCGGCACTCCGGACCCGACAGCCGGCCCCGACCCGGACCGCAGCGCCGGCCCGAGCCCGTCGCCGAGTGGCAACCCGCACGACCCTCGGGAAACGAGTCCGGCACGCGGCCTCGTCGAGGCCCTGCGCACCCCCGCCGACGTCTCGTGGGCGTTGAAGGATCTGGCAGGGTCGGTGGCGATGGCCGCTTGGTTTCTGCTGCTGATACTCCTCCTGGAACGGGCCTTCCCCAATCAGTTGGCCGACAACGCGATAGGCCGCTGGTGGGGTCGGGTCCGGGAACGGCAGCAGGCGCGGCCGCCGAGGCTGCCCGGCTGGGTCAGGATGTGCGGCTTCGCGCTCGTTGGTGGCTCGCTGGCCGTCTGGTCCGACGCTAGGACCGGCTTGACCACCTCGACGGCGGTCAGGACCGTGGGCGCCGTCGCGGGCATCGTGATGGTCCTGGTGGCCTATGAGAAGACCAAGGACTCCCTGCGCCACCCACGTCGGGGCGGGATCCGCACGGAGTTGCGGGTGGTCCCCGCCGGGCTCCTGCTGGCGGCCCTGATGGCGCTGATGTCCCGGTTACTGGAGTTCCCGGTCCCGTACGTGTACGGCCTCGTCGCCGTCTACATGGTGGCCGGCGCCCGACGCTCCGACCCCGACGACAGCATGCCGAGGGGCCAGGCGATCCTGATCGGCGGCATCTGCGTGCTCGCCGCCTCGGTGTTCGTCTGGGTGCTGGGCGCGCCTGTGGTGCAGGAGGTCCAGAGGCACCACGACTCGCCCGGCAGCCTCCGCTATGCGATCGCCTACACGCTGGGCCTGGCGGTGGTCGGCGGCATCGAGGTGGTGGTATTCGGCATGCTCCCGCTGTCCGGCATGGACGGGCAACACCTCAAGGACTGGAACAAGTTCGCCTGGTTCGCGCTCTACTTGACCGGCCTGACCTTCTTTTTCCACGTCCTGCTGAACAGCGTGCACCCGGGAGTGGGCAAGGATCTCGCGGTCGACGGGGACCTGCGCTGGTGGACCGTCGGCATAGCCACCGCTCTGTTCCTGGCCGCGTGGGCCTTCTCCCTGGCTATACGGTGGTTCGCCGCGCGTGCCGAACGGCGGAATCCGGCGCCCTGAAGGCATCGGATTCCGTACCTTCCTCACCGACGACGCCACGAGGCACCGATCTCCGAGATGTGATCGCGGACGCCGTGTGACGGCTGCGGCACCCTGCGGCCAGGTTTCCCACACCAGCCTCATCGGCAGGACTCGGCTCCTGTCCGGCCGGACCGCTTACGATCCCCGCCCAGACCGGCCGCGTCGCCGTCGTCACCGGAGCCAACAGCGACCTCTGGTACGTCCCCGCACGGGAGCGTGGCGGTTGACCGGATCGAGGCCGAAGTTCCCGTGGCCCGGATCGAGTTGGAGCGGCCGGGCCTCGGAGATCTGGGCTCCGTCGGGGTGGAACCTCGGTGCGCCCGCCCGCATCTAGTCGGCCGGTGAGGCAGGAGCGGCGGCACTCGGCCCCGCGAGAGTGACGTCATCCAGGGGAGTTCTCATGTCACGTGGGACGGCGGCGGTCTACGCGGTTGGTCTGGTGATGCTGCTGAGTGCCGCTGCCTGCGGACAGAGTGACAGCGTCTCGGACGCCCGGATTGCCGCATGCGGAACGTCCCAGTTGAGCTGGAAGATGACCCTTCTCCCGGGCAAGCCGCACAACACGCCGACGGCGACGCTCAGCGCCGCGCACATGGGATCGAAGCCTTGCGCCTTCGATGGATACCCGGAGCTCAGTGTGCATGTCGGCAAGGGACCGTCGGCCGGCTCCAAGCCGAAGGAATCTGCGCCGGTCCATCTGGTGCTGAAGGCGGGCCACAGCATCGCGATCCCGGTCTTCTATGACGCGATCGGGTCGCCGTCCGGGTCCTGTGAGGTCATGGCCGAATACAACCCTCGCGTCGACGTACGGCCCCCGCACCCCACAGCGCATGACTACGGCTCTCGTGTGGACCTGACCGATGCGAAAGGGCACCACCGGCGGGCACAGGTGTGTGACCTCGACATGCTGCTGGGAGCACCCCAACTCCACTGAAACGGCCCTGGCGTTCGCCACTGTGGCAGGCACTTTGTACGTGGCGAGCGACCACGTCCCGTCACAGGCCTAGCAGGAGTCACCGAAGGCGGTGGCGGCCGCGATGTGCACACGGCCGACGGTGGCCCTTCGGTACGGGAATGGCATCAGACGATCCCCGAAGTGCCCTACCGCAGGCCTTGCTGACCGCCGCCCTGCCGCCCTCACTCCCAGCGGTATTGACGCCGGGGCTGCCCGGCCCGTGTTCAGCCGGCGGTCTCTCCTCCGCTCGGCGAACGACTGCTGGTAGGAGCGGGGCTGATGCTGCTGGAAGGACTGGCGGAGGGCCTCGCGGAAGCGGTTGCCGTCGGCGTGGGGGAGTTGGGACGGCCGCTGCTGGAGCGTCGGGGGGTCGGCTTGGGCTTCACGCGCGGCGGCGCACTGGTGATGGAAGGAGGGCGGGAGGTCGGCGGTTCGCTGCGAGTTGGCGTCGGCAGAGGGCGGCGGTTGCCGTCACTGTTTCGGTCCTGGACGCCTTTTCGGGCGGGGTGCGTGGTCACACGTTCCAGCGAAGTGGGTGAATCGGAGACCGGGCCCTGGAGTTCATCGGGGGATGGGCCTTCCGGGATCGACGCGGCTCGTGGGGCTGTGGACTGGGGAAGCACCGATGCGGTGGCCAGGCCGCCGAGGATGGTGAAGGCGGCTGCGGCAAGAGACCGGACGGCGTACTTCTTCAACCGCGGAGGACGATTGCGGGCTGCCGAGAGGTCGGGTGCGGGAGTGGCCGATCCGGGATCGCCGGCGGAGTCGAAGGGGGGCAGTCCCTCGGGGACATGGACCTTCGTGATCGCGGTGTCGTCTCGGGGAACATCGTCTGTGTGATGGCTCAGCTCTGCCATGTCGGAGTCGTATGCTCCGCACTCCGGGCACGTTACGGCGCTGTTGAGCGTGCGGCTGCACGGGATGCAGTAGTCCATGACGCGACCGTTCAGTCCTCCTGTCGATGGGAGGGAACACATGCCCAGGACGGTCCGCGGTCAGCGGTCGGGAGACGCCGCTTGGCTTCTTTCGGGGCGATCTTTGCCATGTGCGAACCTCACTCACCGGTCTGTAGGCGGGTTACCGGTTACTGGGGTCAACGGGGCAGGTCGATCAAGTGTTCAGTCGTTGGCTGAGGAGTGGGGTATGTAACTCCGTTGGAAGGATTTTGCGCATTTTGCCCCAACTTCTGTGGCGTAAAACGTGACTTCACTGCCAACGCTTCCCACCAAGTGCGCACTGCTGACCGGCCTACAGCTCACGCTGGAGTCTGGCCTGGAAGCTCGCCGAGGCCCTGGCCGCCAGGCTCCGAATGCACCACACGGTGGAGGAGGTCTCGCGCCGGTCCACGTCTCGCGCCCTACCGCGGAACAGGGCGGTCGGCCGGCCGCTGAGCCAGTCCTCCGGGCGGCGAGGGAGCGCCGGCACGGCCCGCTCGTCCGGGCCGGCCGACGCTTTACCCCCCGCAGATCGCAAACGGTCACGAACGGGCCGCGTTCCACGGGAATCTGGCGACAGTCGAATGCCAGAGCCCACCAGTACCGAGGCTGAATCCCCTACGCGTAGCAGCCGTTGACGGTCGCCGCGAGGCCGTCCATGGCGTCCTTGATGGCGTTCGGGTCGGTCGTGGCGCCGTTCTCGACGAAGGAGAACACCTTCCACTTGCCGTCCTTGCCCTGCGTCAGACCGCTCAGCGCGACGGCGCCGGTGAGGGTGCCGGTCTTCGCGTGGACCTTGCCGACCGCGCACTTGGACTTGGCGTCGTCGAAGCGGCCGTACTCCGGGCCGAGCGTGCTGCCGGCCTCGCCGGAGACGGGCAGGCCGTCGAGGATGGAGCCGAGGGTCGGCGCGTAGCGGGACTGCGTGAGCAGTTCGAGGATCTGCGCGAGTGTGGCGGCCGGGATGCGGTCGGCCCGGGACAGGCCGCTGCCGTCGTAGAGTTCGAAGTTGTCGAGCGAGACGCCGTACACCCGGCTCAGCACATGGCGCACGATCTCGGTGCCGCCCTCGAACGTGGCCGGGCGGCCGGCGGCCAGGGCGGTCATCCGCAGCAGGGTCTCGGCGATGTTGTTGTCGCTGTGCTTGAGCATCGTGCGGACGATGCCCGACAGCGGCGCGGACTTGTGCTGGGCCACCGGTACGTCCGTCGGGCGTGCGGTTGCTCGGGTGACGTCGCCGCTGACCGTGACGCCGCCCGCGGCGAGTTGCTTGGCGAAGACCTGTCCGGCGTCGATGGACGTGTCCTGGACGCCGCGCCCGTCGACGACGAGCGCGCGGACCGGGGCGACGGTGTCGGGGTAGTAGCCGTCGTTCCAGCCCTTGGCCAGGGTCGGCTTCGGAAACAGGCCGTCGTCGACGGTGACCTTCACGGTGGTGCGGCCCGCGGACTTGAGCCCGGCGATCGCGGTCTTCGCCATACCTGCGAGGTCGGCTGTGGTCAGAGTGCGGTCGCCGCCCCCGATGAGGGTCAAGGTGCCGTGGCCGTAGACGACTTTCGTGGTGAACCGGTGCTGCGGGCCGAGCACGGTCAGGGCGGCGGTCGAAGTGGCGAGCTTGGCGTTGGACGCCGGCATCAGCGCGGTGGAGGCGTGGTGGCCCCATACGGTGGTGTTCGAATCCGCGTTGAGGACCACGCCGCTCACGTTCGAGCCCAGCCGCTGATCGAGAACCCGGGTCGCCAGGTTCTTGGCCATCTGCTGGTCGTCGGTGTCCAGGTCGTGGGTCTTGGCCGTCGAGCCGGCACCCTTTTGGGCGGCGAAGGCGGACGGACCCGCCAGGGCGGCGGACGCGACGGGCACGGCCATGGCGAGAACGAGAGCCCGGCGCAGGCCGGTTCCCGTGCCGTTCTGACTGGGTCTGCGGTGCCGGCGCCGGCCACCCGGAAGGTAGGGGCTCTCGGGAGTCTTGGCAGTTCGTTCGCTCATCGGGACTCGAAACTTTCAGGAGTGGGGGCAATGGGTCAACGAAAGGCCTTGCGCGCGGTGACGGGGACCGGCCGGGCGAAGGTGACCGATATCGGCATCTCCGCACCGACCGTCTGCCCGTCGGATACGTTCACCCGCGCCTGCGCGAGCACGGAGGGCTCCG
Source organism: Streptomyces olivochromogenes (assembly GCF_021538895.1). Classification (GTDB taxonomy): domain Bacteria; phylum Actinomycetota; class Actinomycetes; order Streptomycetales; family Streptomycetaceae; genus Streptomyces; species Streptomyces olivochromogenes_A. The sequence goes on along the minus strand of NZ_JADDRL010000038.1, from coordinate 52,932 downwards.
GCACCGACGAAGCCGGGCGTACGCCGGACGCTTTGCCCACTCCGTCGGTGTGCCCGTTCGCGACCTTCTCGGCCGCCGTGGTGGAGGCACGGGCATCCGGCGTGTCAGCGGCCGCCCTGACGCCGGAACCCGCGTCCGCCCAAGCGCCGGCGGCCGAGAACTGGTCCGCGTAGGCCAAGAGACCAGCGCCGAAACGGCCGGCGGTCCGACCGGCCGAACGGTCCAAGTGCATGCGATTCCCCGGGTGAGGTGCAGTATCGCCTCTAGTACGCACGGGCTCAGAGGCAGGTTGCATCGCAGTGCAACCTTTCTTGCCAGGCAGTTGGACGGGGGAGACGCACAACGCGCTCGCGTGCCGCCTGTTCCTGCCGAGCGTGCACTCTGACGCCCTTCGAAGATGAACTCTGACGCCGACGTGATGCGGGAGAGCCTCGCGAACTGTCAGGCTGAACGGCTCACCGTTTGAAGGTCGCACTTGTACCGACGGGACGACGTCACGCCAGACGCCGGCCCGGCCGCCCCCCCGTTGCTCGCGCGGCGGCCCGACCACCAACAACTGCACCTGGCCGTCGAGCAGGGGCAGAAACCCATGTCCAGCGTGATCACCGTCGGGCAGTGCAGGGACTTCCCGCAGTTGAGGCCGTCCTGGCCGTATCAGGGTGCCGCGGCTGGGACCGGGCAGACCGCGCACCCTCCCCAGGCGGGTGCGCGCCGACAAGACACCCCGAACAACGGCGCGAGTCGACCGGGCACACATGAGGTCCGCGAGCGGGAACCCGGCACGCTTGATCGCCATCACTTCATGTACAGATCACCGCGTACTCAACTGGGTGCTCCTGGGCCGCATTTCGGCTACGGAGCGCCACTGCGGTGGCTCATGGAGACCCGAATCAGTGCAGGAAAGTCAGGTACCTACACGTGCATGAACGCAATCCGCACCGGCGGCTGTCACTGACCCTCGCGGCAGGTGTGCTGGCAGCCGCGGGGATCGCGGCCGTCCCGCCGCCCGTCGAGGCGACGGCACATCGAACGGCCGGACATCGGACGGCGGCCGACAGCCGTCAGCACATCTTCGAGCAGGCCGCGGCGGAGTACGACGTCCCGCTGCCCGTCCTGCTCGCCGTGGCCTATCACGAGTCCGCGTGGGACGCCCATGCCGGCGAACGCAGCACCAGCGGCGGCTACGGGCCCATGCATCTGACGGACGTGACAGCCAAGATGCTGGCCGCGGGCGACGCGGGCGCGGTAGGCCGCGCGGACCTGGCCAAAATGGCCTCCGCTCCGCCCCTGCACACCCTCCAGGCCGCCGCCGGACTGACAGGACTGCCCGCGAAGCGACTGCGCACGGAGGAGGGCGCCAACATCCGTGCAGGTGCGGCCCTCCTGGCCTCCTACGCGAAGAGCACGGTTGGCGGCACCCCGAAGGACCCGGGCAAGTGGTACGCCGCCGTCGCCCGTTACAGCGGCTCCACCGAGCAGCGTGCGGCAAGTGCCTTCGCCGACCGGGTCTTTGACACCATCGAAAACGGCGCGCAGGAGACCACCCGGGACGGACAGCACATCAGCCTGCCGCCCACCCCGGGCGTCCGCCCGGCCACCAGACAACTGTCCGCGCTGCACCTGAAGACGACGGCCGCGGCGGACGGCACCGAGTGCCCCGCCACCATCAACTGCGCCTTCCTGCCCGCCGCGCCGGCCAACGGCCAGGTGTCCAACCGTCCCGCCAACGGGATCAGGATCGACACCATCGTCATCCACGACACCGAGTCGTCCTACGACGCCGCCCTCAACACCTTCCAGAAGCCGGGCGGCGGATCGGCCCATTACGTCATCCGCTCCTCGGACGGCGCCGTGACACAGATGGTGCCCACCAAGGACATCTCCTTCCAGGCGGGCAACTACTCGACCAACCTGCACTCGCTCGGCATCGAGCACGAGGGCTACGCCGCCGCCGGCGGCGGTACCTGGTACACCCAGACCCAGTACGAGACGAGCGCGGAACTCGTCCGGTACCTGGCCGAGCGCTTCGGCATCCCGCTGGACCGGCAGCACATCATCGGACACGACAACGTGCCCGGACCCAAATCCGCCTTGATCTCCGGCATGCACTGGGACCCCGGCCCGTCCTGGGACTGGGAGCGCTTCATGCGGCTGCTGCACGCCCCGGCGAGCGGCCGGCACGGCGTGGGCCCCGTCGGCTCCGCACTCACCATCACCCCCGGCTACGACCGCAACCAGCAGACCGTGCAGGTCTGCCCGTCCGACGACCCCACCGGCGCCACACCCGAGTGCACCGAGCGGACCCAGCCCTCGAACTTCGTCTACCTGCGCACCGCGCCCAGCGCCACCGCGCCGCTCTTCGGCGACCAGGCCGTTCATCCGGATGGCGTCGGCACGGACCGCATCAACGACTGGGGCAGCACCGTGGCGGCTGGGCAGCAGTTCGTCGTCGCCGACCGCCAGGACGACTGGACGGCCATCTGGTACAGCGGCACGAAAGTCTGGTTCTTCAATCCGCACGGCTGCAACACCACACCCGCCCACGATGTGACGCTGGTCAGCGCCGCCGGCACCTCACCGGTGGCGGTGTACGGATCGAGCTACCCGGACGCGAACGAGTACCCTGCCGGGCTCTCCCCCTCAACTCAGGCCCCCCTGAGCTTCTACAACGTCCCCGCAGGCCAGGCGTACGTCGCCACCGCCGCACCCGCCCCCACCGACGACTACTTCCCCTCCACCGGAAGGGTCGTCACGGGCGGGAAGAACATGTACACCATCCAGTACAACCACCGCACTGCCCTGGTGTACGCCTCCGACGTCACCGCACAGTAACCACCAGGCGGCAGACGCGACGACAGGCGGACCCGGCCCCGGCAGCAAAGGCTGACCCTTTGCTGCCGGGGCCGCACCGAGCATCTGTCTTGGAGTCGTGATCAGTGCGGTCTGTTTCGGACCGTCGGACGGTACGGCCCGTTCCCGCAGTGCCTGCGCGAACGGTTCGAGGGCGTTATCTGGCGGTTCCGCACCGGCAGCCAATGGCGGGAGATGTCCGAGGAGTTCGGGGCCCGCCAGACGCTTTGCGACCGCTTCGGTCAACGGCGCGACGTCGGCATGTTCGCCGCGCTGACGGAAGGGATGAGCGCCGAGGCTGCTGTACGCGGCCAGGACACCGGTGGAACCGGAGGTCGCCAGCGCCGCCAGGCCCGGCTCAACGCGGAGGAGGGCGTCGACGCGGAGCGTCGGCAACCGACGACAACGCCGCAGATGGGCGTGCCAGGCCCCGCGTCCCCGGCATGATCCGCCGGACAGGCCCTAGCCCACAAGGGTCTGCTTCGGGCGAACTACGCAGAACTCGTTGCCTTCCGGATCGGCCAGCACGGTCCATGATTCGTTGCCGCTCTGCCCGACTTCCACCCTGCGGGCGCCGAGTGCGAGGATGCGCTCGATCTCGGCCTCCCGGTCGTCCGGGGCGGTCGTCAGATCGAGGTGCAGGCGGTTCTTGACGACCTTTGGGTCCGTCACCGGCATGAAGCAGATGCCGACCGGTGCTTTCTCGTCCGGCCCGACCACGACCTCCCGCTCCCGCTCGGACAGGATCCGCCAACCCAGCACCTCAGCCCAGAACCGGGCAAGGGCGGGCAGGTCGTGGGCGTCGATGACGATGTGGTGCAGCGATAGAGGCATGTCGGCCAGTGTGCCCCGTGATCGGCAGCGGGGGACCTTGGGTGAGGCGGCCGTGGTCCAGCCGTCCCGCGAGCGTGTGCCCGCGCCGCATGGAATGAGAACGCCGCGAGTAGTTCGGTGCCGTGATGCACGACGTGCCGACGAACTGGCGGCCGAGTACTCCGGCCGTACCACATGGCCTTCAGCACCTGTTCTCCCGCTGCCGCTGTGCCGCCGACGGCCTGCGTGAACGGGTGCGCTGCCGAACGGCCCGCATCCCCGGCAATCGCACCGTCGCCGCCAAGGGTGACCTCGCCCGAGCCGTGAGACTGCGCGCCCTGGCCTCCACAGTTCACGGCTGACGCACATCGACCGCCTCCTCGCCCAATCGCCGCCCGAGGCACGGCAGTGTCGTCGGCAGGTCCTGCAGCCAAGGGCGAACGGTTCTACGACTGGGCCGCTTCCCGCCTGCCCGCGGTGTGGGCGTTCGACGGTGACGAGTCGACCCGGCAGCTTCGGATCCCGGCCGGTCGAAGCATCAGTGGGCCCGACGAGGTCGCCTGCTGCCGTGCCTGCGCACCGGGGGCCACCGTTGCCGACCTGGTCCGTGTGCCGGATGCGGTTGGAAGATCGAGGAGTGATTCCAGAGCGCGAAGTGCGAGTGCGTGCATGCGGCGAGGGCACACGGTTGTGGGACGGTCGTATCAAGACCGTCCCACCCACGCCGAGTCCCCGGCTATGTCACAGGCGGGTTCCGTTGACGACCAATGCCACGCCGATGTTGTCACGCGTGGCTCGGGAGTAGGGACAGACCTGATGGGCGGTTCTGACCAGTTCGGCCGCCTGCTCGTCGGTGACAGAAGGCAGCGAGATGTGCAACTCGACGCCGAGCTCGAAACGGCCGCCGTCGACGGGGATCAGCGAGACGTGCGAGTCGATCACCGCGTCGTCCGCTTGTGACTTGCTGCTCCGGCCGACCAGGGCGAGCGTCGTACCGAAGCAGGCGGCGTAACCGATCGCGAAGAGCTGTTCGGGGTTGACGCCTTCACCGTCCCCGCCCAGCTCCTTGGGTTGCCGCAGCTCCAGATCCAGCCGTCCGTCAGTTGTGCGCCCGTGGCCGTTCCTGCCTCCGGTGACGTGCGCCTGCGCCGTGTACAGCGCCTTGGTCATCGTGCAACTCCTTTCGTGGCTACTGAAATATGAACCTGTCACTTCAAAAATGAGAAGTCAATGGCATACGATCACAACCCTCACGACGACGGGGAGGGCAGGTGGCGGAGTTAAAGATCGGCTACCTACTGCCGACACGCGACCGGTCCGTTCTGGGTGAACACGACCTCGGGCGGCTCGTCGCCCAGGCGCGACGAGCAGAGCAGTTGGGACTTGACTCGGTCTGGGCGGGCGACAGCCCCGTGACCAGACCGCGCGCGGATCCGCTGCTGCTGTTGGCCGCGGCGGCTCAGGCCACTGAGCGGGTCGCGCTCGGCCCGGCGGTGCTGCTGCCGGCGCTGCGCCATCCGATCCTGCTGGCGCACCAACTCGCCACCCTCGACCGGTTGTCGGGAGGAAGGCTGATCGCGGGCATGGGCGGCGGGTTCCCGACCCCCGACACCGAGGCTCAATTCACGGCGATCGGCGCCGACTTCGAGCGCCGCATCAGCCGTATGGAGGAGTCGATCGACGCCATGAGACAGCTCTGGTCGGGGAAGACGGTGTCGTACAAAGGCGAACACTTCACCTTCGACGACGTGCGGATCGCGCCTCCGCCGTCCCGCCCGGGAGGACCGCCGATCTGGTTGGCGGCAAACGGTGCGCCAGCGCTGCGGCGCGTGGCCCGCCTGGCCGACGGCTGGCTTACCCATCCGCCAGGCCGCCGACTGGTTGACCGCACCGGTTACGTTGCCGCCGGCGCCCGTCACCTCGTGATCCGCCTGGCGACCGATGACCAGGACGCGGGGCTGGAGGAGTTCGCCGACCAGGTGCTGCCCCTGCTGCGTACGGGGAATCAGCGATGACCACTTTCGTACTCGTCCACGGCGCCTGGCACGGCCCGTGGGCCTGGTCGTACGGGAGGCCGCGGACGCACGGTCGAGTGCCGTCGGCCATCCCTTGTTCTTTGCAGGGAATCCCGGCCTTCAGGCCGGGCGGGAATGCGATCCTCGGCCCGGAGGCGCGAAGCGCCGGAGATCTCTGCGTCTTCGGGGTGACGGTCAGGCTGGGCGCTTCTGGTTCTCGATGTACTCCTTGACGATGCTCAGCGGTGCGCCGCCGCAGGACCCCGCGAAGTAGGACGGGGACCAGAACACGGATCCCGTCCCGATCCGGTTGATCCGGCCGGTGTACTCCGCGCGCAGATATCGGGAGCTGACGCCCTTGAGGGAGTTGACGAGCTTGGACAGGGCGATTTTCGGCGGGTAGTGCACGAGCAGGTGGACGTGATCGCCTTCGCCGTTGAACTCCCGCAGCTGCGCGCCGAAGCTCTCGCACACGTCCCGCATGATCGCCTCGCAGCGCGTCAGCATGTCGTCGTTGAAGATCTCACGCCGGTATTTGGTGACGAACACCAAGTGGGCGTGGAGGTTGTGGATGACGTGGTTTCCCCGTCTGATGTCGGGATTTGGCTCCCAGCGCGGTGACATGCGCCAAGTATAGTAGGATCGAGTGGACTTGACCGGAGGGGGTGGGCTGGATGATTCGTGCGTACAAGTTCCTCATGCGGCCCACCGTCCGCCAGGAGCAGGCGCTGGTCGAGATGCTGCGGGATCACCGCTCCCTCTACAACGCGGCGTTGCAGGAACGCCGCGACGCCTGGCGGCACGTCTCGAAGACCACCGTCCAGTACGGGATGCAGTCCGCGCAGCTCAAGGAGATCCGGGCGTTCGACCCGGAGCGTCAGGGCCGCTGGTCGTTCAGTTCACAGCAGGCCACCTTGCGCCGTCTCGACAAGGCGTTCGCCGCGTTCTTCCGCCGGGTCAAGTCCGGAGATGCCCCGGGCTACCCGCGCTTTCGCGGGGTGAACTGGTTCGACACGGTGGACTTCCCCAAGGACGGGGACGGCTGCCGGTGGAACTCCACCCCGCACGATGCCGTCACCCGCGTCCGCTTCCAGGGCGTGGGCCACGTCAGGGTCAACCAGCACCGCCCGGTGGCCGGCCACGTCAAGACCGTGTCGGTGAAGCGCGAGGGCCGAAAGTGGTTCGTCGTGCTGACCGCTGAGCAGGACCAGCCCGAACCGCTGCCCGCGACCGGCTCCGTGATCGGCATCGATCTGGGTATCGCGAACTTCCTCGCCGACTCGAACGGCGGGTTCGTGCCCAGCCCGCGCCACGGCCGCTGTGCGGCCGCGAAACTGGAGACGGCGCAGCAGGCCCTGTCCCGGTTCCCGCGCCGCAAGGCGAAGGACCGAACCGCCAACCACCGGCGCGCGGTGCAAAAGGTCGCCCAACTGCACGGTAAGGTGCGGCGCCAGCGGCTCGACCACGCACACAAGACCGCGCTCGGCCTGGTCCGCGCACACGACTTCATCGCGCACGAAGACCTCAAGATTCGCAACATGGGCAAGGCCCCCGCACCGAAACCCGACCCCGACCGGCCGGGCACCTTCCTACCCAACGGGGCTGCCGCGAAGGCCGGGCTCAACAAGTCGATCAACGATGCCGGATGGGGGGTGTTCCTGACGATCCTGCACGCCAAGGCTGAAAGCGCCGGACGGGAAGTGATCGCCGTGGACCCCCGCAACACCTCCCGCACCTGCCCCGAATGCGGGCACACCGCGAAGGAGAACCGGCCCACACAGGAAAAGTTCCACTGCCTCTCGTGCGGCCACCACGCGCACGCCGACACAGTGGGAGCCACCAACGTTCTACGGGCCGGGCTGGTCCGTCGCGGCGCCAATCCGGCGTAGCGAGAAGCCCCCGGCTTCAGCCGGGGGAGGAGTCACATCGCCCTCGTGGACGGATGGGCGGGGTCCGACGGCGCCAGCATGTTCAGCCTGGCCCCTGACACCTTCGTCAACGCGGTCCGTACGGCGGCCCAGACACACGGGGGCGGCCGGCTGATCCCGGCCCCGCGGCGTTCGGCATCGTCGACCCCGACACCGCAGCGTGGCTGGCGTCGACCGGATTCCCGGAACTGCCATCCACTGCAGGCCGCAGATCTATCCCTTCGACCGGTTCGGCCAGGCCGTCGGATACCGGACCCACGCCCTGGACGACCCGCACGACGTGATGCTGACCGATCCGGAGCCGCTCGCCCGGATACTCCTCGATGTTTGCGCTCTTCAAGAAGCGGAAGCGCGAAGTCTAGAATGACGAAGTGGAACAGCGAACGTACAACCAGTACTGCGCGACCGCGCGCACCCTCGACCTCGTCGGCGAGCGCTGGACGCTGCTGCTGATCCGCGAACTTCTGACCGGACCCAAACGGTACGGCGACCTGCAGGCCAGCCTGCGCGGCCTCGGCACCGGCCTGCTGGCCGCCCGCCTGAAACACTTGGAACGCGAGGGGCTGGCACACAAGATCACGCTCCCCCCACCCGCCCGGACCCCCGCATACGCCCTCACCGAGGCAGGCGAGGAACTCGGACCGGCGATCCTTGAACTGGCCCGGTGGGGCCTGAAGTGGGCGATGGGTGAACGCCGCGCGAGTGAGACGTTCCATCCGGGGTGGGCGGTGCTCGGCCTGCGAGCCTGTTTCGACCCCGAGGCCGCCGCAGGCCTCCACGCGGTGTACGAATTCCGCATCGACGACGAGTTGTTCCATGCTCGAATCGACGACGGGACGATCGAGGCGCTTCACGGGCCTGCTCAGCACCCGGACGCGATCATCACGATCAGCCAGGAGGCCTTCCTCCGCCTGACCGGTCAGGGCTTCACGTTCGGGGAGGCCGTCGAGACCGGTGCCGCGTCCGCATCTGGCGACGAGGAGGCCCTGCTCAGGCTCAGGGGTTTGTTCCGCCTGCCGCCACCGCATCCCCGGAAGCTGGACCAGGCTTCTCCCTGATCGGGAGTCTGTGCGACCGGGACGCCCCGAGCGATGCCGGCGGCGAGGAGACATAGTGCGGCGTTGGGGCTCATGGGTGGAGTGGTGGACTCTCCCACCATGGGAGAGTCCACCATGATGGTGTGCAAGACGAACTCCTCACCATCGGGCGGTTCGCCCGCCTGTGCCGGCTCAGCGTCAAGCAGCTACGGCACTACGACGAGATGGGGCTACTGGCCCCGGTCCGCGTGGACGCCGGCTCCGGGTACCGCTATTACGCCCCTGGACAGGCACGCGATGCCTTGACCATCGCCCTGCTCCGCGAGATGGATCTTCCGCTGGCTGTGATCGCCCAGGCGCTTGCTGCCGAGCCTGAGTCCAGGGCACAGATCCTGCGCGCTGAACGGGACCGGCTGGCCGAGCGGATCAGCAGGGATCAGGCACGGCTGGAGATGCTGCAGCGGCTGGCGAAGGGTGGTCTACCCGGCTACGAGGTGACGATGGGCCGAGAGCCGGAGCGACGGTTGGCAGTGGTGCGAGCGGTCTGCACCCCTGCGGTGCTCGGGGAGAAGGTCGAGGAGTGCGTAGGCCGACTGCTGCCCGTGCTCGCCAAGGCGGGAATCGCATGGGAGCCGCCGCTGTGGGGGCTGTACCCGCTGGATCTGGAAGAGAGGATCGAGATCGCCGTCGGAGTCCAGACGCTGGAGGGGGCAGGGACGCCCGGCCTGGAGTCCGAGGCGCTGCCCGGCGGACTCGTTGCCGAGACCGTGCACATCGGGCCCTATGCCCAACTGCCCTTGGCCTACAACGCTCTCTTCGCCGCCATCCACGAGCGTGGACTGCGCCCGCAAGCGCCCGTACGCGAGGCCTATCTCGTCGGGCCGGCAGAGGCACCGCAAGAAGGATTGATGACCCGGTTGATCATCCCCGTTCAGGAGCGCGTGGCATGACGAAGGTGAGAGACATCGACACCCGCGGTACGCAGCACTGTGAGACGACAGCTCTGGGGGTGCTGCTGCGGCACGAGGGACTCGACCTGTCGGAGCCCATGCTCTTCGGCCTCGGCTCTGGTCTGTCCTTCATCTACTGGGACAGCAAGAACATGGGCTTTCCCTTCCTCGGCGGGCGGGTCAAGCCTTTCGAACTCACGAGAAACCTGTCCACCAGACTCGGGCTTGAGCTCCTGGTCCAGGAGACCACCTCGCCCCGCAGGGCATGGGAGAACGTGGCAGCCGCCGTCGCCGCCGGTCACCCCGTCGGACTGCAGCTCGACAGCTACTACCTCGACTACTTCGGGTCGAAGGTGCACTTCGGCGGTCACATGGTCGCCATGTACGGCTACGACGACCACGACGCCTACCTGGTGGACACCGCCCCTCAGGGCGGAGCGGTATCCACGAGCCTGACCAGCCTCGCCCAGGCCAGGTCCGCGCGCGGCCCGATGACCGCCAAGCACCGGTCTTTCACCCTCACCGCTCCGAAGAGCCTGCCCTCCCCGCGTGGCCAGATCATTCCTGCCATCACTGCCTGCGCCGACGCCTTCCTCAACCCGCCCATCGCCAACCTCGGTCACCGAGGCATCGAGAAGGCCGGCAAGCTGGTACCCACATGGCTCCAGCGCACTGACAACCCGCAGCGGGACCTGCCTCAGGCTGCCCTCTTGATGGAGAAGGCCGGCACCGGCGGCGCCCTGTTTCGCAATCTCTATCGCGACTTCCTCGCCGAATGCACCCAACTGCTCGACAGCAGCCACCTGCGCACCGGCCACAGGTTGTACTCCGAAGCAGCCTCCCTGTGGACGGAAGTCGCGGCACTGATCACAAAGGCCGGTGAATCAGCCGACGCACCGTGCCTCGCACAGGCAGGCACGGTGCTCCGTGATCTTTCGCGCCTGGAGTGCGCGGCCATGCAGGCGTTGAGCTGCCTGGAGAGTGAAGCCCCAAGCATGAACAAGCCTTGACAGCCTTCAAAACCGCTTCAAGAACCTGGGCTATTCCCCTTGGGCCGGACGAAGTACCCGGCGCACGGCTCCACGCAGCCACTCGTGGGCCCCGTCGGCGCTGTGACGCGGGTGCCAGGCCATGGCGATCGTCAGTGGTGGCAGCGGCAGCGGGATTTCCAGCAGGCGCAGTCCCAGCGCGTGCGCCGCGTCGCTGAGTGGTGAAGGGGGCTCGCCCGGCAGCGCGATCGGCACCAGGCAGACCACGTCGCCGACCGCGGCCAGCGCCATCGCTGCCAGATGCCCGGGCAGGACGGCGCTGACCTGCCGACTGAGCCCTTGCTCGGCCAAGGCCGCGTCCAGCGGGCCGGTGAAGCGTCCCCGGCGGCTGACCGCCACGTGCTCGGCCGCGGCCAGCCTGGCGGCCGTCAGGGTTCCTTCGGTGAGGGGGTGCCCAGCCCTGACCCCGGCCGCCATCCGCAGCGTGACCAGCTCTTCGACCCGGGTCTCCGGGTCGACGTGGTCGATGGCCCCGATCTCCAGGTCGATCCGGCCCTCGCGCAGCGCGGGGCCCGCCTCCCACTCCTCGGCCAGCACCCGCAGCGAGACGCCCGGCGCCCGCCGCCGGGCCAGCCCGAGCAGACCCGGCGCCAGTGCCGCGCCGACCAGGTCCGCGGCCTGGACGGTGAAGGTGCGCCGCAGTGCCGCGGGGTCGATCCCGCCGCTCGGGGCGAGCAACGCCTCCAGCCGGCGCACCACCCCGGCGGCCTCGTCCCGCAGTGCCTCGGCACGGGGCGTGGGCACCATCGCCTGTCCGGCGCGTACCAGCAGCGGATCCTGGAGCACCCGGCGCAGCCGGGCCAAGGTACGGCTCATCGCCGCGGGGGAGGTGTGCAGCCGCGCCGCGGCGCGGGTGACGCTCTGTTCGGTCAGCAGGGCGTCGAGGGCGACGGCGAGGTTGGCGTCGAGGTTCGGGGCTGGGCTGCTCACCGGCATTATTCCGTTTCAGGCAATGATTGGATGCTCAAGTTCCCATTGTGGCAATGCGGTTGGCGTTTGCACGATGAGGGGGCCGTACCGATTCGACAAAGACCGCGAGGTTTTCATGATCGTCATTACCGCCCCTACTGGGAACATCGGCCGTCGGCTGCTGTCGCTGCTGGTCGAGGCCGCGCCCGAACGCGGAGAGGAGTTGCGCGTCGTGGTCCGGGATCCTGCCCGGCTCCCCGAGGCCGCGCGCGGACGGGTCGAGGTGGTCACCGGGTCGCACGGCGACGCCGCGACCATCGAGCGCGCGTTCACCGGGGCCGACGCCGTTTTTTGGCTGGTGCCGCCGGATGCCTCGGTCACGCCCGACGAGGCGTACAGCGGCTTCACCCGCCCGGCCGCGTGGGCGTTCGCCGCCCACGGTGTCGGCCATGTCGTCGGCGTTTCGGCGCTCGGCCGCGGTACTCCGCAGGCCGCCCAGGCCGGCCTGGTCACCGCCTCCCTGGCCATGGACGACCTCATCGCCGACTCCGGCGTTGCCTACCGTGCCCTGGCCAACCCGTCCTTCTTCGAGTACCTGCTGGAGGAGGTCGACTCGATCCGCGACGACGGCGTCTTCACCGACACCGTCGTCGCGGACCGTACGGCCCCGCTGGTGGCCGTCGCCGACATCGCCGCGACGGCGGCCGGGCTGCTGCTGGACCGCTCCTGGACCGGCGTCGGCAGTGTTCCGGTGCTCGGTCCGCAGGACCTGTCGCCCAACGACCTGGCCCGCATCATGACCGAGGAGCTGGGCCGTCCGGTCCGCTACCAGCGCCAGCCGCTCGATGAACTCCGATCCACCCTGCTCGGCTACGGCCTCAACGAGGCGTTCGTCGAGGGCATGGTCGACATGAAGCGCGCGAAGGACCAGGGCCTGGACTCGGGGGTTGAACGCTCGCCGCAGGTGGGCCCGGCCACCGGATTCGCGCAGTGGTGCGCGCAGACCCTCAAGCCCGCCGTCCTCGCCCTGCCGGAGGCAGCCGATGCCCGCTGACCGAAACGAGCCGCCGGTCACCGCGTTCATGCTGGTCAAGACCACGCCCGAGTGGCTGTCGATGACCGTGGCCGAACGTGTCCAGGCCTTCACCACCCAAGTCGTCCCGGTGATCGAGGCCCGCACCCACGGCGTCCGCTCCCGCTTCTACGACACGGAGTTCTACTCGGCGCGGGTCACCGACATCTGGGTTTGGGAGGCGGACGACCACGGCGCCTACCGGCTGCTGATCGACGCGCTGCGCGAAACCCCCTTCTGGGACCGCTACTTCGAGGTCGTGGCCCTACTCGTGGGAACTGAGAACGGCTACGCCCGCACCTGCGACCTGGAGCCGGTGGCCACCCTCGCCACCTGATGTTCTCCCTGACCGGCCGGTGCCGCCGTCCTGCGGAAGCACCGGCCAACGGTTCAGCTGAGCGGATGGAAACGCGGCAGACCGGATTCGTCGACCAAGGGCACCCGCTTGACGTCTCATGAGCCATGATCTGGGCGGCCTCGGACAGAGTGGCGTTCGTGCGGATGGTGATGGTGGGCGAGGACAGCAGGTCCCCTGCGGCGACCGCACCGGCCTTCACCATGTCCGGCGGGCCGGCGCAGCAGCGCGTAGCCGTCCTCTGGGCTGTCCCGGAGTCCCTCCGTGGGCATCCGGCCTGCGGCGGCCACGATCACCGTGCAAAATGTCCAGGGGGAGCACGCCTGCCAGGCAGCCTGATGTCAGGAGTGGCTCATGGCCTCGGAAGGACGTCGGCGGACGCTCGGGACGGAACGAGCTACGCGGCTGTCATCAAGCCTGCGATCAGGTTGGCTCGACTGGCTCCGACGTCGGGCGACGGTCCCTCCAGCGGGTCGGTTGACCCCACTCAGGGACGCGTGCCCTCCGACCTGATAGACGCCTCACCACGCTGGAATCGAACCCTCACGCGGGAGGTGCAGAGCATGTCCCCGACCATCACTGCAGGTGTCGACGGATCGCCCGAGAGCCGGGCTGCCGCCGAGTGGGCGGCGTGTGAGGCCCTTTTGCGCGGTGTGCCGCTGAAGATCGTCCATGTCTGGGCGCCGGTGTCCGAGGACACGGTTCAGGCTCTGTTGATCCGCCCCGAGACCCAGGAGCACTGGATCGAGCGGATTCTGGGCGAGTCCGCCGAGGCCTTGCGCTTGCGCCACCCGGGTCTTGAGGTCATCAGCGAGCAGTTGACGGGGAACGCCGTGGACATCCTGTGCGGGGCGGCGCGCACTGCCGAGCCGTTGGTGCTGGGTTCGCGGGGCTTCGGCGGGATCGGCGGGTTCGTGGTCGGTTCGGTGAGTCTGTCCGTTGTCGCCCGTGCCGAACGACCCGTGGTCCTTGTTCGGGCGGAGGAGGAGGCCGCCGACGAGCACAAGATGGATCCGGCGGGCGTACCCTCTGCCATGGCACCCTTCCGACCCGTGGTGCTCGGCCTCGACACCGATGCTCCGGACGATACGCTGCTGGAGTTCGCCTTCGAGGCAGCCGCCCGCCGGGAATCGTCCCTGCGCGTCGTGCACGCCTGGCCCGAGCCGCTCACCTCCTTCCACCGCTTCTCGGGCGACGCCGAACTCCACGACTCGCTCAAGCGTCAGCAGGCCGCCGCCCTGACCGAGGTCCTGTCCTCTTGGCGGCACAAGTTCCCGGACGTCGAGGTGATCGAGTCGAGCCTGAGCGGCAGTGCCGCTCAGGCCCTCGTCAACGCCTCGCGTGACGCGTCGCTGACGGTCGTCGGTCGACGTATCCGCACCAGAGCGATCGGTGCTCACATCGGCCACGTCACCCACGCCGCCCTGCACCACATCACCGCGCCCGTCGCCGTCGTTCCGCACGGCTGACCCGGCACTTCGCGGAGAACAGCCCATGAAGCCGGCGCTCGAACGGGCCTTTGCCGCATCGACATCGCCCGCCACCACGGCCGTCGACGTCGCCCCGCCGAGTGGCCGATCGAACGCGGCTCTCTTTCCGGGCCGCAGCCGGCGGAGCCCACCCTCGCCCCGGACGGTGATCAGGAGGGACCTTCCGATCGTTGTCGGCGTCAATGGTTCTGAGCTGAGCCTGCGGACCGTGGACCGGGCGGCGGACCCGGCGGCCCTACGCGGAGCGGCGTTCGGCTCGTTCCTGATCGGGCCGGAGACATGCTTGTAGGCATGTCGGTGTTCTGGCTGATCTGATCTTCCCTGGCTTCGGCCGCACTCGACGTGCCTCAGCACGGTGGTGGGCCTCGAAGGGCCGGTAGGTCCAGCCGCCCCTGGACCTGGGGCGGTGGTTGCGCCGTATCTCCCGGCTGACCGTGGAGGGACTGCGGTCAGGCAGCGAGATGCGGGAGCCGGTTCCTCGACGATCGCAACAGGAGGAATCGGCCCGCGGCCACCGGGCGGGGAGTGCTGGCCGTTGCGCCACCGCTTGCCGGTGCGCAGGTTGATGCCGACGATCCGCGCGGCTTCTCGCGTGCTGTAGCCCTGCTCCATTGCGGGAGGGCTCGGGCCGTGCTCGGTCAGCAGACCGCGGGTGGGACGCTCTGCTCGTACTGGAAGACGTTGTGGGGGTCGTACTTCGCCTTGATCCTGCGGAGCCGGTCGAAGTTGTCACCCCAGTAGGCGGTTTCCCAGTCCTGCTGTGCGATGTTCGGCACGTTGACGTAGGCGCCGTCCACGTAGGTCCGCAGGGCCTGGCTGAACTCGGCGATCCAGGCCTGGCACTGCGAGGTGAGCGGGTCGCAGACGCCCGGCTGGTCGCTGCGCTTGCCCCAGCCGACGCCGGGTTCGGCGTAGAAGAGCGTGTCGCGGTGCGGGAACGCGGTGCCGCCGCGGGGGCTCCTCCTGACGTTCCCGCCAAAAGCCTGGACGAAGTAGTTGCTGTCATCCGTCGGGGCGTTCCTGATGAACGTGTCGACGATGTCGATCGCGTCGCCCGGGAACGGCTTGCTGGAGAACTGTGAGTGGAACTTCCAGTTCGCCGGTTCGAGCTCGATCGGAATCTGGAAGTCCGCGTACACCTTGCCCCAGTTATCAACCTGCGTGGTGACCGTCGGGCTGTCGATCGACAGGATCGGGTCCAGCAGCCTCTTCGTCTCCTCCGGCGTTCCTTCGGGGAGAACCGCGAACAGGAAGATTTGGTTCCGGTGGATTTCGAGCTGGGTTCCGAGGCGGGCGTCGGTGGTCGGCGCCGTACGCTGATACGCCTCGAAGATGGCGCGAAGGTCGTCGATGCCCTGCCACGTCGCCTGGAGATAAGTGACGCTCTTCAGCGGAGCCAATTTGTAGGTCAGCGACGTGATGATGCCGAAGTTGCCGTTCCCCGCGCCGCGCAGCGCCCAGAGCAGGTCCGAGTGGTTGTGCAGGTCCACCTGGATGGCCTTGGCGCACTCGGTACCCGACGGGACGACGATCTCGGCCCCCACCAGGCTGTCGCAGGCCATGCCGAGCCAGCGGGTGAGGAAGCCGAACCCGCCGCCGAGCGTCGCACCGGACAGGCCTACGCTGCCCTCCGTTCCGGTGGTCACCGCGAAGTTCTGCTTCGCGAGCGTGGTCACCGCTTCTTCCTGGTTGAGCCCGGCGCCGACCCTCGCGATACGCGCGTCGGCGTCGATGTCGACCGACTTCAACTCGCTGATGTCGATCACGACGCCGTTGTCCACGTTCGACCAGCCCTCAAGGGCGTGGCGGCCGCTGCGCACCCGCACCGCCACGTCGTTCTGCCGCGCCCACGTCAGGGCGTTGACCACATCCTGGGTGTTCTGGGCGAAGACGATGACCAGCGGATAGTGGGAGAAGAGCTGGTCCCAGCCGAGGCGCGCGTCCGTGTAGCCGGAGTCCTCGGGGCGGACGATGCGGCCGGTCAGCTCCGCCGGTGCGCACTTCCCGTGCTCGGGCCCTGTGCTCACGGCATTCGCGGCGCTCGCGCCCGGGGCCTCCGCGGCCGCAATGCCCGGGACGACGACAGCGCCGGCGCCGGCGGCCGCGGTCGCCTTGAGCAGTCCCCGACGGGAAAAGTCGTTCATGGTCCATGTCCTCTCGACCGCAAACAGGTGCGAATCGGTCCTTTGTGGATGATTTAGGCGAAGCGGACAGTAGCAAGGGCGGCCACGGTGCACCGTCTCGACACGCGCCAACCACGCCCAGCGCGTGATGCCGTAGACCCCGCCCCGGGTCGGCGCTCTGTGGCGCGCGGAGATCTGACGGACGAGCAGTGGGCGGTGCTGGAGTCGCTGTCGCCAAGGAACAAAAAAGTCCGGCCGACCGCCGATATGGGCCAGGAGACAGCCGATCGACGACATACGCTTCCGGGTGGCACCATCGAGTCCGACAACGGGGAGACGCCGCGCCCGGGGCGCTCGCCGCGAGACGGCCGAAGAGATCGGCCGCGACCGCGAGCTCGGGCGGCTGCTCGCGGTGAACCCGACGCGATCTACCTCTTGGAGAACGGCCGCAGGGTGGGCTGACTTGCCGGGCGAGCATGCGCTCTTCGCGGAGTCAGTGTCGGACGGCCGCCTTTCGGTGGATCAGGAAATCGCTCACACGAGTGAGACCTTCACGCCTGGGCGATCACAGCTCAGCGGGGCTGTCAATCAAGACCGGATGAGCATTTCCGCGTAAATCCTGAATTCATATCAGGCGCGCGGTATATCGGCGTGGCTGATCTTGATTTGCGTATTTCCGACCTTACGCTGCCGCTGCTGATCAGCGACGTCGAAAGGAATGCCGTGCCTCTTAATCCAGATCATGGCCGTCGACCGGCCGCGAAGTCTGGGCTCCCGCGCTTGAAGTCCCGTGTTGGCGGACGCCTGGGCCGGCTACGGGCCGCCGCCGTGGCCGGTGCCCTGCTCGCCGGACTGAGTCCGGTGGCGGCCGGTGCGCCGCAGGCCGCCGCCGCGACTGGGCACAAGGACGATCCGACGCAGTACTGGAACAAGGTCCTGGCCCAGACGTTCCGCAATGCGCGGGGCTGGGACGCCTCGCCCGGCAAACTCTCCAGGTCGGGGGCGATCGTCTTCGCGGCGATCTACAACGCCGAGAGCGCCTATCAGTACACGTACGGAACCCTGAAGTACGAGCCGTACCTCAACCGGCCACTGAAGTACGCCGACAAACACTCGCGGCCGAGTCCGGACGAGGAGGAGCGGCTGATCGACCGCACGGCGTACCGGACGATCTCGCAGCTGTACCCGGGCGACCAGGCCTACATCGACGCCCAGTACAGGGCCCGGACCGGCCACTCCCCCCACTCCTACGACCCCCTCGACCGCCTGGTGGTCGACCCCGTGGTGAGACAGATCAACAAATCCCGGGCGGGCGACGGTTCGGACAACCCGGAGGTCTACCACGGCGACACCACCACACCTGGCGCCTGGCGGCCGACGGGTGAAGACGCGACGCCCGACGAAGGGGCCTGCAAGCAGCCGAGCGACGCGGTGACCCCGAACTGGGGCAAGGTGAGGCCGTTCGTGCTCCGCTCCGGCTCGCAGTTCCGGCCTCCCACCCTGCGAGGCTTCACTTCCTACGCCGATCTGGTGGCCAGCCCGGAGTACGCGGCCCAACGCGACGAGGTACGACGGGTCGGTGCCGTCGACTCCACCGAGCGCACCTACGAGCAGACCGTCATCGGCTGGTTCTGGGACCATGACCTGAACGGCACCTACCACCCCCCGGGGCAGTTGCTCGAACTGACCGGGATCGTCGCCAAGAAGTTCAAGCTCGACACTTACGAGACAACGCACTTGTTCGCGCTGTCGGCGCTGTCGTTGGCGGATGCCGGGATCGCGGCCTGGGACTCCAAGTTCGACAGCCCGATCGAGCTGTGGCGCCCGGTGTCCGCGATCCAGGCGACGGGCGGCGCGAACGCGACCTGGGAGCCGCTCAGCGCGGACCGCTCAGGGCGTCCGTTCACCCCGTGCTTCTGCGCCTGGACCTCCGGGCACGCCAACTTCACGGGTGCGTGGGCAACCGCGATGAAGCACTTCTTCGGTCGTGACAACGTCTCGTTCATCGCCCACTCCGAGGACCCGCACACCATCGAGTCGTACCGCCGGATCGACAGCTTCAGCCAGGTCGCCGAGGAGGGCGAGTTCAGCCGACTCTGGCTGGGCGTGCACTTCCGCTGGGACGCCGAGGACGGGAGGGCGATCGGTACCAACGTTGGCGACTACGTGTTCGCCAACGCGCTGCGGCCGACGCGACCGGGCAGTTCGCATCAGTGGTGAGACGACACCGTGGTCCACGCCTGTGCGGGGGCTTGGGCGCCGCCGCGACAACGCCGGCCAGACCGTGGACAACTCCATAGTCGCGTCGGCACAGCCTTCGGTTTGAAAACCGCGCGTGTCGACCCGTCCTCTGGATGTCGGGAAAGCCGTCAGCGCCTTTGCCGAGTACCGCATGGTGGAGGCGCTGACGGCCGCTGGCCCAGCGGTACCGGCCAAGTCGCTGTCAGGAGTCCGTACCCTCGCGGGCGATTCGCGGCATGGTGCCACTGTCTGAGCTGTTTGGCCGTGCGTCTCTCGTCCTTTCGCGTGGTGCGTCTGGCGAGTGGGCAGCCGGCGGGGACGGCACCGGTCGACGATCGGTGAACTGGCCGATGGGATCGCAGGAGGAGCCTGCGACTGCTGCGTGAGGGTGGGTCGCTGTGATCGACAGGCGGGATGTGCTGCGGGCAGGCGTGCTGGGCAGTGTTGGTGGGGCACTGGCGCTGCAGGCACCGGAGAGTGCGGCGGCAGCCGAGGCAGCAGGGCCTGTTGGCGCTCGGGACTGGAAGCGGTTGGCTGATGCGCTGTCCCCTGGGGCTACCCTCTACCGGCCGTATGGCTCTGAATACGTGTCGCTGGCCTTGCCGTTCAACCACAGGTACGCCGGAATTCTGCCTGCCGGCATCGTTGCCTGCGCGACCACCGGCGACGTGTGCGAGGCGATCCGCTGGGCTCGCGCGGTAGGGCTGCCCGTCGTACCGCGCTCCGGGCTGGGACACAACTACGCCGGGTATTCGACCACCAGGGGCCTGCTGCTGAACATGGCCCGCATGAAGAGCATCGTCTCCACCCCGATCCCGGGTCGTGCCCGCCCTCGGGTCTATGGGCCGATGAAGGTCGTGCACGACGCCGGCACCGTCACCGTAGGGGCCGGCGTCACCAATGGCGACCTGCATCCGCTGTTGGAGGACCAGGGCATGTTCGTGCCGACCGGCCGTTGCCCCAGTGTCGGGGTCGCAGGGCTGGTGCTTGGCGGCGGTATCGGCTTCAGCGACAAGATGTTCGGGCTGACATGCGACCGGCTCGTTTCCACGACCGTCGTGCTCGCCGACGGACGCACGGTCAAGGCCGGCAAGGATACGCACCCCGACTTGTTCTGGGCCTGCCGCGGCGGAGCCGGCAACAACTTCGGTGTCCACACCTCGTTCACCTTCCAGTACGAGCAGTTCGAGGGCACCGTGGGCTTCTACCAGCTCCGCTGGAGCCTGGACTCCGTACTGCCGGTGATCGCCGCCGCGCAGCACATCGCCCAGGACACCGCGGACGACAAGCGGTTCCATCTGCGTCTGGGCATTGGCACCCACGGAACGACCAGGACACAGATCCATGCCAACGCCAACGTCAACGCCATCGGCCAGTTCTACGGCACTGTCCAGGAACTGCGTGCCATCCTCGACCCGCTGCTCCAGATCGGCACGACCGAGGAACGCGCCCGCAACAGCGCGTCCGTTCGTCAGGTCACGCCCGGTGAGGCGAGCGTGCTGCTGAGCGCCACCACACCGATCGATCGCTTTGCCACCAAATCGGCGATCCTCGACTCCCGCACTCTCCTGACCGACCAGCAGGTCAGCGCGGCTGCCGAGCGCCTGCTGGACTGGCCTGGCAGCAACAACGAGGACGGAGCCGGGTTCGCCATGTTCGCCCTCGGCGGTAAGATCAACCAGGTACCGCCGAACGCGACCGCGTTCGTACACCGAAACGACCTCTTCGTCTTCGCCGCCGAGACCTCGTGGGCCGACTACGACCGCCCCGACGTCGCCGAAGTCAACCTCCGCTGGCTCAAGCAGTTCTACGACGACATCTTCCCCGGCAGGTCGCCCGAACACGCATACCAGAACTTCCCCGACCCGACGCTGAAGAACTGGCGGGAGGCCTACTACGGCACGAACTACCCCCGTCTGGTCGACGTGAAGCGGAAATACGACCCCTCCGGCTTCTTCGACTACCCGCAAGCGATCGGCACGAGTTGAGCCCAGGCGGCGAGGCAATCTGTCAGAAGACGCTGTCGCCGGCCCGGTCGGAACAGACAGTCGAAGAGCTCTATGACTTCCGCAGCCAGGCCCTGGCCCGGCTGGCTGCGGTCGAGGGATGCTGACGAGGCACGAGATGAAATCGTAGTGCGCCTTGGGGAGTTCGACTTCCGTCACGTCCACGTCCTGGAAGCGCGGACTCCGGTCATCGGCCATCCGGCCGGACAGCGCGCGAGCCTCCGCGACGGATCGATCGCATCGACCCCTATGCCCAGGTGAGCGAGCCGACGCGCGAACTGGCCGTCCCGCACCCCCCGACCCTGTCGCAGCGGACGCACTCGGCCTCACCTTCCACTATCAAGACCCTCGCGGTGATACGCGGCACACCTGGCTGACTCACCTCGGCGAGCAGGGCGCGTCCGGCGGCGACCGCTGAGCCGCGCTCCTCGGTCCTGCTCGGTGGCCACGGCGGCGGTGGACAGGAGTGTCGTGGCGGTGAGGGTGCCCCAGAGGGCGGTCGGGCCATGGGGAGCGAGAGCGGTGATGGCCGCCGGGGAGACGGCGAGGCCGAAGCCCGTGGAGAGTTGGAAGCGGGCGAGGACGCGTCCCAGCACGTGGGCCGGGGCGAGGGCGGTGACGAGCGCGGTGGCGCTACCGGCGTAGAGGATCTCGCCGAGGGTGCAGACCACGGACACCGTGGCGACGGCCGGGGCACCCCAGCCGTGTCCCAGTGAGGTGGCCGCGAGGAAGCCGAGGTAGGACGCGGCGAGTACCACGCCGGCAAGAGCCAGCACGGTCCGCCGGGAGAAGCGGGACATCAGGACGGTGACCGGAACCTGCAGGGTGACCACCAGCACCGTGTTGGCCACGAAGACGGCCGCCGACCACACCGGGGAGGCGTGCAACTGCGTCACCAGGACCAGAGGGAGCGCGATCTCGGGGACGTTGAGGCAGAAGACGTAGACCACGTTCGCGGCCAGCAGTGCGCGCATCCGAGGTGCGCGCCCGTCGTCCCCGTCCTTGGCCGGAGCGGCGGCCGGCTGCGCGTGCAGGTGGACCGACCACGCCAGGGCCGCCGCGGCGAGATAGGCGAGCCCGGTGACGGCTGCCAGCGCCCGCAACGCGGTGGTGCCGCCCGCCAGGCAGGCGGTGGCGACGAGCGCGCCCACGCCCAGGCCGGCGTTGCGCAGGGCACGGGCCGCCGCGAGAGCGGCGTCGCGTTCCCGGCCGTGGGAGACCGTGGCCACGAGAGCCGCGTGCGCGGCTGGCCAGGCTTGGTTGCCGATGCCGAGGAAGAGCGCCGCCGTCGCGAACGGCCAGACGTGCCCCGCCGGGGTGGCCAGCAGCAGCGCCACACCCAGCACCCGCACCAGCATCGACGCTGCCACGACCGTGCTGCGTGCGCCTTGGTCCAGCCACTGGCCCACCGCGGGCATGCACACCAGGCCCGCGACGACGCCGACCGTCATGGCGATGCCGGTGGTCGGCGCGGACAGCCTCAGCACCATCACCCCGTAGAGCAGCAGAAAGGGCCGCAGCAGGCCGGTGCCGAGCGCGTCCACGACCAAGGCGACGGCATAGCGGGCTCCTCCGGAGGCACGGACGAGAGCGCGGGGCTGGGTCTTGATGGTGGTTGCCATGACGTCAAACGGTGCGTGCGGCCGCCGGGCCGGCCACGTCGGTTGACGGATACCGTCAACCGACGTCGTCGTCGGCCATGCGGTCGGTGATGATGCGGGGATGACGTTGAGGATCGACATCAGCGGCCTGCCGTCCGAGCGGCTGCGGTTCGCCGCCTCCCCGTTGGCCGAGCTGACCGCGATGCTGCACGTGCTGGCCGAACCCGGGCATCATCCCCAGCTCGCCGACTGGGCCGGAGAAGTCTGGGCAGGGCTGCGGCCGGAGCTGGCCGAGCGGCTCAGGGAGGCGGAGTTCCTCTGGCGTTCCTCACGAGCCGACTTTCTGCTCCCCGCCCGGCCTCGGCCCACCCTCGCCGAGGAGTTGGACGACGTGGACCGGATCGACGACGAAAGGTATGTGACCGCCGCGCTCGTGACGACGTGCGGCAGCAACCGGGTCCACTTCGGATCTCCTTCGCCGCTCACCGATACGACCGCGCGCGAGCGGGCCCTGGACCTGGCCCAGGCCCGCGGCGCGCAACAAGAAGCCTTCGCGGAACGTCTGCTCGCGGACCCGGCCGCCGTGCGGGCGCGGGTGCGCCGCACCCTCGAACAGTGTGCCGAGGCCTTCTTCGACGCCGCCTGGACGGACGTCGCCGTGCAGCTCGCCACCGACCTGCGCCTCAAGAACGACCTGCTCAGGCGCCAGGGCATCGGGGCGGCACTCGCGTCGGTCTCCGGTGCGGTCACCCTGGCACCGGACGGCGACTGCATCGTCGTGGACAAACTGCAGGACAAGGCGACCGCCGCCCACAGCACAGGGGTCACTTTCATCCCCAGTGTCTTCGGCAGTCCGCACCTGGTGGCGGTCTTCGCGCCCGGGTGGCAGCCGGTGATGCAGTACCCCGTGGCCGAGCCGAGCCCAGCAGAGCCGGTATCGCTGGAAACGGTCACTCTACGGCTGGAGGCACTCGCCCATCCGGTACGGCTGAGGCTGCTGCGCACCCTGGCCCGCGGCGCGCACACCAACGGTGAGCTGGCCCATGCCTGGGAACTCTCACCTCCGGAGGTTTCCCGACACCTCGCCGTCCTGCGCCGGGCGGGGCTGCTCACCGCCCAGCGGCATGGTCGTTATGTTCGCTACGTCCTCAATGTGTCCGACCTGACGGCGCTGGGTTCCGACTTGCTGGCGGCCGTACTGCGCTGAGTGGCTTCGGTCTGCCAGAAAGACAACGCGATGCCGTCGTGAGCCGGTCGATGTCCCGCGCCGGCTGGCCGGTGCGGGACATCGACCGGCAGTCGGTGAACGACGCCGACAGGTCCAACAGGCCCCTGCATCTGAGGGCCGTGATCGTCGACGGCGACCGCTCTACTCGGCAATCTGCCAGCTCACACTGCTGGAGGCAGCTTGCCGGGCCGCGGGCTCGCGCAGCGCCGACGTGTCGTCGGTGGCCGTCGCGGTGACCGTGTGCGTACCCGGACTGATCCGCAGCGCGCTCGGCGTGACTGTGCGGCGGCCGACCGCCTTCCGGACTTCGACTCCGTCGACGTACCAGTGCACGCGCACGTCGGACAGACCGTCGCGCGGCAGCCGGGCGACGCTGACGCGAAGGGGGTCGGAAGCCCCCAGGGTGCGGGCGGTGGGGGTGCGGGCGGTGAGCAGGGAGGCGTGGCGGTAGAAGCCCTCGATCATCGCTTCCTGACCGGGCAGGTTGAACCTGTCGTTGCTCAGGCTTCGCATGATGGAGTTCTCGGTGGGGCGATAGATGCCGTGGTGGTGGTAACCGCCGCCTTCGTACGCGCCGACCGTGCCGCCCGACGGGTCACTCTCACCGATCCAGCGGTACCACTTGGCCCGGTGGTCCTGCATGTCGGCGGCGGTCTGCATCGTGAGGTTGGGCTCGGTGGGTTCCGGTCCGGGGTAGCGGTCGCCGCCCCCGTCCTCGTACTCGTCCCCGAGCAGGCCTATGGAGTGGCCGAGTTCATGGGCGCCTATCAGGTAGGAGCTGGGGTTGTCGGAGGACATCGTGGCGATACCCGTGTGGCCGGCGGTGGAGGTGAGGCCGCTGTACCCGGCGCCGCCGTACTTCGTGGAATTCGCGATGACGAAGACGATGTCGGAGTCCGGTGCCCGCTGCGCGTAGGAGTCGACCTTCTGCTCGTCGATGCAGAGCAGTCGCTCGGTGTCGTCGCAGTAGAAGTAGCTGCTGACGGCGGTGTCCTTGACGACGTCTCGAGTCGGGTCGCCGGTGACCCCCGACTGGTTGGAGATGGCCTCCACGAGCCAGAAGTTGAACAGTCCGCGGTAGCTCCTGTACGGCTCGATCTGGAAGATCGCGTTCAGCTTGGTGCGTGCGTCCGCCTCGAAGTCGGACTGCTGACCGGCCTTATAGCCGTCGCCGATGATCACGACATCGAGGCGGTCGTCGGGAGCGCCTGTGCGCTGGAGTGCGGTGACGCGGGTCTTGCCGGGGCTCACCGCCGGGGCCGATCGGCTCTGCCTGATCCATTGCGGGACGGTGGCGGAGACCTGGCGGTGTCTGCCCTCACTGTGGGTGCTGGGGAAGTACTCGACAGTCCGGGTGTTCTCACCGGCGGCTGCGGAGGACGGGGGCCGCGTGGGGGAGGTGTCGGCTGCGTGGGACGGGATGCTCGCGGCGTAGAGCCCGGCTAAGACGAGGGTTCCTGCGGTGAATGCCGGCAGCAGGTGTCTGTGGACGCGCACGAGGACCTCGCATTAAGTGGGGGGTTAAGTGGACTTAACTAGCCGCATAACATAGGGGGTTGGCGTCACAAGCGGCAAGACTTGTACTCAAGTGACCCTGCGGTAACGGCGAATGGCGCACCGTGCCGGACGAAGTGACAGCGTCTGGGCGGGCTCGATGAGCCGTGCCACCCCTCCGACGGTGAGCGGGCACTGCCGCGGGCCCATACGCACCCGCGAGCGGCCCTGTGCCGACCCCGAGGCACTCACGTGGGTCCTGGCCCGTGCCACAACGGTGCGGACCCACACGCCGTACCGCCACGAGGTGGCGTGCATCCCCATTACGGCCCCGAAATCCCGGACGTAACGTCCCCGTAACTCCGAGGCCGCGCAACGGCATTCGAGGCAGGGCGCGGCTGCCTTCTCCTCTCCTCGCCCGTCGCGATCACCCAGGTGGCACCATGAACCCGACTTTCCCCCCGTTCGTACCGCGCCGCGTATGGCGCCTGAAATGGCCGCGCCCCGTCTCCGCGGCGGCGACGGTCCTGGCCCTGATCGCCGTGGTCCTCGGACTCTCCCCGGCCCCGGCTCAGGCCGCGGGCCTGCAGCAGGTCACGGGCTTCGGCTCCAACCCCGGCAACCTGCAGATGTTCCAGTACGTTCCCGACAGCCTGCCGTCCGGCGCGCCGTTGGTCGTGGCCCTGCACGGGTGCACTCAGAGCGCGGGCGACTACTACAGCCATTCCGGCTGGTCCAAGTACGCCGACATGTACGGCTTCGCACTCGTCCTACCGCAGACCACCACCGCCAACAACGCCAACTCCTGCTTCAACTGGTACCAGTCCTCGGACGACACCCGTGGCCAGGGTGAGGCGCTGTCGATCAAGCAGATGGTGGACTACGCCAGGTCTCACTACGGCAGCGATGCCGGCCGCGTCTACATCACCGGGCTGTCGGCGGGCGGTGCGATGACGTCGGTGATGCTCGCCGACTACCCCGACGTGTTCGCGGGCGGCGCCATCGACTCCGGCATCCCG
Source organism: Streptomyces olivochromogenes (assembly GCF_021538895.1). Taxonomy (GTDB): domain Bacteria; phylum Actinomycetota; class Actinomycetes; order Streptomycetales; family Streptomycetaceae; genus Streptomyces; species Streptomyces olivochromogenes_A. The sequence goes on along the minus strand of NZ_JADDRL010000038.1, from coordinate 26,752 downwards.
GCGGGCTGCGCGACCGACCTCACCAGCGCGCTGACCTGCGAGTACAACGCGGTGAACAGAACCCCGGGGCAGTGGGGCGACGCGGTCCGTGGTGCCTCCGGCGGCTGGGGCGGGCCCTGGCCGCGGGTCGCGATCTGGCAGGGTACCGGTGACACCACGGTCAACCCGGCCAACGCCACCGAGGAACGGGACCAGTGGACCAACGTCTGGGGCCTCAGCCAGACCCCGTCCTCGACCACCACCCTGACCGGGGGCACCACACGGGCCGTGTACGACGATGCGAACGGCAAGGCGGCGGTGGAGACCTTCTCCGTGTCCGGCATGGCACACGGCCTCGCGGTCAATCCCGGTTCCGGCACCGACCAGTGCGGCAGCACCGGGACGTACTACCTCAACTACCTCTGCTCCTCGTACTGGACCGCGAAGTTCTGGGGCCTGGACGCCTCGGGCGGGGGCGACACCGGCAGCCTCCCGGCTCCGACCGGGCTGACGGTCACCGGCACGACCGACACCACCGTGTCGCTGTCCTGGTCCGCGGTGAGCGGCGCGGCGGCGTACCAGGTGTACCGCGGCGGCACCGAGGCCGGATCGACGGCCGGGACGTCGTACACCGACACGGCTCTCAACTCCGGTACTCGGTACGGCTACACGGTCGCGGCGGTGGACTCCGGCGGCGCGGTCGGCGCACGGTCGTCCGCGGTCTCGGCCACCACCACCGGATACCAGCCGCAATGCTTCACCGACAGCAACTACCACCACGTCGCCGCGGGCCGCGCCCACCAAAGCCTCGGCTATGTCTACGCCAACGGCTCCAGCCAGAACATGGGTCTGTACAACGTCTCCGTCACCCACACCCTTCAGGAGACCTCGTCCGGCTACTACGTGATCGCCGATTCGGGCTGCGGGTCCTGACACACCGCCCGGCGTCCGCGGTTTCACGGTGACAGGTCAGGGCAGCACGACGATCTTGCGCCCCTGGCCCGCGGCGAACCGGTCCAGTGCCTGTGGGTACTCCGTCAGCGGCAGCCGGTGGCTGATGAACACCTGGGGATCGAGTACCCCGGTGGCGAACAGTTCGGCCGCGCGCTCGTAGCTGTGCAGGACCGCCATGGAGCCAGTGATGGTGATCTCTTGGTTGTAGATGCGGTACGGCGAAATGGTGGCCGTCGTCGCATAGTCGGAGACCCCGAACTGCAGAAATGTTCCGGCTTTGGCGACCCGGTCCAGGCCGTCCTGGATGGCGGCGGCGTTGCCGGTCGCGTCGACCACCACGTCCCAGCCACTCGGCCGCCCCAGCTTGTCGGCCGATGTCGCTGTCTGGGTACAGCCCAACTGACCGGCCGTCGCCAGCCGTTCCGGGTTGACGTCGACGACATCGACCGAGGCGGCACCGGTGCGCTTGGCCAGCTCCAGCATCATCAGGCCCATGGTCCCGCTGCCGTAGATCAGCACATGGGAGCCGATCCTGCTGTTGAGCACGTCGTAGCCGCGCACGGCGCAGGACAGCGGCTCGATGAGTGCCGCGTCCTGGACGCCCACATGGTCCGGCAGCCGTACGCAGTTGGCGACGGGTGCCACTGCGTACTCGGCGGCGCCGCCGGCCACGGTCACTCCGATCGCCCGCCACCGGTCGCAGAGGTTGTTGCGTCCGGCCCGGCAGTAGCGGCACTCGTTGCAGTACAGCGAGGGGTCCACCGCGACGCGGTCGCCGATCGCGAGTTCGGTGACCTCGCTGCCGAGTCCCACGACCTCCCCGGCGAATTCATGACCCGGTACGACCGGCAGGGTCGGTGCGAACTCGCCCTGCAGGATGTGCAGATCGGTCCCGCACAGTCCGCAGGCCGCCACTTCGACCACGACCTCGCGCGGCCCGGGAGTGGGGTCGGGCACCGTGGTGACGGTGACCTTGCCGGGGGCTTCGATGACGGCGGCTTTCACTTGACTGCTCCTAGGGACAGGCCGCGGACCAGTTTGTCCTGGGCGGCGAAACCGGCGATGAGAACCGGGAGGGAGACCAACGTGGCGGCGGCGCAGAGCCGGGCGAGGAAGAGGCCCTCGCTGGTGATGAAGCCGACGAGGAAGACCGGCGCGGTGGACGCCTGCGTCGCGGTGAGGTTCACGGCGAACATGAACTCGTTCCAGCTGAAGATGAAGCAGATCAGCGAGGTGGCGGCCAGCCCTGGCATGGCGACCGGTGCGACGATCCGCCACAGGACGGTGAGCAGGTTGGCACCGTCGACCTCGGCGGCCTCCAGGATCTCCTTGGGGACCTCGGCGAGGAACGAGCGCATCATCCACACCGCGATCGGCAGGTTCATGGCGGTGTAGAGGATGATCAGCGTCCACACGTTGTCCAGCATTCCGGCGTCCTTGACGATCAGGTACACCGGCAGCAGGGCCGCGATGGCGGGCAGGAACTTGGTGGACAGGAAGAAGAACATCACGTCGGTCCACTTCTTGACCGGCTTGATGGACAGCGCGTAAGCCGTCGGCACCGCCAGGGCGAGCACGAGCAGTGTCGAAAAGACGCTGGCCATGGCCGAGTTGAGGAGGAACGGGGTGATGTCCCGGCTGAACAGCAGTTTGTACTGGTCGAAGGTGAGGGAGGCGAAGGGGGTCGGCGGGTTGGTCGCCGCGTCGGCCTCCTGGTGGAAGGAGGTGAGCACCATCCATGCCACCGGCGCGAAGAACGCCAGGGTGGCGAGCCAGGCGACGAACGTCCACAGGGGCGACAGCCGGGGCGCACCGGTGTGGTCGTCGTGACGGCGGATGAGCTTCTTGAGCCTCGCGCCCGGTGCGGCGACGGCTGCGTGCGTCATCGGGACACCTCCTCGCGGAACAGCGACGCGATGGTGCGCAGCGCGAAGGTCGCGATCACGATCGAGCCGAGTACCACGACCACTCCGGCGGCGGCCGCCTGGCCGTACTCGTACTTGCGGAACATGGTCAGGTAGATCTCGTAGGGCAGATTGGTCGTCTGGGAGCCCGGGCCGCCTTGGGTGATGGTGTAGACGGCGTCGAAGGTCTGCACGACGTAGATCGTGCCGAGCAGGACTCCCAGCTCGATGTACTGGCGCAGGTGCGGCAGGGTGATGTGACGGAAGGTCGCCATGGCCGACGCCCCGTCGACACGGGCCGCCTCCAGGACGTCGCCGGGCTGCGCCTGCAGACCGGCCAGGAGGATCAGCATCATGAACGGGGTCCACTGCCAGACCAGCGAGACCACGACGGCCGGCATGGGGTAGGAGGAAACCCAGTCCACCGTGGGGCCGTTGTCCGCGCCGAAGAGCCGGTAGACGGCGTTGAGGGTGCCGTTGAGCAGTCCGTAGTCGGGGTTGTAGATGGCGTGCTTCCACAGCAGCGCCGCCGCGACCGGCATGACGAGGAACGGCGCGATGAGCATCGTGCGCGCCAGACCGCGGCCGGCGAACCGGCGGTCGAGCAGCAGTGCCAGACCGAGGCCGAGAACCACGCTGATGAACACCACCGACGCGGTGAGCACGACGGTGTTGAACACCGCTGTGCGCAGTCGCTCGTCGGTGAAGACGAACGTGAAATTGGACAGGCCGACGAAGTGCCGGTCGCCCGGCTTGAGAATGTTCCACTGGAACGTGGAGATGACGAGCGTGGCCACGAAGGGCAGCTGTGTGACGACGATGGTGAAGACCAGAGCCGGCAGCAGCGGGATGCGGCGCCGCCACTTGCCGACGCCGGTGGACGTGCGCGGCCGGCCAGGCGGTCGTGCTGTCCTGGGTGGAGCGGTGAGCGTGGTCATGGGTGATTCCTCTGCCTGAGGGGGTGCCTCTCCGGCCCGTCAAGTACTGGGGGAGGCCGGGGTGGGGAAGCGGTGCCCGGCCGGCGCCGAGGCCGACCGGGCGGTGACGGTCACTGGTAGTTCTTCGCGACGTCCTCGGCAAGCTTCTGGCCGTCGTTCAGCGCCTTGTCCACGCTGGTCTTGCCGGCGATGGCGGCGGAGATCTCCTGGGCGACCTTCGTTCCCAGGTCCTGGAACTCGGGGATGGCCACGTACTGGACGCCCACGGTCGGCCTGGGCTGGACGCCCGGGTTGGCCGGGTCGGCTCCCTCGATGGACTTCAGGGTGATGTCACCGAACGAAGCCGCGGCCTTCTGGTACTGCGGGATCTCGTACGTGCTGGCGCGCTTACCGGCCGGCACGCGCGACCAGCCGAGCTTCTCGCCGACCAACTTCTCGTACTTCTTGCTGGAGGCCCACAGCATGAACTTCGAGGCCGCGTCTGCCTTCTTCGTGGTCTTGGGCATGGCCCACGCCCAGGACCACAGCCAGCCGCTGCTCTTGGTCTCCTGGGTCGGTGCGTAGGCGTACCCGACATGGCCGGCGATCTTGCTGGAGCTGGGGTCCTCCAGCGACCCGGCCGCGCTGGTCGCGTCGTACCACATCGCGACCTTCTTCTGGCTCATGGCGTTCAAGCACTCCGTGAAGCCGGCCTGGGCCGCTCCCGCCTCTCCGTGCTTCCTGACCAGGTCGACGTAGAAGTTCGTCGCCTTCTTGAACGCCGGGCCGTTGACCTGGGCCTTCCAGTCCTTGGTGAACCAGGTGCCGCCGAAGGTGTTGACCACCGTCGTCAGCGGCGCCCCCAACTCACCCCAGCCGGCCAGACCACGCAGGCAGATACCCCGCATCCCCGGCTGCGCGCCGTCGGCCTTGGCCGCGATGTCGGCGATCTGCTGCCAGGTCGGGTGCTCGGGCACCGTGATGCCCTTCGCCTTCATGACGTCCTTGTTGTACATGAGGAAGGACGACTCGCCGTAGAACGGCAGGGCGTAGAGCTTGCCGTCGGAGCCGGACAGCGACTGCACCATCGGCTTGAGCAGGTCGGCCTTGTCGAAGCTCGCGTCCTTGTCGGCGTAGGCACCGAGGTCGTGCAGCCAGCCGTTCTTGGTCCAGATGGGTACCTCGTAGGCGCCGATGGTGGCGACGTCGTACTGACCCGCCTGGGTGGCGATGTCCTGGGTGACCTTGTCGCGCAGCTCGTTCTCGGGAAGGACGGTGAAGTTCACCTTGATGCCGGTGTCCTTCGTGAACGTGCTCTTCGTCAGCTTCGCGATGTCCTCCATCTGCGGGTTGCCGACCATCAGCACGTTGATGCTCTGCCCGCCGCCCCCGGAGCCCGTCGAGCCGCCTGCGCCGCTACAGGCGGCCAGCAATGAGCCCGCGGCCGTGGCCGTGACGAGGACGTGGATCATTCTTCGTGTGCGCATGACTGACTCCAGGGGATGTCTCGAGGGCGTGGGAAACCAGGCCCCCGGCTTGCGGGGGTGGGACAGGCGGGAGGAAACGCGGCTCAGACCCGGATGACCTCGGGGCCCAGCAGTGAGTAGCGGTGTGCTTCGGAAGCGGGCAGCCCGGCGTCGGTGACGATCGCCTCGAACGCCGTGACGTCCGCGAAGCGGCAGAAGCTCACGGCACCGAACTTCGTGTGGACCCCGGAGAACACCCGGCGTCTGGCGGCCCTGAGGACCTGGGCCTTGACCTCGCTGACCGCGGGGTCGGGGGTGGTGAGCCCGTACTCGCGGGAGATGCCGTTCGCGCCGACGTACGCCAGGTCGATGACGAAGCCGGACAGCATGCGGGTCGTCCAGTGGTCGACCGTGGCCAGTGTCCCGCCACGCACTCGGCCGCCGAGCAGCAACACGGTGAAGTTGTCGGAGGAAGCGAGGGCACCCGCGGTGGTCAGCGAGGAGGTGACCACGGTCAGTGGCCGGTCGCGGGGGAGGGCGGCGGCGATGAGCTGTGGGGTGTAGCCCTCGTCGATGAAGATGGTCTCGGCGTCCCCGAGCAGTTCGGCCGCGGCGGCCGCGATCCGGGACTTCTCGGGAACGTGCATGGTGATGCGGAAGGCGAGCGTGGTCTCGAAGCCCGCGCTCTCCACGGGATGGGCACCGCCGTGGGTACGGCGGACCAGCCCGTGCCCCTCCAGCAGGTTCAGATCGCGCCTCACGGTCTCCTTGGAGACACCGAGGTCGGCTGCGAGCTTTCCGACGTCCACGGATCCGCAACGGCGTGCCGTTTCCAGAATCCCGCGTCTTCGTTCCTCGGCGTCCACGGCGACACCTCCGTTTCACGGCTCCGCGCGTTGTGCTCGCACCGACTGTTTTTCCGGTGCCCGGCCCGTTTCGGCTCCGGTGGCCAAATTTCTATAAGCGATTGGCGGTACTGACCAGGTTCGTCGTAGAGCCGTTGATGACCGAATATGCCCGTACTTCGGAGTGCGAAGCCCCTGGATTTCGCGGTCGAGGGCTCCGCGGCGCGGGGAGCCGCTGCCCGCTCGCCGACTGGGGTGTGCCCGCTCCCTGCCCGTTCCTTCCGGAGGGATCCGGACACCCGCCCAAGGTTTGGCACGAAATCGGGCCACCTGCGCCGTGTCGGATCGCGCAAGGCGTTGACCTGTGTGATCACGATCTGCCCCAAAGCCGAGTGGCATGGGTCGCAGCGGCGGACCAAGCTTGGTGGCAACTGGAGGTCCCCGTCGGCGTCATCGGGGGCCAGGCTCAGAGCAACAAGGGGTTACCGTCACAGTGATCGACACGGACGAGCTGGCCGAGCGGAACGCCGGGTTCGCCGACGGCGGATCATTCGCCGGCCTCAAGCTGATGCCCAGTGGCAGTCTGACGGTCATCGGATGCGTCGACCCTCGTGTCGACCCGTCCGACGTGCTCGGGCTCAAGCTCGGCGAGGCAGCGGTGATCCGCAACGTCGGAGGGCGGGTCGCCCCCGCGACACTCCGGACGCTGGAGATGCTCTCGAAGGTCGTCCAGGCCCGCGCGGGCGGCCCTCGCCCGGGCCACGTCCACTACGCGGTCCTGCACCACACCGACTGCGGGATCACGGACCTGGTCGCGTTCCCCGAGCTGCTGGCCGACTACTTCGAAGTTGCGGCCGGGGACCTGGACGCCAAGGCGGTCACCGACCCGGTCGCCGCCGTCCGTGTCGACGTCGAAGTCCTCAAGCAGAAGCTTCCGGACGGAGTCTTCGTCTCGGGGCTTGTGTACGACGTGGCCACCGGGCTCATCGAGGTCGTCGTCCCGCCCGCGCGAGTGGAAGGATGACACCGCGCGGCGCCTGCGGCCGGTCCGGCCGGCGTGACCGCCGTGGGCGTGCGGCTTCTACCGGCATCTGCCTCCCTGGCCGGTCCTGTCGGCGGGGAGCCGCTTCCTAGCATGTGCGACGATCACGGGCACTCGGCGGCCGAGGCGGCCTGGTCGGCGCCTCGCGTCGCGGAGGGACCGGCTGTCGACCCGGTGACGCTGCCCGAGGTCGACGAGGTCAGGGTCACGACGATGGTCGACAACACCTTTGATGCCCTGCTGACCTCTGCCGAAGGCGTCACCCGGGCGTCGATGGGCGCCGGGCGGACCGCCGCGCGGCAGTTCGCCGACGGCGAGGCCTCGCGGGGCTGCGTGCCGAGCACGGCTTCTCCGCCCTGGTCACCATCCAAAGCGGGAACACGAGCAGCACGCTGCTGTTCGATACCGGCGCGTCGCCGGACGCGCTGGCGGTGAACGCCGAGCGTCTTGGCATCGATGTCGGCGGCCTGCAGGGCGTCGTGCTCAGCCACGGACACTTCGACCACGCGGGCGGCTTCGACGGCCTGGCCCGGCTGCGCGGGCGCTCCGGCCTGCCGCTGACCGTCCACCCCGCGGTCTGGACCCGTCGCCGCTTGGAACTACCCGCCGGCCAGAGTCTGGAGATGCCCACGCTGTCACGGGGTGCCCTGGAACGCGAAGGGTTCGAGGTGATCGAGCGGCGGCAGCCGTCACTGCTGGCCGGCGGCACCCTGATCACCGGCGAGGTGGACCGCGTCACCGAGTTCGAGCACGGCATGCCGCAGGCACACCAGGCCTGGGACGGGAACGGCTGGCGACACGACCCCGCCGTCATCGACGACCAGGCACTCGTCATCAACGTGCGCGGCCGAGGACTTGTCATCATCACCGGGTGCGGCCACGCCGGAGTGGTCAACATCATCCGGCACGCCATGAGGCTGACCGGCGTCACCGAACTGCTCGCCCTCATCGGCGGATTCCACCTGAGCGGTCCCGCCTTCGAGCCGGTCATCGGCCCAACGGTGGCCGCGCTCATCGAACTCGCACCCGAGCTGATCGTCCCCGGTCACTGCACCGGCTGGCGCGCCCAGCACACCCTCGCCGCAGCGCTCCCGGACGCATGGGTGCAGACCAGCGTCGGAACCACCTACACGCTCAGCGCCCCACAGGCGGGTGTGGCCTGAACCCGGTTCAGCGGACCGTGATGACGGGGGAGCTGGCCGGCGCCGCCGCACCTCGCACATTGGCATCCGGTGCCTAGGCCGGCAACGGCGGCGCCCGGGTGATCTCCGGGAGGAGGTCGCTGTCCGGTCCTTGCCCGTATCCCGTGACCGGCGCGTCCGCGGGCGGTGACGAGGTGGGTGCCCTTGCCCCGGGACCCAACTGCCCTCCGGTACTGCGAAGCTGACCGCCTGTTCGCCCCGCGTGTCGGAGAAGTGGCCCGACCCGCCCCACAGTCTTGACGTGAGCACGACCGATAGCTACGTTGCGACAGTGCTCCGGGCCGGTCTGGTGTCCAGCGGCTGGAGAGCTGAGAAGAATTCTCGACTCCCTGCAATACCCGTTCGGACTTTCGGTCGTCAGGACAACGTTGTCACATGTGATGTCGAGGTGAGCCGTTGTGCGTCCCGCCGCCCTGCCTGTGAGGAGTTCATCTGGCGGTACACCGCCGAACGACGACAACGTTGCCAACGCGCCCTCCTGGTCAGCCTCATGCATGAGAGAACGGAACCTCTCGCCACTGTGCGGACCGCTGCCCGTTCCCCGGCCGGACCAACGCCCCTCACCGGAGCCTCTCTTCGTCCGTCCGCCTCGGTGTACTCCCGAACGCATCCCTCAGGAGGCAGCTCGCGATGTTCTCGATTCCTGTCGGCGGCCGCCGACATCGTACGCGCAGACGACCGTGCCGCGGCCGCTGGATCCGCACGACCCTGGGTGCCGCCACTGGCGTCGCCCTCCTGGGCGCGCAGGCATTAGCCGCTCCCGTCGCCTGGGCGGGGCCCTCAAGAGCGGCGGAACTCGTGTCGGCGCCGGCGGACTTGGTCAATCCCTTCATCGGCACGTCCAACGACGCAAACGACTTCCCCGGTGCGGACGTCCCCTTCGGCATGGTGCAGTGGAGCCCGGACACCTCGTCGCGGCCACCCGGTGGCGGGTACGAGTACAAGGACTCCTCGATCACGGGATTCAGCCTCACCCACATCGCGGGACCGGGCTGCGGAGCCGCGGGCGACATACCGGTGCTGCCCACGGTGGGCGCTGTCAGCAACACGGCGACGGACTCCTTCTCACACGCCAACGAGTCCGCCTCGGCCGGCTCCTACAAGGTCGCCCTCGACAACAAGGTGACGACCGAACTCACCACCACCACACGTAGCGGCATGGCTCGCTTCACCTTTCCCGCGACCGCCCAGGCCGACCTCCTCTTCAAGCTGACCAGCAGTCAGAATGGAGGGTCGTCAACACAGTTCAACGTCGTCTCCAATACCGAGGTCAGCGGCCAGGTCACCAGCGGAAGATTCTGCGGCGCAGGGAACACGTATACCGTCTACTTCGACATGGTCTTCGACCGGCCGTTCACCTCCAGCGGCAGCGCGCTCGCCCACTCGACGAACACGCCCAAGCCGACCGCCGACCGGGCCGGCAAGACTGTCCCGGAGAAGCCGAACAAGCCACGCCTGCACGGATCCCTGCCGAAGCCTCGCGCCGAGAGGGCGGTACCCCAGGACGCGTCCCCCGGCGCCGCCGCCTCGAACGCGCACGTCACGTTCAACACGACCGCGAACCAGGTCGTCCAGGCCAAGGTCGGCATTTCCTACGTCTCCGCGGCCAACGCGGTCGCCAACCGGAGCGCCGAGAACGCCGACTGGAACTTCGACGGCGTGCGCGCCGCGGCCCACAAGGCTTGGGACACGGCGCTGGGCAAGGTGCAGATATCCGGCGGCACGGCAGACCAGCAGAAAATCTTCTACACGGCGCTCTACCACTCGCTGCTGCACCCGAACGTCATCAGCGACACCAACGGCCAGTACTACGGCTTCGACGGAAAGACGCACACGGTCGATACCGGACACGACGCCGCCTACGCGAACTACTCAGGCTGGGACGTCTACCGTTCCCAGGCCCAGCTTGAGGCACTGGTGAGCCCTCAGGTCGCCTCCGACACCGCCCAGTCGATGACCGACGACTACATCCAGACCGGGATCTTCCCCAAATGGTCGGAGAACAACGGAGAGTCCTTCGTCATGGTCGGCGACCCGGCGGCGGCGATCATCGCCGACTACTACGCCTTCGGGGCGCGGAACTTCGACACGTCGAAGGCGCTGGCCGGCCTGCTGAAGCAGGCGAGCGTCGCGAACAACGACCGACCGGGCCTGAACTACCTGGACAACCCCGGCTACGAACCCCATGACGGCAGTTACGGCTGCTGCAACTTCTACGGCCCGGTGGCCACGACCCTGGAATACGACACCGCGGACTTCGCTCTCTCCGCCTTCGCCGGCGCCCTCGGCGACACCCGGAGCCAGCAGACATACGCCCATCGCGCGCAGGACTGGCGCAACATGCTGAACCCGGCCTCCGGCTTCGTCCAGCCCCGCAACGCGAACGGCTCCTGGACCAGCGGATTCGATCCCACCAGCGGTACAGACATGGTGGAGGCCGACTCGTGGATCTACTCCGGCATGGTTCCCTTCAATGTAGCCGGGCTCGCCACCGCCAAGGGCGGTGACAAAGTGATGGCCGACTACCTCGACACCGTCCTGCGCAGCTACACCGGCGCCAACGGCTACGCGTGGGTCGGCAACGAGCCGAGCATTGAACTGCCCTGGGAGTACGACTACATCGGTCGGCCCTACCGGACCCAGGCGACGGTGCGCTCGATCCAGGACCAGATCTGGTCCAACACCCCCGCCGGCCTCGCCGACGGCAACGACGACCTCGGCGCGATGAGCGCCTGGTACGTCTGGTCCGCACTGGGCATGTACCCCATGACGCCCGGTACGTCGGACCTCGCCCTCGGCTCGCCGCTGTTCTCGCAGGCCGTGATCAATCTGCCCTCCGGCAAGACCCTGACGATCAACGGCGACGGTGCCGCGGACAACGCGCCCTACGTGCAGTCCGCGACCTTCAACGGGTCCGTGTGGAACAACGCCTACGCACCCACGAGCGCGATCACCTCCGGCGGAACGCTCAGCTTTACGCTCGGCACCAGTCCGAACACCGACTGGGCCGCGAACGCGTCCGCCGCCCCGCCCTCCTACCCCGGTGACACAGCCGCCCCGCCGAAACCACGGGTGGGTCCCATCAAGTCCGGAGTGAATGCGGCGCAGTGCATCGACGACGCCAACTCCGGCACCGACGATCACACCGCGATCCGCCTGTGGACCTGCAACGGGACGTACGCACAGGACTGGACGGTCGCGGCGGACGGCAGCCTGCGCACCCTCGGCAAGTGCCTCGACGTGGCGAACAGCGGGACGACGAACGGCACGCTCGTCCAGCTCTACACCTGTAACGGCACCGGTGCCCAGAAGTGGACGCTCGGCGCCAACGGCTCCCTGACGAACCCCAACTCCGGTCTCTGCCTGGACGACCCCAATTCCTCCACCACGGAAGGGACACGACTGCAGATCTACACGTGCAACGGGACCGCGGCGCAGAAGTGGACGCTGCCACCGGCATGACGCCTCCGCCACGCGCGAGCGCCTCATCCGCATATCACCCGTGAGGCGACCGGAGACGTCCCGATAGCCGAGCAGGCGCAGATGGCGGGACATGGACCGCTACTACTGCAGTCCTCCCCGATGCCTGGCGTCGGCTCCATACACCCTCGCCCTTCTGACCTCCAAGCGGCGGAGCGAAGAAGGGCGAGGGCGACGGTGATGGGGGAGTAGGGGCAGGCGGCGAGGCGCTCGGCCAACGTCTGTGCGGCAAACGGGGATGCGCTCAGCTTCCTCGCCGTACGGCCCCCGCCAGGATCCATGCCTCGATGGCTTCGTACTGGCGGCGTTGCTCCTCGGCCTTCTGCCGCCCGGAGATCACGGTACCCGCCCAGCCCAAGGCGAAGCCCAGCGGGATGGAGACCACACCTGTGGTGGTGAACGGGAACCAGTTGAAGTCGGCGTTGGGGAAGGCGGAGAAGGGGGAGCCGGACACCAGGTTGGTGCCGGTCATCAGAGCGATGGTGGCGAGGGTGCCACCGATCAGGGTGCACAGCAGACCTGTGCGGGTGTAGCGCCGCCAGAAGAGGCTGTAGACCAGCGCCGGCGCGAGTGCCGAGGCGCCGATGGACACCGACAGGAGCGCCAGCGGCTGCAGGTTGTGGTGCTGGACGAGGGTGGCCAGCAGGATGGTTGGAGCGCCCACCGCGAGGGCGGACACACGGGCGAGGATCATCTCGCGACGGGCGGTCGGCTGCGTGCGACCGACGAACAGGTCGTGGGCAAGGGTGTTGGCGCAGGCCAGGATCATCCCGGCGACTGAGGCGAGCAAGGTGAGGAAGAGCGCTGTGGTGACCGTGGTGAAGAGGAAAGTCTCGGCCGTCGACACGTCAGCCCCGAAGGCCGCCCGCGAGCCCAGCAGATACGCGGTCCTGCCGGTGGGGTCGGCGGCGGCGATCGTCGTACGCCCGACCAGCGCCGTCGCGCCGAAGCCGACGACCGTGATGATCAGCACGAAGAAGGCGACACAGGGAACCGCCCAGGACATGGACCGGCGCACCTGAGGGGCGCTGCTCGCGGTGTACATGCGCATGGTGACGTGCGGAAGACAGGCGCCGCCGAGGACGACGGTCAACTCCGAGGTGATCATGTCGATTCGGGGATAGGACCCGCCGGCGAACTGCAGACCCGAGTGCAAGAACGCGGACCCCACCCCGCTCCTCTGCGCCGCCGCGGAGAACAATGCGCCCGGGTCCCAGGCGAACTGCCGCAGAAGCAGTACTGCGACGACAGCGCCGGAGCCGAGCAGCATGACGATCTTCAGGATCTGGATGAGGGCCGTACCCTTCATGCCGCCGATCGCCGCGTAGCTGATCATCAGCGCGCCGATTCCGACGGTGCACCCGGTCTTCAGCGAGTCGCTGGAGAAACCGAGGATGAACGACAACAGATCGCCCGTGCCCGCGAGTTGGATCAGCATCATCGGCACCAGCGCCGCGATCGTCACAGCGCACGCGGCGATCCGCCCCGCGCGGCCGGGCATCCGCCGGGCGAACACATCGCCCATGGTGAACCGGCCTGCGTTGCGCAGCGGTTCGGCCAGCAGGAACATCAGCAGCATGAGCGAGAGGGCCGTGCTCAGCGCCAGGACGACGCCGTCGTACCCGTCGAGCGCGATGACGCCTCCGGTGGACAGGACCGTCGCGGCGGAGATGTAGTCCCCGGCGATGGCAAGGCCGTTTCGCATCGGGGAGAGCGATCCGTACCCGGTGTAGAACTCGTCGAGGTCGTCCCCGTCGGGTCCCGTCATCACGCAGAGAAGCAGGATGATCGTGGCGACCGTCGTGAAGGCCACCAGAGACATGGCTTGGGTGGAACTGCTGAAGCCCGTCATCGTCACGCCCTCCGCTTGGCGTCGAGCTCGGCGTGCCTGCGAATGCGGTCCGCGATCGGGTCGACCCTGCGGCGCGCCGTGTACTCGTACAGGCCGATGGACAAGCAGGTGACGGGCACTTGGAGCAGCCCGACCAGCAGTCCCGTGGACAGTCCGCCCCAGACGGTGCGCGTCATCAGCGACGGCGCCAACGCGGATAGGACGAGAAAGAGCGTGAAATAGCCGAGCGCGGTGAACGTGGCCACACGGCGCTGCCAGCGGTATGCGCCGCGCAGGGTGCGCAGGTCGCTGTGATGACCGTGGGCTGGAGAGCGCGGTGTCCTTCGCTCGGGCTCCGGTAGCGGTTGTGGCGGCCAGGGGTAGGCGGCGTAGGAGCGAGACGAGTGGAGCGCGGGGCCGTCCGGCGGGGCCATGTGACGTGGTGGGTGCTCGGGGGACGAGAACGCGTCGGTCATCCCGTTTCTCCTTGCGTGGCTCAGGGCCCGTGCGGGACCGCAGGGAAGCGGGGGGTGAGGGCACGCTACTGCTTGGTACGAACCTGCGGGAGTCCTTCGACAAACTGAGTGGTTGGTATGCGTGCGGTGGATGGCTGTATCAGGCGCACTCCTTGCGGCCTCTTCCGTTGGTAGGCGGCGCGCCAGGGGTCACCCTCGGAGGTTGGCCGAGATCATCCTGACAATGGATTGCGCGGTCAGCCCTCACCGTCGCGCAGAAGGTCGGCATAGGTGCTGGCCTGCCGCGCCGCGTTGCGGTGCCAGTCGGCCTGTGTGCGGTGCTCCTCGGCCAGGGGCGGCTCCGCGGTGACCAGTTGGTCGTAGACATCGGCGATCTCCTCGTGCACCGCGGCGATGGCGAGTCGGTTGGCGCGCACCGCGGACGCGTGCCCGCGATGGGCCGAGATCTCCAGCGGGTCACCGCCGACGGGCACGGCCGCGGGACCCTGGGCATGCAGTGCGCCGTACTCGTCGTTGAGCCCGGTGGCCCGTGCGTCCAGCTCCATACGGCGGACGTGCAGGGCGGAGCCGCGGGCTCGCAGGCTGGCCTCGTACGCGTGGGAACCGGGGAAACGGACCGCGTCCAGGCCCGAGGTGACCGCCTGCGGCCGGTCCGGGCGCAGCCTGGCATGACGCGCGTCCGCTTCCGCCGCCACCTCCAGCGTCTTCAGGTGCGCCGGCAGCGCACTGCGCCCGGTGGCCGCCCAGGCATGGATGTCGCCGTACCACTTCTCGTGCGCGGACTGCCGGGTCATGCCCGCGGCCTCCCCTATCTGCCCCCAGGTGGTGCCACGTTCGCGCTCGGCGACTACCGCCTCCCGGATCACGTCCTCCGCGCGACGCGCCAGCCGCAGTGCCGTACGCAGCAGGTCCCCGGGGGCGGGATCCGGTTCGACCGGTACGGCGTCCAGGACGGCGTCGGCCAGTTGACGGAGCGTCAGGGCCAGTGCGACGCGGGACTCGTCGCGGGGGGACAGCCGGTGAGACTCGGGCGCGGCCGGAGCTGAGGGGGTGCCTGCGACATCGGTCATGGCGTCAGGCTAGCCCTGACACCGAACACCTGTCAGGGACAGCCTGACGGCTTGTCCTCGCCGAGCAGGCTCCGATAGCCGCTGACGTGTCCGGCCGAGTCGAGCATGGCCAGACCCCGCGCCGTCAAGCTTGCGCTGTCTGTCCTCCAGGGCGCCGGACAGGTGTTCGTGCCGCTGGCGGTCCGGATCTGTGCCAGCACGGCGGCGAAGTGGTTCAGCAGGCAGCCGCCCCGGCTTCGGTATCGACGTCCATCCGGTCCAACGCTCGCCCGACGTCCGCGGCTTCAAGGTGAGTCCGCGGCGTTGGACATCGAGCGAAGCATCGGGTGGCTCATGCAGCTCTCGGCAGTACCGCCACAACACCGTCGCCATCATGCGTCGTCGAGGCCGAGGGCGTCTTCAGGGGCCCCGACTCTCTTGTGTTCGCGCTACCTGCGATGCATCGTCTCCAGGGCGGCGGCCAGTACGTGGGGGTCGTGGTGGCCCTTGTAGACAGGCGGAGGCTGCTTGTCGAGCTTTAGCAGTTGTGCCACCGCGGTCCAGGCCGTGCGTACGGAGTACTCGACGGTGAACACGACGTCGTCGGGCACCTCGGTGAACTGTCCCATGAAGGCGAGATTGACCGATCCGTCGGGCACGACCTTGGGCCGGTCCTCGCGGTTGCGGACCAGGAACTGGCTGGTGATGTACGGCATCACGCAAGGCACCACGGTGGACGTCCGAAGGACCCGCGCCGCCGTCGGCGCGTCGAACCTCAGATGGTGCAGGACCTCTTCCAGGATCTCCCGTCCGGAGCACATGGTCATCGGCTTGGGCGTCTGGTTGCCGGCCCGGTCGGGGAACAGGCCGTAGCCCCACCAGACTCCGACGTCCTCGGGCTGCTCGCGGTAGACGGGCTGTCGGTTGGCGACGATGGTGAGCAACCAGTTGGAGTCGGTGAAGGTCATCAGCCCGCCCTTGCCGGCCGGTCGCCCACTGAAGTTCTCCAGCGCTGTGAGGAACGCGGGGTCCTTGGAGGTGACCGTGAAGGACTCCCAGCGGGACTCCTTCACATGCTTGTCGAAAGTGGCCGGGTTGCCGAAGTCCTCGCGTCCCCGGGCCAGTCGATGCCACAGCAGCCAGGCGTCGGAGCGGTGGGGAGCCGGGGGCGGGGCAGAGCTGTGCGAGCCGAGGCTGGAGGCGTCGGTCATGGAGCCGAGGGTGACCAGGACCAGGTCCTCGGGAGCCACGGAAACCTCTTCGTCCTCTCCGCGCCTGCTCAGGAACAGCGTGTCGACGGTACCGCTGGGGATGCCCGGCGTGAACCCGAGGTCGGTGACGTGGCAGCCGGTGTGCACGGTGACGCCGGCTTCGCGCAGCCAGGCGGTCAGCGGGCGCACGATGGAGTCGTGTTGGTTGTAGCGGGTGCGATGGATGCCCGACATGGAGGCGAACTGGGGGAGGAGGTGGATGAAGCGCCTGAGGTAGCGCCGGAACTCGATCGCGCTGTGCCAGGGCTGGAAGGCGAAGGTGGTGCACCACATGAACCAGAAGTTGGTCGCGAAGAAGTGCTCGCTGAAGCAGTCGGTGATCCGCTTGCCGTCCAGAAGTTTCTCGGGGGTCGCCAGACAGCGGACCAACTCCAGCCGGTCCCGTTCGGAGAAGCCCATCGAGCCGGTGTCCACCGTCTTGCCGTCACCGTCGACGAGGCGGGTGATGTCGTCCCAGGCGAAGTCCTCGTGTCCGGCCAGGATCTCATCGGTCACGGAGACCGCGGGGTCGTCGAGCGAGGGGATGCCGGACAGCAGATCGTAGGTGCACCGGAACTCGGCCTCGAACATCCGCCCGCCGCGCATGGTGTAGCCGGCGTCCGCAGTGCCGCCCGCGTCCAGGCTGCCACCAGTGGTCGGCTGTTGCTCGAAGAGGTGGATGTCGGATCCCTTGAAACCGCCGTCGCGGATCAAGAACGTCGCCGCGGCGAGCGCCGCGATCCCGCTGCCCACCAGATACGCCTTCGCCATCACACAACTCCTGGTTCTCACTCATGGATCGAAAACCGCGCATCACAGGTTTTCGTGCGGTGCAGGGCTGCGTCAGTGGGCCGTTGGGCACTTGCCTGGTCCGGACGGCCCACGGAGCGGGTCTTGGCCCCCTGAGGTGTCTCTACGAATCCGTTGGCAGCTTCTACGACGCCGTTGGGGGACGGACTGCCAACTGTTGCTGACGAGATGCAGTTGATAGTCAGTAGCTGAGCCGCGTCCAGGCTCCTTCCGCCTCGGACGCGAGGCGGGTCGCGGTGACGTGGTGGACCTGCTGGAGGAGGGGGGTGGCCACCAAGCTGCCGGCGCAGGCCGATGAACCCCTGTGATCCCGCCCCGCGCCCGCCCCGAGAGAATGCCGGTATGCCGAAGCCTCCGCTGCTGTCCTTGCCCGAGCTGGAACGATCCTCCG
Organism: Streptomyces olivochromogenes; assembly: GCF_021538895.1. Classification (GTDB taxonomy): domain Bacteria; phylum Actinomycetota; class Actinomycetes; order Streptomycetales; family Streptomycetaceae; genus Streptomyces; species Streptomyces olivochromogenes_A. The sequence continues at coordinate 9,156 of NZ_JADDRL010000038.1, read as the reverse complement.
TGGTCGCCAACAACACGATGAACCGCGAGCGGGGCCTCGTCGGGGTCAACAGCTACGCCCGCGAGCTGGGCCTCGATCCCCTCGCCTGGCTGGGGGACCGTGCCGCCCCCTCCTGGCTGGACCTGTGCTCCGGCGAGGGCCGCGCCCTGCGCGAAGCCGCCTCCGCCCTGCCCACGGACGCGGTCCTCACCGGCGTCGACCTGGTGGGCCCGCTCGTCCCGCGGCCGGCTCCGGCCACGCTGGAGGAGATCGGCGCCTCCGTCTCCTCCTGGACCCCGGGCCGGACGTACGACCTGATCACGTGCGTCCACGGCCTGCACTACGTCGGCGACCAGCTCGGCCTGCTCTCCCGTGCCGCTTCCTGGCTGGCCGAGGACGGGCTGCTGATCGCGCACTTCGACCCCGACTCGGTGCGCTGGGCGGACGGGTCGCCGGCGGGCCGCGCCGCCGTCACCGCCCTGCGCACGGCCGGATACGAGTACCGCCCCCGGCACCACCGACTAATTCTGCGGGGCGGGCGAGCCCTGCGGCTCCCGTTCCACTACATCGGCGCAGACCCCGACGCGGGCCCCAACTACACGGGCCAGCCCGCTGTGAGCTCGCACTACGAGCCCTGTTGAACGGCCTGGGCTGGAAAACGCCCGAGGGCGACCATCCTCGTCCAGCTCACCGCGGGTGTGCCGACATGCAGCGGCACATCTAGGATGCTCCCGCTGCTCGTACAGCTGACATGGAGGGGGAGCTGTGGCGATAGCGCCGTTGAACCTTGAGGAATTGCTGCCCGGTGAAGGAATCATCCTTCGTAAGAACGCCAACGCGGTCATCAATGTTCGAGCGGCGGGGCTGTCCCGGTTCGCGTTCGACGATCTCATGTGGCTGGTCGGTATGCGAGGGAAGGAGGCCATCGGCGGACGGCTCTATCTGACCAACTATCGACTGGTCTTCAAATCTCATCGTTTCAACCGGATGCGCGGGAAGTTCAGCATCTTCCTCCCCTGCATCGAGGAGGTCCGCGATTCCTCGGTCGCGGTCACGCGGCAGGTGGCTGTGTCGACGGGGACCCAGGATTTCACGTTCGTCGTCTGGGGCGTCCCGGAGCTCGTCGACACCATGGACCGGTGCCGGGCCGAGTTCGACGACGCGAACGTGGCTGATCTGGCCGCCCTCGTTCTGGCCGAACCCTGGAAGCTGGGCGGCGGCCTTCGGACGGTCGCCCACTACGAAGCACTGAACGTGCTGATGAGCGCCGTACGGCGACGAGGCAGCGACCTCTCGGACGCCGCAACGTCCGTCGCCAACCTCATCGACAACCGTTTCAACCCGGCGGATGTGTCCGAAGCCCTGCAAGCGGTGGAACTACTGATCCGCGCGGGCCAGCATCCCACCGCTCAGCGCTGACGACTTCTGTCACACCCTGTGGTGAGCCGGATGGAGGCAGCGGCTCCCGCCGATGGAACCGGGCCGCAAGCACGCCGCAGGCGACCCTGCAACTGCTGCGGGCGCGTGGGGATGAGGAGACGCGGAAGGCGATCGACGCTGAACCGGATCGCCGCCCGCAAGATCTGCCCCGCGAAGCCGCGGCCCGAGCTCTGGCGCATCTGGGCGAGAAAGGGCTGGGCCTTGGGGCCGGTGAGCTGTCCTGGAGTTCGTCTGCGCAGTGACTGCCACGGAGGCGCTCCGTCTGCTTCCGGCGTGATACAGGTGCCCGTCTCCTCTCGTTCGGGCTTGGTGGTATTCGTGGAGCGCACGCCATCGCTACGAGGTTGAACCCTGCGGCTGCCAATCCCGTCATGTTGGTTGATGTGGCGTCGAGGGCGAATTCTTCGGGGCGGCATCATCCAATCGACGTCTTCGGGAAGGGCTTACAGGATGGTGTGGCAGAGCGACAGCAAGGGGACGGTCCGCTGGATCGCCGGAGTCGCGCTGGTGGTGACGGTCGCGGGTGTCACGGGTTGCTCGAAGGACAAGGACTCCGGCGCGGACAAGGCGCCGACCGTGAGCAAGTCGACTGCGAGCCAGCCGACGACGGCCGCCCCGAAGCCCCGTCAGTCAACAGCCGAAGAAGCGGTTGCCTCGTGGGTCACCGCGGTCATCGAGGGCCGGCCGAAGCAGGCATGCGTGGTGATGGCAGAACCAGCCACAGCTTCGTCGCCCGCTCAGGTCGGCACCCCAACGAGGTGTAACAGCAACACACCCGAGATGCGCCAAATGCAGCAGAACCTGGGGAGGTTCCGCAAGGCGTTCACGCCCAAGCAACCTACGAACAACCCAAAGGTGGAAGTCGCCCATGTCCCGGAAACCGGTGGCAAGGCGGTAGTCCCTGCCGACAAGATCACCATCGACGGACAGACTCTTGAGAAGGTCATCCTGTCCAACTCCACAGGGATCAAGCAAGGGCAGTTGGACGTCAAAGTGGAGTCCGCCAAGATCAAAGGCGCCTGGTACGTGACCAACCTCGATTTCAACGTCGGCTGATGCCGTGACCGGGGACGTCGGCCGGGCAATGGATAGGCCGGGGTGAGGCTCGGAACTCCGGGGATCGGCTGCACAGGCACAGGCCGGAGGGCTACTGCCGTTGGCAGAAGGTCGACGCGGTCCGGTGCCTGGCCGCGGGCGGTAGCACCTGGCGGGCTCTGCCCGCCGGCGTCCCCGCGCGGAACGCGGGTCTACGCGTTCTGACGGCGCAAGCGCGCCGCATCCCCTGGTGTGCACTGCAACAGCCCGTACCCTCCGCCACCACCTCATGCCCCTCCGGCTCGAAGCCCGTGCCGTGCCCTGCCCTGCCACTGGTCGAGCGCAGGCTCACGGCCACGTCCGCCCCGCTTCGTTTGGATGGGGCCGTTTTCCATGGGCCAATGCGCCACGAGTTGAGGTGGTGGTGCCGGAAGGGTGGTTCTCGGCGGCCGCCGTCTCATCCGAGCATGTCCGCCGCCGACTCGTACCCGGCAGCCTGCTTCGGCGTGAGGTAGTGCGAGACGCGGACGAGGACCGTCCCGTGGACATAGTCGTACTCGGCGAGTGCCGGCATCGACTTCGTGACGGCCTGGATGTACGTCGCGCGGGCTTTCGCGTCAGCCGGGCTGCCGAACACCTCGATGGCGCCGCCGCGTTCGACGTCACCCTTGTCCGTGCCGCTGACTTGGTCGCCGGGGATCCGCGTGTCCTCGAAGGTGACCTTGGACGTGTACTGGCTGGGGCGGCCGAGCAGGTGGTTCGGGTCGTTGTCGGCGGTGACCACGCCGGATTTCTTCGCGGACGGTACTGCGGCCGTGATGCCTGTGAGCGCCGTGTCCGCGGTGAGGGGCTTGCTGGCTGGTGTGGCGGCCTTCGCGTCTGAGTGGTGGTTGCTGGGGGAGTTGCTGCTGCATGCCGTGAGCACGACGAGGGCCACGATGGGGAGGGCAGCGGAGGTGAGGGATTTGCGCATGTCTGCGATGCTGATGGTCTACAGAAGCCTCTGTAGGGGTTGTGGCGGAGTCGTGATGGTGTGTTCGATCTCGTGCTCGCGACGGCCTCGGTCCCGCGGGCCCAAGCGTCGCTGTGCAGCAGATGCCCCGGAGCCAGACGGCGGCTCCGGGGCCCACATCGACTACGGGCAGTTCTCGCCGTACTTCACCGCGTCCAGCGTCACCGGCTGCCGCTTCAGCGCTGCGCCGGCGGACGGCTTCTGTGAGCACACCTGCCAGTTGGACTCGATCAGCACCATACGGTCGTCACCGGACACGTCGTTCACGGTGATCGACGTGCCGCTGTCGAGCGCGGCCCGGGCGGCCTTCACGCTCTTCCCCCGAAAGTCCGGCATCTTCCCGTCGGCAGCGGATGGTGCGGCCTGATCCTTGGATGGGCAGGTCTCGGCGAGCTTGACCGCGCCGAAGTCCAACTCGGTGTTGGTCGACGCCGTCGTGCCGACCTTGACATTCTGAGAGCAGACTTTCCAGTCGCGATCGAGGATCTGCATGCGGGCACGGCCGAGTGCGTCGTGGGACTTGAGACTGTAGAAGCCCGCCTCCTGGGCGGTGTCCTGGGCGGATTGGAGGCTCATGCCCACGAAATTGGGCACGGTCTTCTTGGTGGCGGTCTTGCTGTCGCTGCCGCTGGTCGCTGTGGCCGCTGATGTGTTGCCGTTGCTGCCAGGTGTCTTGGTGGGCTGGCATGCGGTGACGACGCCGAGGATGGCGAGCACGGCTGTGGTGCCGGCGAGTGTCCTGCGGTTCACGGTTCCCCCTAAGTGTTTGTGTTGTGCCGGTGGGTGAGGTTACGGCGCGTGTGCAGTGCCTGGTGGTGGAGTGACGGTGCCTTGACCGGATTGGGTGGCGGTTGTGCTGCGGAGCAGGGAGAGGCTCCTCATCGGAGGGGCCTCATCGCGCGCGGTGTACGCGCGGGCCGTCGTGGTGGAACTGGCGGACGGATTGCACGGCTGCTTTCCTGCGGATCGGAACACCCGGGACATGCCGGTGTTCTTCCGGATCGCCACAGCGGCGGCCGGGTGGACCGCTGGTTGATGTGACATCCGCCGCTGTCGCCGACGCACCACCCTGAGCCGCCACCGCATGACGGGTGCTCGGACAGCCTCCGCGCGGACGCTGGCCTCGGTCTCCGTCCCGGCCGGAAGCAGCCTCGCCATGTCGCCGTACCGCCTTGATGTGACGGTACCGGCGAACGCAGGCTGGCAGGCCGGTGACCTCGGCATGTTCACCTAGCACCTCGACCGTGGCGGGGCGGTGAACTGCCCGGCGGCGGTGGTCCGTCCGGGCTGGGCCGGCCCATGACTCCGCCTCCCTGAGCGGTCGGTTGGGCCGACCGCCCAGGTCCGGAGCGGGGTTTGATCGTGACGATCGTCGGCGTCCATCTCATCCTGAGGTCGGTTCCGGGCAGACAATCGTTGCTGCTTCGATCGAGTGACCCGGCCAAGTGACCGGTCCCAGCGAAGGGCCCCTGGAACAGCGTCACTTACATCCGACCGCACCTGCTGGCACTGCGAAGTGCTTACGCGTGGCAGGGCGGGCCAACTCGGGCGACCAGGCCGGGCGCGTTCGTCCGTCGTGCGACCCGCGTCGGCCAATCGCGGCGTAGCGCCGGCGTTTTCACATCAAACAGGCGGAGTCGCTGCCTCATGTTCCGGCTCCGGTCCCTACCAACCTCAGGTGCGAGCGCGCCATGACTCAGCGCGGTGGGTGATCCGACACCCATCCGTACGAAAGGAACCCAAGAGTGCGCAGAACCAAGATACGCAGCCTGGCGGTCGCCGTCGGGGTCACGACGGCCGTTACGGGTCTGGGGGCCACGGCGCTCGGAGCCCCCACTCCGAGCACGGGCCATGCCGTGTCGTCGTCCGGCACCTCTGACGCTGCTGTGGTGGAGGCCGCGCGCACAGCCGCCATGGCCCACGCCTCGGCGACCGGCCTCACCAAAGGTGAGGGACTGCGGGCCCAGGACGTGATGCTCGACCCGGAGGGCGCGCGCCACGTCCGGTTCGAACGCACCCACCAGGGCATGCCGGTCCTCGGCGGCGACCTCGTCGTGCACCTCGACCACGCGCTGGCGTACGCGGGTGTCACCCGTGCCGCCGGCCACGAGGTCAAGCCCGCCACGACCAAGGCGAAGTTGACGTCGGCGCAGGCAGCGGCCAAGGCCGCCTCAGTCGCCAAGGGCAAGGCGGGCAGCGCCCACTTGGTGGTGGACGCCCGAAGGGGCGCATCCGCCCTCGCGTACCAGGTGCAGGTCAGCGACAGCGCCACCACCGAGGCCAATGGCTCCCGGACGGTCGTCATCGACGCCGACACCGGCAAGGTCCGCAGCGACATCCCTGACAACGACGGGATCGTCTCGCCCGAGCTGCGCGAAACGCTGCGCAAGCGCGGCGAGAGTCTCACCCCTGCCACGGACAACGCCCCTGCGGGGTCCGGCCTCGGCGCGACCACCCCGGCCCCGGCCGCGGACGGCAGCTTCCCGCGCACCGTCAAGGGCAGTGGCGCGTCTCTGTCCCTGGGCACGGTCCCCCTGACCACCACCCAGACCGCCCCCACCACATTCCTGCTGAAGGACCCGACTCGCTACGGCACGGAGACGCGGGACGCTAAGGACCAAGAACTGGACGACTACGCCAGCAGCGCCCAGATCACCAGCACCACCAACAAGTGGGGCAACGGCGCCGTCTCCAGCCGCACCAGCGCCGCCGTGGACGCACAGTACGGCATCGCCGAGACCCTGGACTTCTACAAGAAGACCTTCGGGCGCAAGGGCATCGCGAACGACTCCCAGGGCGCCCACGCCATGGTGCACTACGCCAACAAGTGGGCGAACGCTGCGTGGTCCCATGAGTGCCAGTGCATGCAGTACGGCGACGGCGACGGCAAGTCGTTCAAGAAGCCGTTGGTCAACCTGGACGTCACCGGTCACGAGCTGACCCACGGCGTGGTGGACGCGACGGCGAAGCTGGAGCCGACCTTCCAGGACGCGAACCGTCAGTACGGTGAGCCGGGTTCGCTGAATGAGTCGCTGGCCGACATCTTCGGCTCCAACGTCGAGTTCTTCACCAACAGCGCGAAGGACACGCCGGACTACCTGATCGGCGAGAAGCTGGGCCTGGCTCAGAAGTTCATGCGCCGCCTCGACAAGCCGTCGCTGGACCGGCTTGGGCGCACGGTCGACTACTGGTCGCCCGACGTCTTCTACACCGAGGTGCACGCCGGTTCCGGCGTCTCCTCGCACGCGTACTACCTCCTCGCGGAGGGCAGCGGGAAGAAGACGATCAACGGCGTCAAGTACGACTCGCCCACGTACGACGGCGGGACGGTCAAGGGCATCGGCCGCACCAAGGCCTCGGCGATCTTCTACCGCGCCCTGACCCGCTACATGGTCTCCACGACCGACTTCCACGGCGCGCGCGTCGCGACACTGAAGGCGGCCAAGGACCTCTTCGGCGCCGGCAGCGCCGAGTACAAGACGGTGGACAGGGCTTGGACGGCGGTCAATGTGACCGCCGCCAACACCCCGGAGGCGCATTCCTGACGGATCGTCAAGCACCGGTTGTCCTGCTCCCGGCGGAGCAACGTCACATCGCAGTCACCGCATTTGCGCACGGAAGGGATTTCAGATGAACCAGCATCGCAGTGCACACCATAAGAAGAAGGCAGTCCTCGGCCTTCTCGTCGGCGGAGCCGTCGCCGCGGGCGCTGCCGCGGTCCTGCCGAACAGCGCACTGGCCGCACGCGACAACGCAAAGGACGACAGTTCCCGGCCGGCCGGCACGCAGACCCAGGCATTTTCGCCCTTCATCGACATCGCCGACAGCCCTCCGCTCGACCTCGCGGCGACCGCGAAGGACAGTGGGGTCACACACTTCACCGTCGGACACCTCAAACGCGCGACCGGATGCGCCGTCGAGGGTGGAGACGACGTCCTTGCGAAGCTGGATCAGCTGCGCCAAGCGGGCGGCGACGTGCGGGTTTCCTTCGGAGGGGACGGTGGCGACCTGACGCCCAACTGTTCCTCTGCCACACAACTGGCTGCCGCCTACGCGAAGATCATCGACAAGTACAAGATCACGAAGGTCGACTTCGACGTGCAGGGATACGTCCTGAACATGCCGACGCTCAACCCCCTCCGCTCGCAGGCCATTGCACGGCTGCAGAAGAGTCACCCGGGCCTGGACGTGTCGATCAGCCTGCCCGCGCTGCCGGGCGGCTTCACCCCCAACGGCCTCAAGGTGCTGGCCGATGCCAAGGCCAAGGGCGTGAAAATCTCCACGGTCAACGCCGTGACCGGCAACCCGGGTGACACCGCCACCGACGCCGACCTGCTGAAGTACACGACCACCGCCGCCACCGCCGCCCAGCGACAGCTCACCTCCACCCTGGGACTGCCGGAGGCGCAGGCATGGAAGGCACTCGCCGTCACCCCCAGGATCGGCGAGAACGACTTCGGCAAGCGGTCGTTCACCCTGGAGAACGCGAAAGCACTGGTCGCCTTCGCCAACACCAAGCATCTGGGCCGGCTGTCCATGGATTCGATCAACCGCGACAAACAGTGCCAGGACGGGGCCGATTCGGCCGACGGAACCAAGCCCCCGTGCAGCGGCGTACGGCAGAAGCCGTTCGCCTTCAGTGAGGCCCTGGGCACCTACCGGGGTTAGCGGGATCGAGGGCAGGTGTCGCAGGAACCGACAGCTGCAAGAACACGGTGGCCGTCTGCACTTCGGTGCGGACGGCCACCGCCGCGCCCGCCCTCCTTGATTCGGCCTCATCGCACGGAACGGGCCGGTGCCGACCGAAGTCTCGCAATGGTTCGGCCCGACAGGACGGTCGGCCGGATCCGCCGGCGTGATGAGATCACTATGTTCGCCCACCTACCCTTCGACGCCCGGAGACGGAGAACTTCTGTGCAGCCATTCGCCGATGGATACGACTACGACGTCGTCGTGGTCGGATCGGGGTTCGGTGGGTCCGTCACCGCCCTTCGCCTCACCGAGAAGGGCTACCGCGTCGGCGTACTGGAAGCCGGCCGCCGCTTCACCCGCGACACCCTGCCGAAGAACTCGTGGGACCTGAAGAACTACCTGTGGGCCCCGAAGCTCGGCATGTACGGCATCCAGCGCATCCACCTGCTGGGCAACGTGATGGTGCTGGCCGGGGCCGGAGTGGGCGGCGGTTCGCTGAACTACGCGAACACCCTCTACGTACCGCCGAAGGCCTTCTTCGACGACCCGCAGTGGCGTGACATCACGGACTGGCAGGAAGAGCTCCAGCCGTACTACGACCAGGCCCGGCGCATGCTCGGTGTGCGGCTCAACCCGACCATGACCCCGTCCGACGTGCACCTGAAGGCGGCGGCGCAGCGGATGGGCGTCGGCGACACCTTCCACATGGCGCCGGTCGGGGTGTTCTTCGGCGACGGCGAGGACGCCGACGGGGAGGCCAGGGTAAAGCCGGGCGAGGAGGTCGCCGACCCGTACTTCGGCGGGGCGGGCCCGGCGCGCAAGGCCTGCACCGAGTGCGGGGAGTGCATGACGGGCTGCCGGCACGGCGCCAAGAACACCCTCAACGAGAACTACCTCCACCTCGCCGAGAAGGCGGGCGCGGCCGTGCACCCCATGACGACGGTCGTGTCCGTCACGGACGACTCGCGCGGCGGGTACGCGGTCGCGACCCTGCCGAC
>NZ_JADDRL010000037.1 GCF_021538895.1 Streptomyces olivochromogenes | reverse complement strand
AACCGACTCCGTGTCGGTCGGCTTTGTGTTCGCCATGGTCATCCCTCCCCGCCGTGCGCCCCCCCCGATGCGCCGTGGCGGAGCGCACGTTATGCGCTCTCGTGGGCGGTGTGGTGGGTGTGGGGCGGGATGTCACTCGAACGGGGTATCGGGCCGGGCCTTTCCCCGGCAGGGCGCGGCTGCGATGATCGGGGTGTCAGGAAGTTAACCCGCGTTAACACGTCGACCGGAGGGTGTCATGAGCGAGGAGCGGTTCGGGGAGTTCGTGCTGGTGCGGCGGCACGACCATGTCGCGGAGCTCGTACTGGACCGGCCGAAGGCCATGAACGCCGTGTCGACGCAGATGGCCCGGTCCATCGCTCAGGCGTGCACCGCGCTGGCCGCCGACCGCGACGCCCGGGTCGTGGTGCTGACCTCGTCGCACGAGCGGGCGTTCTGCGTCGGCGCCGACCTGAAGGAGCGGAACTCCTTCACGGACGCCGAGCTGGTACGGCAGCGGCCCCTCGCGCGTGGCGCGTACACCGGCGTACTGGATCTCCCGATGCCGACGATCGCCGCCGTGCACGGCTTCGCGCTGGGCGGCGGCTTCGAGTTGGCGCTCTCCTGCGACCTGATCGTGGCCGACCGCACGGCGGTCGTCGGCCTGCCCGAGGTGTCCGTCGGCGTGATCCCGGGCGGCGGTGGCACGCAGTTGCTGCCCCGCCGGGTCGGCGCGGCCCGCGCGGCCGAGCTGATCTTCTCGGCACGGCGGGTGGAGGCGGCCGAGGCGCGTGAGCTGGGACTGGTGGACCAGCTGGTGGCGGAGGGCGGCGACCGGGACGAGGCGCTGGCCCTGGCCGCCCGGATCGCCGGCAACTCCCCGGTCGGCCTGCGCGCGGCGAAGCGTGCGCTGCGCCTGGGGCACGGCCTGGATCTGCGGGCCGGGCTGGAGGTCGAGGACGCGGCCTGGCGGTCGGTGGCGTTCTCCGGGGACCGGGCGGAGGGTGTCGCGGCGTTCAACGAGAAGCGGAAGCCGCAGTGGCCCGGGGAGTGACCGCGACAGCGATCGCGGAAGTGCGGTCCACCTGATCGGCACACCAATGCCCCGATTCATACCAAACGTCCCTAACCTGGAGTGATGGGTGAGGACGAGCGGCTCGCCGCCGTGGTGGCGCTGGCACAGGGGATGGCGGCGGCGCACACCCCGCGGGAGTCATGGCGCGCCGCGGCCCTCGGCGCGTGCCGCGCACTGGACGGGAGCTTCGCCGCGCTGTCGGTGTGGGAGCGGGAGCTCGGCCGGCTGCGGGTCCTGGTGAACGTGGGGGAGCGCGCCCCGGACGAGGAGGAGTTCCCGGACGGCGAGGCCTACCCCGTGCACCAGTTCCCGGAGATCACCGAGTTCCTGCACGAGCGGTGGGCGCTCGGCGGCGGCCCCAACGCCTGGGTGGAGACCGCCGAGGGGCTCGCCGCCGGCCGCCCCGGCTACACCCACCAGCGCGTGGCCGCCCTGCGCCGTCGCGGGCGCGGCTGCTGCGTGGTCGCGCCGATCGTCCTCAACGGCCGCGCCTGGGGCGAGTTGTACGTGGCCCGCGCGCTCGGCGTCCCCGTCTTCGGCCGGTCCGACGCCGACTTCGCCACCGTGCTCGCGGCCGTCGCCGCCGCCGGGATCGCGCAGACGGAGCAGGTGGAGGAGGCCCGCCGGCTGGCGTACACCGACGCCCTGACCGGACTGGCCAACAGGCGCGCGGTCGACGTACGTCTCGACGAGGCGATCGAGCGGCACCGTCAGGAGGGCGTCGCGGTCGGCCTGGTCGTCTGTGATCTCAACGGGCTCAAGCGGGTCAACGACACCCAGGGGCACGCCGTCGGCGACCGCCTCCTGGAACGCTTCGGCTCGGTGCTGTCGCTGTGCGGGGCGATGCTGCCCGGGGCCCTCGCGGCCCGCCTGGGCGGGGACGAGTTCTGTCTGCTGGCGGTGGGGGCGCCGGCCGACGAGGTGGTCAAGGCGGCCGACGAACTGTGCCGCAGGGCCGCGGAGTTGGAACTGGGCGAGGGGGTGGCCTGCGGGGTCGCCTGCACCGAGGACGCCATCGGTCCGGTCCGCTCGGCCCGCCGTCTGTTCCGCCTGGCCGACGCCGCCCAGTACCGGGCGAAGGCCGTCCGGGCCGACAAGCCGGTCGTCGCCGGCCGCGAGGGTCCCGACGATCCGGTCGTACGGCTGGCGGACGCGCCGCCGCCCGCCCGGGCCGAGCGGCGCAGCTTCCGCGGGCGCCTGCCGGGCGGCGAAGCGGGGTAAGGGGCTCTCCCGCACTCCACTAGTGACATCCCCGCATTCAATGCGTACGCTCCTGAATATGGATATGCACACTGTGGTGGTGGGGACGTCCGGTGTCACGGCGTCCGACGTTCTCGCCGTGGCGCGCGGCGGCGCCCGGATCGAGCTGTCGACGGAGGCGGTGGCGGCCCTCGCGGCGGCCCGCGAGATCGTGGACGCGCTGGCGGCCAAGCCGGAGCCGGTCTACGGCGTCAGCACCGGCTTCGGTGCCCTGGCGACCCGGCACATCAGCCAGGAACTGCGCGCGCAGCTGCAGCGCAACATCGTCCGCTCGCACGCCGCCGGCATGGGCCCGCGCGTGGAGCGGGAGGTCGTCCGGGCTCTGATGTTCCTGCGGCTCAAGACGGTCTGCTCCGGGCACACGGGCGTGCGTCCCGAGGTCGCCCAGACCATGGCCGACGTGCTGAACGCCGGGATCACCCCGGTCGTCCACGAGTACGGCTCCCTCGGCTGCTCCGGTGACCTCGCCCCCCTGTCGCACTGTGCGCTCACCCTCATGGGAGAGGGCGACGCCGAGGGCCCGGACGGGACTCTCCGCCCCGCCGGTGAGCTCCTCGCCGAGCACGGCATCGCCCCCGTCGAGCTGCGCGAGAAGGAGGGCCTCGCCCTCCTCAACGGCACCGACGGCATGCTCGGCATGCTGATCATGGCCCTCGCCGATCTCGACGCCCTCTACAAGTCCGCCGACATCACCGCGGCCCTCAGCCTGGAGGCGCTGCTCGGCACGGACAAGGTGCTCGCCCCCGAACTGCACGCCATCCGCCCGCACCCGGGCCAGGGCGCGTCGGCCGCCAACATGCTGGCCGTGCTGAAGGGTTCGCAGCTCACCGGGCACCACCAGGACGACGCGCCCCGCGTCCAGGACGCCTACTCCGTGCGCTGCGCCCCGCAGGTGGCCGGCGCCGGACGCGACACCCTCGCCCACGCCCGTCTGGTGGCGGAGCGGGAACTCGCCTCCGCCGTCGACAACCCCGTGGTCCTGCCCGACGGCCGCGTCGAGTCCAACGGCAACTTCCACGGCGCCCCGGTCGCCTACGTCCTCGACTTCGTCGCCATCGCCGCCGCCGACCTCGGCTCCATCGCCGAGCGCCGCACCGACCGGCTGCTCGACAAGAACCGCAGCCACGGCCTGCCGCCGTTCCTCGCGGACGACGCCGGTGTCGACTCCGGGCTCATGATCGCCCAGTACACCCAGGCCGCGCTGGTGAGCGAGATGAAGCGGCTCGCCGTACCGGCCTCCGCGGACTCGATCCCCTCCTCCGCCATGCAGGAGGACCACGTGTCCATGGGCTGGTCGGCCGCGCGCAAGCTGCGCAGCGCCGTCGACAACCTCACCCGGATCATCGCCGTCGAGCTGTACGCCGCCACCCGCGCCATCGAGTTGCGCGAGGGTCTCACCCCGGCGCCCGCCTCGCGGGCCGTCATCGAGGCCGTACGGGCCGCGGGGGTGCAGGGCCCGGGGCCGGACCGGTTCCTGGCGCCGGACCTCGCCGCCGCCGACGCCTTCGTGCGCCACGGCGGTCTGGTCGCCGCCGCGGAGTCGGTCACCGGACCTCTCCAGTAGGGGGACGAACACCGAACACCGAAGGCCCCGCGGTCGCGCGGGGCCTTCGGCACGTCACTTGAGCTTGGCCGCCTGCGCCTTGATGACCGCGGCCGGCACCGCGTAGTCCTTGTGGGCCATCATCGCGCCGATGTTCATCGTGTAGTACGCCGCGAGGGTGTTGCCGTGCCGCACGACCTCGGCGTGCACCGGAGCCGTGTCGCCGTCCATGTCGCCGGTCGTGGCGAAGGCCACCGACGCGTCACCCGTGCCCGAGGACTTCTCCTCGGTGACCTTGGTGAACTTCTCCTTGTCGCTGCCCGAGCCGCCCGTGAAGCCGCCCGCGCAGGCCTTGACCGCGTCGGAAACCGACGTGAGCGCCTTCTCCGCGCCGTCCCCGTCGTAGGAGGACAGGGACACGATGCTGACGTCCAGGTCCATCGAGGCCTTGAGCGTGTCCTCGAACTTGCCGTCGGCCAGGTCGTCCATGGACGTCGCCTTGTCCGTCGGGTCCTTCTTGTTCTCCGAGACCGTGCGGTTGGTCTCCGCCGCCGCGTCGGCCGGCGCGTTGCCGCTCATGACGTAGAGCAGCGGCTTGCACTGCTCCTTGTCCGCCGTGATCGCGTTCTTGGCCGGGGCGGCCTTGTCCACCGGCGCGACCTTGTAGCCGGCCGCCTCGCCCTGAGCGAGGATCAACTTGTCCAGCTCGGCGGCGCTGCGCGCCTTCGCGGCCGAGGACGAGCCGGAGCCCTTGCCGTCCTTGGCGTCGCCGGAGCCCTTCGAACCCCCGTCGGAGCAGCCCGTGATGAGGGCGAGCGACAGCACGCTCACTGCCGCGGTGGCGCACAGATGCACGCCCGATGATCTCTTCATGAGCGGACTATGAGATGCCGGTCAAAGAAACGTCAAGTCGAATTAAAATCCGAGGCGTTCCCGACGTACCGAATACACCACGAAACCGGCGCCCACGCCGAGGAAGAGCGTGCCGGCGACGACGTACGGCGTGGTGTCGAAACTTCCGGTGTCGGCCAGCTCGGTGCCGTCGGCGGTGTCGGACGCGGCCTCCTGTGCCGCCTCCGACAGCGCCCTGGCCTGCTGTGTGACCTGCGTTGCGGAGGTCACCGAGGTGGCCTCTCTGGACCCGTCGGCCTGCGTCGCGTTGGCGGACGGGACGAACCACAGGGCACCGAGCAGGGTGCCCGCGGCGGTGGCGGTCAGCAACGAGCGGCGAGCGGATGACACGGAATATCGATCCCCTTGTGACGCTGGCGAATTGGCCGTGTGGGGCGATGTTAGTGAAAGGCGCGGGTCACAGGAAAGTCACGGGAGGTTTCGGCCGTACGCTCCGGGCATGAGCACTCCAGAGACTTCACGTTTTGTACGCCTTCGGGTGGAGCTGGTCCTCGAAGTGGAGGACGCCGACGCCCTCACCAAGCGGGCGCTCGCGCACATCGCCGGCGACGCCGAGATGCCGGACGACGAACGGGCCCACGCCGAGAACGCTGTGACGGAAGACACTGCCGAGGCCGTGGCGTACCTCGTGGATCCGTTCGACCTGGTCAGCGAGGTGCCCGGGGTCGAGCTGCAGCAGGCCTCCTGGTCCAGCGAACGGGTCGACTACGACCCGGACTCGCCGGACTGGGACCTCGACGGGGAAGATGTCGAAGGCGACGACGAAGAAGACGGCATCGGCTGAGCGTCTTGGGGAAACCGTGACCCCGGACGGCAACCGCCGTCCGGGGTCACGTCGTCTCAGGGGGCGCACGGACCGTCCTGCGCACCACCCGCCCCGGCGGACGTGGTGTGCCCCACACCTCCGAAGAATGTGGAACGGGAAGAGACGGCCGTAGCGTTGAGGTTTTCGACGGGGGCTCTCGGGGTTTTTGCGGATTCGGCAACGATGGAGAAGCGTGTGATGACGGACAGTAAGCGGCGCAGGGGTCTGATGGCCGCGTCCGCACTGCTCGGCGGTCTGCTGGCACTGACGGCGTGTTCCGGTGGCGACGACGCCAAGGCCACCGGCGGCGATGACACCTCGCAGGCCAAGGCGGACGAGGCGGCGGCGAAGAAGTCGTCCGAGGCCCAGATCACGATCACGCCCAAGGACGGCTCGAACAGCGCCTCCATCAACAACTCGGCCGCCGTCAGGGTCGCCAAGGGCACCCTCACCAGCGTGTCCATGACCACGGCCGACGGAAAGGCCGTCGCCGGCGCCCTGTCCGCCGACAAGACGAGCTGGAAGCCCACCGCCCAGCTGGAGCGGTCGACCACCTACAAGGTCGCCGCGGAGGCCAAGGACTCCGCGGGCCTCGTGGCCCACGAGAACGCCACCTTCACCACGGTCTCGCCGTCCAACAGCTTCATAGGCAACTTCACGCCGGAGGACGGTTCCACCGTCGGCGTGGGCATGCCCGTGTCGATCAACTTCGACAAGGCGATCACCAACAAGGCCGCGGTCCAGAAGGGCATCACGGTCACCTCCAGCAGCGGCCAGGAGGTCGTCGGCCACTGGTTCAACGCGAACCGCATCGACTTCCGCCCCGAGGCGTACTGGCAGGAGAACTCCACCGTCACGCTGAAGCTCGCGCTCGACGGCGTCCAGGGTGCCGGCGGCGTCTACGGCGTGCAGCAGAAGACGGTCACCTTCCACATCGGCCGCAACCAGGTCTCCTACGTCGACGCGCAGACCAAGCAGATGAAGGTCACGCAGGACGGCAAGACCATCAAGACCATCCCGATCTCCGCCGGATCGCCCGAGAACAAGACGTACCAGGGCGTCATGGTGATGTCGGAGAAGTTCAAGGAGACGCGCATGAACGGCGCGACCGTGGGCTTCACCGACGACGACGGCAAGGGCGAGTACGACATCAAGGACGTGCCGCACGCCATCCGCCTGACCAGCTCCGGCACCTTCCTGCACGGCAACTACTGGGGCGCCAAGTCCGTCTTCGGCAGCGTCAACACCAGCCACGGCTGTGTGGGCCTGTCCGACACCAAGGGCGCGAACGACCCCAACACGCCCGCCGCGTGGATGTACAACCACTCGATCCTCGGTGACGTGGTCGTCGTGAAGAACACCGGCGACAAGACCGTCTCCCCGGACAACGGCTTCAACGGCTGGAACATGGACTGGGCGCAGTGGAAGGCCGGTTCGGCCGTCTGACACAGCCCTCCCACAGCTGGACCGATGCCGCCCCCGGTGAGGGGCGGCATCGGCGTTTCCGAGCCCCTTCCGGGGTCGGCCACAGCCTTCGCAGCCTTCGCAGCCTTCTCATCGTTCTCTTATCGCTGCCTTATCGAGTCATCACGGTGCGTCCCTAACTTGCGGGCCATGTTCTTCACCTACCTGAGGCGCGAACTGCGCCGCCGCAGAAAGGCGGCCCTCGTCGTCGCCTCCGGCCTCGCGCTGGGCATCGCGCTGGTCATCGTGGTCAACTCCGTGTCCAACGGCATGGGGAAGGCACAGGACAAGGTCCTGCAGTCGCTCTACGGCCTCGGGACGGACATGACCGTCACCAAGGCGGCGTCCGCCGCCGACGGCGCCGCCCAGCGTCCCCGCTTCCAGTTCGACGCGCGGGGCAACGACGACGACTCCAGCCAGAGCAGCGACCGCGTCATGGTGCAGGGCTTCCAGACGCTGTCCACCTCGACGGTGACCAAGGTCGGCGCGCAGTCCGGCGTCTCGGACGCGGTCGGCGGGCTGAGCCTCCAGGTCATCAAGGTCAGCGGCCAGTTCAAGCGGGGCCAGTTCCAGCAGAAGGGCGACGGCAACGCCCAGCAGGGCGGCCCCGGCGCGACCGCTCAGCCGCCGGGCGAAGTGCTGGGCGGCGGCGCCGACTTCGACGTCAACAACTATTCCGTCTACGGCACCGACGTCACCAAGCCGGCCCTCGGCCCGCTGACCTCCTCGAAGATCACCAGCGGCCGAACGTTCAGGACGACGGAGACCGACGCCAAGGTCGTCGTCGCCGACTCCGCCTACGCCAAGGAGAAGAAGTACAAGGTCGGCTCCACCGTCACCGTCAAGGGCGTCAAGTTCGAGGTGATCGGCATCGCCACCGCCGACAGCGGTGACCCGGCGGCCAACCTGTACATCCCGCTCAAGCAGGCGCAGACGCTCAGCGACTCGAAGAACAAGGTCACCACGATCTACGTCAAGGCGACCGACTCGCAGCGGATCGGCAGCGTCAAGTCGGCGATCCAGAAGAACGTCTCGGGTACGACGGTCACCACCTCCGCCGACCTCGCGGACACCGTCTCCGGCTCCCTGTCCACGGCCTCCTCCCTCGCGACCAACGTCGGCAAGTGGCTGTCCATCGCGGTGCTCGTGGCCGCGTTCCTGGTCGCCGGCCTGCTCACCTCCTCCGCCGTCTCCCGCCGCGTGCGCGAGTTCGGCACGCTCAAGGCGCTCGGCTGGAAGTCGGGCCGGGTGACCCGCCAGGTGGTCGGCGAGGCCGTCGTCAACGGCCTGGTCGGCGGCGCCCTCGGCATCGCCCTCGGCCTGGCCGGAGCGTACGCGGTCACCGCGATCAGCCCCAGCCTGCAGGCCCAACTCGGCGGCGGCGCCGGAGGTGGTGCCGGGGGCATCGACGGCGGCCCGGGCGGCGGTGGCGGTTTCCCCGGCGGTCCCGGCCGCACGGCCAAGACGCTGGAGGTCGCCCTCACGGCCCCGGTGAGCGTCACCACGATCGTGCTGGCGGTGGGGCTCGCGGTGGCGGGCGGTCTGATCGCGGGCGCGTTCGGCGGCTGGCGGGCGTCGAGGCTGCGCCCGGCGGACGCCCTGCGGCGCGTGGAGTAGCCCAGCCTCTCGGCGGGGCCGGCCGTTGCACCCCCGCTGCCCCGCCGCCCCGCAGCCAAAGACGATCTCAGGAGCCACCATGTACGACCTCAGAAACGTGACCAAGCGCTACATCAAGGGCAAGGAGACCGTTCACGCCCTCGACGGCATAGACCTCACCATCGGGGACGGTGACCGCCTGGTCATCCAGGGCCCCACCGGCGGCGGCAAATCCACGCTGCTGCAAATGCTCGGCGGCCTGGACCGCCCCACCTCCGGCGAAGTCGTCCTGGACGGCACGGACTTGGCCAAGCTTCCCGAGGCCCGGCTGACCCGAGTGCGCAGCGAGAACATCGGCTTCGTCTTCCAGTCCTTCAACCTCATCCCCACGCTCACCGCGCAGGAGAACGTCGAAACCGCTCTCGTACCGCTCGGTGTGAAGGCGCGGGACCGGCGCGAACAGGCCGCCGAGGCGCTGAAGTCGGTCGGGCTGGGGGAGCGGCTCGGGCATCTGCCCTCCGAGCTGTCCGGCGGCCAGCAGCAGCGCGTCGCCATCGCCCGTGCGCTGGTCAAGAAGCCGAAGGTGCTGCTCGCCGACGAGCCCACCGGCAACCTCGACGAGGGCATGCGTGACGAGATCATGGACGTACTCGAACGCATGTGGAAGGAGCACGGGTTGACCTTCATCATGGTCACCCACGACTCCGCGATCGCGAAGAAGGCCCAGCGGCTGGCCACGATCCGCAAGGGAAAGATCACCGTGAGAGAGAACGCGGGCGCCTGAGGGCGCGACACGCCGACTCGCGGCGCGCAACTTCTCGGTTTCGTAACGGTGTTCCACCCGGCGCGTAACAGTTCGCGGTAGCGCTTTCACACCCTCCTCTCATCTATTGAGCCGTCAGATCACCCCCCGGCATACTGCCAAGTCCGGGGGGTCGACGCTCATGCGTACGAAGCTGCCCCCGGCCGGGTGAACGGGGAAATTCGCCCGGCACTCCATCTCCAGGGGGAGTTTTGCGCAGACAAGTGAAGAATGCGGCCGCGGCCACAGTGGCCACGGCCGCAGCCGTCGCCCTCGCCGCAGGAATGACCACCCCGGCGTCGGCGAAGTCCGAGCAGCGCGCCGACACCGCCGCCTCGGCCCTCACCGCGAAGCACCGCATCACCCTGATCACCGGCGACCGGGTCGCCGTCGACGGCAAGGGCCGCGTCGTCGGCCTGGAGCGGGCCAAGGGACGCGAGCACATACCCTTCGAGGTCCGCAAGGTCGACGGGCACACCCTCGTCATCCCCTCCGACGCGGCCCGCCTGGTCGCCGTCGGCAAGCTGGACCGGCGGCTGTTCGACGTCACCGAGCTGAACAAGGCCGCCACCCGCAAGTCCCTGAAGAAGGGCCTGAAGGTCATCGTCGGCTACAGCGGCGCCGCCACGGCGACCAAGGCCGACGTCCGGGACGCGGGCACCCTGCGCCGCAGCCTGAAGGCGTTGAACGCGGACGCGGTGCAGACCCCGGTCAAGGACACGCCCGAGCTGTGGGACGCGGTCACCAACGGCGACAAGGCCGCCTCCGGCATCGCGCACGTCTGGCTCGACGGCGTCCGCAAGGCCAGCCTCGACAAGTCCGTGCCGCAGATCGGCGCCCCCAAGGCGTGGGCGGCCGGCTACACCGGCAAGGGCGTGAAGATCGCCGTCCTGGACACGGGTGTCGACGCGACGCACCCGGACCTCAAGGACCAGGTGATCGAGGCCAAGAACTTCTCGGGCGCCGCCGACGCCACGGACCACTTCGGCCACGGCACGCACGTCGCGTCCATCGTGGCGGGCACCGGCGCCAAGTCGGGCGGCAAGTACAAGGGTGTCGCGCCCGACGCGAAGATCCTCAACGGCAAGGTCCTCGACGACACCGGCTCCGGTGACGACTCCGGCATCATCGCCGGTATGGAGTGGGCGGCCCAGCAGGGCGCCTCCGTCATCAACCTGAGCCTGGGCGGTTACGACACCCCGGAGATCGACCCGCTCGAAGCCGAGGTCAACAAGCTCTCCGCCGACAAGGGCATCCTGTTCGCGATCGCCGCGGGCAACGAGGGCCCCGAGTCGATCGGTTCGCCGGGCAGCGCGGACGCCGCGATCACCGTCGGCGCCGTCGACAAGAAGGACAAGCTGGCCGACTTCTCCTCGACCGGCCCGCGCGTCGGCGACGGCGCCATCAAGCCGGACGTCACCGCGCCCGGCGTGGACATCACCGCCGCCGCGGCCAAGGGCAGCGTCATCGACAAGGAGGTCGGTGAGAAGCCCGAGGGCTACCTGACCATCTCCGGTACGTCGATGGCCACGCCGCACGTCGCGGGCGCCGCCGCGATCCTGAAGCAGGAGCACCCCGACTGGGGCTACGCCGAGCTGAAGGCGGCCCTGACCGGCTCCGCGAAGGACGGCAAGTACACGCCGTTCCAGCAGGGTTCGGGCCGGATCCAGGTCGACAAGGCCATCAAGCAGAGCGTGATCGCCGACCCGGTCTCGGTGAGCTTCGGTGTGCAGCAGTGGCCGCACACCGACGACAAGCCGGTCACCAAGCAGGTCGCCTACCGCAACCTCGGTGACAAGGACGTCACGCTCGACCTGTCCGCCACGGGCAGCAACCCCAAGGGCCAGGCGGCACCGGCGGGCTTCTTCAAGCTGGGCGCGACGAAGGTCACCGTCCCGGCCCACGGCAAGGCCACCGTCGACCTCACTGTCAACACCAAGCTGGGCGGCACCCTCGACGGCGCCTACTCCGCCTACGTGACCGCGACCGGCGGCGGCCAGAGCGTCCGCGCGGCCGCCGCGGTGCAGCGCGAGGTCGAGTCGTACGACGTCACGCTGAAGTTCATCGGGCGGGACGGGAAGCCGACGCCGAACTACAACGCCGACCTGGCCGGCGTCGCGGGCCTGGCCGGCGGCAAGGGCTACGCGCCCTACGACGCCTCCGGCACGGTGAAGGTGCGCGCGCCCAAGGGCACGTACATCCTCAACTCCGCGTTCTTCGTGGACCCGAAGGACGCCACCAAGGGCATCGACTGGATCGCGCAGCCGAAGCTGACCGTCACCAAGAACACGACGATCACGCTGGACGCGAGCAAGGCCAAGCCGGTGGACATCACCGTCCCCGACGCGGCCGCCAAGTCGGCGTTCGCCTCGCCGGAGTTCGACATCTCGGTGGGCGACGGCTCGTACGGCTTCGGCTGGTTCCTGGACTCGTACGAGAACTTCCACACCGCGGGTCTCGGCCCGCAGATCACCGACGGTTCGCTCTACCAGCAGTGGGACGGGCACTGGACCAAGGGTGACAGCGAGGAGTACGCCACCGTCGTCGGCGGCAACGTCAAGCAGCTCGCCACCGGTTACACCAAGCACTACAAGGCCGCCGACCTGGCCACGGTGAAGGCCCACCTGGGTGCCGCGGCCAGCAACAAGAAGGGCTCGCTCGGCGCGGTCGGCTGGCTGCCCCAGAGCAGCGGTGCCTCCTCGATCAGCATCCAGCAGTCCCTCCCCGCCACCCGCACCCTGCACCTGTCGGCGCAGGGCGGCGTGAAGTGGGAGTTCGACTTCGAGCAGGACGGCGGGGTCGACCCGGACGGCTTCCCGATCGCCGAGGCCTTCTACTCGGTGGGCAGCCAGGCCTACAGCGCGGGCAAGACCTACGACAAGACGGTCAACACCGCGGTCTTCGGCCCGCACCTGAACTCCACCTTCGGTCTGTACCGCGACGGCAACGAGATCTCCGGCCTGCTGCCGCTGTACGCCGACGGCCGTCAGAACGTCGGCTCGTCGAACTACACCTCGGTGAACACGACCCTGTACCGCAACGGGACCAAGGTCGGCTCCAACGAGGACCCGCTGATCGGCGGCGAGACCTTCAAGGTCCCGGCCGGTGACGCCGAGTACAAGCTGACCACCTCGGTCAAGCGCACGGTCAAGATCGCGGCCGCCTCCACGCGGATCGACGCGAGCTTCACCTTCCACTCGAAGAAGCCGTCCGGCACCAGCCCGGCCAAGCTCGCCGCCTCCACGGTCCGCTTCAACGCCAACACCGGCCTGGACAGCCGCGTCGAGGCCGGCAAGTTGGTCACCTTCCCGGTCACCGTCGAGGGCTCGGCCGCCGGCCGCAACCTGAAGTCGCTGGCGGTGTACGTGTCGTACGACTACGGCCAGACCTGGAAGAAGGTCGAGGTCCGCCACGGCAAGATCACCGTCAAGAACCCGGCCAAGGGCAAGGCCATCTCCTTCCACGCCAAGATCGCCGACAAGAAGGGCAACAAGTCGACGATCTCGATCTACAACGCGTACTACGGCAAGTGAGGCGTAGTGCCTGAGTAGGCCGACAGCGAACGGCCCGCCGGAAGAGCAGCTTCCGGCGGGCCGTTCGTGTTTGTGTGCGGGCATGACAGCTCACACGGTCGAATACATCCGGTATCAGATCCCCGAGCAGCGGTCGGCCGAGTTCCTGGCCGCCTACACCCGTGCCGCCGCCCGGCTGGCGGCGGCGCCGCAGTGCGTCGACTACGAGCTGACGCGCTGCGAGGAGGACGCCGAGCACTACGTCCTGCGCATCACCTGGACCTCGACGCGGGACCACCTGGAGGGCTTCCGTACCTCGGAGCACTTCCCGCCGTTCCTCGCCGAGATCCGCCCCTACGTCGAGAACATCGAGGAGATGCGCCACTACGCGCCGACCCCGGTCCACGGCACGGGCTCGGCCGGCCCCAGCCTCTACGACTGGGCGGGCGGCGCGGACGCCTTCGCCCGGCTGACCGAGGTCTTCTACGACAAGGTCCTCAAGGACGACCTCCTGGCCCCGCTCTTCGCCGGTCTGGCCGCCGAGCACGCCGCCCATGTGGCCCTGTGGCTCGGCGAGGTCTTCGGCGGGCCCGCCCGGTACTCCGAGACCCAGGGCGGTCACGGGCACATGGTCGCCAAGCACTTCGGCAAGCACATCACCGAGCCCCAGCGGCGGCGCTGGGTCAACCTCGTCCAGGACGCGGCGGACGAGGCCGGTCTGCCGACGGACGCCGAGTTCCGGTCGGCCTTCCTGGCGTACGTGGAGTGGGGCACGCGCCTTGCCGTGTACTTCTCCGGCCCGGACGCGAAGCCGCCGGCCGAGCAGCCGGTGCCGAAGTGGAACTGGGGGGCCGCGCCGCCGTACCAGGGGTGAGCCGGGCGGCGGGGCCGCGGCCGTGGCCTCAGGTGGAGGGCACGACCCGCGCCGCGTCCCTGCCCCAGCTGGCCAGCAGCCGCAGACCGTCGGCCGACGGTGAGCCCGGTTCCGCGTGGTAGGTGAGCAGGGACTGATCGCTGTCGTCCGGCAGACGGAACGACTCGAAGTTCAGGGACAGCTCGCCCACCAGCGGATGGTGCAGCCGCTTGACCCCGTGGGACTTCTCCTTGACGTCGTGCGTCGCCCACAGCCGCCGGAAGTCCGCGCTCTTCACGGAGAGCTCCCCGACGAGCGCGGACAGGCGCGGATCGTCGGGATAGCAGCCGGCGTCCATCCGCAGGGCGCAGACGATGTCGATCGCCTTCTGCTCCCAGTCGACGAAGAGATCGTGGTAGTCAGGGTGCAGGAACACCAGCCGCGCCCAGTTGCGCTCCGCGACCGGCAGTTGCTCCCAGTCACCGAAGAGCGCCGCGGCCATCCGGTTCCACGCCAGAATCTCCGCCCGCCGCCCCACCACGTACGCGGGCACGCCGTCCATCGTGTCCAGCAGCTGTCGCAGCGAGCCGCGCACCTGCTGCGGCCGCGCCGACGCCTTCCGCTTGTGCTGCTTGCCCTTGGCGAGGTGGGTCAGATGCGCGTGCTCGGCGTCCGTCAGCCGCAGCGCCCGCGCGATCGAGTCCAGCACCTCCACCGACACGTTCCGCCCGTTGCCCTGCTCCAGTCGCGTGTAGTACGCCACGGACACCCCGGCCAGCTGCGCCAGCTCCTCGCGGCGCAGCCCGGGCACCCGGCGGCGCCGCCCGAAGTCCGGCAGCCCCACGTCCTCGGGCTTCAGCCGGGCCCGCCGGGTGCGCAGGAACTCGCTGAGTTCGGCACGCCGGTCCAGCGGCCGGGCGGGGGCGGATTCGGGCAGTTCTTCCATACCTCCAGTATTCATGGTCGTACGCAGGGGAGCCTGACCCCGCCGGTGGTAGGACCGGCGGACGTACGCAGAAGCGTGGACTGGGTGATGTCCGCGCACGTGAGGCAGGGTGGAGGTGTGCCCGGCGGGAAGGCAGCCGGGTGCGCACGACCCACTAGGAGAACCCCGCCATGACCACTGTTGCCGCGTATGCCGCGCCCGCCGCGAAGGCCCCGCTGGAGCGGACCACGATCGAGCGGCGCCCGGTCGGCGAGTTCGACGTCCTGATCGACATCAAGTTCGCCGGCATCTGTCACTCCGACATCCACCAGGCCCGGGAGGGCTGGGGCACCGCGATCTTCCCGATGGTGCCCGGCCACGAGATCGCGGGCATCGTCTCCGAGGTCGGCTCGGGCGTCACGAAGTACCAGGTCGGCGACCGGGTGGGCGTCGGCTGCATGGTCGACTCCTGCCGCGAGTGCGACAACTGCCTGGCCGGCCTGCAGCAGTACTGCTCCAAGGGCGGCCCCGTCTGGACCTACAACGCCGTCGGTAAGGACGGCGAGCCCACCTACGGCGGCTACTCCGAGAACATCGTCGTCGACGAGGGCTTCGTCGTCCGCATCCCCGACGGCCTCTCCCTGGACGTGGCCGCCCCGCTGCTCTGCGCCGGCATCACCACGTACTCCCCGCTGAAGCACTGGAACGCCGGCCCCGGCAAGAAGGTCGCCGTCGTCGGCCTCGGCGGCCTCGGCCACATGGGCGTGAAGATCGCGCACGCGCTCGGCGCGGAGGTGACCGTCCTGTCGCAGTCCCTGCGCAAGAAGGACGACGGCCTGCGGCTGGGCGCCGACCACTACTACGCCACCGGCGACGAGAACACCTTCAAGGATCTGGCGGGCACCTTCGACCTGATCCTCAACACGGTCTCGGCGCCGCTCGACTTCGACGCCTACCTCTCGCTGCTGCGCACCGACGGCGCGATGGTCAACGTGGGCATCCCCGAGGAGCCGGTCCACATCCTGCTCTCCTCGGTGTTCGGCAACCGCCGCAGCCTGAGCAGCTCCGGCATTGGCGGCATCCCGGAGACCCAGGCGATGCTCGACTTCTGCGCCGAGCACGGCCTGGGCGCCGAGATCGAGCTCATCCGCGCCGACCAGATCAACGAGGCGTACGAGCGGGTGGTGGCGAGCGACGTCCGCTACCGCTTCGTGATCGACACCGCCACGATCTGATCCGCGGTCCCGTGCGCCCGTACTCCGGCGCCGGTCAGGGCAAGGTCTGCCCCGGCCGGCGCCGGAGTACGTTGGACGCGAGGAGGTCAAAACGATGACCGTGCAGCTGAACCACACCATCGTCGCCGCGCATGACAAACATGCCTCGGCCAGGTTCCTCGCCGACATCCTGGGGCTCGAAGTGAGCCCGGATTTCGGCCCGTTCGTCCCCGTCGAGCTGCCGGGCGGCGTCTCCCTGGACTACATGGACACACCGGGGGAGGTCGCTCCGCAGCACTACGCGTTCCTGGTGTCCGAGGCCGAGTTCGACGAGATATTCGCCCGCATCCGGGAGGCGGGGCTGACCTACTGGGCGGACCCGCACCACTACCGTCCCGGCGAGATCAACACGAACGACGGCGGCCGCGGCGCGTACTTCGACGACCCCGACGGCCACCGGCTGGAAATCCTCACGAGGCCCTACGGAAGCGGGAGTTGAGCCCCGGGCGGTCACGCGTGACGGAGCCGTTACGGCCTGTCTTCGAGTGACACATCTGATGTGCCATCCGATGTGTGAGTCGTGGGGAAGATGTGGCCAGTGTGATCAGTGGTGCAGAAGTGGTGACGCCGATGTGTGTGCGGCACCCGGCACGCCGATGACGCTCCCCCATGGACAGAAACCGGCAAAGTACACCCACGGAGGCTCCAGCGTGCGACCGTTCACCCTCAACTACGCCTTGCCCACAAGGCTTCAGCCCGTGGTGACGCCGTACCACTTCGACGCGTCGCTCCAGCTCAACGTGTTGTCCGACGGCCGCCCGGCCGTCAGCGACCCGGAGCTGCTGATGGCCGTCGGTACGACCACGTCCACCGCCGGGTCTCAGACGCACTTCGACGACTGACGACCCCCGACCGTATGAGCGTACTGATCCTCACGTCCGAGGAGGACGTGACCGCCGACATGGTGGTGGCCGAGCTGCACGCGATGGGAACCCCGTTCCTGCGGCTGGACCCCGCCGACGTACCGGACAAGGTCGTGCTGTCCGCCCACTACGCCCACGGCGACTTCGACGGCCATCTGTCGGCGAACGGACAGGTGCTCAGCATGGAGGGCCTGGGCGCCGTATGGATGCGCAGGCCCGGCGAACCGGCGGCCAACGCGGCACACCCCTCGCCGTGGCTGACCGCCGAGGCCCGGCAGGCGCTGTTCGGGATGCTCTTCGCCGCCAACGCGCGATGGATGAACCACCCGCGCAACGCCGACCGGGCCCGGCTCAAGCCGTGGCAGTTGCGCGTCGCCCACCTCAGCGGCTTCGCCGTACCGCCGACCGTCTTCACCACGGCCCCCCGGCTCGCGCGGCAGTTCGCCGAGGAGCACCGGGAGGTGGTGGTGAAGTCCGCCTCGGGACCGCCGCCCGGAGACCCCGGGCTGAGCCTGCCCACGACCCTGATCGGACCCGACGCGGACTTCTCCGCCGTCGCGGCCGGCCCCACGCTGCTCCAGCGCTACGTGCCCAAGCGCGCCGACATCCGGCTGACCTGCGTCGGCAGCCGGCTGTTCGCCGCCCGCAAGACGGCCGCGCCCGACCAGGTCGACGGCCGCTACGGCGACACCGAGCACGCCTGGGAACCGGTCCCCGTACCCGAACGCGTCAGCAAGTCGGTGGACGCCTACGTCGCCCTCGCCGGCCTGGCCTACGCCGCCTTCGACTTCGCCGAGGACGAGGACGGCATCTGGTGGTTCCTGGAGTGCAACCAGGGCGGCCAGTTCGGCTTCATCGAACTCGAAACCGGCCTGCCGATCGCGGCGGCGGTGGCCCTGTGGCTCTCCCAACGCAAGCCCTTGGGCCACCGCCAGGTCGAAGGCGCTTGGGGGGCTTGAGGGCCCGGCCGGCAGCCATGCGACCGCGCGCCCTGCCCGGCCCGGCCGGCCCTAGGGGCAGCTGATCCGGGTGTCGCCCGGGTCCGTCGTGCAGGTGTCGAAGCCGGGGCCGCCGTTGGCGGTGTCGTTGGCGGAGACGTTGTCCACGGTGTTGAGGCTGTCGTTGCCGTAGGAGCCCAGCAGGGTGTCGTTGCCGGGTCCTCCGTTCAGGGTGTCGTTGCCGTAGCCGCCGTCGACGCGGTCATTGCCGTGGCCGGCGTACACGGTGTCGCCGCCGTAGCTCGCGTTGACGGTGTCGTCCCCGCCGAGGGCGCAGATCACGTCGTTGCCGAAGGTGCCGTTGATGACGTCGTTGCCGCTGGTGCCGACGCGGGTGCAGCCGTGGGCGTTGTCGACTGCGGTGGTCGCCGTGGCGGTGTTGTTGCCGGGCACCGGGTCGGTCTGTGTGGCGCTGACCGTGGCCCGGTCCGTGAGGGTGCCGGTGGCCCGGGGCTCGACGGCGATCTGGACCGTGACACTGG
Source organism: Streptomyces olivochromogenes (assembly GCF_021538895.1). GTDB lineage: Bacteria > Actinomycetota > Actinomycetes > Streptomycetales > Streptomycetaceae > Streptomyces > Streptomyces olivochromogenes_A. The sequence goes on along the minus strand of NZ_JADDRL010000037.1, from coordinate 65,643 downwards.
CGCCGGGAGCGAGGGGGCCCAGCGAGCAGCTCGCGCCGGAGGCGCCGACGGTGCAGGACCCCGTGCCGGCACTCGCCGAGACCACCGAGGCGGCGGGGCCGGTGAGCGCGTCGGACAGCACCACGCCGGTGGCGGAGGCCGTCGTGCTGGTGTTGGTCACGGTCACGCCGTACGTGGCCCGGTCACCGATGCTGACCGTGCTGGAACCGGTCTTCCTGACCGACAGGTCCACCCCGGCCGGGGGCGGCGGCGTGCCGTCGACCCGGTAGCGGACCAGACCGCGGTCGTCGCCGGTGTTGCCGGACGCGACGATCTTCCCGTCGGCCTGCACCGCCACCGCGCTCGCCGAGTCGAAGAACCCGTTGTCCACGTCGGTGGTCACCTTGCCGCCGGTCCCGAACCCGCCGTCCAGGCCGCCGTCGGTGTTGTAGCGGGCCACCGCGAAGTCGCTGTTGCTGATGCCGGCGGAGACGATCTTCCCGTCGGACTGCAGCGCCAGGTCGGAACTCCCGTCCTGGCTGCCGGTCCCGAAGTCGGTGGTGACCTTGCCGTCACCGCTGAAGCCGCTGTCGAGGGCGCCGCCCGCGTTGTAGCGGGCCAGCGCGAAGTCGAAGTCGCTGGATCCACCGGCGACGATCTTCCCGTCGGGCTGCACCGCCACCCCGCCGGCCACGTCGGCCTGGGCGAAGGCGGTGGTCACCCGGCCGTCACCGTCGAACCCGGTGTCCAGGCTGCCGTCGGCGTTGTAGCGGGCGAGAGCGAAGTCGGAGGCGTTCGCCGGATAGTTGTACCCCGCACGGCCGGCGGTGACGATCTTGCCGTCCGACTGCAGCGCCACGTCGAAGGCGGTCGCCGCGCCGCCCGCGAAGGCGGTGGCCACCTTGCCGTCACCGTCGAAGCCGGTGTCGGGGCTGCCGTCGGTGTTGTAGCGGGCCACCGCGACGTCGGAGCCGCTCATACCCGCGGCGACGATCCGGCCATCGGCCTGCAGCTCCACGCCGAAGGCCTCGGAGGGGCCACCGGTTCCGAAGTCCGAGACCACCGTTCCGGCGGTGCCGAAGCCGGTGTCCAGGGTTCCGTCGGCGTGGTAGCGGGCCACCGTGAACTGGGGGAGGAAGGTCTCGGCGTCCGAGGTACGGCCGACCACGACGATCTTTCCGTCGGTCTGCACCGCCACCGCGTCGGCGATGTCCTCGCCGCCGCGGAAGTCGGTGATCACCTGGCCGCCGGTGCCGAATCCCTGGTCCGGGCTGCCGTCGGAGTTGTAGCGGGCGAGAGCGAAGTCGACCTCTCCGCTCTCCGGCGGCTGGTTGAGGCCCACGGTGACGATCCTGCCGTCGGCCTGGACCGCCATGCCGCGGCTCTCGTCGTAGCCGCCGAAGTCGGTGACGACCTTGCCGTCGCCGCCGAAGCTCGTGTCGAGGTCGCCCGGCAGGGCGAACGCGGCGTGGGGCACGGTGAGCGCGAGCGCCAGGCCGGTGGCCGCCGCGACGCCGGTGCGCCCCAGCGCCGTGCGCAGACCGGAAGTGAATGTGGACATACGGGCTTTCCGCCTCTCATCCCCGCGCAGTGGTCTCTGCGTCCAGTGACAGCCCAAAGCCTGTTGGCGCCCCTGCGGCAAGCCCGTCAGGGCTGGCTGCGCTGCGCTCACTGGACGCCGAGATCCACCCCCAGGGGTGAGGTCCCCCGCGCGGTGGACCGGCGGCACACGAAACCGGCCGCCGCCGGTGTGAACGGCGACGGCCGGTGCGGGGACTCGGCGGCGATCAGAGACCGGACACGGCGGCTACTTCTCCGCCGCCTCCGGCGCCGGGGCGATGCCCGTCGGGCAGGAGACGCCCCAGTTCGTCTCGAACGGCTCGGCCAGCGTGACGCCGGTGCCGCCCAGGCCGCAGTACCCGGCCGGGTTCTTGTCCAGGTACTGCTGGTGGTAGGCCTCCGCCGGGAAGAAGGTACGGCCCTCGGCCGGCAGGATCTCCGTGGTGATCGCGCCGTGGCGCGCGTCCGTCAGGACCTTCTGGTACGCGTCGCGGGACGCCTCGGCCGCGGCGGCCTGCTCGGGGGTGTGGGTGTAGATCGCCGAGCGGTACTGGGTGCCCACGTCGTTGCCCTGGCGGAAGCCCTGGGTGGGGTTGTGGGACTCCCAGAAGGTCTTGAGGAGTCGGTCGTACGAGACGAGCTTCGGGTCGTAGACCACGCGGACGGCCTCCGTGTGGCCGGTCAGGCCCGAGCAGGCCTCCTCGTAGGTGGGGTTCTCGGTGTAGCCGCCCTGGTAGCCCACCAGGGTCGTCCAGACGCCCGCGGGGAGCTGCCAGAACTTGCGCTCGGCGCCCCAGAAGCAGCCCAGACCGAAGTCGGCGACCTCCAGGCCCTCGGGGTAGGGGCCGAGGAGGGGGTTGCCCAGGACGGTGTGGCGCTCGGGGACCTCGAAGGCGGGCGCGGGCCGACCCTTGAGCGCCTGCTCAGGGGTGGGCAGCTGGGGCGTGCGGCCGAAGAGCATGGGGTCTCCCTGTCGTTCCGGGGTGGGGTCGCCGCCTCGCCGGGCGGCACCTGGCACAACACCTCGGGCGCCGCCATCATTCCGCCCGGGCGGTCAGCTGAGCAGGGTCGCCGGGCTGCCGCCGTTCGCCTCGTACCCCGCCACCGCGAGGGCGCGGTAGACGGCGAACTCCGCGGCCGGGTCGCCGGACAGCGACCAGGGCAGGGCGCCGACGTGGCCGTCGACGAGTATCAGCTGCTGCATGGCCTCCGCCCAGCGCTCGGCGCGGACCAGGAAGAAGACCAGCAGGTGGCGGACGTGCGCCGACATCGGGTCGTCGGGGCGGGCGGAGTGCACCGCGTGCAGCGCGCCGTGCATCGCCCGGGTCACGACCTCGCTCTGGTAGAAGCCGCGCACCAGGTTCACCTCGGGCAGGTGCTCGAAGACCGCGAACAGGGGCATGGCGGCGAGCAGCGAGCCCTGGGGCGCGCGTGCGGCGGCGGCCTCGGCGAAGGAGTAGGCCAGCTCGCGCGAGCCGTGCCACTTCTCGCACCAGTAGTGCAGGGCGGCGAGATGGGCGCCCATGTGGGCGGGCGCGCGGTCCAGGATCTTCAGCCACAGCGCCTCGAACTCCGGCCGCGGATAGCCGAGTCCGCGCGCGACGGACAGCTCGATGATGTACGGGACCGGGTCGCCGGGGGACAGCAGTGCCGCCTGGCCGCAGGCGTCCCTGGCCTCCTCCATGATGATCCGGAACTCGTCCGTGCCCGGCGTCGAGGTGCGCCACGCCTGCTGCACCAGGAACTCCGCGTGCACGGCCGCGCCGCCCGCGTCCTTGGGCTGCTCGGCCCGCCACACCCGCAGCCACTGCCCGCCCGGCGTCTCGTGCACCCCGCCGGGCCGCCGCTGCAGCTCCAGCGCCGCCGCGCCCGCGAAGGCCTGCACGCGCTGCCAGCGCGGCTCGCCCTCGGTCTCGGTGCCGGCCAGCAACTGGGAGGCCGCGCGGTAGTCCTGCGTGCGCTGCACCAGGTCCAGGACGTCGAGCAGGTCCTGGTCGGGGCCGGGCATCCGGATGTCCAGCTCCTCCTCGCGCGCGAAGCCGTAGTTCGCCGGGTCCGCGGCGTCCGGGTGGTCCGGGGTGACCTGCTCGATGCGGTTGTTCCTGCGGAACAGGAACGGGCTCGGCACAAAGTTCGGCGTGCGTGTCTGGACGCGGCCGTTCCTGAACCGCAGCAGCGGGCGCAGCACGAAGACGACCATGACCAGCGCCATCAGGACCCAGAGAATCTCCATGCCTCAAGCGAACCAGACACCGCCGACAATTGGCCAACCTGCCCCGACGGCCTGTGGAAAACCGTCGTGACGGGCCCGGGGCGCCGGGGGAAAACCCTCGTTCCAGGCCGTCCGGAGCCCCGCGTCCGGCACCGGCGGCGCGAGCGCACTACGCTCGGTGCCCATGAGCGACAGGCACATCAGTCAGCACTTCGAGACTCTCGCGATCCATGCGGGCAACACCGCCGATCCCCTCACCGGCGCGGTCGTCCCGCCGATCTACCAGGTGTCGACCTACAAGCAGGACGGCGTGGGCGGCCTGCGCGGCGGCTACGAGTACAGCCGCAGCGCCAACCCGACCCGTACCGCCCTCGAAGAGAACCTCGCCGCCCTGGAGGGCGGCCGGCGCGGCCTCGCGTTCGCGTCCGGCCTCGCGGCCGAGGACACCCTGTTGCGTACGCTGCTCAGCCCCGGTGACCACGTGGTCATCCCGAACGACGCGTACGGCGGCACGTTCCGCCTGTTCGCGAAGGTCGTCTCGCGGTGGGGCGTGGAGTGGTCCGTCGCCGACACCAGCGACCCCGCGGCCGTACGGGCCGCGATCACCCCGAAGACCAAGGCCGTCTGGGTGGAGACCCCCTCCAACCCGCTGCTCGGCATCACGGACATCGCCACCGTCGCTCAGATCGCCCATGACGCGGGTGCGAAGCTCGTCGTCGACAACACCTTCGCCACGCCGTATCTGCAGCAGCCGCTCTCGCTCGGCGCGGACGTCGTCGTGCACTCCCTGACCAAGTACATGGGCGGCCACTCGGACGTGGTCGGCGGTGCGCTGATCGTGGCCGACCAGGCACTGGGCGAGGAGCTGGCGTACCACCAGAACGCGATGGGCGCGGTGGCCGGGCCCTTCGACTCCTGGCTGGTGCTGCGCGGCACCAAGACGCTCGCGGTGCGCATGGACCGGCACAGCGAGAACGCCACGAAGATCGCCGACATGCTGACCCGGCACGCGCGCGTGACGCGCGTCCTGTACCCGGGCCTGCCCGAGCACCCCGGTCACGAGATCGCCGCCAAGCAGATGAAGGCGTTCGGCGGCATGATCTCCTTCCAGGTCGAGGGCGGCGAGGAGGCGGCCGTCGAGGTGTGCAACCGCGCCAAGGTGTTCACGCTCGGCGAGTCCCTGGGCGGCGTCGAGTCGCTCATCGAGCACCCCGGCCGCATGACGCACGCCTCCGCGGCCGGCTCGGCCCTGGAGGTCCCCGCCGACCTCGTCCGCCTCTCCGTGGGCATCGAGAACGTCGACGACCTGCTGGAGGACCTGCAGCAGGCGCTGGGCTAGGTCACCACCCCGTCAGCGGTGGAGTCGTCTGGGACGGCGGCTCCACCCAGGGGCGGGCGGTCAGTGCCCAGACGGTGAAGGCCACGGCCGCGGCGAACAGCGCCAGCCACAGCAGGCGGCGTGCCACGGTCCGGCGGCGCAGCATGCGGGCCCCGCGGCGCAGGACCTCGCCGTAGAGCTCGGGCGGCACGGGGGGCGGCACCTGCTCCATGAGCCGCCGCACGGTCGCCTCACGCTCGGTCCGGTTCACCCGCGCCTCCCCGTTCCGCCGTGGCTCCGGGTCTCCACGTGGCTCCGGCGCCTCATGACGGTGCCACCTTCGCGCTCGCCACCGCCGGAGTCTGCCCACGTCGCGGATGCAGCAGCGTGGCCGTCGCGCGGTCGCAGATCGTGTGGACGCGTTCCGTCGGCAGGCCCAGCAGCGCCGCGGCCTGTTCCTCCGCGACACCCTCGTACAACCGGAGGACGACGATCAGGCGTTCCTGGGGTGTGAGGACGGCCAGGGGACTGCGGGGGTGGGGGCGGCCCCGGCCCGGACCGCCGCCGTACTGGTGCCACGCCCCGCGCGCGAAGCGGGTGGCGAGGTACTGACGGGCGTGGTCGTACGGGTCCTCGCCGCGCATCCGGTCCCAGCACGCGTACGTGTGCGCGAGCGCGAGCGTCAGCAGTCTCCGCGCGCGTGGGTTGTCGTCCGGCGCCTCGCCGGTCAGCAGTGTGGCGGCATGCAGCAGCCGCCCTGCCGCGCCCGCGACGAACGCCTCGAACTCCCGGGCCCGGCGGGCATTGTGGGACGCCTGCCGTTCTCGCACCGCGCCTCCCGCCTGAGGGGGCCCAGCCCGTACGGGATACGGAACCGTGTACGACGAGGACCCGGTCTCATATGAGGCCAGCGGCGGCCCAAGGTCAAGAGTCCGGCGCTCAGGAGGCGGGCGGAGTCTCCGGCGCGGGCACGCCCGGGACCGCCATGCGGGCGGAGAGCGCGGTGTTGAAGCGCGTCAGGAGCGCGCAGAACGCCTCGCGCTCCTCCGGCGCCCAGTCGTGGGTCAGTTCGGCCATCAACTGACGCCGGGAAGAGCGGACTTCGTCCAGCCGGGACAGCCCGCGCGGGGACAGCTGGAGCACCACGGCCCGCCCGTCCTCGGGGTGCGAGGTGCGCTTGACGAGCCCGGTGTCGACCAGCGGAGCCACCTGCCGGGTGACCGTCGACGAATCGATCCCCATGCTCGCGGCGAGCGCCTTGACGCCCATCGGGCCTTCCTTGTCGAGCCGGTTGAGCAGCAGGTACGCGGCGCGGTCCATGGAGTTGCGCACCTGCCCGACGCCACCGAGCCGGGTCTGTTCGGCACGGCGGGCGAACACCGCCACCTCGTGCTGCAGCGTGTCGAGGAGACCGGTGTCACCGACGGTCGTCATGTCCATCGACATTTCAGGTGTTGTGGGCATGGCCGGGGGCTCACTTCATGAAGAGTGCTGGGTTGGGGGACAGGGTACGCGGCCGGGCGGCGGGCCGTACCGGCGCTGCGCAATCCGGTCTCGGAGCTTGGTCACACCGGATCCGCGCGACTGTGAACTGCGAGACTGGTGTCATGAGCTACAGCACGGCTGACTCCTTGCGGCCCGTCACGCTCGACGACGTGCGCGGCGCCCAGAAGATGCTTTCGGGAGTGGCGCGGGTGACCGCGATGGAGGGCAGCAGGCACCTGTCGCAGCTGGCGGGCACGCCGGTGCACCTCAAGTGCGAGAACCTCCAGCGGACGGGATCGTTCAAGCTGCGCGGCGCGTACGTCCGGATCGCCGGACTGCTGCCGGAGGAGCGGGCCGCCGGTGTGGTGGCCGCCAGTGCCGGCAACCACGCGCAGGGCGTGGCCCTGGCCTCGTCGCTGCTCGGCGTGCACGCCACCGTGTTCATGCCGAAGGGCGCGCCGCTGCCGAAGATGAGCGCGACCCGGGAGTACGGCGCCGAGGTGCGCCTGCACGGCCAGGTGGTCGACGAGACGCTGGCCGCCGCGCAGGAGTACGCGCGGGAGACCGGCGCGGTCTTCATCCACCCCTTCGACCACCCCGACATCATCGCGGGGCAGGGCACGGTGGGCCTGGAGATCCTGGAGCAGTGCCCGGAGGTGGGCACGATCCTCGTCGGCGTCGGCGGCGGCGGGCTCGCGGCCGGCATCGCGGTCGCGGTCAAGGCGCTGCGGCCGGACGTGCGGATCGTCGGCGTGCAGGCGGAGGGCTCGGCGGCGTACCCGCCCTCGCTCGCGGCCGGGCTGCCGGTGGTGATCGAGAACCCGACGACGATGGCCGACGGCATCAAGGTGGGGTGCCCCGGCGACGTGCCGTTCGGGATCATCAGGGAGCTGGTCGACGAGGTGCGCACGGTCACCGAGGACCAGCTGTCGGCCGCGCTGCTGCTGTGCCTGGAGCGGGCCAAGCTGGTCGTGGAGCCGGCCGGCGCCAGCCCGGTCGCCGCCCTGCTGGGCGCGCCCGGCGCCTTCCCCGGACCGGTCGTCGCGGTGCTGTCCGGCGGCAACGTCGACCCGGTGCTGCTGCAGCGCGTGCTCCGGCACGGCATGGCCGCGCAGGGCCGCTACCTGGCCGTTCGGCTGCGGCTGACGGACCGGCCGGGCGCCCTCGCCACGCTCCTCGGGGCGTTGTCAGTGGTGGACGCTAACGTCCTCGACGTGAGCCATGTACGGACCGATCCCCGGCTCGGGCTCACCGAGGCGGAGGTGGAGCTGCACCTGGAGACGAAGGGCCCGGCGCACTGCGCCGAGGTCGGCCAGGCCCTGCGCGAGGCGGGTTACACGGTCATCGATTGAGGTCGGAGACCTCGTCGTCACTCATCCGTCATCTCGCTCGGGCACCGTCGAGCTCACCATCCCACTCGGGCACGTCGAGTCGCGGCCTCTCGTTCGGGCGTCGCCGATACGCAGCGACGTACCAAAAATCCCGTCGAGAGACGCGATACATCGCGTTACGGTGTCTCGCAACGCAGCCACCCCCTGCCTTTTTCGCCCCATCCCCAAAGACGTGGAGACTCATATGCCAGGCGCCATCTATGCCGAAGGTCTGGTGAAGACCTTCGGTGACGTAAGGGCACTGGACGGCGTCGACCTCGATGTCCCCGAGGGCACGGTCCTCGGCCTGCTCGGGCCGAACGGCGCCGGCAAGACGACGACCGTCCGCTGCCTGACGACCCTGCTGCGCCCCGACAGCGGCAAGGCCGTGGTCGCGGGCGTCGACGTCCTCAAGCAGCCCGATGCGGTGCGCCGCAACATCGGCCTGTCCGGACAGTTCGCGGCGGTCGACGAATACCTCACCGGCCGCGAGAACCTGCAGATGGTCGGCCGCCTGTACCAGATGGGCGGGAAGGCGGCGAAGGCCCGGGCGGTGGAGCTGCTGGAGCAGTTCAACCTCACGGAGGCCGCCGACCGTCCGGCCAAGACCTACTCCGGAGGCATGCGCCGTCGGCTCGACCTCGCGGCCGCGCTCGTGGTCTCGCCGCCCGTGATGTTCATGGACGAGCCGACCACCGGCCTCGACCCCCGCAACCGCCAGCAGCTGTGGGAGGTCATCAAGCAGCTGGTCTCCGGCGGTACGACGCTGCTGCTCACCACCCAGTACCTCGAGGAGGCCGACCACCTCGCCCACGAGATCGCGGTCGTCGACCACGGCCGGGTGATCGCCAAGGGCACCTCCGACGAGCTCAAGGCGCGCACCGGCGGCGAGCGCGTCGAGGTCGTCGTGCACGAGCGCGAGCACATCACGACCGCCGAGGAGGTGCTGCGCGGCTTCGGCAAGGGCGACACCAAGGTCGAGGAGCACACCCGCAAGCTGACCGTGCCCGTCACCGGCGGCGCGAAGCTCCTCGCCGAGGTCATCCGGGAGCTGGACAACCGCGGCATCGAGATAGACGACATCGGGCTGCGCCGCCCCACCCTCGACGACGTCTTCCTGTCCCTGACGGGACACGTGGCCGAGGAGAAGGACACGGACAACGGCGCGGACGACGGCGCTCGGGCGAAGAACGCCCAGGCCAAGAAGAAGGAGACCGTGAAGTGAGCGCCGCCAGCGATTCCCTGATCATCGCCCAGCGGAATCTGATCCGCATGGGCCGCATCCCCGAGATGATCATTTTCGGGCTGATCCAGCCCATCATGTTCGTGGTGCTGTTCACCTATGTGTTCGGCGGCTCGATCAAGGTCGGCTCGTCCACCTCCACCCAGGCCTACCGCGAGTTCCTGATGGCCGGCATCTTCGCCCAGACCGTCACGTTCGCCACGGCGGGCGCGGGTGCGGGCATCGCCGACGACATGCACAAGGGCCTCATCGACCGCTTCCGCTCCCTGCCGATGGCACGCGGTGCGGTGCTGACCGGCCGCACCCTGGCCGACCTGGTGCAGACGGCGCTCACCGTCGTCGTCCTGGCGGTCGTTGCCCTGCTCGTCGGCTGGCGCACGCACGAGAACCTGGGCAAGGTGCTCGCCGGTTTCGGGCTGCTCCTGCTGCTCGGCTACGCGTTCTCGTGGATCGGCGCGCTCATCGGCCTGTCCGTGCGCACTCCCGAAGCGGCGACCTCGGGCGGTCTGATCTGGCTGTTTCCGCTGACGTTCCTCTCGAACGCGTTCGTGGACGCCAACCAGATGCCGGCCTTCCTGCAGCACGTCGCCAACTGGAACCCCTTCAGCGCCACGGTGCAGGCGTCCCGCGAGCTGTTCGGCAACCTGCCCCCGGGCTTCCAGACGTCCGACGCCTGGCCGATGCAGCACCCCGTGTGGGCCTCGCTGCTCTGGTCGGTCGTGATCATCCTGGTCTTCCGCACGCTCGCGGTCCGCAAGTACCGCTCGGCGACGGCATGACCCCGGTCCGGCGCTGACGTCGGCCCGGACATGACGATGCCCCCGGCGTCACGCGGACGCCGGGGGCTGGTCGGGAAACTGGTCCGGTCGGGGTCAGCCCGAGTACGGCTCGGCCTTGAGGATCTTCACCGAGGCCTTCTTGCCGTTCGGTAGCTCGTACTCCGCGTCCTCGCCGACCTTGTGGCCGATCACGCCGGAGCCCAGCGGGGACTGGGGCGAGTACGTCTCGACGTCGGCACTGGCGTACTCGCGCGAGGCGAGCAGGAACGTCGTCGTGTCGTCCTCGTCACCGTCGAAGGCGATCGTCACGACCATGCCGGGCGCCACCGCACCGTCCGTCGAGGTCGGCGCCTCGCCGACCTTGGCGTTCTCCAGGAGCTGGGTCAGCTGGCGCACACGGAGCTCCTGCTTGCCCTGCTCCTCCTTGGCCGCGTGGTACCCGCCGTTCTCGCGCAGGTCGCCCTCCTCGCGCGCGGCCGCGATCTTGGCGGCGATCTCCGTGCGCGCAGGACCAGACAGGTACTCCAGCTCGGCCTTGAGCTGGTTGTACGCCTCCTGGGTCAGCCAGGTGACGTTCTCGCTGGTCTGGGTCACAGGTGCTCCTCGTAGGTACTGGGAATACAAAGCATCGCCCTACCCAGAAGAATGTTCCTTCACGGATGGGCGAAACCACGAGCCTAACAATTCAACGGCCGAAGGGGGAGGACATAAGCCATCAGAATTGCGTCAACGCAGGTCAGCGCCTACGTATTCCGGTCGAGGTCCGGCGGGTCAGCCGTTCTCGGCCGGGTCAGCCGGCGTGACAGCCGAGCAGCTCGGCCGTCGTGCCCCGAGCCGTCGTACGCAGCGTGACGACCTTGTCGATGCGCGTGGCCGAACCGGTGAAGCGGAAGTCCGCCCGGCCCACCTCGGCGCCGTCGGCCGCCTGGGAGCGCAGCGTGCAGTAGCCCTCGGCGCCGGCGTCCTTGTGGACCTCCAGATGGATCCGCACGGCGTCGTCCGAGGCCTGGAAGGCGATCACCTGGGCGCTGATCTCGTTCTGCGCGACGTAGTGATAGCCGAAGTAGCCGATCAGGGCGAGCAGGGCGCCGCCGAATACGGTCCCGGCGATCTTGAGTCTGCGGTCGGCGCGCGTGTCCGAGGAACGGCCGTAGCGACCCTCGGGCAGCCGCGTGCTCGCCGTAGTCATGATCGTCCTCTCGGCCGGGGCGGGACGAAGGTCCCGAAAGGGGGCTCCAGGGCGGACCCCGGAATTATTCGCCCCCCGATTCGGTCACTATAGAAGCCGCCGATCGCACCCGGAGACACGGGGCGCCGACATACCGAGGATTGAGTCTTGACTGACCAGTTGCGACTGATGGCCGTTCACGCGCACCCCGACGACGAGTCGAGCAAGGGCGCGGCCACCATGGCGAAGTACGTGTCGGAGGGGGTGGACGTGCTGGTCGTGACCTGCACGGGCGGGGAGCGCGGCTCCATCCTCAATCCGAAGCTGCAGGGCGACAAGTACATCGAGGAGAACATCCACGAGGTACGCAAGAAGGAGATGGACGAGGCCCGGGAGATCCTGGGCGTCAGCCAGGAGTGGCTCGGCTTCGTCGACTCCGGCCTGCCCGAGGGCGACCCACTGCCCCCGCTGCCCGAGGGCTGCTTCGCCCTGGAGGACGTGGACAAGGCGGCCGGCGAGCTCGTGAAGCAGATCCGTTCGTTCCGTCCGCAGGTGATCACCACCTACGACGAGAACGGCGGCTACCCGCACCCCGACCACATCATGACCCACAAGATCACGATGGTGGCGTTCGAGGGCGCCGCGGACACCGAGAAGTACCCGGAGTCCGAGTTCGGCCCCGCCTACCAGCCCCGCAAGCTCTACTACAACCAGGGCTTCAACCGCCCCCGCACCGAGGCGCTGCACCACGCGATGCTGGAGCGCGGCCTGGACTCGCCGTACGGGGAGTGGCTCAAGCGCTGGAAGGAGTTCGAGCGCACCGAGCGCACGCTGACCACGCATGTGCCCTGCGCCGACTTCTTCGAGATCCGGGACAAGGCGCTGATCGCCCACGCCACGCAGATCGACCCGGACGGCGGCTGGTTCAAGGTGCCGATGGAGCTCCAGCGGGAGGTCTGGCCGACCGAGGAGTACGAGCTCGCGAAGTCTCTCGTGGATACGTCCATCCCCGAGGACGACCTCTTTGCGGGCGTCCGCGACAATGCCTGACATGAGCGCGAGCCTGGCACTGACACACTTCGTCCCCCTCGCCAAGGAGGTCGACCAGAACAAGGTCACCCCCGGCGTCCTCGGCTTCATCGTCTTCGCGGTGATGGCCCTGGCGGTGTGGGGCCTGATGAAATCCATGAGCAAGCACATGCAGAAGGTCGACTTCAAGGAGGTCCCGGACGCCGAGGCGGAGTCCGGGACCCCCGCGGCCGACCCGAAGCCGCAGCGGGGCTGAGCGGGGGTCACTGCCTGGCCGGCACCGGGACTCCCATCACCTCCCGGGCGTGCCGGTCCGGCACCATGCCCAGCCGCCACGCCTGCCAGCCGGACTCCAGGTTCACCCCGCGTTCCAGCAGCAGCTGGAACGCTCCGGCGTACTCGTTCAGCTTCTCGTCGCGGGCCGGGTGGGCGTCGTGGGTCAGCTGCGCCAGTTCCTCCTGGGCGACGGCGGTGCCGATCTCGACGCCGCCGGGCGCGGCGTACGGCAGCAGCGTGCAGCGCAGGAAGCGGGCCCAGTCGGCGCCGCGCAGGTCGCCGTACGAGGTGAACAGGGCGATGGCCTCGTCGCACAGGGCGAGCGCCTGCCCGGCCCGGGTGTTGCCCGCGTCCACGACGGCCAGCTCCAGGCAGGTCCAGGCCTCGCCGTGGGCGACGCCCATGCGCTGGAAGTCGGCACGGGCGTCGACGAGCAGCTGCCGGGCGAAACCGGAGTTGCGCAGCGAGCCGGTCTGGGCCGCGCGCAGGTCCCGGGTGACGCGGGCCGAGTGGTGCCGGGCGCAGGCCAGGCCGTACACGTCGCGCATCCGGGAGAACATCGTGCGGGAACGTTCCAGCTCGCGGACCGACAGATCCAGGTTGCCGGTCTCCTCCAGGGCCTGGCCGAGGTAGTAGAGCGACCAGGCCTCGCCCCGGGCGTCCTCGTTGTCCCGGTGCAGGCCGGCCGCCTGTCGCAGCCCGTCCACCGCCGGTGACGGGTCGCCCGCCACCAGCCGGGCCCGGGCCAGCTGGGTCAGCGCCCAGGCCTCGCCGCGGGCGTCACGGGTACGGCCGTACCGTTCGAGGGCGGCCCGCAGTTCCGTGTCCGCGCGCGGTACGTCCCCCATCCGCAGCGCCAGCTGGCCGAGCTGGTAGTGCGCCCAGGCCTCGCCGTGCACGGAGCCGCCCTCGCGGTGCAGGACGAGGGAGCGGGTGAGCAGGTCCAGGGCCTCGGGCAGGCGGGCGCGGTCGCGCTGGACGGCGGCCAGCGCGTGCATCGTCCAGGCGCGGTCCGTCGCCAGCTCGGGCGCCTGCTGCAGGTCCAGGGCCTCCTGGAGCTTCGCCGCCGCCTCCGTGAGGTTGCCCTGGTGGTGCAGCGTGATGCCGAGGGAGCACAGGGCGCGCGCGGCGCCGGCGTCGTGGTGCGCCTCCAGGTAGAGGTCGACCACCGAGGCCAGGGTGGTGCGGGCCTTGTCCAGCTCGCCCAGCTGGCGGGCCGCGATACCGGTGCGCCACTGCACGGAACGGACCAGCAGGCCCTGGTCGACCGCCTGCGCCAGCTCGCTGATCTCGCCCAGGCGGTAGAGGTCGCCGCGCAGCAGGCAGTAGTCGCACAGCGCGCCCAGCAGGTTCAGTACGGCCGCCTGGTCGACGCCCTCCGCGTGGCGCAGGGCCGCCGTGATGAAGCTGGACTCGTCGTCCAGCCAGCGCAGCGCCTCGTCCAGGGAGGTGAAGCCGTGCGGGCCGAAGCGGTCCGAGCGGGTCGACATGTTGCCGTCCACCAGGCGGAGCACGGAGTCGGCCAGCTCGGCGTAGTTCACGATCAGGCGCTCCTGCGCCGCCGTGCGCTCGGCGGGCTCCTCCTCGTCCAGGAGCCGGGCCTGGGCGAAGGCGCGGACCAGGTCGTGCAGCCGGTAGCGGCTGCCGCGGACGTGGTCGATCAGGCCGGCCCGCGCGAGGGCCGTTAGGTGGCGGCTCGCCTCCGCCTCGTCCGTGGCGAGGACGGCCGCGGCCGCCGCCGTGCCGAGCGAGGCCCGGCCGACGAGGGCGATCCGCCGGAGCAGTCGGCGCGCCGGCTCCGGCTGGTCGGAGTAGCGCAGCCGGAGGACGCGCTCGACCGGGTCCATCGGGCCGTACGCGGCCAGGTCCGTGGCCAGGGTGCGCGGTGAGCGCGGGCCGAGCGAGGAGCCCGCGACGCGCAGCGTCAGCGGCAGTCCGCCGCACAACTCCCGGACCCGGTCGGCCGATTCGGCGTCGTACGGTCCCGAGACGTCCTCGGCGGCCGCGCCCAGCAGTTCCTCCGCGCCCGCCGCGTCCAGGGCCTCGACCGGGAGGTGGTGCACCCAGGCCGGGAGGTCCGCCGGCAGGTCGAGCGCGTCCCGGGCGGTGACCAGGACCAGGCTGTCGGAGCGCTCGGGGACCAGCGCGCGGATCTGCTCGGGGTCGTGGGCGTCGTCCAGCACGATCGTCACCGGAAGGCCCGTCAGATGCTGGTGGTACAGCTCGCTCAGGCGCTTGACCTGCTGGTCGGGGGAGGAGCGCTCGCGGAACAGGAGCTGTTCGCGGGGCGCGCCGAACCGGTTGAGCAGGTGCAGCAGCGCGTCCCGGGTGGTCAGCGGCGGCTCCTCGCGGCTGCCGCCGCGCAGGTCGACGACGACCGCGGCGCGGAAGTGGTCCTTGAGGTCGTGTGCGGCGTGGAGGGCGAGGGTGGTGCGGCCGGAGCCGGGCGAACCGTGCAGGACGACCACGGTGGGCCGCGTCTGCGTGGTCGCGCGGGCGGCCTGCGCCCACTGCCGGATCCGCGCCAGCTCCTGCCTGCGTCCCGCGAACGGTCCGTCGGGCCGCGGGAGTTGGGCGAACGACTGCTCCAGCACCGTGCGCCGGCGGGCCGCCGCGCTCTTGTCGGCGCCGCGCAGCCGGGGGCCGGTCTTCTGCGGGCCGGTGGAGGCGCTGAGTACCCGCTGCTGGTCGAGGAAGGGGCGGATGCCGCGCACCTCCAGCGCCGTCAGCCACTGCAGGCGCAACTGCTCGGGGCCGCCCGGCTGTCCGGCCGCGCCGGCGCGGTGATGGGCGGCGGGCAGATGGGAACCGGCCACCTTGACGACCGTGGCGGTCGCGGCGACGACGCCGACGGCCGCGCCCGCGCCGAGCGCCGTGCCCGTGCCGGTGCCCAGGCAGAGGTCGGCGACGGCGGCGGCGACCGCCGCGACTGCCGCCACCAGAAGGGGAGTTCCGGCGCCCTCGCGCGCATACCGCTGGGCGAAGGTGAGCCGGCCGGCCTCCGTCTCGTCGAGGGCGCGGGTGTAGGCCGCGTACTCCTCGGCCGCCGTCTGTGCCATGGCGTCCAGTGAGCCGCGCGCGCGGGTCAGCAGCACCTGGCCGTCCACGCGCCCGCCCGAGCGCCGTACCTCCTCCTCGACGGCCCGCACCACCAGCCGCTCGGCCTCCGTCTGATGGCCGTCCCGCATGTCCCGTCCCCCTCCTGCGACAACTCCTTTGCCTATGAGTGTCCTTCGGGGGAGGCGCCGACGCGAGAGGGGCGACGATCACGAAGGGCCAGGAACACGCAGAGCCCGGCGAGCGCGGCCTCCGCGACCGCGCTGCCCGCGGCCTGCAGCAGGGCCGAGCCCGATGCCGCCGTGGTGAGGTCGAACCAGGCGTCGAGCACCGCGACCGAGGCGGTCGCGGAGGCCGTCAGCCGGGACCGGGAGTCCCTGCGCAGGCCGAGCAGTGCCGTGGTGGCGCAGCCCGTGGCCATCAGCACGTCCAGGCCTATCCAGGCCAGGGACCAGTGCCGGACCTCCGCGTTCGCCGGGAGGGTCAGGCCGAGCATGACCATCCACGGCACGAGTAATACTGCAGCGGCGCCGAGCAGGATCAGAGTCCAGTTCGTTCGCATGCCTCCACGGTAGACCGCAGAGAAAGCTCTGCAAAGAAAATTCTGCAGAAATCCTTCTGGGGTAGGAGAACGGCGGGATACCGTTGGCGGCATGAGCGAGCTGACCAGCGCCGAGCGCACCGCCCTCTACAAGTCCCTCGGCAACCCGCTGCGCCGGCGGATCCTCGACTACCTCGGCCGGCACGGCGAGGCGAACTCCACCGTGCTCGCTCGCGAACTCGGCGAAAGCTCCGGCACCACCAGCTACCACCTGCGCAAACTCGCCGAGCAGCGGCTCATCGAGGAGATCCCGGAGAAGTCCGGGGGCCGCGAGCGCTGGTGGCGCTCCCTGCCCTTCAGCCACACGGCGCCCGACCCGGCCACGATGGCCCCCGAGGAGTACGCGGCCGCGGAACACTTCGCCCTGCTCAAGATCGAGGTGGACACCAGGCTGTTCCGCCACGCCTACCAGCAGTACCGGGGCCCCGAGGGCTGGGCCCAGGTGCAGCGCACCGGCACCTGGATGACCAAGGACGACCTGCACGAGTTCGTGCGCGCCTACCAGGCCCTGCTCGACCGGTACGGCCACGCCCCGCAGGACGCCCCGGAGGGGGCGCGCCACATGAGTCTGCGCTTCTACGCCGCCCCCGAGGCCGTGGGAGAGTGGAACGGTGAACCGACTGGCCCATGAGACGTCCCCGTACCTTCTCCAGCACGCCGACAACCCCGTCGACTGGTGGCCCTGGTCGGCCGAGGCCTTCGACGAGGCCCGCAAGGCGAACAAGCCCGTTCTGCTGAGCGTCGGATACAGCAGCTGCCACTGGTGCCACGTGATGGCCCACGAGTCCTTCGAGGACCGGGTCACCGCCGACTTCCTCAACGAACACTTCGTCAGCGTCAAGGTCGACCGCGAGGAACGCCCCGACGTCGACGCCGTCTACATGGAGGCCGTCCAGGCGGCCACCGGTCAGGGCGGCTGGCCCATGACCGTGTTCCTCACCCCGGACGCCGAGCCCTTCTACTTCGGCACCTACTTCCCGCCCGCACCCCGGCACGGGATGCCCGCCTTCCGGCAGGTGCTGGAGGGCGTGCGGCAGGCCTGGAGCGAGCGGCGCGAGGAAGTGACCGAGGTCGCCGGGAAGATCGTGCGCGATCTGGCCGGGCGGGAGCTCGACTACGGGACCGAGCACCTTCCCGGCGAACAGGAGCTCGCCCAGGCCCTGCTCGGACTCACCCGCGAGTACGACCCGCAGCGCGGCGGCTTCGGCGGGGCGCCGAAGTTCCCGCCGTCCATGGTGATCGAGTTCCTGCTGCGGCACCATGCCCGCACCGGCGCCGAGGGCGCCCTCCAGATGGCCCGGGACACCTGCGAGCGCATGGCCCGCGGTGGCATCTACGACCAGCTCGGCGGCGGCTTCGCCCGCTACTCCGTCGACCGCGACTGGGTGGTGCCGCACTTCGAGAAGATGCTCTACGACAACGCCCTGCTCTGCCGTGTCTACGCCCACCTGTGGCGCTCCACCGGCTCCGAGCTCGCCCGCCGCGTCGCCCTGGAGACCGCCGACTTCATGGTCCGCGAACTGCGCACCGCCGAGGGCGGGTTCGCCTCCGCGCTGGACGCCGACAGCGACGACGGCACCGGACGGCACGTCGAGGGGGCGTACTACGCGTGGACGCCCGAACAACTCGCCGAGGTCCTCGGCGACGACGCCGAACTCGCCGCCCAGCACTTCGGGGTGACGGCGGAGGGCACCTTCGAGAACGGCCAGTCCGTCCTCCAGCTCCCGCAGGACGAGGGCGTGTTCGACGCCGAGAAGGTCACGTCCGTCCGGGAACGGCTGCTGCGCGCGCGTCAGGAGCGCCCCGCCCCGGGCCGCGACGACAAGATCGTCGCTGCCTGGAACGGGCTCGCCATCGCCGCGCTGGCCGAGACCGGCGCCTACTTCGACCGCCCCGACCTGGTCGAGGCCGCGGTCGGCGCCGCCGATCTCCTCGTACGACTGCACCTGGACGAGCACGCACAGCTGGCCCGCACCAGCAAGGACGGCCGGGTCGGTGCCAACTCCGGTGTGCTGGAGGACTACGCCGACGTCGCCGAGGGCTTCCTCGCGCTCGCCTCCGTGACCGGCGAGGGCGTCTGGCTGGAATTCGCCGGGCTGCTCCTCGGCCATGTGCTCGCCCGCTTCACCGACCCCGGCAGCGGCGCCCTCTACGACACCGCCGCCGACGCCGAACGGCTCATCCGCCGCCCGCAGGACCCCACCGACAACGCCACCCCCTCCGGCTGGACCGCCGCCGCGGGCGCCCTGCTGGGCTACGCCGCCCACACCGGCTCCGCACCCCATCGCAACGCGGCCGAAAAGGCTCTTGGCGTCGTCAAGGCGCTCGGGCCACGCGTGCCGCGGTTCATCGGCTGGGGGCTCGCCGTCGCCGAGGCCCTGCTCGACGGTCCCCGCGAAGTCGCCGTCGTGGTACCGGAGTTCGGTGACGAGGCCTCAAAAACCTTGCGCCGTACGGCACTTCTGGGTACCGCACCCGGCGCGGTGATCGCGTTCGGAGTGCCGGGAAGCGATGAATTCCCCCTCCTCGCCGACCGGCCGCTAATCGACGGCGAGCCGGCCGCGTACGTCTGCCGGAACTTCGCCTGCGACGCCCCGACGACCGACCCGGAGCGCCTGCGCGCCGCGTTGAACAGCTGAAAGGGCATCGAACCAACTGCCCCAAACGTTACTAGCGTTCGAATTGCTCATCGAGGACGCGCATTGTGGTGAAACACGCTCTTCACTGAAAAGGTGTGCGCGCTTCACAGATCACTCATAATCTCTCCCTGACGCGACGGGTGGGGTGCCATGTCGCGCCGGGGGATTTGGGATCTGGGGGGATCTTTTGTGCTGACGTCCGTCTTCATCGCTGCCGTTTCACTGGCTCTGTTCTGGATGGCTGCCTTCACTTTGTGGTGGCAGATGCACGCGTGGCGCACGCCCGAGGTGCTCGCCTCCACCCGGTTCAGCAGACCGGACGGGGACGAGCATGTCTCGTTCTCGCTGTTGCTGCCGGCGCGCCACGAACAGGCCGTGCTCGACCACACCATCCAGCGGCTGCTGGAGTCCACACACACCGACTTCGAGATCATCGTGATCGTGGGGCACGACGACCCCGAGACCACGGCGGTGGCCGAGCGGGCAGCCGCACGCGACCCGCGGGTCCGGGTCGTCGTCGACACCCACGAGAAGAAGAACAAGCCGAAGGCCATGAACACGGCGCTGCCGCACTGCCGCGGCGACGTCGTAGGGGTCTTCGACGCCGAGGACCAGGTCCACCCGGAGCTCCTCGCCCACGTCGACCACGCCTTCCGCACCACCGCCGCGGACGTCGTCCAGGGCGGCGTGCAGCTCATCAACTTCCACTCCAGCTGGTACAGCCTGCGCAACTGCCTGGAGTACTTCTTCTGGTTCCGCTCCCGGCTCCACCTGCACGCGCAGAAGGGGTTCATCCCGCTCGGCGGCAACACCGTCTTCGTCCGCACGGACGTGCTCAGGGAAGCGGACGGCTGGGACCCCAACTGCCTCGCCGAGGACTGCGACCTGGGGGTCCGCCTGTCCAGCGTCGGCAAGAAGGTCGTCGTCGCCTACGACTCCGAGATGGTCACCCGCGAGGAGACCCCCGGCTCGCTGATGTCGCTGCTCAAGCAGCGCACCCGCTGGAACCAGGGCTTCCTGCAGGTCTACCGGAAGAAGGACTGGAAGCAACTCCCGGGCTTCGGGCAGCGGTTGCTCGCCCGCTACACCCTGATGACGCCGTTCCTGCAGGCCTTCTCCGGAGTCGTCATCCCGCTCAACGCCGCCGTGGCGCTCTTCCTGGACGTCCCCGTCGGGGTCGCCTTCCTGACCTTCCTGCCGCTGGTCACCGCCGCCGTCACCTTCGTCTTCGAGGTGGTCGGGCTGCACGACTTCGGCAAGCAGTACGGACTCCGTGTCCGCCTCGTCCACTACGTGAAGCTCGTCGTGGGCGGCCCGTTCTACCAGGTCCTGCTCGCAGGGGCCGCGATCCGCGCCGTATGGCGTGAGCAGCGCGGCCGTAACGACTGGGAGTTGACCACCCACGTCGGCGCGCACCTCTCCGCGGCCGAGACGATCCGAGAGGACGTTCCTGCGTGACCTCCACCCTTCCCGCGGTGACCACTCCGAAGGTCCCCGCGCAGCGCCGACCTGTACCCACGGAGCGTTCGACCGGTCGAACGACGCCGCCGGCCCGGCTCCGCTCCTCCCGTTCCGACCTGCTCCTGTGCGGTGTGCTCCTGGTGGCGATCCTCGTCGTCCAGGGCTGGAACATCGCCGACTACCCGACCCTCAGCGACGACGAGGGCACCTACCTCGCCCAGGCCTGGGCCGTACAGCAGGGCAAGGGCCTGGCCCACTACACCTACTGGTACGACCACCCACCGCTCGGCTGGATCCAGATAGCGCTGCTCACCTGGATCCCGTCCGCGGTCAGCCCCGGCGCGATGACCGTCGGCAGCATGCGCGTCGCGATGCTCGTGATCAGCGGCATCAGCGCAGTCCTCGTCTACGTCCTCGGCCGCCGGCTGTCCCTGCCCCGCTGGGCCGCCGGGCTCGGCATGGCGCTCTTCGGGCTCTCGCCGCTGGCCGTCGTGCTCCAGCGCGAGATCTTCCTCGACAACATCGCCGTGATGTGGCTGCTGTTCGCGTTCTGCCTCGCCGCCTCGCCCAGCCGTCACCTCTGGCACCACTTCGGCGCGGGCCTGGCCGCCGCCGCGGGCGTGCTCACCAAGGAGACGATGCTCGTCGTCCTGCCCGCCCTGCTGCTCACCATGTGGCGCCACAGCCACCGTGACACTCGCAAGTTCGCGCTCACCGGAGCCATCACCGCCTGCACCCTGGCCGGCTTCTCGTACCCGCTGTTCGCCCTGCTCAAGGGCGAACTGCTGCCGGGCAGCGGGCACGTGTCACTCTGGGACGGCATCAAGTACCAGATGTCCAGGCCGGGTTCGGGCTTCATCCTCGACACGTCATCCGGCTCGTACGGCGTGCTCCACTCCTGGCTGTACTACGACCGCGTCCTGCCCCTCGGCGGTCTGGCCGGCGCCCTCCTGCTGTTGGTCACCTGGCGCTGGTCGGTCACCGCCCGCGCCCTCGCCGGACCGGCCCTGACCGTGGCGATCCTGGCTCTGGTGGCGATGCGGCCAGGCGGCTACCTGCCCGCCATGTACGTCATCGGTGCCCTGCCCTTCCTCGCGCTGGTGCTCGCCGGGGGCACCGCCTCCGTCGCCCACGCCGTGCTGCGCAGACGGCGGTCCGAGAACGAGAACCGGTATGTCACCGCGGGCCGGTACACGCTCGCCGCCGTCCTCGCCGTCGCCGCCGGCGCCTATGTCGTACCGCACTGGTACGACGGCGACCGCACCGCCGTCACCGCGGACGCCAACAAGCCCTACCGGCAGGCCTCGGCATGGCTCGGCAGCAAGGTCGAGGACCCGAAGGACACCCGGGTCCTCGTCGACGACGCCCTCTGGCTGGACCTGGTGCACCACGGCTACCGGCCCGGACTCGGCGCCATCTGGTTCTACAAGGCGGACCTCGACCCGGCCGTGACGAAGACCATGCCGCACGGCTGGAAGGACATCGACTACGTGGTCGCCTCGCCGACCGTCCGGCGGGACGCCCGCGATCTGCCCAACGTCAAGGCCGCGATCCGGCACTCCACCCCGGTCGCCACCTTCGGCACCGGACCCGACCGCATCGAGATCCGGAAGATCCGGACGGCAGCCGTGGGAGGCGAGCGATGAGCAGCCACGAGTACACCGTCCCCGGTGAGCTGGGCGATCCGGCCGTACAGGCCGCGGAGGTCGCCGAGCCCGGTGCCGTCACCATCGTCGTCCCGACGTTCAACGAGTCCGCGAACATCCGGCAGTTGCTGCACCAGATCACCGAGTCGGTGCCCGCCCGGCTGCCCTGCGAGGTCGTCTTCGTGGACGACTCCACCGACGACACCCCCGAGGTCATCCGCCAGGCCGCGCAGGACTGCCCGTTCCCGGTCACCGTGCTGCACCGCGAAGAGGCGGTCGGCGGACTCGGCGGGGCGGTCGTCGAGGGGCTCAAGGCCGCCACCTCGCAGTGGATCGTCGTGATGGACGGCGACTGCCAGCATCCGCCGTCCCTGGTACCGGAGCTGGTCGCCACCGGCGAGCGGACGAGCGCCGGGCTCGTCGTGGCCTCCCGGTACATCAAGGGCGGCAGCCGGGCCGGGCTCGCGGGCAGCTACCGGGTCGCCGTCTCACGCGGGGCGACCTGGCTGACCAAGTCCCTCTTCCCGCGCAGACTGCACGGCATCAGCGACCCGATGAGCGGCTTCTTCGCCATCCGGCGCAGCGCGGTCACGGCGGAGGTGCTCAAGCCGCTGGGCTACAAGATCCTCCTTGAGCTCGCCGTCCGGAGCCGGCCGCGCACGGTCGCCGAGGTGCCGTTCGTCTTCCAGGACCGGTTCGCGGGCGAGTCCAAGTCCACCGCGCAGGAGGGCTTCCGCTTCCTGCGCCACCTGGTCGGCCTGCGCACCGCCTCGCCGGTCGCCCGCATGGTCGCCTTCGGGCTGATCGGCGCCACCGGGTTCGTGCCGAACCTGGTCGGTCTGTGGGCGCTGACCGTCCTCGGGATGCACTACGTCCCCGCCGAGATCCTCGCCAACCAGCTCGGCGTCGTCTGGAACTTCGTGCTCATCGAGCACCTGCTGTTCCGCGAGCGGCGCGCGCACCGCCGGTGGTGGGACCGCGCCGGCCGGTTCGCGCTGCTCGCCAACGCCGACCTGGTGCTGCGCATCCCGCTGATCGCGCTGTTCGTCGACCGGTTCGGGATGGGGGCGCTGTCCGCCACCGCGCTCGCGCTGGTGACGACGTTCGTCCTGCGCTTCGTCGGGACCGAAGCGCTGGTCTATCTCCCGCGCCGCGGGGCGGGCGGAGGGGCGCGTCGGCGTCGAGAGGCCGAACGCGCGGAGGCCCGAAGGGCTGAGCACGATCGGGCTCTCGACGCCGACTGGAGCGCCCCGGAGAACGCCCGATGAAGTGCAGCCGCAATACCGCAAGGAGAGCCGTGTGAACAAACACCGCAGACGGACCGCGCTGGCCGGGGTCGGGGCCCTGACCGCCGGACTCCTCCTCACCTCGCCCCAGTCCGCCGAGGCCGCCAACCTCATCAAGAACGCCGGCTTCGAGACGGCCGGCACCGACGGCATGCCCTACTGCTGGGAGAAGTCCGGCTGGGGCGACAACGACTTCAGCTTCGCCACCGTCGCCGACGCCCACTCCGGCTCCAAGGCCATGAAGGTCACGCTCACCCGCCGCGTCGACGGCGACCGCAAGGCGCTGATCACCGAGTCCACCGCGTGCGCGCCGACGGTCACGGCGGGCAAGCAGTACGACCTCTCGCTCTGGTACAAGTCCACGACGCCCGACACCGCCGTCACGCTCTTTAGGCACGACACGACGGCGGGCTGGCAGTACTGGACCGACCTCAAGACGCTGGACATGGCGTCGGCCTACACGCAGGCCACGGTCCGCACCCCCGAGGTCCCGGCCGGCACCGACCGCATCACCTGGGGCGTGTCGGTGTACGGCACGGGCTCGGCGACCACCGACGACTACTCCATGGAGCAGGTCCCCGACACGCTCCCGCCGCCCCAGTGCACCGGCACCAACGACCAGTGCGCCAACGGCAGTTGGTCGGTGCAGCCGACGCAGAACCCGGTCCGCTCCATGCACTCCGTCGTCCTCAACAACGGCAAGGTGCTGCTGATCGCCGGCTCCGGCAACAGCGAGGAGAACTTCAACGCGGGCACGTTCACCAGCGCGGTGTACGACCCGGCCACCGGTACGTACAAGGTCGTCCCCACGCCGAAGGACATGTTCTGCGCGGGGCACATCCAGTTGCAGGACGGGCGCGTGCTCGTCATGAGCGGCAACAAGGCGTACCCGGTCCCGGGCGGGCACGGCTACGAGGGCTTCAAGGACTCGTACATCTTCGACCCGAAGACCGAGACGTACAGCAAGACCAACGACCTGAACGACGGCCACTGGTACCCCTCGGCGACCGAGCTGGGCAACGGTGACGTCATCTCCTTCGGCGGTCTGCGCGAGGACTCCTCCGGTTCGGTCACCGCCGAGTACTGGTCGGACAAGGACCAGCAGTGGCAGCCGCTGTGGAAGGTCAACCAGACCTGGTCGTTCTGGGGTCTGTACCCGTCGATGATCCTGATGCAGGACGGCCGCCTCTTCTACTCGGGCAGCCATGTCTTCGGCAACAACATCCCGGGCACCGGGTCGGCGGTCTACGACTACAACGCCAACACGGTCACGCAGGTCCCGGGCCTGCAGAAGAAGGACGAGCGCGATCAGTCGGCGAGCGTGCTGCTGCCTCCGGCGCAGGACCAGCGGGTCCTCACGCTCGGCGGCGGCAACATCGACTCCAACCCGGACGGCAACCGGCTGACCGACCTCATCGACCTCAAGCAGGCCGACCCGGCCTACACCGCGGGCCCGCTCCTCCCGCAGGGCACGGTCGACCTCGGCAACGGCAAGGTCCCCGAGACCGGCGCCCAGGGCAAGATGTACGTCTCCGCGGTGCTGCTGCCCGACGGCAAGGTGCTGGAGACGGGCGGCGCCCTGCACAACCGGGCCAACCCGGTCTACGAGTCGTCGATCTACGACCCGGACGGCAACACCTTCGACCCGGTGGCCGCCGACCCCGAGGCCCGCGGCTACCACTCCTCCGCGTTCCTGCTGCCCGACGGCCGGGTGATGGCCACCGGTGACAACCCGGGCAACGGCAGCTGGAACCACAACGTGTCGATCTACACCCCGCCCTACCTCTACAAGGGCACCCGCCCGACGATCACCTCGGTGATCAACCAGGAGTGGAAGTACGGCGACACCCAGCGGATCACGGTGGACCGGCCCATCGCCAAGGCGGAGCTGATCCGCCCGGCCGCGGTCACCCACTCCTCCGACCCCAACCAGCGGTTCGTCGACCTCCCGCTCTCGGTGGACGGCAACAACGTCGACCTGAACGTGACGAGCAACCCCAATCTGGCCCCGCCCGGCTGGTACATGCTCTTCGCGGTCGACGCCAACGGCGTTCCGTCGGTGGCGAAGTGGGTGCACCTCCAGGGGCCGGCCGCGCTCAGCGCCTCGGCCGCCTCCGCGCACGTCCACTCCTTCGCCGACTCCCTGGAGGGCAAGGTCACCGGGCCCGGCAAGAAGCGCGCCTCGCAGAAGGTCAGCCCCACCCTCGCGGGCTGCGACCGGCACTACGGCTCGGTCAACGTCTGCGTGCCGACGGTCTTCCCGCCGCAGGTGAAGAAGACGGCGGCCGCGCGGTGCGGCTGGCTCAAGCGGAACCACTACGGCCGGCTGAAGGTCAACGGCAAGGACGACCCGCTCGGCCTGGACCGCGACCGGGACGGAACGGCCTGCGGAAAGCGTGATGTGAGAAGGCGTTAGCCGCGTTCCGAGTGCTCCGCCAGGGCGCGTGCCACGACAGCCTCCAACTGCTCGTGGTGCGCGCCCTTCCAGTACACCCGCTCGCACTGCGAGCACTGGGCGAAGACGTCGTACGACCGCTGCGTCCCGCCCTTGAGCCGGTCGGCCACCTGGTCCTTGGTGGCCTCCGTGAGCAGGCCGTTGCAGGCGGTGCAGCGCGTCCAGGGGCGCAGTTCGGGGGCGAAGCGGCCGAGGACGTCGCGGAGTTGGTCCTCGGGGCGGGTGCTGTAGACATAGGCGCCCGCCCACAGCTCGCGGCGGCGCAGCAGTCCGCGGTCGCGGCTGAGCATGACCCGCTTCTCGGCGGCCGAGCGCGCGGCCAGCGCCGGGTCGCCGATGTCCGTCGACTCGTACGCCGCGTCCACGCCGAGCAGCCGCAGCCGGCGGGCGAGGGTGCCGAGGTGGACGTCGAGGAGAAAGCGCAGGGGCGCGCCGGGCACCCGCTGGGGCCGCCCCACCGCCCGTACCTCCACGGACTCGCCCGCCGCCGGGACGTGCGACACCGGCACCTCACGGCCGTCCACGACCAGCGCGCCGACCTCGGTGAGCGGGACGCCGAGGGACTCGACGACATGGCCCAGGGTCGAGACGCCGTCGGTGGCGAGGGGGGTGGCGCCGTCGCGGCGGGCGTGCGGGACGAACAGGCACAGCTCGGGGGCGACTTCGACGCGGATCTCGGGACCGTTCACCTGGCCAGGATGTCACGGGCCGGGGAGCTCGGGTCAGGGATTTTCCCTGGGCAGGCCGTGCTCCAGGACGTCCAGCGTGCGGTCGATGAGGTCCGCCAGGTCCTCCCGGTGGCCGTTCTCGGCCCAGTACAGGGAGGTCTCCATCAGGCCGCCGATCAGGGACATGGCGTAGACCCGCACCTCCAGGCTGTCCGGGTCCCGGCCGGTGCGCTCGGCGACGGCCTGGCAGAGCATGCGGCCGGTGACCGACATGCTCTCCATCATCCGCGAGCGCACCGCGGGCACCTCCACCATCAGGCGGGTCCGCAGCCGGGACACCGTGGCGTCCTCGTCGACGCCGAGCTGGACGGCCCGCCGCATCACGTACCGGACGGACTCGGTCCAGGGCTCCTCGGCGGGCCGGGCCCTGAGTTCCTCCATGATGAGCGGGTCGTACTCGTCCGTGAGGACGATGTCCTCCTTGGTCGGGAAGTACCGGAAGACGGTCGACGGCGACACCTCGGCGCGCTCGGCGATCTGGTCGATCGTCGTGGCGTCGTACCCCTGTTCCTCGATCAGTTCGTACGTCGCGGTGCGGATCGCCTCGCGCGTCTTGATCTTCTTCCGCTCGCGCAGACCCGGGCGCGGGCGGTCGGCGGGGGTGGAGGTGCGTGCGGCCGTCATGAAGGTCATTGTCGGACATCCTCCGTCGGGGTGACCACGGGCCGGTCCGCCCCGGTGGCATCCTCGTCCGTCGCGCTCCGCCGCTTTGGTGCGCCGCCGGGCAGGAACGCCGCGGCCAGCAGCGCGGCCACCAGGGAGGCGGCGCCGCAGACCAGCAGGACCAGGCCCATGCCGTGGACGTACGCGCCATTCGCGGAGGCCACCAGGTGGGCGGAGCCCGCGCGCTCGGCGACCAGGTGCGCGGCCACCACGGACTCCCCGGCGGTGTGCGCGGCCCCGCCGGGCAGCCCGGTGACGTCGAGCCGGTCGCGGAAGGCGCCCGCGAGCAGGCTGCCGAGCAGCGCGATGCCGATCGCGCCGCCGACCTGGCGCAGGGTCATGAGCAGCCCGGAGCCGCTGCCGGCCCGGTCGGCGGGCAGGGCGGCCAGCGCCCCGTCCATCGCGGGCACGACCGAGAAGCCGAAGCCCAGGCCGGCGATCGAGAGCCACAGCGCGGTGAAGCCGTAGCCGGACTCCGCGGTCGTACGGCTGCCGAGCAGGGCGGCGAAGGCGAGGACGACCAGGCCGGCGCTGACGACGGCGCGGGGCCCGAAGCGCGCGACGACCGGCTGGGCTCCCCGGGCGGCGATCATCAGTCCGCCCATCATCGGCAGCAGACGCACCCCAGTGCCGAGGGCGTCATGGCCGAGGACGGCCTGGAGGTAGGGCGGCAGGACGAACATCAGGCCGGACAGCACGAACATCACCAGGGTCGCGGCGACGGTGTTGAGCAGGAAGCCGCGCTGGGCGAGCAGCCCCATGTCGAGCATGGGCCGCAGGGCCCGGCGCTCGCGCAGGACCAGCCCGGTGAGCAGGACGACGGCCGTGGCGAAGAAGGCCAGTACCCGGGCGTCGCCCCAGCCGCGCCCGGGCGCCTCGATGATCGCGTAGATGAGGGCGGCCAGCCCGGACGCGGTGAGCACGGTGGAGAGGACGTCCACCTTCGGGGAGGCAGGGTCCCGGGTCTCGGGCAGCAGGAGGACGCAGGCCGCGACGCCGATGGCCACCATCGGGACGTTGACCAGGAAGACCGAGCCCCACCAGAAGTGGTTCAGCAGGAAGCCGCCGATGATCGGGCCGAGCGGCAGGCCGAGCGCCGAGGCGGCCGAGATGATGCCGACGGCCCGGGTGCGCTCGTCCGGCCCGAACAGCGAGGGCAGCACGGACAGCGCGAGCGGCATGACCAGCGCGGCGCCGACGCCCATCACCGCGCGGGCGGCGATCACCCAGTTCACGTCGTCGGCCAGGATGCCGACCAGGGAACCGGCGAGGAAGATCCCGAGGCCGGTGATGAGCATCCGGCGCCGCCCGAACCGGTCGCCGAGCAGGCCCGCGGGGAGCATCAGCGCGGCGAACACGACGACGTACGCGTCGGCCATCCACTGCTGCTGGCCGGTGGTCGCGCCGAGCTGCTCCGCCATGGTCGGCAGCGCCACGTTGAGGATCGTCATGTCGAAGCCGAGCACCAGCATGCTCGCGACCAGGGCCCCGAGGGCCCACCAGCGGCGGGGGTCGCGCCGCGTCTCCTGGGAGGGAATGACAGTAGCCATGAAATGAAAGTAACTCTCAAAATCGAGCTACTGTCAACGCATACGAAAATGGCCACGGCTCGGATGAGCCGTGGCCGGTGGTCGGGGGAGGCGGTTACGCGTGCTGGTACGCCACCAGGGAGATGCCGACGTAGTGGACGACGAAGGCGGCGAGGGTGAAGGAGTGGAACACCTCGTGGAAGCCGAACCAGCGCGGTGAGGGATTGGGGCGCTTGATCCCGTAGATCACTCCGCCCGCGCTGTAGAGGAGGCCGCCCACGATCACCAGGACCAGGACCGCGATGCCGCCGGAGCGCATGAAGTCCGGCAGGAAGAAGACGGCCGCCCAGCCCATGGCCAGGTAGCAGGGGGTGTAGAGCCAGCGTGGGGCGCCCACCCAGAAGACACGGAAGACGATGCCGGCGGCCGCGGCCGCCCAGATGCCCCACAGCAGCCACTGCCCCTTGGCGCCGGGCAGGAGCAGCATGGTCAGCGGCGTGTAGGTGCCCGCGATGATCAGGAAGATGTTGGCGTGGTCGAGTCTGCGCAGTATGCCGTCCATGCGCGGACTCCAATTGCCCCGGTGGTACAGCGCGCTCACGCCGAACAGCAGGCACGCCGTCAGGACGTAGACGCCGCAGGCCACGCGACCGCGCGGGGAGTCGGCGAGGGCGGTGAGGATCAGGCCGGCGACGAGTACCGCCGGGAACATGCCGAGATGCAGCCAGCCGCGGAGCTTCGGCTTGACCGGGTGCGGCAAGGAGAGCGCGACGGGACCGCGGCCGGCGGCCGGCGGTTCCATGGGCGCGTCGGGAGCGGACGCAGTCATGACCGGAATCGTACCTACGGAACCGTAAGTTACGTACCAGTCCCGGCCGATGGCGTGCCCGGAGTGGCCATCGTCTCACGGCGGCTCCAGGGCCGTACGCAAAGAGTCCCTCAGTCGAACTTCACGTGCACGCAAAGAAACGCGGGACAAGCCGAAAACCGTGGTCTTCCTCACGTCGCTCACCTGTGATGCGCTCTGGACATATGCGCACTACCATCGGATGATCAAATGAGTGCGGTCGGCACCGGATGAGCGGCTACGAAGCGTCCGGGCCGCGGCCCCCACGGGGCAACAAAGGACAAAATCCCTCATTTAGGAGCAATCGTGGCGCGCGACAACGCGGCTCCCCCCGTCATCCCCACCAACCACCAGGAACTGATCTCGTGGGTCAACGAGATCGTCGAACTGACCCAGCCGGACAACGTGGTCTGGTGTGACGGATCCGAGGCCGAATACGAGCGCCTCGCGGAGGAGCTCGTCAGCAAGGGCACCTTCAAGAAGCTGGACCCGGTCAAGCGCCCCCACTCCTACTACGCCGCCTCCGACCCGACCGACGTCGCGCGCGTCGAGGACCGGACCTTCATATGCTCCGAGAAGGAGCAGGACGCGGGTCCGACCAACCACTGGAAGGCGCCCGCCGAGATGCGGGAGATCTTCCAGGGCGAGCAGGGCCTGTTCCGTGGCTCGATGCGGGGCCGCACGATGTACGTCGTGCCGTTCTGCATGGGCCCGCTGGGCTCCCCGCTCTCCGCGCTCGGCGTGGAGATCACGGACTCCGCCTACGTGGCCGTGTCGATGCGGACGATGACGCGCATGGGTCAGGCGGTCCTGGACGAGCTGGGCGACGACGGCTTCTTCGTGAAGGCCGTCCACACGCTCGGCGCCCCCCTGGAGGAGGGCCAGGAGGACGTCCCGTGGCCGTGCAACCAGACCAAGTACATCTCCCACTTCCCGGAGAGCCGCGAGATCTGGTCCTACGGATCCGGCTACGGCGGCAACGCCCTGCTCGGCAAGAAGTGCTACGCCCTGCGCATCGCCTCCGTCATGGCGCGTGACGAGGGCTGGCTCGCCGAGCACATGCTGATCCTCAAGCTGACCCCGCCGCAGGGCGAGTCCAAGTACGTCGCCGCGGCCTTCCCGTCCGCCTGCGGCAAGACCAACCTCGCCATGCTGGAGCCGACGATCTCCGGCTGGACCGTGGAGACCATCGGCGACGACATCGCCTGGATGCGCTTCGGCGAGGACGGCCGCCTGTACGCGATCAACCCCGAGGCCGGCTTCTTCGGCGTCGCGCCCGGCACCGGTGAGCACACCAACGCCAACGCGATGAAGACGCTGTGGGGCAACGCGGTCTTCACCAACGTCGCGCTCACCGACGACAACGACATCTGGTGGGAGGGCATGACGGAGGAGACTCCGGCCCACCTGACGGACTGGAAGGGCAACGACTGGACGCCTCGGTCCGACAGCCCGGCCGCCCACCCCAACGCCCGCTTCACGGTCCCCGCCGCCCAGTGCCCGATCATCGCGCCGGAGTGGGAGGACCCGAAGGGTGTGCCGATCTCGGCGATCCTCTTCGGCGGCCGCCGCGCCAGCGCGGTGCCGCTGGTGACGGAGTCCTTCGACTGGAACCACGGCGTCTTCCTGGGCGCCAACGTCGCCTCCGAGAAGACCGCCGCCGCCGAGGGCAAGGTCGGCGAGCTGCGCCGCGACCCCTTCGCGATGCTGCCCTTCTGCGGCTACAACATGGGCGACTACATGGCCCACTGGATCGACGTGGCCAAGGGCAAGGACCAGTCCAAGCTGCCGAAGATCTACTACGTCAACTGGTTCCGCAAGAACGACCAGGGCAAGTTCGTCTGGCCGGGCTTCGGTGAGAACAGCCGCGTCCTGAAGTGGATCGTGGAGCGTCTCGACGGCAAGGCCGAGGGTGTGGAGACCCCCATCGGCATCCTGCCGGCCAAGGCGGCCCTCGACACCAAGGGTCTCGAACTCGCCGACTCCGACCTGGACTTCCTGCTCACGGTCGACACGGAGGTCTGGCGCGAGGAGGCGGCGCTCGTCCCCGACCACCTCAACACGTTCGGCGACCACACCCCGAAGGAGCTGTGGGACCAGTACCACGCGCTGGTGCAGCGCCTGGGCTGAGGTCCGCACGAAAGAAAGACTCCGCGGCCGGTCTTCGGATGCCCTGACCAGCGATCGTCACGGCCGGCCGCGGTGCAGTCCTCCCGGACCGGCGAGGTCCCGCACAACGAGGTGCGGGGCCCAGGCCTGTCGCCGCGCTCCCGTCCGCCCCGACGGGAAGACACGGCGACAGGCCATTCGCCTTTTCCGGCGGCCCGGGGACTCAAGGCCCCCGGAACACCCACAGCCGCAGCAGCACGAAGCGCAGCGCCGTCGCGGCCGCATTGGCCACGATCAGTGCGCCGACCTCCACCTCCGGCGCGTCGGGCAGAGTCCGGTGCACCACGGCGAGGGCCCCTCCGCTGAGCGCGAGTCCGGCGAAGAAGGCCACCAGCCCTTGCAGTTGATGCCGGGCGGCCCCCTCCGCGCCGCGCACCCGGAAGGTGAACCGGCGGTTGGCCGCGGTGTTGGCCACGGCCGTGACCAGGAGCGCGACCAGGTTGGCGGGCTGGGCGTCGAGCACCGGCCGAAGTGCCACGTACAGGCCCAGATAGGCGGCGGTGGACACCAGGCCGATGATCGCGAACACCGGAAGCTGCCGGGCGAACCCGGCCTCGGGTACGTCGGAGGCGGTGGCGGGCTCGGTGAGGTTCGGCATGGATTACGGCACCCGGGGTTCGAGGACGTGTGTCTGTGCGCACTGAGACAGCGTCAGACAGTACCTTATGTGAGCAAAACGGGCGCCTGATTGCGCCGCCCCGCTCCAGAATGGGCTGGCATCTCCGAATGATTGATGTGCTCCATGACCCGACCGACCAGATCGAGTCGGCGGTTGAGTTGTCGGTCGTGATCCCGATGTTCAACGAGGAAGAGGCGTTGCCGGCGCTGGTCGGGCGGCTGCGGCCGGTGCTGGACGGCACGGGCGAGCCGTACGAGGTCGTCGCGGTGGACGACGGGTCCAAGGACAGGACGGCCCACCTGCTGACGGAACTGCGGGCCACCTGGCCGCAGCTGCGACTGGTGCGACTGCGCCGCAACAGCGGACACCAGGCCGCGCTGACCGCCGGGTTGCACCACGCCCGCGGTCACTACGCCGCGAGCCTCGACGCCGATCTCCAGGACCCCCCGGAGAAGATCCCCGAGATGCTCGCCCTGGCCCGCTCCCGGAAGCTGGACATCGTCTATGGGGTGCGCGCCAACCGCTCCACCGACACCGGCTTCAAGCGCCGTACGGCGGGGGTCTACTACTGGCTCATGCGCCGCCTGGTCGGCAACCACGTGCCGGCCCAGGCGGGCGACTTCCGTCTCCTGTCACGCAACGTGCTCGACGCCCTGAAAGCCCTGCCTGACCAGCCGCAGGTGTACCGGCTCCTCGTGCCGTGGCTCGGCTTCCCCAGCGGAGAGGTCACCTACCACCGCGAAGAACGCGTCGCCGGTGAGACCAAGTACCCTCTGCGCAAGATGGTCCTGCTGGCGCTCGACAGCATCGTCGGCTTCTCCGTCGCCCCGTTGCGCCTGGCCATCTGGCTGGGCACCTTCGCCTTCCTGGTCTGTCTCGGCGTGCTGGTGTACACGCTGGCCGCGTACACGGCGGGCGACACCGCCCCCGGCTGGACCTCCCTGATCATCGCCGTGCTCTTCATCGGCTCCGTCCAGCTCATCTGCCTGGGCGTGCTCGGCGAGTACATCGGCCGCGTCTACACGGCCATGCAGCAACGCCCGACCTACTACATCGGCGAGGACACCGGCGCGGCCGTCGCCCCCACGGCGAGCCTCGCCTGGCCGGGGCCGCGACGCGGGCAGGACTCCGTCGGCGGCTAGAACGGCCCGGGGTGGTTGCCGTGACAGGCCGGAGAGATCACCGGCGAGGCTCGCGGTCGGCGTAGGTCCGGTACTCGTAGCCCGGTCTGCCTGCCTCCGTGAACACGGCCTCTTCCACGAGGCCGTGGTCCGGAGACAGCCGGCACGCCGGGTCGGTGCGGGCGGCGTCGCCGGTGAGGGCGAAGGCCTGGCAGCGGCAGCCGCCGAAGTCCTCGTCACGGTGGGGACAGCCGCGGCACGGTTCGCGCATCCAGTCGGTGCCGCGGTACCGGTTGAAGGCGCCGGAGTGCTCCCAGATCCATGCGAGCGGCCGGTCTGCGACATTCGGCGGGTCGATGCCGGGCAGCGTCGCCGCGGCCGGACAGGGCAGCACCGTGCCGTCGGGTGTGACCGTGAGCGAGACCGCTCCCCATCCGCCCATGCACGGTTTGGCGACCCCCGCCACGTAGTCGGGTGCCACCCACACGAGTTCGGTGCGGCCCGCCAGCCGCTTCCGCCACCGCTCCACGGCCCGCGACGCCTGGCGCAGTTGCTCGACGCGGGGCATGAGCGCGGCCCGATTGCGCAGGGCCCAGCCGTAGAACTGCGTGTTGGCCAACTCGATGCGGTCCGCGCCCCACGACAGCGCCAGACGTACCAGGGCGTCGATCTCGTCGAGGTTGTCGTGGTGCAGAACGACATTGACCCCCAGGGGAATCCCTGTCTGCCGGACCAGCGCCGCCGCGTGCTCCTTCGCCGCGAACGACCGGCGACCGGCGATCCGGTCGGAAGAGCCCGGGTCCGCGTGCTGCACCGACAGTTGGACGCTGCGCAGTCCGGCCGTCAGGAGACCGTCCAGCCGGGCCTGGTCCAGCCCCAGCCCACTGGTGACGAGCTGGGTGTGGATGCCCGCCGAGTCCGCCGCCGCGACGATGGTTTCCAGGCCGTCCTTCAACAGAGGCTCCCCGCCGGAGAGATGGGTGCTCACCACGCCCAGGTCTCCGGCCTGCCGCATCACGTCCACCCAGCGGTCCGTGGTCAACTCGCGCGAGCGGCGCGTGAGCTCCAGCGGATTGGAGCAGTACGGACAACGCAACGGGCAGGCGTGCGTCAGCTCGGCGAGCAGGGCCCAGGGCCTTGCGACGCCGTTCACCGCAGCCAGCCCTCGGCCCGCATCCGGTCGAGGAACGCCGGCACATCGGTGGCCACCGGGGCACCGGGAAAGCGTGTTCCGAGCTCACCGATGATCCGCCGGACGTCGCGCGCGCCGTCGCACAGCCCGAGGACGGTGCCGGCCTGCCCGGTCAGTACCACCACGCGCTCCGGCATGACCAGCAGATCGGTGCCACGCACCCGGTCGTGCCGCAGTACCACGGCCGGCGAGAGCCTGGGGCGCCAGTTCGGCGCGGCCCCCGCCGTCACGGGCGGGTCTCCTGTCCGGCCACGGCGTCCAGCAGCGACCACAACACGTCGCATTTGAAGGCGAGTGCCGCCACCGCCCGCTCCTGTTCGGCCCCGCTGCGCGCCCACCGCAGGACCAGGCGCAATGCTTCCCCGCTGTCCCGCCGGCCCTGCCGGACGCGTGCCCGGAAATAGGCGAGGCCGTCGGCGTCGATCCAGGGATAGTGCCGCTCGAAGGCCTCGATACGCCGCCGCATGAGGTCCGGAGCGGACAGTTCGGTCAGTGAGGCGGCCACCGCTTCCAGTGGTGACCGCAGGCGGCAGAAGTTGACGTATCCGTCCACGGCGAGCCGCACGCCGGGCAGTACGTCCGCGCCGGACAGCAGCGCGGCCCGGTCCAGGCCGGCGGCCTCGCCCAGCCGCAGCCACCGCTCGATGCCGCCTTCGCCCGGCTCGCGTCCGTCGTGGTCCTCGATCCTGCGCAGCCACATGCGCCGCAGGTCCGGGGAATCGAACTTGGCGGTGATGAGGGCGTCCTTAACCGGAATGTTCCGCTGGTAGTGGAAACGGTTGGTGATCCAGCACCGCAGCTGCGTCGGGCTGAGCCGGCCTTCGTGCATGCGGATGTTGAACGGATGACGGTCGTGGTAGCGCTCTTCGGCCACGCCCCGCAGCCTTTGCTCGAACTCCGCGCTTCCCCAAGGCCGCAGGGCCGCCGCAGTCGGCATGGTGTGATCTCCGTTCCGCCGGCGGCCACCTCGATGCCATGCCGGTCCGGCGTCCTGATACGTCGGCGTGCACCGCCGTGCGACCCCGAGGGCGGTCGGCGCCCTCAGGGTCGGGTCGGTGACCTCGCTAGCGGGTGGCCAGCGAGTACGCGGTGACTTCGAGAGCCGTGTCGACGACTACGTAGTCGGGCCGTTCCCAGGTCGTCTCGACGGTGCGAGGGGCCGCTTCGGTGTGGGCTCCGCGATCGGGTCCGCCCGTGGGTTCCCTGACTTCGTTCGGCATGATTCCTCTCCTTCCGGTGGACGGTGAGGTCCTCACCAGCATCCGGAGTCACCGGAGGCCGGGCAACCGGAGACGGCTGCACGGGTGACCCGTCGGGCCTGTCCGAGCCTTCGTCCCGCGAGGCCCACCTACGCTCCGGGTGAACATGCCGGTTCAGCCAGGAGGACGCGACGTGCCCACTGTCACGATGGCCCGCGGAACGTCGCGGAGGAGACCGCTGCGCGCGGCGACCGCCGTCGCCGCCATGGCCGCAGGGCTGCTTGTCCTTGCCGAGCCCGGAAGCAGCGCGTCCCTGCTGGCGGCGTCTCGTGCGTCCTCGGAACCCGGCACCGCCAGGACGATCTCGACCGGCTGGACCACACCCTGGGGCGTCAGTTGGCTCCCGGACGGCTCCGCGCTGGTCAACGAGGCCGAGACGTTCAAGATCTTCAGGCTCACCCAGTCCGGTGCAAAGATCCTCGTGGGAACCGTGCCGGAGACGGTGACCACCAAGCAGGAGGACGGTCTGCTGGGCATCGCCGTCTCGCCCCATTGGCAGCAGGACCACTACATCTACCTGTTCCACTCGGCGTCCGAGGGCAACCGGATCGCCCGGATGACCTACGACGGGTCCGCCCTCGGCGACTACCACGTGCTGCTCAGCGGCATCGCGCGGGCGGACTGGCACAACGGCGGCCGCCTGGTCTTCGGCCCGGACGGTTACCTCTACGCGGCGACCGGGGACTCGGAGCACCAGGAACTCGCGCAGGACAAGAACTCCCTCAACGGAAAGATCCTGAGGCTGACCGTCGAGGGCAAGCCCGCGCCGGGCAACCCCTTCGGGACGTACGTCTACTCCTACGGTCACCGCAACCCCGAGGGTCTGGCCTTCGACCCGGAGGGCCGCCTCTGGGCGTCCGAGATCGGCCCGGAATCCAACGACGAGCTCAACCTCATCGAACCCGGCAAGAACTACGGCTGGCCCACCTGTACTGGGCCCTGTGACACGCCGGGGATGACGAACCCCAAGGCCACCTGGGCCGTCACCGAGGCATCGCCGAGCGGCCTCGTCTACGCCGACGGCAGTCTGTACATGGCGAGCCTGCGCGGCATGCGCCTGTGGCGCATCCCGGTCAGCGGAACCGGCGTCGGCACCCCGGTGGCGTACTACACGAACCAGTACGGCCGTCTTCGTACCGTCGTCAAGGTTCCGGGCCGGAACACGCTGTGGGTGTTCACGTGCAACTCGGACCACAACGGCACCCAGCCCGACGGCTCGGACCAGGTACTCGAGACGGATCTGAAGTCTTCGGCGTCCTGATCGGCTCCGCCGCTCTGCATCGGAAGGTCAGTTCGTGGCCCTGCGGACGAGCAGGGTGACGGTCATCCCCGCCATCGATCGGCTCCAGGCCGGCGAGTACCGGTTCCGCAGGACGGAGGCCTGGCCCTGGTTGATGGCGTTGAACGGGTCGGGGTCGGCGCCGTGGCCCAGAAGCCAGATGCGCTGCTCGTCCTTCAGGCACCGGTCCGGCAGGGGGCAGTCGACCGAGTCGATCTGGTTGATCTGCCTCGGAGCCCTCTGCAGGAACACGTCGCGCATCTTGAGGTCGCGGGGCAGGTAGTACTGGACTCCGGCGTCGATCTTCCACGAGTGCTCGCGGTCGTAGACGACGGCGTCGCCGGGCCGGTAGTGCTTCCTGATCAGGTCCGCCGCGGACCTGTAGTCGAGGGGGGCCTGCATGATCGGGCCGTCGTGGTCGAAGGGCTGTCGCACTTGTCTCTGGTCGAACAGGTTGAGGACGGCCAGCACCATGAGGACGGCCGTTGCGGCCTTCCAGGAGTGACAGGCCGCGCTGAGGCCGGCGCCGGCGAGAAGGGCCCAGGCAGGGATGGCGAACAGCAGGTACGCGGGGCGGAAGTAGGAGATGTCGCCCTGGGAGGCGAGCCACACGAGCACGGGAGGCAGGACGGCCCAGACGGCGCACAGGAGCGGAGCGGCCCGGTGCGACGAGCGAGCCAGGGCAGCGAAGGCGATCAGTGCTCCGGCGCACGCTCCGGAGGCGAAAATATCCTGCCAGATGGTGAGGAGCGCCCACCCGTTGGGCACCGGAACCCACCACAGCTGGATGTTGACCTGGGAGCGGCCGAGCAGGACGACGGGGGCGAGACAGGCGGCGACGGCCAGGAGGGCGAGGGCGGACTTCCACCACAGGGAGCGGTCACGCCGTGCGTGGGCCGCGAGCATGCAGGCGTGGGCCGCCACGACGGACAGCGCGATCACGTGGAGCAGACCGAGGCCGACCAGCGTGAGTGCGTACGCGGCCCAGCGCCTCGGGTTGCGAGGGCGGTCGAGCACCCGGAGCAGCAGGAGGGTCGCGAGTGCCGCGAGGAGGATCACAAGGGCGTAGCTGCGTGCCTCCTGGGCGTATCGGCTCACGGCCGGAACGAGCGCGAAGAGAATTCCGGCGAGAATTCCGGCTCGCGAACCGAAGAGCCGGTTCCCGATGAGACTCACGACGGACGCGGCTCCGGACGCGGCGAGAACCGAGGGAAGCCGCATGGAAATGACGGAGTCACCGAAAAGGCTCACCCACAGGTGCAGCAGCAGGTAATACGTGCCGTGTACGGCGTCGACATTGTGCAGAGTGGCAAGGATGTGTCCCGTGTCGCGGGTCACCACGTCCCAGGTGATCAGCTCGTCGCGCCCCAGCGCGGGAGCGGTCAGGCCGTAGCCGGTCACGCCGAGGGTGAGGACGAAGGGCCACAGCAGCAGCCGTGTCCGGTGTCTCCTCGGTTCGGCCGCCGCCGCACCCCGGATCTCTTCGAGCGGTAGGGGCGGCGGAGCGGTGGCTACCATCAGGATCTCCTGTGCATTGCGGTGGGAACCCGGTACGCGAAGTGCTAGGCCGAAGCCGGCTCGACCGAGTTCCTGTCGGCGACGGCCTGAGGGGGCACGCTCGGTGTTTGGTTTCCGTGACGGAACTCGTGGATCGTCGTCCGGAGCAGAGCGATCAGTGCGAGGAGCATCAGCGCGGCGTGCGCGGGCATCGACAGATAGGGAGTCATGGCTGGTGAGACGCAGCAGTACAGGTAGCTGCCGAACGATGCCAGTTGCACCAGCAGTGGCACGTACCAGAGCTGACGGGGCAGCTGGAACGCGGCCACCACGCTGAGCACGTCCGCCGCGTAGAAGTACCGCTCGTGCATCGAGGGCAGCAGGAACGGCACCACGACCGAGGAGCAGGCGGCGAGCAGCACGATCCGGGTGTCCGTGAGTCCCGGTACGCCGGATCCGGAGTGCGGTACACCGCGTCGGCCGCGCCGCAGTGCCCACACGGACAGTCCGATCAGGAGCGACACGAGGACTCCCGCGATCACGATGCCCGCGCTGCGCACGCCGCTGGTGTCACCAGGCACCGACACGAACTCGTACACGGACGGCGCATTGATGCTGAGGGCGGGATACGTGCCCGTCTGCCGGGAGTAGACCGTCAGCAGCGGACCGGGGTCGGCGCCGAGCAGCAGGGCCGGGACATCGAGTACGAGATACGTCGCGGGAATGGCGAGCAGGCACCGCCACGGCACCCGTCCCACCAGCACCAGTACGAGCAGGAAGGGGAAGAGGAAGACGGCCTGGAACTTGAACGCCAGGGCGAGCCCGAAGAACGCGCACGCCCACCACGGCCGGTGGCGCAGCACGTGGTAGATCGCACCGACCAGGAAGGCCACGTAGATGGCGTCGCACTGCCCCCACCAACCGCTGTTCGTGACGACGGTGGGCAGGAAGAGCACCGCCGCGGCGGCGCCGACGGCCGCCCAGCGCTGCGTGGGCCGGAGCACGGCCACGATCCGGAAGCTGTAGTACGCCAGCGCCAGGTCGAACAGGATCGAGATCCACTTGATGCCCACCAGTGGGGGGACTGGCAGGTAGGTCAGTGCGGCCAGCAGGTAGAGGTAGGGGACGTTGTAGTCGGAGAAGCCGGGGTCGGCGAGAGCCGGGAACCCGCCGTGGCTCACGATGTGCCAGTACCAGGGCGCAAGGAAGGTGACGTAGTCCCCCGACTCGCTGGGGAGCAGGAGGATGCGGACCGAGACCGCCATCACCACCATCGTGTAGGCGGCCAGCGTCATCACCATGGGATCGGCCGTGCTCCGACGCGGTTCCTCGGCGGCAGTGTCGAGCATTCCGGACTCCGTTCAGGTCGCGCTCGATCGCGCCTGCGGACGGCATCCGGGCGCGACGGCGAACAGTATGTCCGAAACGCCCTGAGGTGGCGTGTAACAAACCGGCATTTATGGGTAATTCGCCTATGGTGCTGCCATGCGCGGAATTCTCCTGGCCGGAGGTACCGGCTCGCGACTGTGGCCGCTGACCCGCTCGGTGTCCAAGCAACTGCTGCCGGTTTTCGACAAACCGATGGTCTATTACCCGCTTTCCACATTGGTGATGGCGGGTATTCGGGACATCCTGATCATCACCACCCCTGAAGACCAGTATCAGTTCCGTCGTTTGCTCGGCGACGGCGGTCAACTGGGCCTGCGGCTGGAGTACGTGGCCCAGGAACACCCGGAGGGCATCGCCCAGGCCTTCCTGTTGGGGGCCGATTTCATCGGCGGCGAGCCCGTGGCCCTGATCCTGGGCGACAACATCTTCCACGGAAGCGGCCTCGGCACCCGCCTGGCCCACCATGACGGCGACATCGAGGGCGGCAGGGTGTTCGCCTATCCGGTCGCCAACCCCTCGGCCTATGGCGTCGTGGAGTTCGACGAGTCGGGCCGGGCGTTGTCCATCGAGGAGAAGCCGGCCCGGCCGAAGTCCCGCTACGCCGTACCCGGCCTCTACTTCTACGACCGTCACGTCGTGGACATCGCCCGAGGTCTGCGACCCAGTCCCCGGGGCGAGTTGGAGATCTCGGACCTCAACAGGGCCTATCTGGAGGCCGGGTCGCTGCACGTCACCCGACTCGACCGAGGTACGGCCTGGCTCGACACCGGGACCTTCACCTCGATGGTTCAGGCCGCGGAGTTCGTTCGGGTGATCGAGGAGCGCCAGGGCTTCAAGATCGGCTGCGTCGAGGAGGCGGTCTGGCGGGCCGGTCTGATCGACGACGAGCAACTCCGGGAACTCGCCGAGCCGCTGCTCAAGAGCGGATACGGCCACTATCTGATGGGTCTGCTGGAGGATTCCCGTCATGTCCTCATGCCGCAAAGAGGAAGCGGAACGCGTCACGGAGCACTCACATGAGACCACTGGGCATCGAAGGAGCCTGGGTGGAAACGCCCAGGGTATTCGCGGACGACCGGGGCCGCTTTCATGAGTGGTTCAAGGATGAAAAATTCCATGAATCCACCGATCGGCGGTTGCGGCTCGCGCAAGCCAATTGCTCCCGCTCCGCCCTCGGAACTCTCCGAGGTGTTCACTACGCATCGGTCCCGCCCGGTCAGGCCAAGTACGTCACCTGTGTCGGCGGCGCCGTGCTCGATGTGATCGTCGACCTCCGCACCGGCTCTCCGACGTTCGGGACCTGGGAGGCCGTCCGGCTCGACGACACGACGCACCGTTGCGTCTACCTCTCCGAAGGCCTGGGGCACGCCTTCATGGCGCTGGAGGACAACTCCACTGTGGTGTACCTCTGTTCGGAGGGATACGCGCCGGAACGTGAATTCGGAATCGACCCGCTCGATCCGGCGCTGGCCATCGCCTGGCCCGAAGACCTCACGCCGTTGCTTTCCCGAAAGGATGCGGCGGCGCCCACACTGGAGGAGGCCGAGCGAAAAGGCCTGTTGCCTTCGTTCGGAGACTGTCTGGCATATCGCAGACGCCATTGAGCCCGCTCGGGTGATCCTCATGGTGACATGCCGTCAAACCCTGACCATGTCATTGTCGTGAGTTTAAGAATGGTTTTGTCCGTGGCCCCAAGGCGGCGTGACTCGCATGCGAATCATGCGCAACGACTGCGCGCGCTTGCGGTTTGACCCCAGATTCTGAGGAAGGTTCTCTTGAACCGTAGAACGATCCGAAGCTCACGTCTGAGGACCGCCACGATGATGTCGGCGGGCGCTCTTGCGGTGATGCTCAACGTTGTACCGAACACGGTCGCCATCGCCGACGCCATTCACAGGTCGAACGTCGGCAACGCCGCGACCCATGCGGACCCCAGTCCGTACGGCTACGACGACGGCAAGAGCGGCGACCGGGGTCCCCAAGGCCCCGCGGGCAAGCCGGGCAAGCCGGGCCACGACGGTCATGACGGCAAGCCTGGCAAGCAGGGTCCGCAGGGTCCGCAGGGTCCGCAGGGTCCGCAGGGCAAGAAGGGCCACCAGGGTGCGCAGGGCGCCCAGGGTGCTCAGGGAGCCCAGGGTGCGCAGGGTGCCGAGGGCAACCAGGGTGCGCAGGGAGCCCAGGGTGCGCAGGGAGCCCAGGGTGCGCAGGGTGCCCAGGGTCACCAGGGCAACCAGGGTGCGCAGGGCGCCCAGGGTGCGCAGGGTGCGCAGGGTGCCCAGGGTGCGCAGGGTGCCCAGGGCCACCAGGGCAACCAGGGTGCGCAGGGAGCCCAGGGTGCCCAGGGTGCCCAGGGTGCCCAGGGAGCTCAGGGTGCCCAGGGTGCCTCGGGTAACCAGGGCAACCAGGGAGCTCAGGGAGCCCAGGGAGCCCAGGGTGCTCAGGGAGCCCAGGGTGCTCAGGGAGCCCAGGGTCCGCAGGGTGCTCAGGGTGCTCAGGGTGCCCAGGGTCCGCAGGGTGCTCAGGGAGCCCAGGGTGCTCAGGGAGCCCAGGGCGCGCAGGGAGCCCAGGGTGCCCAGGGTTCCTCGGGTATCAAGACGTACGTCAGGACCGCCACCTTCGCTCCCCCGGACCAGTCGGTGATCGCCTCGTGCGACACCGGCGACATCGCCACCGGCGGCGGGTACTTCTCGGAGTCCGGCGCCGACATCTCGCTCAACAGGCCCGTTCCCAACGCTTCAGGGGACACCCCCGTTGCGTGGGAGGTCGGCAGGGCGCCCACCGGGCCCACTGCGCCTGAGCCCGCTCCCCCGAACACGGTCACGGCCTACGTGGTCTGCGCCGACATCACCCCGTAACTCCCACGCGAACGGCAGCGCGCCGGCTGCCGTCCGCTTCCCCTGGGAATCAGCGACGGTGCCCCGAGGCTTCGGCCTCGCGGGCACCGTCCGCGTTGCGCCCGTGCCCGCGACCTGGCACCGGAAGGGAAGCCCCGGCGCTGAAACGCCGGGCAGCAGGAAGAATCGGAGAGCTATGCGCGTCCTTGTAACCGGCGGGGCTGGATTCATCGGCTCGGAATACGTCCGACGACGGCTGAACTCGGAGCCGACAGGGCGGATCACCGTCCTCGACACACTCACCTATTCGGGGGTCGAGGCCAATCTCGCACCGGTGGCGGAACACCCGGGCTACACCTTCGTCCGGGGCGACATCTGCGACCCGGATGTGGTCGACCAGGTGATGGCGGGCCAGGACGCGGTGGTCCATTTCGCCGCCGAGTCGCACGTGGACCGGTCGATCGACGGGGCCGGACCCTTCGTCCGCACCAATGTGATGGGTACGCAGGTGCTCCTGGACGCGGCCCACCGGCACGGTGTCGGCCGCTTCGTCCATGTCTCCACCGACGAGGTCTACGGCTCGATCGGCGAAGGCGCATGGACCGAGGGCTGGCCCCTGGCGCCGAACTCCCCGTACTCCGCGTCGAAGGCCGGCTCCGACCTGCTGGCTCTCGCCTACCACCGCACCCACGGCCTGGACGTCGTGATCACCCGGTGCTCCAACAACTACGGGCCGTACCAGTTCCCCGAGAAGGTCATCCCGCTCTTCATCACCAACCTCATCGACGGGAAGACGGTCCCCCTCTACGGAGACGGCCGCAACATCCGTGACTGGGTACACGTCTCCGACCACTGCCGGGGCATCGACCTGGTCCTGCACGGCGGCAGGGCCGGGGAGGTCTACAACATCGGTGGCGGGACCGAGCTGAGCAACCACAAGCTCACCGGCCTGTTGCTGGACGCGGTCGGCGCGGGCTGGGACCGGGTCGAGTACGTGGCCGACCGCAAAGGCCACGACCTGCGCTACTCGCTGGACGACAGCAAGATCCGCGAGCACCTCGGCTATGTCCCGCAGGTGTCCTTCACCGAGGGCCTGGCCGCCACGGTCGCCTGGTACCGCACACACCGCTCCTGGTGGGAGCCGCTCAAGGAGAGGGCCGCGCTGCGATGACCACGAGCTGGCTGGTGACCGGCGCACACGGGCTCCTCGGCCAGGATGTGCTGGCCGAGCTCGCCGGTGATCCGGACGTCTGGGTGACGGGGCTCAGCCGCGACAGGCTCGACATCACCGACCCGACAGCCGTCCGCGCCGCCGTCGCCGGTCACCGAGTGGTCGTCAACTGCGCCGCGTGGACGGACGTCGACGGCGCCGAGCGGTCCGAGGCGGCGGCCACAGCCGTGAACGGCACGGGCGTCCGCCACCTCGCACGCGCCTGCGCGGACAGCGGCGCGCTCCTGCTCCACGTGTCCACCGACTACGTGTTCCCCGGCGACGCCCGTCATCCGTACCCCGAAGACGCTCCGACGGGGCCCGTCAACGCGTACGGGCGAAGCAAACTGGCGGGGGAGCGGGCAGTCGTCGAACTGCTGCCCCGTGCCGGCTACGTCGTGCGCACCGCCTGGCTCTACGGCGCGCACGGCCCGAACTTCGTGACCACCATGCTCAAACTCGCGGCCCGGCACGAGACCTTGGACGTGGTGGCCGACCAGCACGGCCAGCCGACCTGGTCCCGGGCCCTCGCCCGGCAGCTGGCCGTCCTCGGCCGTGCCGCGCTGACCGGACAGGCACCGGCCGGCATCTACCACGGCACGGCGGGCGACCGCACCACTTGGTGCGGTCTGGCGCGTGAGGCCTTCCGGCTCAGCGGTCTCGATCCCGAGCGGATCCGCCCGGTCGACTCGGACAAGTTCCCGCGTCCGGCCGCCCGCCCCGCCTTCGGTGTCCTGGGCCACGACAGCTGGTTGCGGGCCGGCCTTGCCACCCTCCCCCGGTGGGACGACCAGCTGACGGCCGCCCTGAAGGAACCCGTGTTCGCCGACCTGGCCGCCGCGGCGCGCGCGAGCGCCCGCCACACGTAGAAGGCGCCCTGCGGAACCCGACGGTCCGCAGGGCGCCTTCCGGGGCGCCGGGTACTCACCGGCTCACGGACTCCCGGAATTCTTCCGGCACCTGGGAAAGAACCCGGCGATCGACCGCCACCGCATGCCGGAACGCGTCCTCGGCCTCGCCCTTGCGGTGCTGCTCCACCAGGAGAGAACCCAGTTGCAGCTG
Source organism: Streptomyces olivochromogenes (assembly GCF_021538895.1). Classification (GTDB taxonomy): domain Bacteria; phylum Actinomycetota; class Actinomycetes; order Streptomycetales; family Streptomycetaceae; genus Streptomyces; species Streptomyces olivochromogenes_A. Next base: position 20,681 of record NZ_JADDRL010000037.1, on the reverse strand, counting down.
GACCGAGGTGGCCTTCGGATCGGCGGCAGCGGCACGCTTCAAGAGCTTGATCGCCCGGTCGGGATCGCTCAACCTCAGTAGATTCGCCTCGCTGTAGAGAGCGGACATGAATGACGGATCGGTCTCCAGAGCCTTCTCATAGGCGGCGACCGCATCCGCCGGATTGCCGGTCTGCTGACCGACGAGACCGAGGCCGTACCAGGCGAACTTGTTCTTCGGATCCAGTTCCAGTACACGCCGGTAGTCCCGGGCGGCCCCGAGGGTGTCCTGCTTCGCCATGCTCTCGAGTGCGGACCGCAACAGCGTGTTCGCCTGATTGCCGTTCTGGGGCGTGGACGGGGCCTTGGATTCCGACCGCATGGACGCGGCCTTGGATTCCGACCGCACGGTCGACGGGGACGGAAGCGCCCAGAAGGTCACCCCGGTGGCGACCGCCGCCGTCACGGCGAGCCCTGCCCACAATCTCGTACGTTTCATGGGGTCACTTTTCGTGGAAGGTGGCGGACGGATGGAGTCGGCCTTTCTCAGGTCGTCCGCACCGACGTTACGAGTCGCCCCCGATGGTGCCGTCGTAGGGCAGGCGCGAGGGGCGTTCAGACCACTCGAATGCACGAGTGCTGAAAATGGTTGCGGCCCAGCCTCTTTGCGTGGCTTTCATCAGCTGGATTGGATGGGACCCGTGAAGTCAACGGTCTGTCTCAACATGATCGTCAAGGACGAGGCTCCGGTGATCCGGCGTTGTCTCGAATCCGTACGGCCCCTGATCGACACCTGGGTCATCGTGGACACCGGCTCGACCGACGGCACGCAGGATGTCATCCGCGACGTCTACAGCGACCTGCCCGGCGAACTGTACGAGCGGCCCTGGAAAGGGTTCGACGGCAGCCGTACGGAGGCGATCGAACTCGCTCGTGCCAGCGCGGACTACCTGCTCTTCATGGACGCCGACGACGTGATGGAGATGGAGCCCGGCTCCACCATGCCCGAGCTGACTCTCGACGCCTACCGGCTCACCATCAGGAGCGGGAGCTACACGCACCGGCGCCGCGCCCTGGTCTCGACCCGGCTGCCGTGGCGGTACGTCGGTGTCCTGCACGAGTACCTCGACTGCGGTTCGCGGCACAGCCTCGCGAACCTGGAGGGCGCCACCATCGTCGTCGTGGGCGGCGGGGGACGCAGCAGGGGGAAGAGTCTGCGGGAGAAATACCTGGGAGATGTCGAGATCCTCCAGCAGGGACTGATCAAGGAGCCCGACAACGAGCGCTATGTGTTCTACCTGGCCCAGAGCTGGGGCAACGTGGGTGAGTTCGAGAAGGCGATCGAAGCCTACGACCGCCGGGCGGGCATGGGCAGCTTGGACGAGGAGGTCTTCTTGGCCCGCCTGTTCGGCGCGCAGTTGGCCGAGAAGCTGGGGCGGCCGCCGGCCGAGGTGATGGACCGCTACCTCGGTGCGCACGAGAGCCGCCCCACACGCGCCGAGGCGCTCGGTGAGCTGGCGCGCTGGTGCCGCCTCAACGGGCAGCGGTGGCCGCTCGCCCACCTGTTCGCGCGGCAGGCGGCAAGCCTCCCGTATCCGAGGGCGGACCACCTGCTCGTCGAGCCCGAATGGTACCGCTGGCGCGCGCTCGACGAACTCGGGGTGTCCGCCTACTGGGTGGGGGAGTACGAGGAAGCGGAGGACTGCTGTGAACGCCTGCTGGCGGGCAACGAGTTGCCCGCCGAACATCGTGACCGCGTGCTCCAGAACCTGGAGCTCTCACGACGCCACCTGCGCTCGAAGCAACTCCTCGCGGTGAGGCAGCGCGTCGGGGTCTGAAGCGGTGTGATTCCGGCCCGCGGACGTCGAAGGCGCCCGGTGGAACCCCACGGTCCACCGGGCGCCTGCCGTCTCGCGGGACCTAGACCAGCAGCTTCCCGCCGCACCGTGCGGCGCCGTCCTTCATCGCGATGAGGTTGGCGACCACGTACGAGATGTCGTTCTTGGAGTGCCAGTCGCTCGGGAAGTAGGTGACCAGCCGCGACGACTGGAACTTGGCCTGCAGATCCGGCACGAAGGTGCGGTACTGGTTGTCCGTGTAGTACCAGAAGGAGTTCTCGTTGTAGTAGGCGACGTGCGTCGGGTCCTGGTACGCGCCGCGGCCGTCGGAGCTGGGCGTCATGGTGAGGAGCATGCCACCGGGTGCCAGCAGCCGGTACAGCTCGTTGATCAGCGGCACCTTGGTGGGCACGTACTCCAGGAAGTCCACCGCCCGCATCAGCCCGACGGAGCCGTCGGGCAGGTCCAGCTTCTCGGGCAGGGTCGCGACGATGTCGACGTCCTTCCCCGGCCGCTGGTCCACGCCCACATAGCCCGGCGGCTTGCGGTGCGCCGCACCGAGGTCGAGGGCGAGCAGCCCGCGCCGGTAGGTCCAGGCGAGGGCGTTGGCCTCGATGTACTTGTCGTAAAGGGCGACCGTCTCGCGCTGGATCTGCGCGTTGATCTCCGGGTCCTTCTGGGTATTGTCCGGGTGCACCCGCTGGAGGTACAGGCAGCGGTTGATGTGGTGGAAGTCGCCGAGGTGGAAGAGGCGGCACATCAGGTCCTGGTCGTCGAGGACCGTACGCGCGGCGTCGTACCCGCCGGCCTTCTCGTAGCTCTTCTTGCGGAACGCCCGCACGTGGTTGGGCGCGTACCAGATGTAGGCGACGTTGTGCGGCGTCGGTGCCAGGGAGATGACCTGGAGCAACTTGCGGCCGTCGACCCGCACGTCCTCGTACTGCCAGCCGAACGTCTCGTCGAAGCGGCTCTCGTCCCGCTTCCCGTCCTCGGTGATCTGCGCGGTGTTGCTGTAGACGAAGACGACCTCGGGATGCGCGTCGAACGCCTTGCCGACCTCCGCCAGACAGGCCTTCACGAGCAGGTCGTCGTGGTCGAGTTCCACCAGGATCTCGCCGCGGGCCAGTTCGCAGGCCCTGCGCTTGGCCGCCCCCACGCCGTCGATGTCGTCCGCGATCTCGACGCGGACCCGGTCGTCGGGGCGCTCCGGCCGCCATCGGGCGCCGTTGTTGAGCAGGACGATCCACTCCCAGTCCGGACAGGTCTGCGCCTGCAGGGTCGCCAGGCACTCATCGAGGAAACGGGGCCGGTGGCTGGGGGTGAAGACGGAGAACCTCGGTGTCGCCGTCGACGTCATCTGTTGCTCCCTGCTTGGCTCGATGTCGGTGAGGGGATTGCGAGAACCATGGAGTCGGGAATCACCGGAATTCCTCCGGCACTTGGGAACGCAGTGAGGGATCGTCCGCGACCGCACGACGGAACTCGTCCTTGGCTGCGTCGTCGCGGTGCTTCTGCTTCCAGATCCGTCCCAGGTGCAGATGCGCCGTGCCGGCCTTGGGATTGCCGGCGACGATCCGCTTGAGGAGTTCGGCCGCCCGGTCGGGTTCGCTCGACTCCAGCAGCACCGCCTCGTTGAAGAGGGCCGACGGGAACGCCGGATCGATCTGCAGGGCCTTTTCGTAGTCGGCACGGGCATCGACCACCCTGCCGTCCCCCTGTGCGATGACTCCCAGGTTGTACCAGGCGAATTGGTTGTGCGGGTCCAGTTCCAGCACCCGCCGGTAAGTGCGGTCGGCCCCCTCCGAGTCGTTGTTGTTCTGCTGCAGAATTCCTGCCTGCAAAAGCGTATTGGCATCCTGCAGGTTCTGGGTCGTCGATGGCGAGGCCTTGGAATCCTCAGGCGCTGCCGAGTAGGAATGAACTACCCACGATGTCACTCCGGTGGTGACTGCGGCCACACCGAAGAGTCCTGCCAACAATTGCCAGTGTTTCACTTTGTCACATCTCGTGGAATAGTGAAGGACGGTGGCGTGCCGGGGTCCGAACCGCCGTGATTTCCGCCGACGTTACGAGGCGATGCGGTTGCGGCCGCTGTTTGGCGGGCACTTGGTGGGTGCAGTCCACCCGAATGTACGTGTCGCGCGCACAAAAAAATGGCGCCCGGTCCGCGCGTCGCTGCGGGTGCACGCGGACCGGGGCCGTCGAGGGGACCCCGGGGCTGAGGGGTCAGTGGGTGGTGCTCAGTTCCTTCGGTTCGGCGAGTGCGGCGGCATGCGCGTCCATGCGCTCCGCCGACAGGATCGCCGCGGCGGTGTCGGCGCGGGACGCCGCGACGACGAGGGCGCGGCCTGCGAGGGCGTGCGCCCGCTCGTGCAGGGCGGCGACGCGCGGGTCGCCCGCGGTGCCGGACGCGCGGACCGGCGTACGCCCTCCCCGCAGCCGGGTCACCTCCCCGGTGAGCCGTCCGGCCGCCGTGTCCAGGTCCGTGGACGGCGCGAGCGCGCGCAGCTCGTCGGTGACGGCGAGCAGCGCCGCGAGGTGTCCCGCGAGCTGGATGTCCAGCTCCTCCTCGCGCGACCGGTGGGGGAAGTCGGGGGTGGTGCCGGCCATCGTGGTGCTGTGGACCGACTTGCTGCGGATCGGTTCGTACATGGGAGATGGCCTCCTGTGCTCTGACAGGAAGCCATCCTAGCTTAGATTTCGTCTAAAGTTGACCCGGTTCACGGATTGTGGTCCGTCGGCTACGGCTGGCTGTAGCCATCCAGGAATTCGCCGATCCGCGTGACCGCGTCCCGCAGGTCCCCGACCGTCGGCAGCGTCACGACCCGGAAGTGGTCCGGCTCCGGCCAGTTGAAGCCGGTGCCCTGGACGACCATGATCTTCTCCCGGCGCAGCAGGTCCAGGACCATCTGGCGGTCGTCCTTGATCTTGAAGACCTTCGGATCCAGGCGCGGGAAGAGGTACAGGGCGCCCTTCGGCCGTACGCACGTCACGCCCGGGATCTGCGTCAGCAGCTCGTAGGCGGTGTCCAGCTGCTCCTTGAGCCGGCCGCCCGGCAGCACCAGGTCGTTGATCGACTGGCGCCCGCTGAGCGCGGCCACCACTCCGTGCTGGCCCGGCATGTTCGCGCACAGGCGCATGTTCGCCAGGATCGTCAGACCCTCGATGTAGGAGTCGGCGTGCGCGCGCGGGCCGGAGATCGACATCCAGCCGACCCGGTAGCCGGCCACCCGGTAGGCCTTCGACATGCCGTTGAAGGTGAGCGTCATCAGGTCGGGGGCCACGGCCGCGGTCGGGGTGTGCGTGGCGCCGTCGTAGAGGATCTTGTCGTAGATCTCGTCCGAGCAGACCAGCAGGTTGTGGCGGCGGGCGATGTCCGTCAGGCCCTCGAGCACCGACTCGTCGTACACCGCGCCCGTCGGGTTGTTCGGGTTGATGATGACGAGCGCCTTGGTGCGGTCGGTGACCTTGCGCTCGATGTCGGCGAGGTCGGGCATCCAGTCGGACTGCTCGTCGCAGCGGTAGTGCACCGCGGTGCCGCCGGAGAGGGAGACGGCCGCCGTCCACAGCGGGTAGTCCGGCGCCGGTACGAGGACCTCGTCGCCGTCGTCCAGCAGGCCCTGCATGGCCATCACGATCAGCTCGGAGACGCCGTTGCCGATGAAGACGTGCTCGACGTCCGTCTCGATGCCGAGGGTCTGGTTGTGCATGACGACCGCGCGGCGGGCGGCCAGCAGGCCCTTCGCGTCGCCGTAGCCGTGTGCCGTCGAGACGTTGCGGAGGATGTCCTCCAGGATCTCGGGCGGGCACTCGAAACCGAACGCCGCAGGGTTGCCGGTGTTCAGCTTGAGGATGCGGTGGCCGGCCGCCTCAAGCCGCATCGCCTCCTCAAGAACCGGGCCCCGGATCTCGTAACAGACGTTGGCGAGCTTGGTCGACTGGATCACCTGCATGTCCGTGAGCTTACGGGCCGGTAACGCCCCATGGGCCGTGTTTTCCACCACGTGAGACAAAGCGTTTTGGGCTGTTATCGCCGGTAGCTGTCCCAGCAGCCCCTCCCGTACCTAGAATGCCCGGCCATGTCCAGCCATCCCCAGCACGGAAACGGGGCCGACGGCGTGAACGACGCGAACGGCACGCACGAGGCGCACGGCGCCCCTGCGGCGGGTCCCGCGGGCGGTGGGCCCGCAGTGGCGCCGAACGTCTACCACCCGCAGGCCGCGGCGGCGCCCGCGTACGACACGTACGCCGATCCGGCGACCGCGCACGGGTGGCAGAACGCGTACGACGAGACGCGCGAGCTGCCCCGGGTGACGGACGAGACGGCCTTCCTGCCGGCTCCCGTACCGGCCGCCCCGGCGGGCCCGCCGGAGGGTGTGCCGACGGGACAGGGCCGTGCCGCGGCGCGGCGTGCGCGGAGCAGGCGGGGCGCCGCGTCGCGGCGCCGGATCGCGATGGCCGCCGGTGCCGTGGGTGCCGTCTCCCTCGCCGTGATCGCGGGGATGTCCGCCTTCTCGGGGTCCTCGTCGGGCGGGCCGCAGGGGCAGGGCGAGCGCAGCGGTTCGAGCACCAAGGAGGACCCGGGGGCGCCCGGTGGCCCGAAGTCGTCCGCCACGGGCCCGTCGGACGGTGCGACACGGGCTCCCGCCGCCTCCGCGACCCCGACGGCCTCGGCGAGCGACTCCGCGACGGGCAGCCCTTCGCCCACGGCGCCGACGTCGTCCGCGGCGACCGCCACCGCCACGGCCACCGGAAGCTCGTCGGTGAGCGCCTCCGCGAGCAGCGCCGGTCAGGGCGACCAGGGTGGCCGGCCCGGACGCGGGCGGGGCCACGGAAAGCATTGAACAACCAGGGTCCGTCTTCAAACGGATCTTGCCCAAGGCGGGAATGCCGCGGAAGCCCTTGAGCCGGTCGAAGCAGTGCTCGTCCAGGTTCCGTCGTCGGTAGATACCGCGGTCGAACCCTGGCGGCCTGCCACCGGCCCATAGCGGTCCGGCACCTGGGCGCCGGCTCGGTGAGGTCGCCGCGATCGAGGCGAGCCTCACCGCCGAGCAGAAGCTCACCGCCATGCGCGACCTCGCAGCCCGGTACCCCACCGTCCACCTCGGCATGCCCGACTTCCGTACCAGCGCCGACCGCGGGCCCTTCGAGCCTGCTGCCGCCCGGTCGAGTGGCGTGGTCACCGGATGGGGTGACGGTTGCCGGTCGAGGCATCGGTGGCTGGTTCCAGAGGGGATTGGACTAGCGCAGAGTAGGGCTATCACCAGGAGTCATCGTGAAGGTTGTGAAGGTCATCGGGCGACGGTCGGTCCCTGTGGCGATGGGACTCGTTCTGGCTGCAACGGGGGTCTCGGTCACGGCTGCTTCGGCCGTGCCGGCTGCTCCGCGAGCCGCTGCGAGCAAAGTTCAGGTCCTGAGATTCACCGCTGCCGACAACGGCAAGACGGTGACGGTCGACCCCGGCGACATCGTCAGTGTCTTCTTGACGAGCAACACTACGCCCGGGTCCAGCACACCGTTCGTCTGGAGCGCGCCCACATCCTCGGACTCGAACGTCCTCGCAGAGGCAACCAGCATCGCCGTCCCGAACGGCGACGCGTTCGGCATCTTCAGAGCAACCGGATCAGGGTCGGCCACGCTCTCCGCCACGAGGGAATGCAAGACCGTCCCGCCCGGCCCCATGTGCACTGCGCCCACCCTACTGTGGCGCGTCACCGTCAACGTGCAGTAGGCCGCTGCACAGAGAGCGGATACGCAGGGCCCCGCCGCCTGAGTGGGACCCGGGTATACGTCCCATCAACGGTCGGCGGCTGAGCGGTAGTTGACGCGCCGTCCAAGGCGACGATCGTGGTGAGTGATTTGCGGTGAGTTGAGAACGATCCGCTCCCTGCGGACCGCATACAACTTCTTGCCGCCACCCCTCTGCCATCCCACAATGTGCATGACAAGACGGCAGGCGGCCGGAAAATCTCCGGTCGCTCACGTCTGCAGAGGGGACCCCCACATGAACAAGCCTCTCCTCGCCACGCTCGCGACCCTGGTGATCACCGGGGCGGGCATGGCACCCGCGGCCGCCGCCACGGCCACCCCGAGCGCGGCCCCGGCGGCGAAGAGCACGGCCACGAAGGCCAAGGGCGCCGCGCCCGGGCTCCGGGCCGTCAACTTCGCCGGCACCGTCTCGCTCAGCAACTGCTCCGGCTCCGTCATCCGCTTCCCCGCCTCCGCGGACAGCGACCCGGCGCTGGTGCTGACGAACGGTCACTGCCTGGAGACCGGCTTCCCCGACCCCGGCGAGGTCATAGTCGGCCAGTCCTCCAGCCGCTCCTTCGGTCTGCTCAACGCGTCGGCCACCCGGGTCGGGACCCTGCGCGCCAACAAGGTCGTGTACTCGACGATGACCGACACGGACGTCACGATCTACCAGCTCAACACCACGTACGCGCAGATCAAGAGCACGTACGGGATCAGCCCGCTGACGGTGCAGGACACGCACCCGACCGCCGGCACCGCGATCACGGTCGTCTCCGGGTACTGGAAGCGGACCTACGCCTGCAACATCGACGGGTTCGTCTACCGCCTCAAGGAGGGCAGCTGGACCTGGAAGGACTCGGTGCGCTACACCTCCGCCTGCAAGACCATCGGCGGCACGTCGGGATCGCCGGTCGTCGACAACGCCACCGGCAAGGTCGTCGCCGTCAACAACACCGGCAACGAGGACGGCCAGCGCTGCACGGACAACAACCCGTGCGAGGTCGACGCGAACGGCAACGTGACCGTCCGCTACGGCATCAACTACGCCCAGGAGATCTACAACATCCCGGCCTGCTTCACCACCGGCAACAAGCTGGACCTGAGCGCGAGCGGCTGCACCCTGCCCAAGCCGTAGTGCCCGGCGGGCGGGCGGTCACCGGGGAGTCCGGCGCACCGCCCGCCCGGCCAGCACGTCCGTCCGACGCCCGTCCTCGATCACGAAGCGGCCGTCGACCAGGACGTGGGGGATGCCCGAGGGCAGCGCGCGCGGCTGCTCGAAGGTGGCCCCCGCCGCGACCGTCTCCGGGTCGAACAGGACCAGGTCGGCGCGGTGTCCCTCGCGGACGAGCCCGCGGTCCGGCAGGCGCAGCCGGGCCGCGGGACGCGAGGTGAGGTGGGCGACGCACTCCTCCAGGGACAGCACGCCCAACTCCCGCACGTAGTGCCCGAGGTAGTGCGGGAAGGTGCCGTACGCCCGCGGGTGCGGCTTGGCGCCCCGCAGGATGCCGTCCGAGCCGCCGGTGTGCGTGCGGTGCCGCATGATCGCGCGGACGTTCTCCTCGTGGCCGACGTGCTGCAGCACGGTCGGGCCCAGCCGGTCCTCGACCAGCAGCCGGCGCGCGGTCGCCCACGGGGTCTCGCCGTGCCGCAGCGCCGACTCCTCGACCGTACGGCCCACATGGTCCGCGAGGGCCGGATCGCTCACGCCGGAGATCTCGACCGTGTCCCAGTCCACCGGCACCCCGTGGCAGCCGTCCGAGCCGACGACCTCCAGGTCGTGCCGGATCCGCTCGGCGGTCGGCCCGTCGGCGAGCCGGCGCAGTATCTCCCGCGGGCCGCCCTCGCTCGCCCAGCCTGGCAGCAGCGCGGCCAGGGTCGTGCAGCCGGGGGTGTAGGGGTAGGTGTCGAGGCTGATGTCGGCCCCGGCGGCGAGCGCGTCGTCGAGCAGCGCGAGGAGCTGGGGCGCGCGGCCCTCGTTGACGCCGAAGTTCATGGTGGCGTGCGCGAGGTGCAGCGGGCAGCCCGCCTCGCGGGTCAGCGCCACCATCTCCGCGTACGCCTCCAGGGCGCCCGCCCCGTACGAGCGGTGGTGCGGGCAGTAGTAGCCGCCGTAGGACGCCACCACCCGGCACAGCTCGGTGAGTTCGGCGTCCTCGGCGTACATGCCCGGGGTGTAGGTGAGCCCGGACGACATGCCGACCGCGCCCTGCTCCAGGCCCTCCGCCACCAACCGCCGCATCCGGTCCACCTCTTCGGGCGTGGCCGCCCGGTCCTCCCAGCCGACGGCCAGCGCCCGGACCGTGCCCTGGGGGACGAGGTAGGCCGCGTTCACGGCGATGCCCCGGTCGAGCCGGTCCAGGTACTCGCCGACCGACCGCCAGTCGAAGTCGACGTCCTCGCCGTACCCGTTCCAGCCGGTGATCGCCCGGCGCACCTCGTCGAGGGTGCGGTCGTCGACCGGCGCGTACGACAGCCCGTCCTGGCCGAGGACCTCCAGCGTCACGCCCTGCGCGGCCTTGGCGCTGTGGTCGGGGTCGCGCAACAGCGCCAGGTCGCTGTGGGCGTGCATGTCGATGAAGCCGGGGGCGAGGACCAGGCCCTCGGCGTCCAGCTCGCGCATCGCCCGGGGGCGCTGACAGCCGGCGGCCGCCGCCTCCTTGACGATCGAGACGATGCGGCCGCCGTCGATCACGACATCGGCGCGGTACGAGGGCTCCCCGCTGCCGTCCACCACGTCCGCGTCCCGGACGACGAGCTGCTCCACGACCGTGACCTCCTGGAAGAACCTAGGGACTGGAAGACGGACTAGAAGAACGTACGGATGTAGTCGACGACCGTCCCGTCCGCCTCGGCCACCGGGATCAGCTGCCACTTGTCGAAGGACGTGCAGGGGTGGGACAGGCCGATGCCCAGCCAGTCGCCGACCTCGATGTCCGCCTCCGGACCGGTGCGCAGCCACAGGTGCTGGTCGGACAGGGCGGTCACCTCGATCCCGGCCGCCGGGCGCTCGACACCGTCCCTGCGTACCACCTGGGCGACCGGCAGGTCGAGGTCGTGGGCGGCGTCCCGCTTGCCCGCGTTGACGAACGCCTCGGTCGCCGAGGGGCGGGACACCACCTGCGCCCACAGCCGGAACGCGGGCTCCAGCGCGCCCTCCTCGGGCACCCGGTTGAACGGGGTCTGCTTGCGGTAGTGCACGTCGTCGTGCGAGACGTACGCGCCCGAACGCAGCAACTTCAGCCCCGGCAGGGAGAGTTCGGGGAGCTCCGCGAACACGTCGGCCACCGCGTCGAACCACTCGCTGCCGCCCGCACTGACGACGATCTCGTCGGCCCCGGCGAACCGCCCCGCCTTGTCGAACTCCACGGCGATCCCGGTCAGCCGGCGCAGCCAGGCCCCCACCGACTCCACGGAGGCACCGGGGACCTGGGCCTCGTACCCCGCGACGCCCACCAGGCGCAGCGTCCGCGTGCCCGCCACCGCGTCCGCGACCGCCGCGCACTGCGCCTGGGTACGCACGCCGGTGCGGGCGCCCTCGCCCGCGCCCAGCTCCACGACCACGTCCACCGGGCGGGCGGCGCCGCGCAGCGCCGCGTCCATCAGTTCCACCCCGCGCACGGAGTCGACGTAACAGATGAAACGGAAGGACGGGTCGGCGTCGAGCTCGGCGGAGATCCAGCGCAGCGCCGCCGCGTCCACCAGCTCGTTGGCGAGGAACACCCGCTCGATCCCGAACGCCCGCGCCACCCGCACCTGGTGCGGCACCGCGAGGGTGATGCCCCAGGCGCCGTGCTCGATCTGACGCCGGAAGAGCCGCGGGGCCATGGAGGTCTTGCCGTGCGGGGCGAAGACGAGGTGGTGCCGGGCCGCGTACGTCTCCATGAGCCGCAGGTTGTGCTCCAGGCGCTCGGCGGACAGCGCGAGGACGGGCGTGGTGAAGCCGTCGGTGAAGAGGTTGCGCCGCTCGGCGGCCAGCTCGCCGACGGTCAGGCCGTCGGCGTCCGGGGGGAGGCCCTTGAAACGGTGGTCGACGCGTTCCTCGGCCAGGCGGTCGAGCGCTTCGGTGCTCATGAAGCCTCCCTCTCAGGCGCGTTGCAATATATGCAACGTCCATTGCGTGTGGCGCTTACTGGTGTCTAGCATCTCGCCGACAACCGGGTCAACGGAGCCGCCGCGGCCCGGATATCGACAGGAGTCAGGAGTCATCATCCTGGACGCTACTGACGACTCGGCCGTCGCCCCCGCCGCCGTGGACGTCGCCGCGCTCGGCGAGTCCATGGTCACCTTCCTGCCCACCCGGCCGGGACGACTGGCCGACGTACCGTCCTTCGACCGCGCCATCGGCGGTGCCGAGTCCAACGTGGCATGCGTGCTGGCCGCCGCCGGGCATCGCACGCGCTGGGTGAGCCGGGTGGGGACGGACGGCTTCGGCGACCACCTCGTCGAGACGATCGCGGGGTACGGCGTCGACGTGGCGTCCGTGCGGCGCGATCCGGCGCGGCCCACGGGCGTCTACTTCCGTACGGCCGGCGACCGGGCGGCCGAGGACCACGAAGTGGCGTACTACCGCGCCGGATCGGCGGCCTCGGCGATGGCGCCCGGGAACGTGGACCCGACGGCGCTGCGCGCGGCGCGCGTGCTGCATCTGACCGGCATCACGGCCGCGCTCTCCGCACCGTGCCGTGAACTGGTTCGCGCGCTGGCCGCCCCCCGGGCCGGGCGGCCGACGGTCTCCTTCGACGTCAACCACCGGCCGGGGCTGTGGCGGGCGGCCGACGGGGTGCGGGTCCTGCTGGAGCTGGCCCGGGACGCCGACATCGTGTTCGTCGGCGAGGACGAGGCCGAGCAGGCCTGGGGCGTCACCGGCGGACCGGCCGCGGTCCGCCGGCTGCTGCCCGAGCCACGGGTGCTGGTGGTGAAGCAGGGGGCGCGGGGGGCGACGGTGTTCGCGGGCGAGGACGGTCGGGCCGCCTTCGAACCGGCCCTCGCCGTCGACGTCGTGGCCACGGTCGGCGCCGGTGACGCCTTCGCCGCCGGATTCCTCTCCGGCACCCTGCGCGGACTGCCCGTCCGGCAGCGGCTGCGGCACGGGCACCTCATGGCCGCCGCCGCGCTCACCGTCCCCGGCGACCTCGCCGCCCCGCCGTCGCGGGACCACGCCGACCGGCTGGCCGCCCTGGACGAGCGGGCGTGGGGGAGACTTCGACTCGGCCCCGGCTGGACGCAAGCCGCGCAGGCCCCTGAGGAGGTAGCCACCCCATGAGTCAGACCGTCGACCGCGCGCTGAGCATCCTGCCCTTGCTCGCCGAGGGCCCCGCCGACCTCGGCCAGGTCGCCGACCGGCTCGGCGTCCACAAGTCCACGGCCCTGCGTCTGCTGCGCACCCTCCACGAACACGGCCTCGTCTACCGCCAGTCCGACCAGCGCTACCGCCTCGGCGCCCGCCTGTTCGCCCTCGCCCAGGAGGCGATGGAGAACCTCGACATCCGCGAGATCGCCCACCCCCACCTCGTAGGCCTCAACGAGCGGTGCGGGCACACCGTGCACCTCGCCGTGTACGAGGAGAACGAGGTCCTCTACATCGACAAGGTGGAGAGCCGCTACCCCGTGCGCATGTACTCGCGCATCGGCAAACCGGTCGCCATCACCGTCGCCGCCGTCGCCAAACTGCTCCTCGCCGACCTGCCCGAGGCCGAGCGGCGCCCGCTCGCCGAGAAGCTCGACTACCCCCTGTACACGCCCCGTTCGACGCCCAACGCCGCCGCCTTCCTGAAGGAGCTGGCCGTGGTGCGCGAACAGGGCTGGGCCACCGACCTCGGCGGCCACGAGGAGTCCATCAACTGCGTCGCCGCCCCCATCCGCGGCGCGGACGGCCGGGTGGCCGCCGCGATGTCGGTCTCCGCGCCGAACGTCGTCGTCACCGCCGAGGAACTCCTCACCCTGCTCCCGCAGGTGCGCCGCACCGCGGACGCGATCAGCGGCGAGTACTCCGGACGAACCGTTCCTAGGGACTGAGCGGGAGTGAGCCCTGTTTCCAGGACTGCTGTTGCTCAGCCGCGTGCTCCGAACGGTGTTGGGCACGCTGGTCCCCCGCGTTCGCTCCGCGTCCGGGCGGCACGGATCTCGTCCGTGGTCCGGGGATGCGGGGGCGGGGTTCCTCACGCCTGCGGGTGTCCGGTCGGGCCTGGGCGGTCCGATGCCCCGTACGATCGCTCCGGTCGTGCGGGGGCGGTGCCGTCCGTCGCCGGATCGGATGCCCGAGGGCGCGTCGCCCGATCGCGATGCAAGCCGCATCGTGCCGGGAAACCTTTCGATTGTTGCTGGTCAGGGGCTGCTGCCAGTGTTGGGCGCCCCACCGGGAGGTGTACGCCGGGTCGACCGCGACGATCGCGATGTCCTGCTCGGCGGCCATCGCCACCAGCCGCGCCTTCAACCGGGCGGTGGGGAAACGGGAGACGAGGCGGCGGAAGCGTTTGTTGCGGCCGTGCTGTTCCCGGCACCGGCCGTCGGTGAAGTCCAGGTCCTCGATGGCGATCGCCGCCGCCCCGGTGGTGCGGGTGTGGTGCAGCAGCCGGGACAGGGCGTGCCGGATCTGCGCGTCCCGGTGCGCGGAGTTACCAGTGAGGTCGTAGGAGAAGCGGCGGGGCTCGCCGACCGGGTTGCCGTCCACGTCGAGGCGCCAGGCGGCGAGGTGGTCGTCGTTCATGTCGACGGCGACCACACCCCGGGCCAGGGCCGCCTGAAGCGGCAGGACGGAGGCGGGGGTGCGCTGCCAGGAGGCGGTCACGTACCAGCGGCCACGCAGGACGTCGTGATGGATGCGGTAGGCCGCCGCCCGGTCGGAGGCGATGCGGTCCAGCCACTCCTCACCCCGGTGCCGGAAGGTGACGGTCGCGTTCAGCAGGTACCGGCCGTGCGGAGCGTTGGCCAGGTTGGCCATCGCGGCCGGGAGTTTGACCGAGAGCTGGCCGGTGTCGGTGACGCGGAGGGTCTCGTTGCCGAAGCGTTTGCCGGACTCACCGTCCGCGGCCAGGAACATCCGCGCCGCCCGCCACCGCTCCCGCCAGGCGTCCTGACTCAGCCCGGCCGCATCCAGGTGGTGACGCATGCGCTGGAGGGGCTTGCCGCCGCGCGCCACGTGCACCCGGCCCGCCTCCCAGTGCGCCTCCACCCCGGCCAGCCGATCCCGCAGCGCGTGCATGCGACGGGACTTGTCATGCCACTCCGCCCGCGAACCGTACCCGCTCGCCAGCCCCGCCCGCCGGTCCGCCTTCGCCCCCAGCGGACGCGCCAGCCGGGCCTCGATCCGCGTGATCTGCCCGCGCAGCCACGCCATCTCCGCCGCCTGCCCGCGCCGGGCCAGCGCCCACTGATCATGCGTGGCCTTGGTGATACTGCCCGCCCACCTGGCCGAGGAGACCCCCGTCAGCTCCCGCTTCCGCGTCGCCCAAGTCTCACTGCCGTGACCCAGGCCCTGCCGGGAACGCGCCGCGAGATCACCCGCGGCCAGCCCGCCGAGGAACACCCCTACCCCGTTCAGCACCGCCGCGTCGGTCTCCGAGACCCGCAGCCGCGCCCGAATGGCCACCCCGGCAGGGCCGGGCACCACGAACGGCGCCGCCACCTCCCGCAGACCACCCACCCCGTCACCCCCGTCCGGCACCGCACAGTCCCCTCACCCAAGCTCAACGAGCCCCACCCACACCACAAAGGTCACATATTCGACGGACAAACTCCCATTCCCCTCCATGGAAGCCAGTCCGCATGCCCGGCTGCCAGGCGCCGACGCTCACTCATACTCACCAAAGCGCACTCGTACACGGTCAAACAGCAGCTACTCCCAACCCCAGCGAAGGACACCCCGTGACCAAGAAGACCGCGCTCACTCCCAAGACCCACACGGCCCCGCCCGCGAAGTTCTCCCACGGCGTGCGCAAGGGCAACATCCTCCAGGTCGCGGGCCAGGTCGGCTTCCTGCCCGCCGAGGAGGGCAGGAAGCCCACGCCCGCCGGCCCCACCCTGCGCGAGCAGACCCTCCAGACCCTCGCCAACGTCAGGGCGATCCTCGAAGAGGGCGGCGCGAGCTGGGACGACGTGCTGATGATCCGCGTCTACCTCACGGACACCGCCCACTTCGCCGAACTGAACGAGATCTACAACCAGTACTTCGAGGAGCAGACGCTCACCCAGCCGCCCGCCGCGCGCACGACGGTCTACGTCGGCCTTCCCGCGGGCCTCCTCGTCGAGATCGACGCCCTCGCCGTCCTGGGCTGACGACCGACGCCCGCTCTGTCATACGTTAGGGGGTGAACCAGCGGGAAGGGCGGGCTGGCTGTTCCCGGCACAGGATTGTCGTCCATACTTCCCGCGTGGAGCAGCGCATAGGATCGAGCAGCAAGCCCCCGGAGGGCGCCGGATTCGACCCGGCCTTCATCCCCGGGCTCACCTCACCCGCGTCCGCCGAGCCGGCGGACGCCAAGCCGGAGGCCGAAGCGCCCGAGGCCGCCGGGCCGACGGAGGACGCGGCGCCGGCCGGGGCCGAGACCCCGGCGAAGCCCGCCCTTGAGAAGGAGACCCCGCAGGAGGAGAGCCCCGAGGGCCCCGTCTTCGAGGCCTCCGACCGCCGCGCCAAGATCGTGGCCGACCGCCGCGGTGTTCGCCTGAGCCTCGATCAGGAGGCCTGCGAGTTCCGGTGGGACGAGATCGGCGCGGTCGAGACGGAGTCCCCCCGCTTCGGCAAGCGGTTCACCATCACGGTGCACACCCCTGACCGCCGCTGGTACCCGATAGAGATCGAGGCGGCGGCCAGGAGCCGCTTCAAGGAGTGGGAGGAACAGCTGGACACGGTCCTCGACGCCTACTTCGAAGAGGCCTAGGACCCGTCCGGCACTAGCTGCAGTACTGGGCCTCCTTGCCGATGGCCCGGTACATGCAGTCCGCGTTCTCCAGCAGCTGGAACACCGCGTCGCGGTTGCGTGAGGTCTCCCGCTCGATCACCTCGTCGGGCGGGTAGAACCCTCCCTCCCAGCTGGACGTCGGGTACATCTCGAAGGTGTAGTCGAAGATCTTGTGCACGCCCCACAGGTAGTCGTCGATCGACCCGTCCGTGATGTACAGGTCGCTCGCCTGCTCCGGCGTGTACCCGTTGCTCGCGGCCATCTTCTGCCCCACCGCCTTGAACGCGGCGGCGTCGTCGGCCGTCATCCCGGTGGCCGTGTCCGCGTACGTGTACCCGAACGGCCACAGCACCAGCTCGCTGTAGGTGTGGAAGTCGATGCCGGCCCTGATCTGCTGCTTCCCGCCGACGACCCGGCCGCGCACGAAGTCGGAGACCACCTTCACCTCGGGCGCCGACTCGGCGGCCGCTCCGCGGTACGTCTCGGACGACTTGGAGCTCGACGACCCGCCGCAGCAGCCCCACTTGTAGTTCCAGTTGCGGTTGAGGTCCGTACCGGCGTACGACGAACCGCTGTTGGGCTGCCGGTTCTTGCGCCACGACCGGTACGAGCCGGTGGCGATGTCGTACTCGCCGCCGTCCGGGTTGAGATCCGGCACGATCCAGATCTCCCGGCTGTTGACGATGTTGGTGACCCGGGAGTCGGTCCCGTACCCGGCGCCCAGCTCCCGCAGCAGGTACAGCGCCATCTCCACGGTCAGGTGCTCACGGGCGTGCTGGTGGAAGGTGAACAGCACCTCGGGCTCGTTCTCGTCCGTGGCCACGTTGTCGCTGACCTTGATGGCGACGATGTCCCGGCCCTGGTACGACTTGCCGATCACCCGCTTGCTCATGATGTTCGGATAGGCGGCCAGCCGCTGGTCGATCTCCGCGTTCATCTCGGCGTAGTTGTGGTACTTCGAGTCGGCCGAGGGGAAGTCGAACAGCCGCGTCGCGTCGGCGGGGCCGCTGCGGTCGGGCGCGGCGCCGAGCGGCGTCACGTCGTAGCCGAGCCGCCGCAGCTCCTTGATCTGGGCGGCCCGTCCGGAGACGACCACCGTCTCCTCGTCGGCCTCGTCCACGGTGACGCCGGTGCGCTGAATGGCCGTACGGGTCACGGGAGTCGTGCTCCGGTGGATCTCGTACTGCCCGACGTCGTCGGCCGAGGGCGCCGCCTTGCCGGCGCCGGCGGCGGAGGCGTGGGTGGCGGTCGCCGACACGGGTGCCGCGAGGGCGAGGGCCAGCAGGGCGCCGAGCGCGGCGGTTCGTCTGCCGCCGAGGGCGCCTGAGCCGCGTATACGAAGTCGCATGAACTCTCCTTGGGTCTCCAGGAATTCCGGGGTCGCCGGATGTGGGGAGTGGAGCTGGGGGGTGTTTCAGTGCGACGTACGGGTGCTGTCGTGCTGTGTGGGGTCGTGCCGTGTGGGGTCGTGCCGTGTGGGTCTTGCTGTGCGCGGGCTGTGCGTGCGGTGCGGGTTGGCGTCATGGTCCGGCGTTGGCATGATCAGGTCAAGGATGGACAAAGGGTCCCCGGCGGAATTCGGCCGGGCAGTGTACGCGGGCCCCCACTCCCGCAGGCGGCCCCGGCCGAAGAACACCCGTTGGCGTGACGCGAGTGTGCGTGGGCGGCCGAGCCGGGGAAGAGTGAGGGCCCGGCTGTCCGGCCAGGAGGAGGGCTGGCTGATCATGGGTGGATCAGCGCCGAGACGGGACGCGCACCTGCCCGTCGAGACGACGAGCTTCGTCGACCGGCGGGAGGAACAGAGCGAGGGCCGCCAACTGCTGGCCAAGGCCCGCCTGGTCACGCTCACCGGCCCGGGAGGCGTCGGCAAGACCCGCCTGGCCGGACGCATCGCGGCCCGCGTCGCCCGGGCCTTCCCGGACGGCGTGCGCCACGTCCACCTGGCGGGCCTCCACGACCCGGCCCTCGTCCCGCTCGCCGCCGCCGACGCGCTCGGCCTGCACGACCACTCCACCCAGCCCGCGCTGGACGCCCTGGTGGAGCAGGTGCGCGACCGCAGACTCCTGTTGGTCCTCGACAACTGCGAGCACCTGTTACCCGCCTGCGCCGAACTCGCCGCCGCCCTGCTGCGCGGCACCACCGGAGTCCGCGTCCTCGCCACCAGCCGCCACCGCCTCGGCCTCACCGAGGAACACCTCATGGAGGTACGGCCCCTGCCGGTCCCCGACCCGGACGGCGACCTCTCGGCCGCCGAGACCCACCCGGCCCTCGCCCTCTTCGCCGACCGCGCCGCCGCCGTCGTCCCCGGCTTCCGCCTCACCCCCGGCAACCGCGCCGCCGTCGCCCGCCTCTGTCGGCGCCTCGACGGCCTCCCGCTCGCCATCGAACTCGCCGCCGTCCGCATGCGCGTCCTCGGTATCGACCAGCTCCTGGTCCGCCTCGACGACCGCTACCGCCTCCTGTCCTGTGGCAGCCCCGCCGTCCTGCCCCGCCACCAGACCCTCGGTGCGGCCGTCGACTGGAGCCACGAACTGTGCACCGGGCGCGAGCAGTTGGTCTGGGCGCGGCTCTCCGTGCTGGCCGGGAGCTTCGACCTGGAGACGGCGGAGGCGGTGTGCGCCGACGACGGCGAGACCGGGGGAGAGGCCGTGGCCGGGACCGGGGCGGTGCGGTCGTACGACGTCCTCGAAGCCGTCGCCGGACTGGTCGACAAGTCCGTCCTGTGCCGGGAGAGCGGGCCCGGCGGCGTCCGCTACCGCCTCCTCGACACCCTGCGCCACTACGGGCTCGGCAAGCTGCGCGCACGCCCCGGGGACGAGGCGGCCGCCCGGCGCCGCCAGCGGGACTGGACGCAGCACCGGGCCGCCGCCTGTGAGCGGGCGTGGTTCGGGCCGGACCAGCGGGAGATCGTGGCGCGGCTGCGCGCCGATCAGGACAATCTGCGCGCCGCCCTCGACCACAGCCTCTCCGCACCGGGCGAGGCGCTCGCCGGACTGCGTCTCGCGGGCACCCTGTGGTTCTACTGGCACGCCTGCGGCGCACCCCGCGAGGGCCGCCACTGGCTCGACCGCGCCCTCGACGCCAACCCCGAACCCACCCGCGAACGCGCCCGCGCCCTGTGGGTCTCCGCCCTCCTCGCCGGCAGCCCCGAGGACCTCACCCGGGGCCTGCACCGCGCCCAGGAGGCCCGCGCCCTGGCCCACCGTCTCGGCGACGAGGCGGAGGCCGCCCACGCCGACTACGTCATCGGCGTCGTCCAGCTCTTCGCCGACGACCTGCACACCGCCCTCACCCACTACGAGTCCACCGTCGCCCGCGGCCGCGTCCCCGGCCAGCACCTCAGCCTGCACGGCCTCGACCTGGTCGAACTCGCCTGCGCCCGCGCCTTCCTGGGCGAGTCCGACCGGGCCGTCGCCGTGTGCGAGGACGCCCTGCGGCTGTGCGAGGCGCACGGCGAGGAGTGGGTGCGCTCCTACGTGCTGCGCATCCTCGCCCTCGCCCACAGTGCGCGGAGCGACTGGCCGCGGGCCGCGTCGTACGCCTGCCGCGCCCTGCGCCTCAAGCTCGACGTCCACGACGTCATCGGCATCGGCCTCACCCTCGACCTGCTGGCCCTGATCACGGCCAAGGGCGGGGACACCGAGCGCGCCGCCGTCCTGCTCGGCGGCGCCGACCGGGTCTGGTCCGACATCGACCGCGACCGCTGGGGCTCCACCGCCCTCAACTCCGCGCGCCGTGACGGCGAGAAACGGGTGCGCGAGGAGGTGGGGGAGCGGGCCTACGACGAGGCGTACGGCAGGGGCGGCGGGCTCGGCCTCGCCGGGATCGTGGCGTACGCGCTCCGCGACCCGCGGGAGCCGGCGCTGCGGCGCGAGCCGGACCCGCCGCAGCGCCTGACCCGGCGCGAGAGGGAGGTCGCCGAACTCGTCGCCGAGGGACTCGCCAACCAGCAGATCGCCGACCGCCTGGTCATCGCCCGCCGCACCGCCGAGGGCCATGTGGAACGCATCCTCGGCAAGCTCGGCTTCAGCAACCGCAGTCAGATCGCCGCCTGGGTGACGGCACAGCGCTGACCAGGCACACCGTGACGGACGTACGAGAGATGGGGACCCCATGAGTACAGACACCGGCGCGAAGTCCGGACCCGCCGAGGGCGCGTTCGACCACCGTATGGCCGAGTTCGGCTCGGACGACGTGTTCGTGGCGGCCGCGCTGCC
>NZ_JADDRL010000036.1 GCF_021538895.1 Streptomyces olivochromogenes | reverse complement strand
CGGCCGGTGGGTGGGGGCGCGCAGGCCGAGTGGCGGCACGCCGGGACGGCTTAGCGGGTGAACGGCCGGTGGGTGAGGCGCATCCACGTCTCGCCGGCACGCCGGGTGGGCCCAGCGGCTTGCGGCCGGTGGGTGGGTGGCGCAACCGCACTTCACATGCACGCCGGGCCGGTCTAGCGGCTTGCGGCCGGTGGGTGGGAGCGCACAGGCCAAGCGGCGGCACGCCGGGACGGCTTAGCGGGTGAACGGCCGGTGGGTGAGGCGCATCCACGTCTCGCCGGCACGCCGGGACGGCTTAGCGGGTGGATGACCGGTGGGTGGGGCGCATCCACGTCTCGCCGGCACGCCGGGACGGCTTAGCGGGTGGATGACCGGTGGGTGGGGCGCATCCGCGTCTCGCTGGCACCGACTGGTTTGGCGACGAGCGCCCGGTGGGCGGGTGGCGCGGACGCGCCTGGCTCCCACGCCGGGGGGCTTAGCGGCTTGCGGCCGGTGGGTGGGGGCGCGCGGGCCGAGCGGCGGCACGCCAGGACGGCTTAGCGGCCTGCGGCCGGGAAGGCGGGCCCGCCAAGGCTAGGTGCCGGCTTGCTGCTGGGAAGGGCGACTTGCCGTCGACAGTGGTGAGGTGTGGGTGCGCGTCGCATGCTCGGGCGGCTGGGCTGTGTCCTGGTGGTGGGGGGGAGGGTGTGTGCGGGTCGGATGGCAGGCCCCGGTGGACCGTGGGTCGCCTTGGGTAAGCATGTGGAAGGTTTGGGACATCCGATGGTCGCATCAGCCCTGGATGTTGAGGTCCCGGCTGGCCGAAAGCGTCCACTTGCTTCCCGGGACGTGATCGGTGAGGCCAATGTGACGAGCGAGGCGGGACGTCCCCCGCCCACCAGCCCGCACCCTCTCCCGCTACTCACCGATAGCTGCCAAACCCACCCGACGTGCGCCCCCACCCAGCCACCCACCGACCGCTCGCCGCTGGGCTCACCCGGCGTGCCGCCGCCCAGCCGATGCGCACCAGCCTTCCACCGGCCGCTCGCCGCCAACCCCCGGCGTGCTGCCGAGGCACGACCGCGCCACCTCCCACCAGCCGTAAGCCGCCAAACCCTCCCGGCGTGCCGCCACTTGGCTCGCGCGCTCCCGCCCACTGGCCGTCCACTCGCTAAGCCCCCGGCGTGCCGCGACTCGGCTCGCGCGCTCCCGCCCACCGGCCGTCCACCCGCTAAGCGCACCCAACGTGCCGCGACTCGGCTCGCGCGCTCCCGCCCACCGGCCGTCCACTCGCTAAGCCCTCCCGGCGTGCGGGCGAGGCGCGACCGCGCCACCTCCCACTGCCCGCAACCCGCCAAACCCTCCCGGCGTGCCGCCACTTGGCTCGCGCGCTCCCGCCCACCGGCCGTCCACCCGCTAAGCCCACCCGGCGTGCGGGCGAGGCGCGACCGCGCCACCTCCCACTGCCCGCAACCCGCCAAACCCTCCCGGCGTGCAGGCGAGACGCGACCGCGCCACCTCCCACTGGCCGTTCGCCGCTAAGTCCACCCGGCGTGCAGGCGAGGCGCGGTCGCGCCCGTCATCCCTGGCCCAGAACGCAGCCCACCCCACGGCAAACCCCCCAAGCCGGCCACTTTCTCCGGGCTGCTCGCTCGCTTCTCACCCGTGCTGGAGCGGGCCGAGTCAAGGGTGGCCCGTAGGGCCATCGCCGAAGGCGACGCGGAGCGCCCTTTACTCGGGTCGTGGAGGCACGACACTGAGGAAGAAGCGGGCGGCCCAACGGTCACTTGAAGCAAGCGGTGAAGGCAATCCACGTGGCCGGGGTGACCTGGAGGGTGGGGCCGTCTTCGGGGGTGTTCTTGGAGTCGCGGATGTGGATGGTGTGGAGGGTGGGGGCAACTTCGAGGCACTGGCCGCCCTCATCGCCGCTATAGCTCGACTTGAACCACTGCAATGCGGTGCTCATTTGTCTCCTAGCAGGCGGTTGAGCAGGCCCTTCGACTCCTGAGGGGACATGGCCTGTGACCGCAGCATCGCATACTTGCGCGCCAGGATGGACACCTCATCCGGGTCAGAAACCCACTGGCTGCCGCGTTGGCCCTCCGTGTAGGCGAGGTGCTGGTAATCGGGTGTCTCCAGCAGGGTGAAGGGGCCGTTCACGCCCGCGTGCGTGGATGTCCGTGACAGGAACTGCACTGACAGTCCCGGAAGTTCGGCGCACTCCAGTAGCCGACGGAGCTGATCGCGGCGGACTTCCTCGCCCCCGAAACCGATGTACAGCACCGGCTCCCACACCACAAAACTCAACGTCGGTGGGCACTTGCGCTGCAGGATCTCCTGGCGGGCGACCCGAGCCTCCGTCTTGGTCGCCAACTCGTCCTCGTCGTACGCCGGTACGCGCTCGCGCAGCACCGCGCGCGCGTACTCGCGGGTCTGGAGCAGGCCGGGGACGACCAGCGCGTCGTACCAGGACAGGGCGATGGCCTCCCGCTCGTGCGCCATGTACTGCTCCGCGTAGAGCGGGAACTGGTCGATCTCCGGCAGGTTGTCCACCCCGGCGCTCAACAGCCCTTTGGTCTCCAGAAGTTGGTCGAGCAGCTCGGCCAGATCCCGCTTCAGCGGCCGTCGGCCCTGTTCGATCGACGCGATCGTCTCCTCGTCGACCATGAGCCGCTCGCCCAGGGCCCGTTGGGTGAAGCCCGCCGCACGGCGAGCCGTTCCGACCTGAACCCCGAGCATCTTCATGGCCGAGAGGTTCTTCCTTCGCGGAGGCTTCTTGGAGTTCATGCCGGTCCAACTCCCCACCCTGCCCGTACGCGACCCCGTACGAACCCGTACAAAAAATCTGTACGGGCTCACCCAGTGATCTACGGTAGTTACGCTGCGCGACATTCGTCCTGTGAACGCCGGAAACGAACTCCCCTGTCACCGCGACCAGTTCTACGCCCGAGACCGCAGGTCCGCGCCCGCCGCGCGGCGGTTCGCGTGGTGGACGTCGAAGTACTGGGGGCTGTACGACTGGGAACGGGCCGACGACATCACGCTCTGCGTGACCGAGCTGGCCACCAACGCGCTGCTGCACGGAGTCCCGCCGGGCCGCGGCTTCCTGCTGCGGCTCCGCTACGACGGCGACGTCTTCCGGGTCGAGGTGCACGACAGCGGATCCGGCACCCCGAGGGTCGCCGACGAGGCGGACGAGGGCGGGCGCGGGCTGTTGCTCGTGGCCGCCCTCGCCGACAAGTGGGGGGTGGGGGAGCGAGGGCTCGGCAAGGCGGTGTGGTGCGAATTCGCGCGCCCGGCCGTAGGGGGCCGATGGCCCGGCCCGTGACGACAGCGGCCCCCGCCGGAGGGAAGTCCTCCGGCGGGGGCCGTCGACGTATGTGCCGTGGTCAGAGACGCTCAGGCGTCCGGATGCCCAGCAGGGCCATGCCCTGGTGCAGGGTGCGGGCCGTCAGGTCGACCAGGAACAGGCGGTTCTCCATCTGCTGCGGGGTCTCGGCCTTCAGGACCGGGCACTGGTCGTAGAAGGTCGTGAGGAGCGTCGCCAGCTGGTAGAGGTACGCGGCCAGCTTGTGCGGCTCGTACGCCGACGCCACTTCCAGAACGGTCTCGGCGAACTGGTCCAGGTGGAGGCCCATCGCGCGCTCGGCGGGCGCCAGTTCCAGCTCCGGGTGGGCCGTCGGGCGGGCCTCGCCGGCCTTGCGCAGGATCGACTGGATACGGGCGTACGCGTACTGGAGGTAGACGGACGTGTCGCCGTTCAGCGAGACCATCTGGTCCAGGTCGAACTTGTAGTCGCGCACGGCGGAGGTCGACAGGTCGGCGTACTTCACCGCGCCGATGCCGACGTACCGGCCGTTCTCGACGATCTCCCGCTCGGACAGGCCCACCTTCTCGGCCTTCTCCCGGACGACGGTCGTGGCGCGGTCGACCGCCTCGTCGAGGAGGTCCTGCAGCTTGACCGTCTCGCCCGCACGGGTCTTGAACGGCTTGCCGTCCTTGCCGAGGACCGTGCCGAAGGCGAGCTGCTGCGCCTTCACGTCGTCGTTCAGCCAGCCCGCGCGGCGGGCCGTCTCGAAGACCATCCGGAAGTGCAGGGCCTGCCGGGCGTCGACGACGTACAGGAGCGTGTTCGCCTTCAGGTTGAAGACGCGGTCGCGGATCGCCGAGAGGTCGGTGGCCGCGTAGCCGTAGCCGCCGTCCGACTTCTGCACGATCAGCGGGACCGGCTTGCCGTCCGGGCCCTTGACGTCCTCGAAGAAGACGCACAGGGCGCCCTCGGAGCGGACCGCGACGCCGGACTCCTCCAGGAGGCGGCAGGTCTCGGCCAGCATGTCGTTGTAGCCGGACTCGCCGACGATGTCGGGGTCGCGGACCTCCATGTCCAGCTTCTCGAAGACGGAGAAGAAGTAGATCTTCGACTCGTCCACGAACTTCTGCCACATGGCGAGGGTCTTCGGCTCGCCGGCCTGGAGGTCGACCACCCGGCGGCGGGCCCGCGTCTTGAACTCCTCGTCGGAGTCGAAGAGCCCCCGCGCGGCCTTGTAGAGGCGGTCGAGGTTCGACATCGCCTCCTCGCCGGTCACCTCGGCGGCCTTGTGGTCCAGCTCGTGCGGGTGCTCGTCCAGGTACTGGATGAGCATGCCGAACTGGGTGCCCCAGTCGCCGATGTGGTGCCGGCGGACCACGCTCTCGCCGGTGAACTCCAGGATCTGGACGACCGCGTCGCCGATCACGGCGGAGCGCAGGTGACCGACGTGCATCTCCTTCGCCACGTTCGGCTGGGCGTAGTCGATCACCGTCGTGCCGGGCCGCTCCGCGAACGGGACGCCGAGGCGGTCCGTGTCCGCGTACCGCGCGGCCAGGTTCTCGGTGATCGCCCTGTCGCTGATGGTGATGTTGAGGAAGCCGGGGCCGGAGACCTCGATCTCCTTGATCACGTCACCCGCGACGACCTGGGAGACGACCTGGGTGGCCAGCTCCCGCGGGTTCGCCTTGGCCTTCTTGGCCAGCGCCAGGATCCCGTTGGCCTGGAAGTCGGCCCGGTCGCTTCGTCGCAGCAGCGGGTCCGCGGAGCCGGCGTCCGGCAGGGCCGCCGAGAGAGCCGTCGCGAGGTGCTGCTGGACTGAGTCGCTGAGGGACGTGACCGGGGCCATAGGAATGGGTGCCGTTCTCCTCGTGGGGATGGATAGACCCGGCCAGTATCCCATGGGAGGTAAAGCGGTTTTCCCGGTCGAGGGTCGGTCTGGGAGTATGGAGGTCCCACAAGAGTTCCAGGACAAGAGGACGTGCCGAACGTGGCTCAGAGCACCGAGACCACCGACTGGGTCTCCCGTTTCGCGGATGAGGTCATCGAGGAGTCGGAGCGTCGGGCCCCGGGCAAACCGGTCGTCGTCGCCTCCGGTCTGTCGCCCTCGGGCCCCATCCACCTGGGGAACCTGCGCGAGGTCATGACCCCCCACCTGGTCGCCGACGAGATCCGGCGGCGCGGGTACCAGGTGCGCCACCTCATCTCCTGGGACGACTACGACCGCTACCGCAAGGTGCCGGCCGGCATCGCGGGCATCGACGAGTCCTGGGCCGAGCACATCGGCAAGCCCCTGACCGCCGTGCCCGCCCCGAAGGGCTCCGCGTACCCGAACTGGGCCGAGCACTTCAAGGCCGCCATGGTCGAGTCGCTGGCCGAGATGGGCGTCGAGTTCGACGGGATCAGCCAGACGGACCAGTACACCTCCGGGGTGTACCGCGAGCAGATCCTGCACGCCATGAAGCACCGTGGCGACATCGACGCGATCCTCGCGCAGTACCGGACCAAGCCGAAGGCCGCGAAGAAGCAGCAGCAGAAGGCCGTCGACGAGGCCGAGCTGGAGGCCGAGGAGGGTTCGGGCGCGGCGAGCGAGGACGACGGCAGCTCCGGCTTGGGCGGGTACTTCCCGTACAAGCCGTACTGCGGCGACTGCGGCAAGGACCTCACCACCGTCACCTCGTACGACGACGACACCACCGAGCTGGCCTACACCTGCGACGAGTGCGGCTTCTCGGAGACCGTCCGGCTGAGCGAGTTCAACCGCGGCAAGCTGGTCTGGAAGGTCGACTGGCCGATGCGGTGGGCGTACGAGGGCGTGATCTTCGAGCCGTCCGGTGTCGACCACTCCTCGCCGGGGTCGTCGTTCCAGGTCGGCGGGCAGATCGTCGGGATCTTCGGCGGCAAGCAGCCCATCGGTCCCATGTACGCGTTCGTCGGCATCTCCGGCATGGCGAAGATGTCGTCCTCCCGGGGCGGCGTGCCGACCCCGGCGGACGCCCTGCAGATCATGGAGCCGCAGATCCTGCGCTGGCTGTACGCCCGGCGCCGGCCGAACCAGTCCTTCAAGATCGCCTTCGACCAGGAGATCCAGCGGCTGTACGACGAGTGGGACAAGCTCGCGGGCAAGGTCGCCGACGGCTCCGCGCTGCCGGCCGACGTCGCCGCGCACTCCCGCGCGGTGCGGACCGCCGCCGGTGAGCTGACAAAGACGGCGCGCCCGATGGCGTACCGGACGCTGGCGTCGGTCGCCGACATCACCGCCGGGCACCAGGACCAGGCGCTGCGGATCCTCAGCGAGCTGGACCCGCAGAACCCGCTCGGCTCGCTGGACGAGGCCCGGCCGCGGTACGACAAGGCCGAGGCCTGGATCAACACGCACGTCCCCGCCGACCAGCGGACCATCGTGCGCGACGAGCCCGACGCCGAGCTGCTGAAGTCCCTCGACGAGGCCTCCCAGCAGTCGGTGCGGCTGCTGCTCGACGGGCTGGCCGAGCACTGGTCCCTGGACGGGCTGACCCACCTCGTCTACGGCGTGCCCAAGGTCCAGGCCGGGTTCTCCGCCGACGCCACGCCCAAGGAGCTGCCGCCGGAGATCAAGACCGCCCAGCGGACGTTCTTCGCGCTGCTGTACCACCTGCTGGTGAGCCGGGACACCGGGCCGCGGCTGCCCACGCTGCTGCTGGCGGTCGGGCAGGACCGGGTGCGCAAGCTGCTCGGGGAGTAGGACGCAACGGAAAGGGGCCCTCGCGAGAGGGCCCCTTTTCTGTGCGCCGTGTCCGTTTACTTCCGTCTGCTTCCGACTGCCGTGCTCCGCCGTCAGGCGATGTGGTCGGCTTCCAGTTCCGCGTTGAAGCGGTTGGTGAAGCGGTTGACCATGCGGTCGGCCTCGCGGGCCGGGAGCGCGATGCCGTACGTCGACTCCACGTCGTCGCGGTACTGGCCGGGGGTGGGGAAGCTGCCGTCTATCGACTGGCGGAAGACCTGGTAGTAGGCCTCCTCGTCGGGCTCCGGCGGGCCGCCGCCCTCGCCGAGTTCGCGGGTGCGGTTCGGGCCCACCGGGATGGGGAAGCTGCCGGTGTCCTCCGGGGAGGGCTCGGCGGCCTCGGGCTCCAGGAACCGCTGCTGCTGTTCCTGGAACTCCTGGTACTGCTGCTGCTCCGCGAACCAGGCCGCGTACTGCTGCTCGGGCACGTACGGGGGGTCGAAGGTGGGGTCGTAGTCGCCCTGGTAGTTGATCTGCTCAAGGGGGCCCTGGAACCACGGGCTCTGGTCGTCCGGGGCCTGCGGGGCTTCCGGTTGCCCGGCGTTGGGGTTGCCGAGCAGCTCGGGGCGCTGCTCGACGGGAGGAGCGCTCTGCTGCGGGACGGGCGCGGGGGTGGCCTGCGTCCGTGCCGGGGGTATCACCGCCGGCTCGATGCCCGCCGCGGCCAGGCCTGCCGGGGCCGTCTCGCCGAGAGGGACTCCGTAGCGGGCCAGGCGCAGCGGCATCAGGGACTCCACCGGGGCCTTGCGGCGCCAGGCGCGGCCGAAGCGGGCCTGGAGGCGGGCCTGGTAGACGAGACGCTCCTGCTCCAGCTTGATCACCTGGTCGTAGGAGCGCAGCTCCCACAGCTTCATCCGGCGCCACAGCAGGAAGGTCGGCACGGGGGAGAGCAGCCAGCGGGTGAGGCGGACGCCCTCCATGTGCTTGTCGGCGGTGATGTCGGCGATCCGGCCGATGGCGTGGCGGGCGGCCTCGACGGCGACCACGAACAGGATCGGGATCACCGCGTGCATGCCCACGCCCAGCGGGTCCGGCCAGGCGGCGGCGCCGTTGAAGGCGATCGTCGCCGCGGTCAGCACCCAGGCCGTCTGGCGCAGGAGCGGGAACGGGATGCGGATCCAGGTGAGCAGCAGGTCCAGGGCGAGCAGGACACAGATGCCCGCGTCGATGCCGATCGGGAAGACGTACGAGAAGTTCCCGAAGCCCTTTTGGATGGCCAGCTCGCGGACGGCCGCGTAGGAACCGGCGAAGCCGATACCGGCGATGATCACGGCGCCGGTCACGACCACGCCAATGAGGATGCGGTGCATCCGAGTCAGCTGCAGTGGCGCGGCCACGTACTCCCCTCCCCTTGCGTGTTGTTGCGCGCAACAGGGTGGCACATGAGTGCGGCGAACGTGTTGCCGGTGGTCCCGGAGCCCGGCCCGGCGGAAGGCCGGACTCCGTCACATTGTGTGGATGAGCTGGGCGTTGTGTGCCAGGTGTGACGGTCAGCTCTTCTTCGACGCTGACTTGGACGGAGAGGCACTCGGGGCCTTCGAGGAGGAACCGCCCGCCGACTTCGACGCCGACTTGGACGGCGAGGGCTTCGTCGTGCCCGAATTCGCCCCGGAGCCCGACCCTCCGCTGTTCGCCGAGGTCACCGAGGCGACGACCTCCTTGGCCGCCTTCAGGGCCGCCTTCGACAGGGTGTCGGCGCTCGGCGTCTTGTCGCCGGCCAGGCCCGCACCGTTGTAGTCGAGGGTGATGACGACGTTCTCGACGCGCGCCACGACCGTGTGCTGCTTGAAGGTGCCTTCCTTCTTCTTCAGGTCGTAGCGCACCGAGGTCGCCT
Source organism: Streptomyces olivochromogenes (assembly GCF_021538895.1). GTDB lineage: Bacteria > Actinomycetota > Actinomycetes > Streptomycetales > Streptomycetaceae > Streptomyces > Streptomyces olivochromogenes_A. The sequence goes on along the minus strand of NZ_JADDRL010000036.1, from coordinate 75,127 downwards.
CGTCACCCGTTCCGGAGACCGGCGCCGAGTTGGCGTTCTTCGCGCCGTCCACGGACCGGGCGTCCTGGACCTGCTTCTGGTAGTACGCCTGCGCCTGCTTCTCGGCGGAGCCGCGGCTGGCGTCGGAGTCGAAGCGGAGGAGGGAGACGTTGAGCCAGCGGAACTGGGAGCCCTTCACGCCGTTGTTGTCCAGGCTGTTCCAGGAGCAGCTGGCACGGGACGCCGTATCGTCCGTAGAGCCCTCCTTGCCCGACTTCGACCCCTTCGGTACGAGTTCGCCCAGAGTCTTGCCCGACACCACCCCGCACACCTCCGGAAGCTTCCGGTAGGCGGCCGCCTGCACGGTCGGGGAGGCGCTCTTGGTGTTGTCGCCGCCGGTGGCGCTGCTGCTGGCGGACTGCTGGGCCTTGTCGCCGCCGTCGTCGCCGGAGTCCGAGGAGCAGCCGGCGGCGACGAGCATCACGGGGACGGCGGCGGCGCAGACAAGGATGCGGCGGAGGCCTCCCGCTCGCTGGTCACGCTCGTCACGCTGGGCACGGTGGTCGTCTCGCATGGCTGCTCGCTGCATGGTTCCTTCACTCATGACGCTCGGGTTTCCTGCGGTCGGATCGGGTCCGAGGGGTCACGGTACGCGGTGAGCGAGCTGTGCGGTTCCGGTTCACGGGCTTTGCGTACGGCCCCGGCGCGGGGCCGCGGCGCGGCTAACCGTTGAGGGAGTCGGCCAGTTGTGCGGCCAGATTTTGCGCCCTGTCCTGCATTTCCTTGCTGTCCGGGACCGTGCCGGTGGCGGTCGGCTGCTCCTCGTACTCGATGGTCACGATGACGTTGGACGTGCGGAACACCACAGTCACCGTCCGCTGTCCGGCCGCCGAACCGGCGCCGTTCAGCTGGTCGTCGAGGAAGCCCTCGTCGCCGAGCCCGTCGAGGGTGCGGGGCTGGAGGTTGGCGGCGGAGGAGGCGGAGGGGGAGGACTGCGAGCCGGAGCCCGATCCGGAGGCGGGCGGGGAGCCGGACGGGGAGCCGGTCGGGGACACGGTCGACGTCGGCGAGGACGTCGGCGACGAGGAGGGCGACGAGGGCGACTCGGTGGACGAGGAGCTCGGCTCGCTGCCGGCGGCCACCGTGGAGGCGGTGGGCTCGGGCAGGTCGGCCGCGGTCTCCCGGGTGGCGTAGAGCTGCTCGGCCTGGCTGTCGTCGCTGACCGCGGTGTCGTACGAGACGACCCGCTCGAAGTCGACGAGCAGGTGGTCGGTCGCGGCGGCGGACTCGACCTTCCAGCGGCAGCCGACCTTCCGGTCGGTGTCGTACGTCAGCGTCGCCTCGCCCTCGTACGCCTTGTCCCGCTGATCCGCGTCGGCGATCTGCGCGATGCCGGGCAGCAGGGAGTCGAGGGTGTCGTGGTCGACCGCGCTGCAGGCTTCGGGCAGGACGCGGTACTTGCCGGGCTCGGCGACCGCGGAGGCCGTGGTGCCGGTGCCCGGGTTCGCGTTGTCCGTCGTGTCCTTGTCCGCCGAGCCGCTGGTGCAGCCGGCCAGCAGGGCCGCGAGGAGCGCTGCGGTGCCGGGTACGTAGGCCTTCCGCTGCACGGTCAGGCTCCTCTCGACGGTGTCCGCGCGACGAAAGCCGCGGTCGGTGATCCAGTGTCCCCGCTGGTTAATCGCTTGCCGCGGCGGGGCGCCCCCAGACAACAATGTGTATCGCACGCACCACCGTGGACGCCGGTCCGTTGTCCCTTTCGTTGACCTTGGCTCCGGTTTTTGCGTTTCAAGGCTTCTGTTTGGTTACCGGGGGAAAGAGGACGATATGTCGTACGTGGAAATGCCGGGCGCGAAGGTTCCGATCCGTATGTGGACCGATCCCGCGACCGTGGAGGACGTGGCGCTGCAGCAGCTCCGCAACGTCGCCACCCTGCCCTGGATCAAGGGCCTGGCGGTCATGCCGGACGTCCACTTCGGAAAGGGTGCGACGGTCGGCTCGGTCATCGCGATGCGGGGCGCGGTGTGCCCGGCGGCGGTCGGCGTCGACATCGGCTGCGGCATGTCGGCGGTGCGGACGTCACTGACCGCTAACGACCTCCCCGGTGATCTCTCCCGGCTCCGGTCGAAGATCGAGCAGGCCATTCCGGTGGGGCGGGGGATGCATGACGACGCCGTGGACCCCGGACGGCTGCACGGTCTGCCGACCGCCGGCTGGGACGGGTTCTGGGGACGCTTCGACGGGGTCGCCGAGGCCGTGAAGTTCCGCGAGGAGCGGGCGACGAAGCAGATGGGCACGCTCGGCAGCGGAAATCACTTTTGGGAGTTTTGTCTCGATTCGGACAATGCGGTCTGGATCATGCTGCACTCCGGATCCCGGAACATCGGCAAGGAGTTGGCCGAGCACCACATCGGCGTGGCCCAGAAGCTCCCGCACAACCAGGGCTTGGTCGACCGTGACCTCGCGGTCTTCGTCTCGGACACCCCGCAGATGGCCGCGTACCGGCACGACCTGTTCTGGGCGCAGGAATACGCGCGGTACAACCGCGCCGTCATGATGGCGATTTCCAAGGAGGTGATCCGTCGCGAATTCAAGAAGGCGAAGGTCACCTTCGAGCCGGAGATCTCCTGCCACCACAACTACGTGGCGGAGGAGCGGTACGAGGGCATGGACCTGCTCGTCACCCGCAAGGGCGCGATCCGCGCGGGCTCCGGCGAGTACGGGATCATCCCCGGCTCCATGGGCACCGGCTCGTACATCGTGAAGGGCCTCGGGAACGAGCAGTCCTTCAACTCGGCCTCGCACGGCGCCGGCCGGCGCATGAGCCGCAACGCGGCCAAGCGCCGCTTCTCGACGAAGGACCTGGAGGAGCAGACACGGGGCGTGGAGTGCCGCAAGGACTCCGGCGTCGTCGACGAGATCCCGGGCGCCTACAAGCCGATCGAGCAGGTCATCGACCAGCAGCGGGACCTCGTTGAGGTAGTGGCGAAGCTGAAGCAGGTCGTCTGCGTGAAGGGCTGACGCGGCCGGGCCGGCCGGGCCGGGCTAACCGAGCCGGGCCGCGGCCCGACGTGCCGCGGCGGCGTGGTGGGCCGAGTCCCAGGCGCGGGCGACTCGCTCGGCCAGGGCGTAGGCCTCGGCCGCGGACCGCCGCTCACCGGTGAACCGGTACAGGTCGCCGAGCGGATGGGCGAGCGGACGCGTGGCGTACGCCCCGCCCGCCGCGCCGGCGAACTGCTCCCGCAGGGGCAGCAGTTGCCGGATCAGCTCGGCCGCCGTGTCCCGGTCGCCCAGCCGGACCGCGAGCTCGCAGCGGTAGTCCAGCTCCACGCCGTAGAGGTGGTCCGTCACCGGACGCGGCGGGAAGGACACGGCCCGGGCCTCGTCCAGCCGGCCCAGGCGGGCCAGGACCAGGGCGTGCGCGACGGCGACGGGGGCGCCGACGGCCGCGTGCACCTGGCGGACGACCGGCTCGATGTCGGCCTCCCGCCCCTGGGTGAGCCGGATGGTCCACAGGCCCAGCGTGCGCGGGCCCGTGGCGTGGTGCGCCCCGACCCGCTGGAACAGCCCGTCCGCCTCGGCGTACCGGGCCTCCGCCTCGTCGAAACGGCCGGCGGTCGCGGCCAGCATGGCCAACGTGGTGGCGTTGATGGCCCGCGCCCAGCGCATCCGGTAGCGCTGCGCCAGTTCCAGGCCCGCGGCGGTGTGCCGGCGTACCGCGTCCGGATCGTTGCGGGTCGCGGCGGTCAGTCCGTCGAGGTGCTCGCACACCCAGTGGTAGGCGGGAAGGTCGTGCGTCCGGGCGAGGCCGCGCAGTTCGTCGACGAGCGGCGTGCGGTCGGCGCCCTGCAGTTCGTGCGGCAGCAGCCGGGCCGACGTCATCAGCGCCGAGGCCAGCAGCCGCGGTTCGCCGTCGGCCCGCGCCAGCGCCAGCTGGGCCCGCGCCGCCGTGGCCGCCCGTGGCGCGTCCTCGCCCGCCACCGCGTCCGCCAGGACCTGGAGCACGCGGGCACGGGTCGGACCGTCCAGTGTGTCGTCGTGGGCGAGCCGTTCCAGGCGGGCCAGCGCGGTCCGGTCCCAGAAGCCCTCCAGCCGGCTGCGCCAGGGCGAGGGCTCGGTCCAGGCGCCGTAGACCGCCGCGGCCAGGTCGTCCCGGCCCGCCCGCACCGCCAGGTCGACCGCCTGCTGCCGGGTGTGCCGGGCCGCGTCCGTGGCACCGGCCCGCACCTGCGCGCCGAGCAGCCGCACCAGCAGCGCGACCGTGTCGTCCGGGTGGGCGTCGGTGTCGGCGGTGGCCGCGGCCTGCGCGTCCAGGGCCTGCTGGATCAGCCCGACGGCCACGTCGTGGGCGTAGCGCCGCTCGGCCACCTCGGCGGCGCGCAGCGCGTAGTCGACGGCCAGGGGAGCGTTCGCCGTCCTGCCCGAGCGGGCGAAGTGGTGGGCCAGTCCGGCCAGGTCGTCCGGGCGGTGCCGGCGCAGTTCCCGGGCGATGCGGTCGTGCAGGCGCGAGCGGCGTATGCCCGACAGGTCGGTGTACACGGTGTCGCGGACCAGCGCGTGCACGAACCGGACGCGTCCGGGCCCGGGCTCGGTCAGCAGATCCGCGGCCACGGCGGCGTCGAGCCCCGCCAGTACGGTCTCCTCGTCCGCGTCCGCCAGCAGCGCCACGTCGGACTCCAGCCCCGCGACGGCCGCGAGCCGCAGGGCCGCACGCGCGTCGGCGGACAGCAGCGCCAGCCGTCTGCGCAGCACGTCCCGCACCCCCTGGGGTACCTCGGACACGGCCACCAGCGCGCCCTCGCCGGCCAGCAGCCGCGCGCTCTCCCATACATAGAACGGATTGCCGCCGGTGCGTTCGGCGAGCGCCGCCACCGTGGTCGCGTCCACGGGTTCGCCGCAGACGGCGTCGACCACGGTGGCGACGTCGCCCGGTGACAGACCGGTGAGCGCGATGCGGTGCGGCAGCCGGGGAGCGAGGTGGGCCAGGGTCTTGGCCAGCTGCTCGCCCCCCTCGGCCGGGCGGTAGCTGGCGACGGTGAGGAGGGCCACGCCGGTGACCGCGGTCGCCGCTTCGAGCAGGGCGAGGGTCTGGCCGTCGGCGCGGTGCAGGTCCTCGACCAGCACGGCGAGCGGCCGCGCGCCGGCCGCGTCCCGGAGCCAGGCGGTGAAGGCGCGGTGCATACGGAAGAGTCCCGCGGTCGCCTCGTCGCGGGTCGTGGCGGCCGTGCCGTCCGGTTCGTACAGCAGGGCCGCCAGTTCCCGGTGCTGCGCCGGGGGCACGGTCCGGGCGAGCGTGCCGAGCGCCTCCACCCAGGCCCAGGCCGGCGGTGCGCCCTCGTACTCCGGGCAGCGGCCGATCACCACCGTCCAGCCCTCCCTGCGCAGACGGTCGGCGAGCCGGCCGAGCAGGGCGGACTTGCCCGCGCCCGCCTCCCCGGTGACCAGCACCGTGCCGCCCGTGCGCCGGGCGGCCCGCGCGGCCGTGTCCAGGGCTCGCAACTCCGCGCTCCTGCCGACGAAGAGCTCGTGTCCGCCGCCGGGCAGACCGGCCGGGGCGGCGCCGGCCGACGGCGGTTCCGGTACGGCCGCGCGCAGCACGTCCAGCCGCTGGGCGAGGACGGCCTGTTCCAGCTCCGCCAGGGCCGGGGAGGGATCGCAGCCGAGTTCGTCGCGCAGTACGGACTTCGCGCCGCGCAGCGCGCCGAGGGCATCGCCGCGCCGGCCGCCGGCCCAGTGGGCGAGCGTCAGCAGCCGCCAGCCCTCCTCCCGCAACGGGCTCTCCCGCACCATCTCCTCGGCCGCCGCTGCGGCCTCGGCCAGGTGCCCGGTGCGCAGATCGGCCGCGACGGCGAGTTCACGGGCCTCGGCGCGCAGCGCGCCCAGCCGGGCCACCTCGGGCCCCGCCCAGGTCTCGTCCGCGTGCTCCAGGAAGGCGGGCCCCCGCCACCAGCGCAGCGCCTCGGCCAGCGACTCGCGGGCCTGCGCGGCCGGGGCGCGCCGGGCGCGGCCCACCCAGGCCTCGAAACGCCAGGCGTCCACCGCCTCTTCGGGCAGCCGCAGGGCGTATCCCGGGGGCGAGGAGACCAGGACCGAGGCGGGGGTACGGGGCAGCCGCTCGGGTTCGAGCAGGCGGCGCAGGTTCGACACGTACGCGTGCAGGGACACGGTCGCCTTGGCCGGGGGCGCCCCGCGCCACAGGTCGTCCGCCACGCGGTCGACGGAGACCACCGCGCCGCGGGCCGCGATCAGAAGCGCGAGGAGCGCCCGCTGCCGCGGGGCTCCCAGTCCCACCGGTTCCCCCGCGACGTCGGCACCCAAAGGACCCAGGACTCTGATACGCAGCACGTCGCCGGAATCTAGCCGAGGACCGTACGCATCCCGTCAATGAGGGGTAAACGCCCTGGCCAGGAAGGCATCGGGCACGGCGCCGAGCGGGACGCCAAGTCGTCGCCAAGTGGGCGGCGGCAGCGTGGGCATCCGTTGTCCGAAACCGATCGTTGGAGCACACCCGCGTGTCCCTCAGCAGTGCACCGTCCGGCCTCCCCGCCGACGGGCGTCCCTACACCCACGAGATGGTCGTGGTCCACCGCGTCTTCCGCCGCGAGTCGGCGCTGCTGCCCCGGCTGGTGCGTGCCGTACCGGACGGCGCGTCGGCACGGGCCGCGGAGGTCTCGGCCTATCTGACCGACTACGTGACGGGTCTGCACCACCACCACACCCTTGAGGACGAGCTGATCTGGCCGCTCGTGCGCGCTCGGGCCGCGAACGAGGAGCTGGTCGTCCGGATGGCCGAGCAGCACGAACGCATCGACGCCACCCTGGCGGCGGTCGCGCAGTGGGCACCCCAGTGGCAGCGGTCGGCCGACAGCGTCGCCGGGCAGGAGCTCGCCCTGGCGCTGGAGGAGCACCGGCTCGTGCTGCTCGACCACCTCGACGACGAGGAGCGGCTGGTCCTTCCGCTGGTCGAGGAGCACCTGACCGTCGACGAATGGGACGAGGTCGGCCGCCGCGGGCTGGAGACCCTCCCGAAGAACAAGGTCATGCTCGCCATCGGCGCGATTCTGGAGGACGCCACCGAGGAGGAGCGGGCCTACTTCCTCGGCCGGGCGCCGCTGCTGGGACGCCTCGTGTGGCGGCTGGTGGGCCGGCGGCAGTACGCCTCCTTCTGCCGCGGCATGCGGGCCCCGCTGACCGGGGAGGCGGGACGGTGACCGTCCTCGACTCCGCCCCGCTCGCCGTCCTCGACGCCTACCGCACCTGCGAGTTCGCCACGCTGGGCCGGGACGGTACGCCGCTGGCCTGGCCGACGGCGGTGCGGCGGCACGAGGACGGCACGCTCCGGCTGACCACGTCCCTGGCGTTCGCGCAGAAGGCGCTGAACGTGCGCCGGGACGGACGCGTCGCCCTGCTCTTCTCCGACCCCACCGGCAGCGGTCTCGGCGACGCCCCGCAGATCTTCGTCGGCGGCCGGGCCGAGTGCCCCGAGGACATCAGGACGGGCCCCGAGGACCTTGAGGACTACTGGCGGATGCTCTTCGAGCGGCAGCCGCACAGCCGGTCGTATCTCGCGTGGCCCATGCGGCGGTTGATGGACTGGTACTACCTGCGGCTCGTCATCACCGTGGCTCCGGAACAGGTGATCGTGCGGCCCGCCTCGGTGCCGCCCCTGCCGCAGATGTCAGCCGTCGCGGGCGGCGCACCGCTGCCCGGGGCCGCGCGGCTCGCCGGCTACTCCACCGCGGTCCTCGGCGCCCGCGACGCGTCCGGGGCGCCCGTCCTGGCCCGGACCCGGACGGCACCGGCGGCCGGCGGCTTCGCGGTGCTCCCGCCCGACGACCGCGCGGTGGCTCCCGGCCCGGCCTCGCTGCTGGTGCACCGGCACGACGAGCGGCTCAACCACATGCGGAACGCGCTGGTCCGCGGTGAGCTGTGCCGGACCGACGAGGGCTGGCTGCTGGTTCCCGGCAAGGTGCTGGAGCCGATGGGCTCGGGACGGCCGAGCGACGCGCCGCGGGTGCTGCGCAGCACCCAGCGGGCCACCGACCGGTATCTGCAACGCCGGGGTCTGGCCCGGCCCCAGGTGCGCTGGGACCGGTTCCGCGAGGTCGCGGCGTCCGCTGCCCGGCCCGGCCGGTCGCGATGGGCGTCCTGATCACCCTCGTGGCCGTCGCGGTCGCGGGAGCGGTGGGACGGCTCGTCCGCCCGTCCCCGTCCGCGCGGCCCGATCCGGTGCCGGTGCGGAACGTGATGCGGTCCCCGCACCACTGACAGCCGTCCCGCCGACCAGGTGCCCCCCGCGGTCGGCGGGACGGCGCGCTACTTCGCGTGCCGCACCGCGTAGATCATGACGAACGCGATGAAGTGGATGCCGAAGAGGAAGTAGGCCAGGAAGTACCAGACCTGGCGCTCGTTCTTGGTCTCCTGCTCCAGGCGGCGCTTCTCGGCGGAGGCGCTGTTCGCGGAAACCTCGGAAACCTCGGAAACCTCGGGGACTTCGGGAACCTCGGGCATCACAGCTCCCGGTGGACCTTGGTGTTGGAGGCCTGGGCGCGCGGGCGCAGGACCAGGAGGTCCACGTTGACGTGGCTGGGGCGGGTGACGGCCCAGGCGATCGTCTCGGCCACGTCGCCGGCGGTGAGGGGCTCGGCCACGCCCTGGTAGACCTTCTCCGCCCTGTCCGTGTCGCCGCCGAAGCGGGTCAGGGCGAACTCCTCGGTCTTGACCATGCCGGGGGCGATCTCGATGACCCGGACCGGCTTGCCGACGATCTCCAGGCGCAGGGTCTCCGCGAGGACGTGGGCGCCGTGCTTGGCGGCGACATAGCCACCGCCGCCCTCGTACGTGCCGTGGCCCGCGGTGGAGGACACCACGACGACCGTGCCGTCGCCGCTCGCCTCCAGCTTGGGGAGCAGGGCCTGGGTGAGGTTCAGGGTGCCGATGACGTTGGTCTCGTACATCGTGCGCCAGTCCGCCGGGTCCCCGGTGGCCACCGGGTCGGCGCCGAGCGCGCCGCCCGCGTTGTTGACCAGGACGCCGACGGTCTTGAAGGCCGTCGCGAACTCGTCCACCGCCGCCCGGTCGGTGACGTCGAGCTGGTACGCCGTCGCCGCGTGGCCCGCCGCGGCGATCTCCTCCGCCAGCGCCTCGATGCGGTCCTTGCGGCGGGCGGTGAGGACGACCCGGTAGCCGGCCCGGGCGAGCTCGCGTGCCGTGGCGGCGCCGATACCGCTGCTCGCACCCGTGACGACGGCGATGCGGGAGGCGGCGGACGGTGCTGCGGGGGCCATGGGCTGCTCCTCGGGTCCTGGGGACGTGCGCACGTTCGTTTCCCGACCAGGGTAGGCCGCCGTCAGCTCCCGCTCCTCGGCGCCCACATGATCACGGCCATGCCGGCGAGGCAGATCAGCGCGCCGGCGAGGTCCCAGCGGTCGGGCCGGTAGCCGTCGGCGACCACGCCCCACAGGATCGAACCGGCGACGAAGATCCCGCCGTACGCGGCGAGGATGCGTCCGAAATGGGCGTCCGGCTGGAAGGTGGCGACGAAGCCGTACGCGCCGAGGGCCAGCACCCCGCCCGCCACCCACAGCCAGCCGCGGTGCTCGCGCACGCCCTGCCAGACCAGCCAGGCGCCGCCGATCTCGAAGAACGCGGCGACGACGAAGAGGGCGGCGGAGCGGAGGATCGGCATGTCCGCCAGCCTCGCACGCGCGCGTCACCTGATGGATGGCGCCTGTCCGCTGCCGCACGGGGGATAGATGTGTTTGTCATACCGGTATCAGGACCGGCACGACGTACACGACGTACACGACATACATAACGAAAACAACGCACAACGCGGAGTGGTGAGCATGCGGACGACGACGAAGGTGCTTGCAATGGGGGGTGCCGTACTCGCCGCGGTCACGGTCACCGGGCCCGCACGGGCGGGCGGGGTACCGGAGGCCGACCTGGCGTTTCACGGCTCGGCGGTGATGGAGGGGGACCGGGTCGAGGTCCAGCTGACCCCGAGCAACCACGGGCCGTCCGCCGTCCCGGAGGCCGACGTGCGGCTGCGCTGGTCGGTTCCGCTCGCCGACCGGCAGATCCTGCCGGTCGGCTGCGTCCGCACGGGTGAGCGGGAGGTGGTGTGCGGCACGGGCCCGCTGCCCGCGGACGGGCCCGGACAGCGGATCGACCTCGGGCTGATGCTGCGGGACCGGCCGCAGGAGGTCAGGCTGGAGATCGCCACGGTGTGGAGCGGCGGCATGGTGGACCGCGACCGGACGAACGACCAGGTGCGGGTGCTGGTGCTCGACACCGGGGACGCGTACTCGTTCTGAGCGGGACGGACGAGCTGCGCGGCGTACGATCGATACGATCTCTGCGCGGCGCAGACGAAGGGGAGTGCGGCATGTCCGGGAACGGGACCGAGCGGGCGAGGCTGCTGGCCGAGCTGTCCACCGTCTCCCGCCGCTACATGGCGTCGTACGCCCTGTTCAACCAGGCCGTCGCCGACCGGCTCGGCCTGCACCCCACCGATCTGCAGTGCCTGAACCTGCTCACGCTGGAGAGCGGCCCGGTGACGACGGGCCGGGTCGCGGAGCTGACGGGGCTGACGACCGGGTCGGCGACCCGGCTGGTGGACCGGCTGGAGAAGACGGGATACGTCGTCCGGGAGCGGGACGCGGCCGACCGGCGCCGGGTGCTCGTGGCGACCGTGCCGGAGAAGATCGCCGAGTTCGGACGGATGTGGGACCGGCTGGGCGGCGACTGGACGGCGCTCTTCGACGACCTGAACGACACCGAACTCGCCGTGATCGTCGGCCACATGCGGCGAACGGTGGAATTCAGCGGAGAACAGGTAACCCGCCTGCGGGAAGGGCGCGAGTAGCGCCCACGCGGGTCTTTTCTGCGCCTTCGGCTAGCGCCGGGCTGCCCTCCTGCTCCGGCGGGCGCCGGGCTGCTCCCGGGCTTCGGCCGGCGCCCGGTCAGCCTCCGACTCCGGCTCGCACCCGGTCGCCTTCCGGCCTCGGCCGGCGCCGGGCCACCCTCCTACTCCGGTCGGCGCCCGGTTGTCCTCCGACTCCGGCTCGCGGCGCGTCGTCCTCCGGCTTCGGCCCGCGTCGGGTCGCCTCCCCGCTTGGGCTCGCGCCCGGTCGCCTTCCGGCCTCGGCCGGCGCGGCCCGCCCTCCGGCCTCGGCCCACGCCCGATCGCCCCCCGCTCCGGCTAGCTCTCCGTCCCGGGCTCGCTGTCCGAGTCGTAGCGGTCGCGGGCCGCGTGGACCTCGTTGAAGTGGGTTTCCGCCCAGTCCTTCACGGCGGTCAGCAGGCAGGCCAGGCTGGCGCCGAGCGGGGTGAGTTCGTAGTCGACGCGGACCGGGACGGACGGTGTGACCGTGCGGGTCAGCAGGCCGTCGCGCTCCAGTGAACGCAGGGTCTGCGTCAGCATCTTGGGGCTCACGCCCGCGATCCGGCGGCCGAGGTCGCTGTAGCGCATGGGGCCGGCGGCGAGCGCGGCGACCACCAGGCTGACCCACTTGTCGCTGATCCGGTCGAGCAGCTGGTTGGTGGGGCAGCCGCGGATGAACGCGTCGTACTCGATACGGGCCTGTTCGCGCCGCTGTGCCGCGGTCGTGGTCGGCATGGGCTCACCTCCGGGGGACCAACGCACTCCAAGGTAACTACTTACTGAAAGATAGTAGCTCTTCCTAGGGTTGTGCGCAGCGGAGGAGATACCGAAGCGAACAGCTGACAAGGGGAGTTGTTGGTCATGCGTGCTGCAGTGGTGACGGAGTTCGGCGGGCCCGAGGTCGTGGAGATCGTGGAGAGCGAGCTGCCCGAGCCGGGTGCGCGCGAGGTGCGGATCAAGGTGGCGGCCGCCGCGCTGAACCCGGTCGACGCGGGGGTCAGGGCCGGGTTCTTCGGCGGGGCCGGCCGGCGGATCGGCCTCGGCTGGGACGTGGCCGGGACGGTCGACGCCGTGGGCGTCGATGGGGGAGCGTGGAGCGTCGGCGACGAGGTGGTGGCCCTGCACTACGGCATGGCGAAGCCGCTCGGCACGCACGCCGAGTACGTCGTCGTCGACACGGACGCGGTCGCCAAGGCGCCGACGACGGCGGACGCCGCGCACGCGGCCACGCTGCCGCTGAACGCGCTGACCGCCGCGCAGGCCCTGGACCTGCTGGAGCTCTCGGTCGGGCAGTCGCTGCTGGTGACGGGCGCGGCCGGCGCGGTCGGCGGGTTCGCCGTGCAGCTCGCCGCGCACCGCGGGATCGAGGTGACCGCGGTCGCCCGCGAGGGGGACGAGGAGCTCGTACGGTCCCTGGGGGCGGCGCGCTTCACGACCGCCGAGGCGGCGCCGGGCGAGGCCGACGCCGTCCTGGACGCGGCGTTCCTCGGTGAGCGGGCCCTGGAGTGGGTGCGGGACGGCGGCGCCTACGTGGGCGTCCGTCCGGGGGCCCACCCGGCGTCCGTGCGGGGCGTGCGGACCACGGCGGTCGAGGTGGACGCCGACGGGGCGCGGCTGGCCGAGCTGTCGCGGCTGGTGGACGAGGGCGTGCTGACCCTGCGGGTGGCCGAGACCTACGGCCTGGACGAGGCCGCCAAGGCGCACGCCCGGCTGGCCGAGGGCGGGGTCCGGGGGCGGCTGGTCCTCGTCCCGTAGCGATTGTCTAGGGTGCGGCCCATGGAGATCGTTGACGTGAAGCCGGGCGATCCCCGGCTCGCCACCGAGCTGTTGCCCGTTCTGCGCGAGCTGCGCCCGCATCTGACCGAGGAGCTCTTCGGGCAGGTGTACGAGGAGGGGCACGCGCAGGGGCTGCGGTTCACCGCCGCCTACACCGACGAGGGGGTGTGCGCCGGGGTCGCCGGCTGGCGGGTGATCGTCAACACCGGCACGCTGCGTCAGTTGTACGTCGACGACCTGGTCACCTCGGCGGCCGTCCGCTCCGGAGGTGTAGGGCGCGCGCTCCTGGCCCACCTGGAGGAGCGCGCCCGCGCCCTCGGCTGCCACGAGCTGGAGCTGGACTCCGGTACGCACCGCACCGACGCGCACCGCTTCTATCTGCGCGAGCGGATGTCCATCGCGGCGTTCCACTTCAGAAAGCCGCTGGACTAGAGGTTCAGGTGGCTGCCGGGCCGGAGGCCTTCGTGGCGTAGGCGGTCGGGGGGACCCCCACCGTCGCGGTGAAGTCGCGGACGAGGTGTGCCTGGTCCGCATAGCCGAGGTCGGCGGCGAGCGCCGCCCAGTCCACCGCGTGCTCGGTCTCGGCGCGCTCCAGGGCCTCGTGGATGCGGTAGCGCAGGATGACCCACTTCGGGCCGACGCCGACGTAGGCGGCGAACAGCCGCTGGAGCAGTCGTACGGACATGCCCTCGGCCGCGGCGAAGTCGGCGACGCGGCGGATCGTGCGGTCGGCGCGGATCCGGTCGACGAGGGCCATCGCGAGGTCGGCCTGCGGGTCGGGGCGGGGGTCCAGGGAGAGCAGGAAGGCGTCGAGGGCCGCGACGCGGGCGTCCTCGTCGTCCGGGGTGAGGACGGGTGCCGGGTCGGTGTCGGGGAGCCGGACCCGTCGGCCCGTCCACTCCGAGACCGGCCGGTCGGGGGCGAAGGGGCGGTAGCCGCCGGGCCGGAACTGGATTCCGCAGACCCGTCCCCTCCCCTCCAGTTTCTGGGTGAAGAGCCCGAGCCCGATGCCGGCGACCTCGGCGAAGGGCTCCTGGTCGGCGTACGTCTGGAAGACGACGTTCACCGAGGGGTGCGGGACGACGTGCGAGGCGTACGGCTGGGGGAGGTCCCAGTCGATCAGCCAGTAGTGCTCCAGATAGGGGCGCAGCGGCTCGGCGGGCTCGCGGCGGCGGAAGTCCACGTGCGCGAAGAGCTCCGCGGCGTCGACGATGCCTCGGGTGTCACGGCGTGGGGCGGCCATGAGGGGATCGTAGAACGGGGCACTGACAACGGTCGGAATACCGGGGAAGGGGTGACGGTTGGAGGGGTATAGTTGAACCGTCAACAACTTGGAGGATGAGCGACCATGCAGTTCGGGATCTTCAGCGTCGGTGACGTCACTCCGGACCCGACCACGGGCCGGACGCCGACCGAGCGCGAGCGCATCAAGGCCATGGTCGCCATCGCGCAGAAGGCGGAGGAGGTCGGCCTGGACGTCTTCGCGACCGGTGAGCACCACAACCCGCCGTTCGTGCCGTCGTCCCCGACCACGATGCTGGGCTACATAGCGGCGACGACCGAGAAGCTGGTCCTCTCCACGTCCACCACCCTCATCACCACCAACGACCCGGTGAAGATCGCGGAGGACTTCGCGATGCTCCAGCACCTGGCCGACGGCCGGGTGGACCTGATGATGGGCCGCGGCAACACCGGCCCGGTCTACCCCTGGTTCGGACAGGACATCCGCCAGGGCATCAACCTCGCCATCGAGAACTACGCCCTGCTGCACCGCCTGTGGCGCGAGGACGTCGTGAACTGGGAAGGGAAGTTCCGCACCCCGCTGCAGGGCTTCACCTCCACCCCGCGGCCGATGGACGACGTACCGCCGTTCGTCTGGCACGGCTCCATCCGCTCCCCGGAGATCGCCGAGCAGGCCGCGTACTACGGCGACGGCTTCTTCCACAACAACATCTTCTGGCCGGCCGAACACACCAAGCGGATGATCGAGCTCTACCGGACGCGGTACGCCCACTACGGCCACGGCACCCCGGAGCAGGCGATCGTCGGGCTCGGCGGCCAGGTGTTCATGCGGAAGAACTCGCAGGACGCGGTGCGCGAGTTCCGTCCGTACTTCGACAACGCGCCGGTCTACGGTCACGGGCCGTCCCTGGAGGACTTCACCGACCAGACCCCGCTGACCGTCGGCTCCCCGCAGCAGGTCATCGAGAAGACGCTGTCCTTCCGCGAGTACGCGGGCGACTACCAGCGTCAGCTGTTCCTGATGGACCACGCGGGCCTGCCGCTGAAGACCGTGCTGGAGCAGCTCGACCTGCTGGGCGAGGAGGTCGTGCCGGTGCTGCGCGAGGAGTTCGCCAAGGGCCGCCCGGCCGACGTGCCGGACGCGCCGACCCACGCGTCGCTGCTGGCCGCCAAGGAGACCGCCGGGGAAGCCCGGGAAACCGAGAAGACCGGGGACACCGGGGAAGAGGAGACCGCCGCATGAAGCTCGTCGTCGTCTCGGCGGGGCTGAGCGTCCCGTCCTCCACCCGGCTGCTGGCCGACCGGCTGGCCGCCGCCGTCGACCGGAAGACCCCGGTGGACGGCGAGGTCGTCGAGGTCGTCGAGCTGCGCGACCTCGCCGTGGAGATCGCGCACAACTTCACCAACGGATTCCCAGGGAAGGCGCTGGCGGCCGCGCTGGACGCGGTGACGCGGGCGGACGGGCTGATCGTCGTCACGCCGGTGTTCTCCGCCTCGTACAGCGGACTGTTCAAGTCCTTCTTCGACGTGCTCGACAAGGACGCGCTGGCGGGCAAGCCGGTGCTGATCGCCGCGACCGGCGGCACCGCCCGGCACTCCCTGGTGCTGGAGCACGCGCTGCGTCCGCTCTTCGCCCACCTGCGGGCCGTGACCGTCCCGACCGGGGTGTACGCCGCCTCGGAGGACTGGGGCGCCGAGGGGCTGCCGGAGCGCGTCGACCGGGCGGCCGGTGAGCTGGCCGCGCTGATGACGGGTCTGTCGGCGGGCCGCGAGGAGAAGAAGCCGGCGCATCTGGAGGTCGCCGACTTCACGGTGGTGCCGTTCGCGGAACAGCTGGCCCGCGTCAGCTCGTCCGGTGGGTGATCGTCCGGTGTGGGGGACCGGGGCGTTCCACGCCAGGACGAGGGCCCGCCGACTTCACCGAGAAGACGGCGGGCCCTCGTCGCGCGTTGCCCCTGTGACGGTGAGAGACCGGTAAAAAGGGTGATCGTAGGCCCGCTCAGCCCGGCCGAACCGGCCGAGGCCTTGGCAGACTGGGAGCGTGCCCCAGACAGTGCTGCTCGCCGAAGACGACCGCGCCATCCGACACGCCCTGGAGCGGGCCCTGACCCTGGAGGGTTACCAGGTCACGGCGGTCGCCGACGGCGTCGAGGCGCTGGCGCAGGCCCATCGCACCCCGCCGGACGTGCTCCTCCTGGACGTGATGATGCCCGGGATCGACGGGCTCCAGGTGTGCCGGGTGCTGCGCGCCGAGGGCGACCGCACGCCGATCCTGATGCTCACCGCGCTCGTGGAGACCGCCGACCGGATCGCCGGGCTCGACGCCGGCGCCGACGACTACGTGGTCAAGCCGTTCGACGTCGAGGAGGTCTTCGCCCGGCTGCGCGCCCTGCTGCGCCGCACCAGCCCGGTCACCGCCGGCGTCGCCGGGACCAACGCGAACGGCGGCGCGAGCGAACCGGCCAAGGACACCCAGCTCCCCGACCGCCAGATCGGGGCCGCCGGGCTGCGCATGGACCTCCAGGCCCGCCGGGCCTGGCGCGGCAGGCGCGAGCTGGAGCTGACCCGCACCGAGTTCGAGCTGCTGGAGCTGCTGGTCCGCAACGCGGGCATCGTGCTCGACCACTCGACCATCTACGACCGCATCTGGGGCTACGACTTCGGCCCCGGCTCGAAGAACCTGGCCGTCTACGTCGGCTATCTGCGCCGCAAGCTGGACGAGCCCGACGCGCCGCAGCTGATCCACACCGTCCGGGGCGTGGGTTACGTGCTGCGGGAGGACTGAGTGGGCCGCCTGCGGCGGCTGCTGGCGCGGCGCCGGCCCAAACTGGTGTCGCTGCGCACGACCTTCGCCGTGTCCTTCGCGGCCGTCACCGCCGCCGTCACGATCCTCGTCGGCATCCTGTCCTACAGCGCCGCCGCCCGGCTGGTGCGAGTGGACCAGCAGTCGGTGTTCACGCAGGTCGTGCAGGACGTGCAGGACGAGGTGCGGCAGCACGAGATGGTGCCGGAGGATTTCAGCTCCTCCCGCCCGGGGCACGACCTGGTGCGGCCCGCCCGCACGGATGTCCAGGTGCTCGGCGCGCGGGGGCAGATCGTCGACCACGGCAGCCCGGTGCTGCCCGTCTCCGGCCGCGACCGGGCCACGGCGAGCGCGCGGGAGGCCGGGACGACGGTCGAGTACCGGGACGTCCCGGTCGGCTCCGACCTGTTCCGTATCGCCACCGTCTCGCTCGGCGACGGGCGGGGCGCGGTGCAGGTCGCCCAGGAGTTCAGCGACACCGAGGACCTGCTGCGGGCGCTCCAGCAGCGCACGCTCGCCCTCATGGCGGCCGTCGTGGTCGGCGCCGGGCTCTTCGGCTGGTGGCTGGCCCGCCGCATCACCCGGCGCCTGGTCGTGCTCACCTCGGCCGCCGAGGACGTCGCCCGCACCCGGCAGCTGGGCATCGAGGTACCGGTCGCGGGCCTGGACGAGGTGGGGCGCCTCGGCCGCGCCTTCGACCGCATGCTCGGCCGGCTCGCCCAGTCCGAGGAGGACCAGCGCCGTCTGGTCCAGGACGCGGGCCACGAGCTGCGCACCCCGCTGACCTCGCTGCGGACGAACATCTCCCTGCTGCGCCGGATCGACGAACTCCCGCCCGCCACCCGCGAGGAGCTCGTCGCCGACCTCAGCCAGGAGGCGCGGGAGCTGACCGACCTGGTCAACGAGCTCGTGGACCTCGCGGCCGGGCAGTCCGACGCCGAGCCGCCGCAGCGGGTGGACCTCGCCGACCTCGCTGAGGACGTGGTGGGCCTCGCCCGGCGCCGTACCGGTCGGGAGATGGTGCTGCGGGCGAGCGGCGACACGAGCACGGACGGCCGCCCCGGGATGCTGCAGCGGGCCATCTCCAACCTCGTGGAGAACGCGGCGAAGTTCGACGAGGGCGGCAAGGCGCCCATCGAGGTCGAGATCACCGGCCCGCTGCCGGGCGCCGCCGGGGCCTGGGGCGCCGTCGGGGCCGGGGGAGCGGGCCAGGCCAGGGATGCCCGCGGCGGCACGGTCCGGGTCACGGTCCTGGACCGGGGGCCGGGGGTCTCCGACGGCGACCTCATCCGCATCTTCGACCGCTTCTACCGCGCCGCCGACGCCCGCTCCCTGCCCGGCTCGGGCCTCGGCCTGTCCATCGTGCGCGAGGTGGCCGTGGCCCACGGCGGCACACCCTTCGCCTTCCGGCGCGAGGGCGGCGGCTCGGTCATCGGCTTCACGGTCGGCTCAGGCATGCCCGGCGCCGTCTGAGGGCCGCCCGGCGCGGTCCGAGAGGCCCGTCCGGCGCCGTCCTGGAGGTCCCGTAGTGCGCCGGCGCGCCGTATGCCACAGCGCGCACAGGCATGCACATCACTACCACTGAAATGGCATGGACCGTTCACGTCCCATCCATGTTCGACGCGTTGGCGCGAAAGCATCCGGCCATTGACTCTGTCCGCACGGCGACCGACCGGTCCTGTGCGGGGAGTGTCATTTCCGTAGGGGTGGGGGGACGCACGTAGTGTCCACGCTGTCGAGTGCTGCCGGGCCGGAGGCCGAAAGACCCGTGCCGCGGCGGGCCAACGCCGCGAGAGGGCTCGGTGACCGGATCTTCCGGTACCAGTTGACGGCCACCGGTGTCACGGTCCTCGCCATCATGGCGGCCGTCGGACTGTTCCTGCTGTTGAGGGCGGGTCAGGCGCTGCGCACCAGAGGCATCTGGGCCTTCCTGACGACCGCCGAGTGGCAGCCGGACGTCCACAACTTCGGCATCGCGGCCGTGCTCACCGGCACCCTGCTCATCGCCGTCGTCGCGGTGACGATCTCCGTGCCGCTCGCCGTGGGAACCGCGCTGTTCATCTCCGACGTGGCCCCGCGCCCGCTGCGCCGCACCCTGGTGACGATGGTGGACCTGATGGCCGCCGTGCCGTCGGTGGTCTACGGCCTGTGGGGCCTGTTCTTCCTCCAGCAGCACGTGATCGGACTGTCGCGCTGGCTCTCCGACTGGTTCGGATGGATCCCGTTCCTGAAGGTGGACGGCGCGCAGCCCGGTGAGCCGCTGGCCTCCCAGAGCGTCTACACCGCCTCGACCTTCGTCGCCGGCATCGTCGTCGCGCTGATGGTCGCGCCGATCCAGTGCTCGGTGATGCGCGAGGTGTTCGCCCAGGCGCCGGCCGGCGAGCGCGAGGGCGCGTACGCACTCGGCGCCACCCGCTGGGGCATGATCCGGGCGGTCGTCCTGCCGTACGGCAAGGGCGGCATCATCGGCGGCACCATGCTGGGGCTCGGCCGGGCGCTCGGCGAGACCATCGCCGTCTACCTGATCATCTCGCCGGTGTTCGCCATCCAGCCGCACATCCTGCAGACCGGCTCGAACTCCGTGTCCTCGCTGATCGCCCTGCACTACGGCGACGCCTCCCCCTTCGGCATGTCGGCGCTGATGGCGGCGGGCCTGGCGCTCTTCCTGCTCACCCTGGCGGTCAACTTCACCGCCTCTTCCATCGTGGCCCGCTCCCGGTCCGGCGCGCAGAGCGAGGCATAGACATGACCGTCGTAGAAGAGCTCGTCCCCGAGACGGCCGCGCCCGTCGAAGCGCTCCCCGAGGTCCCCGACGTGCCCCGCCGGATCGGCGGTCTCACCCGCTCCGGCGTGCTGTCCCTGTTCGGCGCCGCGGCCTCGGGACTGTGCGTCGCCGTGCTGCTGTTCGGTGAACTCGCCCCGTTCTCCGGGCCCCTGGGCTTCACTCTCACCGCCTATGTGTCCTTCCTCGGTATCTACGCGGTGCTGACCGGCCTGGAGGAGAACGGGCAGGCGGTACGGGACCGGGTGATGACCATCGTGCTGTGGACGGCGGCCACGCTGCTGTTCATCGCGCTCACCCTCGTCGTCGGCTTCACCGCCTGGCGCGGGCGCGAGGCGCTGCCGCACGGCAACTTCTTCACCCAGGACATGCAGGCGTCGGGCCCGCTCGACCCGCTCACCCACGGCGGTATCGCGCACGCGATGCTCGGCACGCTCATCATGATCACCATCGCGCTGGTGATCACCGTGCCGCTGGGGCTCGCCTGCGCCGTGTACCTGAACCAGATCCAGGGCCGCTTCTCCCGGTTCGTGCGCACGATCGTCGAGGCGATGACCGCGCTGCCGTCGATCGTCGCCGGTCTGATGGTGTACGCGGTCTGGATCCTCGGGCTCGGCATGCAGAAGTCGGGTCTGGCCGCGGGCTTCGCGATCAGCGTGATGATGCTGCCGATCGTGATCCGCGCCGCGGACGTGGTGCTGCGGCTGGTGCCGGGCACGCTGACCGAGGCCTCGGAGGCGCTGGGCGCGCCGCGCTGGCGGACCGTGTGGCACGTCGTGCTGCCCACGGCACGCTCGGGCCTGGCCACCGCCGTCATCCTCGGTACCGCCCGCGGTATCGGCGAGACCTCACCGGTGCTGCTCACGGCCGGCTTCACCGCGGCGAAGAACCTCGACCCGTCGGCCGGGCCGATGGTGTCGCTGCCGCTCGCCGTCTTCAACTTCGTCAAGTCGCCCGAGCCCACGATGATCGCCCGTGGTTTCGGCGCGGCGGCCGTCCTGATGGCCCTGGTCCTGGTGCTGTTCACCATCGCCCGGATCATCGGCGGCCGTGGCCCCGGCCACCTCAACCGCCGTCAGGCCAAGCGCGCGGCCCGCGCCTCCCGCCGCGACGTGGAGCGCTTCGCCGAACTGCACACCCCGGGGCTGTCGTTGTTCGACGCCGGCCAGGGCAAGCAGGCCGACGCGCAGGACACCCGGCCGCTCCCCGCGGTCCCCTCCGGCGCGGAGCCCGAGGACGCCAAGCCCGCGGTCCGGCTGACGA
Organism: Streptomyces olivochromogenes; assembly: GCF_021538895.1. Lineage (GTDB taxonomy): Bacteria > Actinomycetota > Actinomycetes > Streptomycetales > Streptomycetaceae > Streptomyces > Streptomyces olivochromogenes_A. The sequence continues at coordinate 54,397 of NZ_JADDRL010000036.1, read as the reverse complement.
AGCCCCGGCCCGAGGCGGAGCCCGACACCGAGTCGCGAACCGCTACGCGCGAAGAACCCCCATCCGAGTCCATCCCCGGCGAGAACTCCGGAGAGAACGCCTGATGCTCAGCCACCTCACCACTCGTTTCCGGCGCCTGCGCGCGCTGGGAACCCTCGGCGCGACGCTCGGCGTGCTCGCCGGGCTGCTGGTCGGGCCCATGGCCGCGCCGGCCGCGGCCGAGAGCTACACCCCGATCGCGGGTGCCGGATCCACCTGGGCGGAGAACGCCGTCGACGAGTGGCGCCGCGCCGTGAACCAGTACGGCATGCGCATCTCGTACGCCGGTACCGGTTCCTCCGACGGCCGCCGCCAGTTCCTCAGCGGAACCGTCGACTTCGCGGTGTCGGACATCCCGTTCCAGACGCACCCGACCGACGGCTCGGCGGCCGAGCGCCCGGCGCCCGGGTCGTACGCGTACATGCCGATCGTGGCCGGCGGCACCGTCTTCATGTACCACCTGACGGTCAACGGCAAGCGGGTCACCAACCTGCGGCTGTCGGGCGACGTCGTCACGAAGATCTTCACCGGTGTCATCAAGACCTGGGACGACCCGGTCATCAAGGCGGACAACCCCGGCCTGCAGCTCCCGCACCGCACCATCGTCCCGGTGGTCCGCTCCGACGGCTCGGGCTCCACGGCCCAGTTCACGATGTGGATGGCCAACCAGCACAAGTCGCTGTGGCAGGCCTACTGCCGCCGCGTCGGCCGCTCCGGCGCCTGCGGTCAGACCTCGTACTACCCGACCGTCTCCGGCATGATCGCCCAGTCCGGTGACCTCGGTGTCGCCGGTTACGTCGCCCAGAACTACGGCGAGGGCGCGATCGGTTACGTCAACTACTCCTACGCGCTCAACGCGCACTACCCGGTCGCCAAGATCCTGAACCACTCGGGCTACTACACCGAACCGACCCCGAAGAACGTCGCGGTGTCGCTGCTCAAGGCCCAGATCAACACCAACAAGAGCTCGCCGGACTACCTGACCCAGCAGCTCAACGGCGTCTACAACGACACCGACCGGCGCAACTACCCGCTCTCCAGCTACTCGTACATGATCCTGCCGCTGAAGGTGCAGGGCACCTTCACCAAGGTCAAGGGCAAGACGCTGGGCGCGTTCTCGTACTACTTCATGTGCCAGGGCCAGCAGGCGGCACCGCAGCTCGGCTACTCGCCGCTGCCGATCAACCTGGTCCGGGCGGGCTTCGACCAGATCCGCCGGATCCCGGGCGTGCAGGCACAGAACATCAACATCAAGGGCTGCAACAACCCGACCTTCACCACGAGCGGCCACAACCGGCTCGCCGAGACCGCGCCCTACCCGGCGGCCTGTGACAAGAAGGGCGCCCCGCCGTGCACCGGCGGCAGCGGCGGTGCCAAGGGCCCCGGCGGATCCGGCGGCGCGGGCGGCAGCTCGGGCGGCGGTGCCTCGGGCGGCGCGGCGGCCGGCGGCTCCTCCGGGGGCGGCGGTACGGGCGGCTCCGGCCCCGGCGGCAGCGGTAAGCCGTCCGTCGACCCGGACACCGGGCAGACCCTGGCCCCGGGCGGCGGTTCGGGCGGTGGCGCCGCGGGCGGCAACGGAACGGGCGCCGACGGCACCGTGGCCCTCGCCCAGCCCGTCGCCGTGGCCGCCGCGCACGGCTGGAGCAGCACACAGACGCTGATGCTGCTGGCCGCGTTCCTGGTCCTCGGCCTCCTGCTGCTGCCCTCGGTGGTCTCCCGCCTGGTGGGCTCGCGGTCCGAGAACCGCGCCACGGACGGGAGTTCACGATGAGCGGCAGACGGCCCGGTCGCGTGCGCCGCGCCCTGGTCCGCCTCCTGGCCGGCGCCACCGTCGGGGCTCTCGCGGGCCTCGCGGTCGCCCAGGCGGCCCCCACCGCCACCGCCGTCGGCAACGCCGGTTCCTCGGTGACCGTCTCGGGGCGGGGCGAGTTCAAGGACATGAGGTTCACGGTCGACCAGACCAGCCACCTCACCAGCCAGGCCGTCACGGTCAGCTGGAAGGGCGGCACCCCGACCACCTTCGCCGGCACGATGTTCAACACCGACTTCGTGCAGATCATGCAGTGCTGGGGCGACGACGACGGCACCGTCCCGTCCAACCCCGGTCCGCCGCGCACCCAGTGCCAGTACGGCGCCTCCCCGACCACCGACCGGGGCAGCTGGCCCGGCAACGGGCTGGACGACACCCGCCAGATCTTCTACAGCGCCGACCCCACCAACTACGGCCAGGACAACCGGTACGGGGCGGCCAATCCCAACGCGCCCGGCGAGGTGCCGTTCAAGTCGGTCACCGGCGAGACGGTCCTCACCAACACCCAGAACAACCGGTTCTTCAACCACAACACCACCAACGAGGTGGACTTCGCCCGCACCGGTGCCGCCGGCACCGGCGAGGAGTACTTCGAGGTGCAGACCGCCAACGAGGCCCCGCACCTGGGCTGTGGCGCTCCGGTGACGACGAACGGTGTCACCAAGCCGCGCCCCTGCTGGCTGGTCATCGTCCCGCAGGGCCACCTCGACCTCGACGGCAAGCCGTACCAGGACCACAGCCAGGTCAACGCGGGCTCCCCGGTCTCCTCGACCAACTGGCAGAACCGCGTCGCGATCCCGCTCCACTTCAACCAGGTGGGCAACAACTGCCCGCTGGGCAGCGAAGAGCGCCCCACCACCGGCAGCGAGCTGGCCGCCGACGCCATGACCAGCTGGCAGATGGCCCTGTGCCCGTCCGGCAAGGTGTACGGCTACACGGAGCTCGGCGAGCCCGACACCCGCAGCCGACTCGGCAACGACGGCGGCTTCGGCCTCGGCTTCACCACCCGCGCCCTGGGCGCCGACGAGGGCACCACGGCGCCGTCCGGTACGACGACGTACGCGCCCGTGGCCCTGTCCGGTACGGTCATCGGCTTCACGATCGAGCGCAGACCCAAGGCCGGAGCACCCGACGACATCAGGAAGCTCGCGGGCACCAAGGTCGCGTCGATCAAACTGACGCCCCGGCTCGTCGCCAAGCTGCTCACCGAGTCGTACCGCAACTCCACCTGGGGTTCGGTGCTCGGCGACAAGGCGGCCCGCGGCTACAGCTGGGCGAAGAACAACCCGGCCGGCCTGGCGAGCGACCCCGAGTTCATCTCCCTCAACCCGGAGTTCGCGCACCTCTCGGTCGCCGAGACCCCGGCCACCGACACCGACCTGCTGACCTCGCTCGGGCACAGTGACTCCGCCCGCGCGATGTGGCAGTGGATCCGGTCGGACAAGGAGGCCCGTCAGTTCCTCTCCGGCGTCTCCGACGACTGGGGCATGCGGGTCAACCCGTACTACAGCACCAACACGGAACTGAACCCCGCCGGTCTCCCCTTCGCCCCCGAGCACGTCGACGAGTACCCGAAGAGCGACCCCTGGTGCACGGTCCCGCCCGGGACCGACGCGCCCAAGACCGCCAAGCAGTGCATGACCGACTTCCACCCGTACGTGGACGACATGCACTCCGGCGCCCTGCACGCCCGGCGCGCCGACACCCTGTGGAAGTCGACCTGGGACCCGCTGTCCAACCCGCCCGCCTACCGCAGCCCGGGCCCGCAGACCGTCGGCTCCCGGTTCGTCATCACCGTCACCGACGCGGCCTCCGCCGCCCGGTACGGCCTGCAGACGGCCAAGCTGCGCAACGCGGCCGGCAAGTTCGCCGCCCCGACCGCCGGCGCGCTGGCCGACGCGGCCAAGAGCGCCTCCGGCAAGGACGTCGCCGAGATCGACCCGGCGAACGCCAAGGCGAAGGGCGCCTACCCGCTGGCCCAGCTGGTGTACGCGGCCGCGCGGCCGGGCTCGCTGAAGGCGGACGCCCGCGCGGACTACGCGACGCTGCTGCGCTACGCGGCGGGTGCCGGGCAGGTCAGCGGCGCCGACCCGGGCCGCCTGCCGGTCGGCTACGCCCCGCTCTCCCGTGAGCTGCGCACCCGCGCGGTGCACGCCGCCGATGCCCTCCTGCACTACAAGGGCCCGACCTCCACCGACGGCGGAGGCTCCGGCGGCGGCTCCGGCGGCGGCAGCGGAAGCGGCGGGAGCACCGGAGGCGGCGACACCTCCGGCGGCACCGGCTCCGGCGGCGCGCCGGGCGGCACCTCCGGCGGCACGGGAGCCGGCGGCGCGAGCACCTCGCCGAGCCCCCAGGCCTCGTTCGACGGCGGCAAGGCCGTACAGACCACCGCCTCCGGTGACACCCCCGCCGACCCGGCCACCCCGCTGCGCTACGCCGTCCCGGTCGGGGCCGCGCTCGGCGCCGTGGCCGGAGTGGGCGCGCCCTTCGCGGGCGGCAGCAGGCTGCGGCTTCCGCTGCGGATGCCGCTCCCGGGCGGCCGCACGATCACCGTGATCCCGGAGTTGACGCTGCCCGAGCGGCTGCGGCGACTCCTCCCCTGAGCCGGAGCACCCCCGGGTGCTCCATGCAGACGGCCGCCCGCCCCGAAAGGCAGTCGGGGCGGACGGCCCGTACCACCCTGCCAGATCCCTTCTCCCGCACCCACGCACTATTCAGGAGACTCTCGATGCGCAGAACGCGCTCTACGGCGGCGCTCGTCGCTGCCGCCGTGGTGGCCGGCGGCCTGGCTCTGGCGAGCCCCGCGTACGCCGACCCCACCCCCGCCGGATCCTTCCGCCAGCTGGTCGGCGTGGGCTCCGACACCACCCAGGACGTGCTCAACGCCCTCGCGGGCGACACGGTCAACGGCACGAGCTACTCCGCCACCGCCGTGAAGTCGGCGACCGGCGCGGGTATCGCCTCGTACGACGCGATCGAGCCCGGCACCGGCTCCACCACCTCCAACATCACCACCCGCTCCGGCGGCCCGGCCTTCCTGCGCCCGAACGGCTCCGGCAAGGGCCGTCTCGCCCTCAGCGAGTCCCTGACCGGCGACAAGTACCCGGACTCCTCCGGCGTCTCCATCAAGGGCCAGGTCGACTTCGCCCGCTCCTCCAGCGGCCCGTCCACCTCCGGCACCGCGCTCACCTACATCCCGATGGCCCGTGACGCGGTCGGTGTCGCGGTCAAGGGTTCCGCCCTGGACACGCTGACCGTGGACCAGCTGCACGACATCTACTCCGGCACGCTCACCACGGTGAACGGCCAGACCGTGCACCCGAAGATCCCGCAGAGCGGCTCGGGCACCCGCAAGTTCTTCCTCTCCGCGATCGGACTGACCGACGCGACCCTCGCCCCGAGCATCCCGACCGTCCAGGAGAACCAGGGCAACGCGGCCCTCACCGAGGACGGCGCGCTGGTGCCCTTCTCGGTCGGTTCCTGGATCGCCCAGAACAACGGCGTCTCCCCGGACTTCACCAAGACCTCGGCGGCCGCGGGCGGTCACCTGGCCGCGGTGCAGCTGCCCGGCGACTCCGGCGCCACCACCCCCGTGGCGACGGTCAACGGCAAGCTCGCCCCGGTCAACGCCTACTACGAGAACGCCACGTTCGGCCGTGACGTCTACAACGTCGTGCCGTCCCGGGCGATCGACCCGACGAGCGTCTTCTTCGACAAGGACCTCTACGACGTCTTCGTGACCACCGGCAGCCACGAGGCCGCCATGGCCACGGACGCCGCCGAGGGTGTCATCGCCTCCTTCGGCTTCGTGAACGAGTCCTACAACGGCTCGATCAGCCTGGCCAAGCACGCCAAGCTGGGCGGCCTGGAGGAGTCGGGCATCGACACCTCGACGCCCGCCGCGCCGACCGGGCTGAAGGGCACCCGCGGCGACGCGAGCGTCAAGCTCAGCTGGACCGCCCCCGCCGCCACCGGTCTGCCCCTCACCGACTACCGGCTCACGCTGACCGGTTCGGACGGCGCCGTCGTGGCCGTCAAGGACGTCCCGGCCGGCACCACGTCGTACACCTTCGGCAACCTGCCGCTCGGCACCTACACCGCCACGGTCGCCGGCGCCAACCTCAACGGCACCGGTGCCGCCGCCACGTGGACCGGCGCCATCAAGTACGCCAGCAAGACCACGGTGACCACGGCCACCACCGCCTATGGCAAGACGCCGAAGGTCGCCGTCACCGTCACCGACACGCACGGCGTCGTCCCGACCGGCAGCGTGACGGTGAAGGAGGGCACCACCGTCCTCGGCACCGGCACCCTGGGCACCACCGGCAAGGTCACCATCAGCCTGTCGAACCACCTCAAGGTGGCCACGCACAGCCTGACGATCTCCTACGCCGGCAACGGCAAGCTCCTCGCCTCCTCGACGACCGCCTCCCTCAAGATCACCAAGGCCACGCCGTCGGTGTCGACCACCGCGCCCGTCTCGGTCAGCCACACCAGCCACGCCAAGGTCACGGTGAAGGTCGCCGCGACCGGCACGACCCCGACCGGCACCGTGCGCATCTACGAGGGCACCAAGGTGATCGCCACCGGCACGCTCAGCCGCGGCTCGGTGACCATCACCCTGCCCCTGCTCAGCCGTGGTTCGCACACCCTGCACGCCTACTACGCGGGCTCTTCGACGGTGAACGCCAAGACCGGCGCGAACTTCGTCATCAAGTCCACCTGACCCGCGCGGCTGCCGGGGAGATCAGCCCCATCTCCCCGGCAGTCCGCACCACTTACACCACCGAAGGAGGCGGGCCGCCGTGACCGTCGCCGTACCGACCAAGCTCGCTCCGGCCGCGCCGCGCACGTTCGTCCGCAGTGTCACCGCGGTCCGCCACCTCGCCCGCGGCGGGCTGCTCAGCCTCGCCGCCCTGCTGCTGGGCATCTCCGCCCAGCTGCTGCTGATCAGCGGGATCCAGGAGCACAGCGCGCAGCACGCCGCGTTCGACGAACTGCGCGAACAGCTCGCCCTGGGCACGGCCCCGGTGTCCCAGACCGACCAGCAGGGCAAGCTGCTGGCGCCTGGCACCCCGATGGCCCTCATCGACGTACCGAGACTGAACCTGAACCAGGTCGTTCTCGAAGGCACCGACTCCTCCGTCATGACCGACGGCCCCGGTCACCGCAGGGACACCCCGATGCCGGGACAGGCCGGCACCAGCGTGCTGATGGGCCGGGCGGGCGCGTACGGCGCCCCGTTCGCCCACCTGGCCGACCTCGCCGAGGGCGACACGTTCAGCGTGACGACCGGCCAGGGCAAGGCCAAGTACCAGGTCACCGACGTACGGCGGGCCGGCGACCCGGCGCCCGCCGCGCTGGCCTCGGGCAAGGGCCGCCTCGTTCTGATCACCGCGACCGGCGCGCGCTTCATGCCGGCCGGTGTGCTGCGCGTCGACGCCGAGCTGATCTCCGCGCCCTTCCAGACTCCCTCGGCGGTCATCCGCTCCGGCACCCTGCCGGAGTCCGAGGAGCCGCTGGCCCACCCCTCCGGGGTGCCGTGGCCGCTGGTGATGTGGCTGCAGGCGCTGCTGCTCGCCGCCGTGGCCGCCGTCTGGGCGTGGCACCGCTGGGGCCGCCACCAGACGTGGATCGTCTTCGCCCCGGTCGTCGCGGTGCTCGGCCTGCAGGTCGCCACGCGCACCACCGAGCTGCTGCCCAACCTGCTGTGACCGCCCCCGACCCGAGGTAGCCCCATCATGACCGACACCGCCGTACTTCCCCTGACCGCGACGCCGGCCGCCGCGCCCGCCACCCTGGACGCCCGCGAGGTCTCCGCCTGGTTCGGCAGCCACCAGGTGCTCAGCCGTGTCTCGCTGACGATGCCCGCGGGCCGGGTGACCGCCCTGATCGGCCCCTCCGGCTGCGGCAAGTCGACCTTCCTGCGCACCCTGAACCGGATGCACGAGCTGATCCCGAGCGCGGCCTTCGGCGGCGAGGTGCTCTTCGAGGGCGAGGACATCTACGCCCCCGAGTGGCGCCTGACCGACGCCCGCCGCCGGATCGGCATGGTCTTCCAGAAGCCCAACCCGTTCCCGGCCATGTCGATCTACGACAACGTGGTGGCGGGTCTGAAGCTGACCGGGACGAAGGTGAACCGCCGGGAGAAGGACGAGCTCGTCGAGGAGTCGTTGACCCGCGCGGGTCTGTGGAAGGAGGTCCGCGACCGGCTGCGCCAGCCCGGTGGCGCGCTCTCCGGCGGCCAGCAGCAGCGTCTGTGCATCGCCCGCGCGCTGGCCGTCCGCCCGCGCGTGCTGCTCATGGACGAGCCCTGCTCCGCGCTCGACCCCACCTCCACCCGCCGGGTCGAGGAGACGATCCACGAGCTCGCCGGCCAGGTGACCATCGTGATCGTCACGCACAACATGCAGCAGGCGGCGCGCGTCTCCGACCAGTGCGCCTTCTTCCTCGCCGAGCAGGGCACCCCGGGTGGCATCGTCGAGCACGGTCCCACGGAGCAGGTCTTCAACAGCCCCGTGGACACGCGGACCGCGGACTACGTGGCCGGCCGCTTCGGCTGAGGCCGGTCGCAGGCTCGGCGGCCGGCTGCTCGGCGGCCGGTCGGTCCGCGGGCGGCCCCGCCCGCCCTCGGGGTGATGACCGCCACAGTCGCGGCAACACCCCCGGCAGGCACGGAGATGCCCGCCATATCGGCGGTCCTGCGGACCGGCACGGCGTCAACCGTACGGTCACTGGACCCTACGTACTGTAGGTTTCCCAACTGTCCACGGCCATGCGTCGGACAGCCGACGCCTGTTGAACGGGGGAGCCATGCCGGGCACGGGCACGGGCACGCAGGAACCGCCGCGACCAGCGCGGAAGGCGGCGTTCGGGGCGACCGACGGCCTCGGGCCGACGATCGCGCTGCTCGTCGTGAGCCTGGTCGTCGCCGCCGTGGGGGTGTACGAACTGTGCGGCTTCGGTCTGCACAGCCTCGACCGGCGGCCGCACCTCTTCAGTGACGGGCTGGCCACGGGTGGTGTCATCGTGGCCGTGGTGGCGGCGGGCGCGGCGGTGGGCAACCTGGCCTGGCACCTGGCGGCGGCCCGTCGTCGTACGGACCCTGTCGAGTGAGTCCTGTCGGTCACCTGGCTCCATTACCCTACAAACTGTAGGGTCGGTGACGAAGGCGTGCGACGGGCCGTAGGTCCGCCGAGCGTCCCGTCCCCCAAATTCCCGTCCCCAAGGTGACCAGTCACCATGTCCGTACAGCAGTCGACCCCGATCTCCCCACAGATCCCCGCTCAACGCAACCCCCAGCGCAACATCCGGCGCATCCTCCCGCCCGCCGACGCCCGGCTCAGAGCACGGGCCGCCGCGGCCACCGTCTGGTACCTGCGGCTGCTCGCGGTGCTCAACATCGCCGCCGTCGTCTCGCTGCCGTTCCGCGAGGAGGTCCACGAGCACAACGCGGGCGAGTTCTTCACGCCGTACCTGGCCACCGCCGGCCTGGTCTCGGCGGCGCTCGCGCTGTTCCTCGCCGTGGTGATGCGCCGCCGCAAACGGGCCGCCTGGGTCTTCAACCTCCTGATGGCCGGCCCGCTCTTCGGCCTCTACGCCCTGGCACTCACCCACGCCGCCTACCGCGAGCACCTCTTCAACTGGCTCTCCGCCCTGCTCACCGGCCTGTTCGTGGCCGCGCTGCTGCTGGGCCGGCGCGAGTTCGACGCCATCGGCGACCGCTCCAACCCGCGCCTCGCGCTCGCCGTCGGCGTGGGCGGCATCCTGATCAGCGGCACGCTCGGCACCCTGCTGGTCGACGCGACCAACAAGCTGTCGGGGGCATCCCTCGCCGACAAGATCGCCTACACCCTGCTGCGCGGCATCAGCGTCGGCCCGCTCGCCGACCGCATCGACGCCGTGGACGCGCCCCGCTGGGTCGACGTGATCATCAACATCCTGATCGCGGCGACCTTCCTGCTCGTCCTGTACGCCTGCTTCCGCGCCCCGCGCGGCCAGGCGCTGCTCGCCGAGGACGACGAGCACCGGCTGCGCGCCCTCCTCGACCGGCACGGCGCCCGCGACTCGCTCGGCTACTTCGCCCTGCGCCGCGACAAGGCCGTCATCTTCTCGCCCAGTGGCAAGGCCGCCATCGCCTACCGCGTGGTCGGCGGCGTCAGCCTCGCCTCCGGCGACCCGATCGGCGACCCCGAGGCCTGGCCCGGCGCCATCGACGCATGGCTGGCCCAGGCCCGCCGGCACGCGTGGACGCCGGCCGTGATGGGCGCGAGCGAGGAGGCCGGCACCATCTACGCCCGGCACGGACTGGACGCCCTCGAACTGGGCGACGAGGCGATCGTCGACCTGTCCGACTTCACCCTGGAGGGACGGGCGATGCGGGTCGTCCGGCAGGCGCACAACCGCGTCCGCCGCGCCGGCTACACCGTGCGCATGCGCCGCCACGAGGACATCCCCGACGACGAGATGGCGGTCCTCGTCGAACGGGCCGACCACTGGCGCGACGGCACGACCGAGCGGGGCTTCTCCATGGCCCTGGGCCGCCTCGGCGACCCCTGCGACGGCCGCTGCGTGATGCTGGAGTGCCGGGACGCGGAGGGCGAACCGCGGGCCCTGCTCAGCTTCGTCCCCTGGGGCGAGCACGGCCTCTCCCTCGACCTGATGCGCCGTGACCGCGACTGCGAGAACGGCCTGATGGAGTTCATGGTCGTGGAACTGCTGCTGCGCGCCGAGGAGTTGGACGTACGGCGGGTGTCGCTGAACTTCGCCATGTTCCGCTCGGTCTTCGAGCGGGGCTCGCGGCTCGGCGCCGGCCCCGTGCTGCGGCTGTGGCGCTCGACCCTCACCTTCTTCTCCCGCTGGTGGCAGATCGAGTCCCTCTACCGCGCCAACGCCAAGTACCGGCCGGTGTGGGAGCCGCGGTTCCTGCTCTTCGCGAAGAGCAGCGACATCCCGCGCATCGGGCTGGCGAGCGCGCGGGCCGAGGGCTTCCTCACCCCGCCCGCGCTCCCGTCCTTCGCCCGGCGCAAGCGGACCGCCTGCCCGGAACTCACCTCGTCCCCACAGTCCGCAGCACCGTGAGCACCAACGCCCGTGCCACGGCCACCACTTCGGCCACGGACACCCGTTCCTGCGCGCTGTGCGCCACCCGCACGTCCCCCGGGCCGAACTGCAGCGTCGGTATCCCGGCCCCGGCGTACAGCCGCAGGTCGCTCCCGTAGGGCGCCCCGCGCTCCCGGGGCCGGGCGGCCCAGCCGTTCGCGTCGGCGCAGGCGTCGCGGACCACGTCCCGCAGCGGGTGCCCATCCGGCAGGCGCCCGCTGGCGAACTGGCCGCCCGGCCAGCTCACGGTCGCCGGATGGTCCCGTAGCCAGGGGTCGGCGGCGCAGGCCTCGGCCACCGCGCGCTCCAGCTCGGCGCGGGCGGCGTCCGGCTCCTCGCCGAGCCGGACGCCGAGCCGGCCCTCGGCCACCAGCAGGTCGGGGACGCTGCTCGCCCAGTCGCCCGCGCGGACCGTGCCGACGGACAGGGCATAGGGGATGGCGTACTCGGCCATCAGCGGTGACGGGTCGCGATTGCGCTCCGTCTCCAGGCGGGCCAGGGCGCGGTGCAGCGGCACGTACGCGTCGATCGCGCTCACCCCGGCGTCCCGGGAGCCGGCGTGGGCGGCCTTGCCGGGCACGGCGAGACGGAAGGTCAGCGCGCCCGCGTTCGCGGTGATCAGGGTGCCGGCGGTGGGCTCGGTGATGACACAGGCGTCGCCCCGGTGGCCGCGGCGCAGCGTGCCGAAGGCGCCGACACCGCCGTCCTCCTCACCGACGACGAAGTGCACGCCGACCCGGCCGCGCAGCCGGATCCCCGCCGCCCGGATCGCCGCCACCGCGGCGAGGTGCGCCACCAGCCCGGCCTTCATGTCACAGGCGCCACGCCCGTGCACGACGTCACCGGTCACTCTCGGCACGAACGGGTCCCCGTCCCAGGCCGCGAGGTCGCCCGGCGGTACGACGTCCACGTGCCCCTGCATGATCAGCGTCGGCCCGTCACCGCCGTCCGGCGTGTGCCCGACCAGCCCCCAGGCCTCCTCGCGCGCCACCTCCATCCCGGGAAAGCCGGGGTCCGCGCGCAGCGCGTCCAGATCCATGGACCACAGATCGACCTCCAGCCCGAGCCGCTCCAGCCGCCCGGCCAGCCCCTGCTGAAGCTCCGACTCGGCGGCACTCCCGGTCACACTCGGCACCGCGATCAACTCGACCAGTGTCCGCGCCACGTCCCCCGCGTCGATCCAGGCGAGCGCGGCGGCCTCCTCGTCCGTCAGCACGTGGACTCCTTTCGTCGGCCCGGACCACGACCACCTGGATCCAGTTCACCCCGATCATCGCTCTCCACCTGCGGCCCGAACAGATGCCCGCATGTTCTCGGGCCGTCGGTACCCCGTGCTCTTTTTCCGCCGGCTCGGATCACCCTTGCGCGGCAGGGCGTGGAGCGCCATGGAAGACCTGGTCGGTGTGCCAGGCCCGGTGGGAGGACGCGACAGGACGGACGCCCGGCTGCGGGCCCACGATCGGGCGCCCGGCCAGGGCTATGACGTGGTCATGGGCGGCGGGGCTGTGGCCGACGAAGCGCTGGGAGACCAGGATGCGGTGGCCGTCGCCGAGGCCGAGGACGCCCTTGTCGAAGAGCTTGTGGTGCAGCGAGCACAGGCACAGGCCGTTGTCGACGTCGTCGGGGCCGTCGAACGCCCACCACCGCACATGGGCGGCCTCCAGACCGACCGGCACCGCGCCGATCCATCCGTCGTAGCCGCAGAAGGCGCATCGGTATTCGTAGGCGGTGAGCACCAGTTCACGCATCCGCCGGTTTCGCCGGCGGCGTGCGTCCGAGAGCCGTCCGGTCTCGACCGGCTCCAACTCCAGGCCGACGGCCTCGCACAGGTCGCCGTGCAAGGTGGGCGGGAAGTGCAGGTCGAGCAGGACCCGGGCGATACGGCCGAGCAGCGCCGGTTCTTTCCGCAGCGCCGCTCGCAGATCGGGGGCGAGGCGGCCGGCGGCACCGGTGTTCCGTAGATCCCTCGCCCCGTTGCCCGGGCTGCCCGGTCCGCGGTCCGTTCGCACCTCCCAGACTCCGTCGCTGACGAGGTGGTGGAACGGGTAGGCGGGGGTGGTCTTGTTGGGCGGGCCGTACTCGGCCAGCAGACGCGCCAGCTCCTCCTCCACCGCGCTGTAGCGCAGCTCGCCATCGGCATCCTCCTGGAACCGGCCGAGGGCGTACAGGAACAGCAGAGGCTTGTGCGGCGCCCGCGCCCCGCCCCTACTCCACTGCCTCAGCTTCGCGGTGCGCTCCAGCCAGTCCATGTCCGGTGATCGTAGTGATGCTCCGGCCTACGCATGTCCTCGGAGAACGCCATCTACCTCACCACGGCCCTGCTTCTCGTGCGCCGCCTCGCAAGATCAGCCCGCTGACGGTAGCCAGCGCTCTTCGGGCTGCTCGCAGGAAACTCCGTCGGCGCCGGTGTCCTGGGCGCGGCGTCCGCCAAGCGCTGGTGGAATGTCGTGGGTAGTCATCACCCCAGGGAGGTGTCGGTGCCACAGCACCAGCAGAGTCGGATGGCCGATACGCATTTCCACGACGCGAAGTTGATCTGGGACTACCACCAGATGGGACACACCCCGCGCCCCTGCTCGGCGGCCGTCGGACTGGGCAGCCACGACCTCGGCGTCGCCACCACGGCCGCCGGCCTCTACCGCGTCGGCCTCTTCCCACTCGTGGTCTTCAGCGGCGGCAACAGCCCCACCACCCGTGCCCGCTTTCCGCGCGGCGAGGCCGTCCATTACCGCGAACACGCGCTCAGCCTGGGTATGCCGGACGAGGCGATTCTGGTCGAGCCGAAGGCGGCCAACACCGGTCAGAACATCGCCTTCTCCCGCGAAATGCTGGCCGAGGTCGGGGTGGAAGTGCAGTCGCTGCTGCTGATCTCCAAGCCGTACATGGAGCGCCGCTCGTACGCGACGTGCCGCAAGCTCTGGCCCGAGGCGGAGATCGTGTGCGCCTCCGAGCCGCTGGAGTTGGACGACTACATCAAGTCCATCGGCGACGAGAGGCTCGTCGTCGACATGCTCGTCGGCGACCTGCAGCGGGTGATCGAGTACCCGAAGCTCGGCTTCGCCGTCGAACAGGACGTACCGGGGGACGTCCGTGACGCCTACGGGCGACTTGTGCACGCCGGGTTCGACAGCCGCCTTGTCGCGCTCTGAAGCCTCGTAGCGGTGCAGCGCCTGCGCCTGCGGGCCGGGTGCCTGGCGCTGGCCGAGGCCCCAGCGAAATCAATGTGCCCTCGATGTGTCCTGGCCGCCTGACGGCCCCTCCCCGGCACCAAAAAGGGCGAGGCCCGAAGACCCCGCCCAAAACCCATGAAACCCCAGCTCAGGGCCACACCAGGCAATACGGCTGATGCCCCGCCTCATGCAACCGATGGCTGAAGTCCTGCCACTCGTGGAGCAGCTGATAGACGTTGAACGCGTCCCGGGGACCGCCGCGGTCCGGGACCGTCGACCAGATGAAGGCCGCCGCGCCCACCGCCTCCTCGCCTATGCCCCGCAGGGGGTCCACGACGGTCATGGGGAGTTTCACGACGGCGTAGTCGGGGTGCAGGACCACCAGCTCCAGGGGCGGGACCTTGTGCAGGGGCACGCCTTCGATGCCGGTCAGCACCATCGCGGCCATCGTCTCCGGCTTGATCTTGGTGAACATGCCGTTCATGCCGAGCTCGTCGCCGCCGAGTTCCTCGGGGCGCATCGAAATCGGGACGCGGGCCGCGGTCGCACCGTCGGGCGCGCCGAAGTATTTGTACGTCACCCCCACCCGACCACCATTCCTGCTCTCGGCCTTCAGCCGGTCGATCCGACGATCGGCCCGACGATCGATACGTCGGTCGTCCCGGTCCGACTCACTCGGCACGCCAGTCTGCCGTGCTTCGTTCGCTTCCTCCGCGTCGCGCCGGTGCCTTCCCCGCCGGGCACGACGAGGACCCAGGTCATCAGTCCCCTCGCCCAGTCCGCCACCGCGATGCATATCTCCACCCGACTGCTTTTCTAGGACGCGTGGCCCCCGCCGCGCAACCCGATCATCGTGTCAGTGACCTCCCCCACGGCCGCCCGCCGAAACGTGCGTGGAAACACCAGTCCGCAGGATCTTCGCAGTCCCCGGCCACGATGTGCCGGACGAGCTGCGTGTACCGCCACCCAGTCTCGCAGATGGCACGGCAACGACCACGTGATTGTCGGAGTGGTCACGGTCGCGGCCTACCCTGAGGAGGTCACCCCGGCGACCAGCCTCGGAGAAAGTCCGAATAGGTCCCGGAATGTCGGCTTACGCCGGAGAGGTCGGAGAAGTCGCAGGTCATGAGTGAATCGCCCGTCGCAGGAGCGCCCTATCCCTACGAAGCGCCTGCCTCGCAGGCCCTGTTCGACCGCGCGGCCGTCGTCACGCCCGGCGGCGTGAACTCCCCGGTGCGTGCCTTCCGTGCCGTCGGCGGTACGCCCCGTTTCATGGTGTCCGGCACCGGCCCCTACCTGACCGACGCGGACGGGCGGGAGTACGTCGATCTCGTCTGCTCGTGGGGTCCCATGATCCTCGGGCACGCGCACCCCGACGTCATCGCCGCCGTCCAGGAGGCCGTCGCACGCGGTACGTCCTTCGGTACGCCCGGTGAGGGCGAGGTCGCCCTGGCCGAGGAGATCGTCGCGCGGGTGGAGCCCGTCGAGCAGGTGCGGCTCGTGTCCAGCGGGACCGAGGCCACCATGTCGGCGATCCGGCTGGCCCGCGGGTTCACCCAGCGGTCCAAGGTGATCAAGTTCGCCGGGTGTTACCACGGTCACGTGGACTCCCTGCTCGCCGCGGCCGGCAGCGGGGTCGCGACCTTCGCGCTGCCCGACACGCCCGGCGTCACCGGCGCCCAGGCCGGCGACACGATCGTGCTGCCGTACAACGACCTCGAAGCCGTGCACGAGGCCTTCCACCGGCACCCCGGCGAGATCGCCTGCGTCATCACCGAGGCCTCGCCCGGCAACATGGGCGTCGTGCCGCCGCTGCCCGGGTTCAACCAGGGGCTCAAGGACGCCTGCCAGCGCAACGGCGCCCTGTTCATCTCCGACGAGGTGATGACCGGCTTCCGTACCAGCAGGAGCGGCTGGTACGGCATCGACGGCGTCAAGCCGGACCTGATGACCTTCGGCAAGGTCATGGGAGGCGGCTTCCCCGCCGCCGCCTTCGGCGGCCGGGCCGACGTCATGGCCCACCTCGCGCCCGCCGGGCCCGTCTACCAGGCCGGCACCCTCTCCGGGAACCCGGTCGCCACCGCCGCCGGCCTCGCCCAGCTGCGCCTGCTCGACGACGCGGCCTACGACAAGGTCGACGCCGTCTCGGCGCAGATCCAGTCGCTGGTCACCGAGGCGCTCACCAAGGAGGGCGTCGCGCACACGCTGCAGAGCGCCTCCAACATGTTCTCGGTCTTCTTCACCGGCCGGGAGGTCCGCAACTACGAGGACGCCAAGGCGCAGGAGTCCTTCCGCTTCACCGCCTTCTTCCACTCCCTCCTGGCGAACGGCGTCTACCTGCCGCCGTCGTCCTTCGAGTCCTGGTTCGTGTCCACCGCGCACGACGAGCGGGCCATCCAGAAGATCGCCGACGCCCTTCCGGCGGCGGCCCGAGCGGCCGCGGAGGCCACGGCAGCATGAGCAGCAGCAAGGACATCACCGTCGTACACCTCATGCGGCACGGCGAGGTCGCCAACCCGGACGGGGTGCTGTACGGGCGGCTGCCCGGCTACCACCTGTCCGAGCTCGGCCGGCAGATGGCCGACCGGGTCGCCGAGCACCTCGCCCCGCGGGACGTGACGTACGCCGTCGCCTCCCCGCTGGAGCGGGCGCAGGAGACCGCGACCCCGATCGCCAAGGCGCACGGGCTGGACCTCGACACCGACGAGCGGCTCATCGAGGCCGAGAACGTCTTCCAGGGCAAGACCTTCGGGGTCGGGGACGGCGCGCTGCGCAAGCCCGCCAACTGGAAGCACCTCGTCAACCCGCTCCGGCCGTCCTGGGGCGAGCCGTACGTCGACCAGGTCGTCCGGATGATGGGCGCGCTGGACGCGGCCAAGGACCGGGCGCGCGGACACGAGGCGGTGCTGGTCAGCCACCAGCTGCCGATCTGGATCGTGCGCTCGTACGTCGAGAAGCGGCGGCTGTGGCACGACCCGCGCAAGCGGCAGTGCACGCTCGCCTCGCTGACGACCTTCACCTACCAGGGCGACAGGATCGTGTCGGTCGGCTACTCCGAGCCGGCCCGCGACCTCGTCCCCGCCCATCTCCTCGCCGGTGCCAAGCCGGTGAAGGGTCAGGGCAAGGCCTTCGGCGCCTGACGCATCGGCCCGGCCCGCAACTCATCCGCAAAGGTGTCATTGGACACCTTTGCGGGGGTTCATCAAGAAAGTATTACAAATAGCGGAACCTCCCGGTTCGTCGCGCCCTCTGAGTGGGTGACCACCAGCAGGGCCTGACGAATCGGGGTTTCTCATGCGCACTTTGTCCCGTAGGGGAATGCTCGGCCTCGGCGCGGGCGCCGCGGCCGCCGCCGGTCTCGCCGGCTGCGGCGCTCTCGATTCGTCTGACGGGGACGGGCACCGTTCGGGTTCCACTGGTGGCAAAGGCGGTTCGGGGTCCGGCGGCAAGGACGGTGCGGGGTCCGGCGGCGGCAAGGACGGCGCGCCTTCCGGCCGGCCCATCGGGGACGGCTCCACGTCCTTCACGGGCAAGCAGCCCCACCAGCCCGCCAAGCCCGAGCGGCTGGAGCCGGGACAGACCCCGCCGCAGTTCGTGATCTTCTCCTGGGACGGGGCCGGAGAGGTCGGCAACGGTCTCTTCCCGCGCTTCCTCGACCTCGCCAAGCAGCACGGCGCGAGCATGACCTTCTTCCTCTCCGGGCTCTATCTGCTGCCCGAGTCCAAGAAGCGGCTCTACAACCCCCCGAACAACGCGCGCGGCGCCTCCGACATCGGCTACCTCACCGACGACCACGTCAAGGCCACGCTGGCGAACATCCGCCGCGCCTGGCTGGAGGGGCACGAGATCGGCACCCACTTCAACGGCCACTTCTGCACCGGCCACGGCACCGTCGCCAACTGGACCGCACAGCAGTGGCGGAGCGAGATCCAGCAGGCCAAGGGCTTCGTGAAGCAGTGGCGCACCAACTCCGGCTGGACCGATCTGCCCTCGCTGCCGTTCGACTACGACAAGGAGCTCGTCGGCGGTCGTACGCCCTGTCTGCTCGGCCAGAACAACCTGCTGCCCACCGCGCGCGAACTCGGCTGGCGCTACGACGCCTCCTCGCCCGGCGGCCGCCAGATCTGGCCGGAGAAGAAGCTGGGCGTCTGGGACCTGCCGTTGCAGCAGATACCGTTCCCCGGCCGCAGCTTCGAGGTCCTGTCGATGGACTACAACATGCTCGCCAACCAGTCGGTCAACACGACCAAGGCGCCGGCCCACAACTACCCCGGCTGGCGGCGGCAGTCCGCGCAGTCCTACATAGCGGGATTCAAGCGGGCATACGAGTCAAATCGCGCACCCCTCTTCATAGGCAACCACTTCGAGCAGTGGAACGGCGGCATCTACATGGACGCCGTCGAGGAGGCGTTCAAGCACATCGCGCGGGAGAAGGAGAAGGGCGGCGACGTCCGGCTCGTCTCCTTCCGGCAGTTCGTGGACTGGCTGGACGCGCAGCAGCCCCAGGTGCTGGCCAAGTTGCGTACGCTGGAGGTCGGGCAGCGCCCGGCGGGCGGCTGGAAGGGCTTCCTGACCTCCGGAGCCGCCGTGAATACCACCTGATGTGCGGGTTTCCCTCCGCAAGGGGGGTGCGCAAGATCCCCAGAACGGGCATGCGAAACTTTTCACATGAGCACCCGTAGCCGCGTCCTGCTTGCCGCCACGGCCGCCGCAGCGGCCCTCGCCCTGTCTGCGTGCACATCGGGCGGCACCTCGGGCGGAGGCGGCAACACCAACTTCGTGACCGGCAAGAACGGGATCGCCACGGCCGCCAAGAGCCACCGGGACGCGGCGCCGGACCTGTCCGGCAAGACCATCGAGGGCAAGAGCCTCGACATCGCCGACTACAAGGGCAAGGTCGTCGTCGTCAACGTGTGGGGCTCCTGGTGCGGGCCGTGCCGCGCGGAGGGCAAGTACTTCGCCAAGGTCGCCAAGGACTACCAGGACAAGGGCGTCCAGTTCGTCGGCATCAACACCCGGGACACCAACACCACCCAGGCGATCGCCTTCGAGAAGGAACAGGGGATCACCTACCCCAGCCTGTACGACCCGACCGGCAAGCTGATGCTCCGCTTCAAGAAGGGCACGCTCAACCCGCAGCTGATCCCCTCCACGCTCGTCATCGACCGGGACGGGAAGATCGCCGCGCGGGCCCTGGAGGCGCTTAGCGAGGAGAGCCTGCTCAAGATGGTCAAGCCGGTCCTCGCGGAGAAGTGACATGAGCGCGCTGGTGCCGCTCGCCGCGGAGTTGGTGGGCAAGAACGAGACCGTCTACAGCGGCGCCCTGCTGCTGGCCCTGCCGATCGCCATGCTCGGCGGCCTGGTCTCGTTCTTCTCGCCGTGCGTCCTGCCTCTCGTCCCCGGCTACCTCTCCTATGTGACCGGGGTCACCGGTACCGACCTGGGTGAGGCCCGCCGCGGCCGGATGGTGGCGGGCGCCTCGCTGTTCGTGCTCGGCTTCACCGCCGTCTTCGTCTCCGGCGGAGCGCTGTTCGGCTACTTCGGGCAGAACCTGCAGGAGTACCGGGACACGCTGTCCAAGGTGCTCGGCGTGCTGATGATCCTGCTGGGCGTCTTCTTCATGGGGCTGATGCCCTGGCTGACCCAGCGTGAGTTCCGCTTCCACAAGCGCCCCGCCACGGGCCTGGTGGGTGCGCCCGTGCTCGGCGCGCTCTTCGGGATCGGCTGGACGCCGTGCATCGGCCCCACCCTTGCCTCCGTCGTCGCCCTGTCCTCCCAGCAGGCGAGCGCCGGCCGCGGCGCCATACTGACCGTCGCCTACTGCCTCGGCCTCGGCGTGCCCTTCGTCCTCACCGCCGTCGCCTTCCGCAAGGCCCTCGGCGCCTTCGGCTGGGTCAAACGCCACTATGTCTGGGTGATGCGCATCGGCGGCACGATGATGATCGCGACCGGTGTGCTCCTGCTCACCGGGGCGTGGGACAGTCTCGTGAATCAGATGCAGACCTGGTCCGACGGCTTCAATGTGGGGATCTGACCGATGAGCAAGACCACCGCCGACAACTCCGCGGCCGACGCCGAGGACCAGAGCCAGGCCCCGGGCGCCGCCGAGGACAACGACCTGGGCGCCGCCGGCTCCCAGTTGTCCACCGCCCCGAGGGAAGAGCTCAGCCTGCCGTCGCTGGGCGTCATCGGCTGGGTCCGCTGGTTCTGGCGCCAGCTGACCTCCATGCGGGTCGCGCTGCTGCTGCTCCTGCTGCTCTCGCTCGGTGCGATCCCCGGCTCGCTGATCCCGCAGACCGGTGCCGACGCCACCAAGGTCGCCGACTTCCAGAAGAGCCACACCACACTCGCGCCGATCTACGACAAGCTCGGCCTCTTCCACGTCTACAGCTCGGTGTGGTTCTCCGCGATCTACATCCTGCTGTTCGTCTCCCTCATCGGCTGCATCGTCCCGCGCACCTGGCAGTTCGTGGGCCAGCTGCGCGGCCGCCCGCCGGCCGCGCCCAAGCGGCTGACCCGGATGCCCGCGTACACCACCTGGCGCACCGAGGCCGACCCCGAGCGGGTTCGCGAGGCCGCGCTCGCCCTGCTGAAGAAGCGCCGCTTCCGCGCCCATTCCCCCGAGCTCTCGGCTTCGCTCGACCAGGGAGGTACCCCCATCGGTGCCACGGTCTCCGCCGAGAAGGGCTACGTCCGCGAGCTGGGCAACCTGGTCTTCCACATCGCGCTGATCGTGCTGCTGGTGGCCTTCGCCTCCGGCCAGCTCTACAAGTCGGACGGCAACAAGCTGGTCGTCGAGGGGGGCGGTTTCTCCAACACGATCCTCCAGTACGACGACTTCAAGTCCGGCAACCTCTTCCACAATGACGACCTGGTGCCGTTCAGCTTCGACTTGAAGGACTTCAAGGGCACCTACGAGCTCACCGGCCCCAACCGCGGCACGCCGCGCACCTTCCAGGCGAAACTCAGCTACATCAAGGGCGCGTACGGCAAGGAGACCTCGACCACCATCAAGGTCAACGAGCCGCTGGTGATCGACGGGGCCAAGGTCTACCTCGTCAGCCACGGCTACGCCCCCGTCATCACCGTCCGGGACGGCAAGGGCACCGTCGTCTTCCACGACGCCGTGCCGCTGCTGCCGCTCGACGGGAACGTCACCTCGCAGGGCGTGGTCAAGGTGATGGACGGCTACAAGAACGCCAAGGGCGCGAGCGAGCAGCTCGGCATCAAGGCCTACCTCCTGCCGACCTACGGCGGACCGGGCAGGGAGATCGCCTCGGCGTTCCCGGCGCTGCTCAACCCGATGCTGAACCTGGAGCCCTACTACGGCGACCTGGGCGTCGACGCGGGTCTGCCGCAGAGCGTGTACCAGCTCGACAAGACCCACATGAAGGACTTCAAGGACGCCAAGGGTCAGCAGCTGCGGAAGAACCTGAAGCCCGGGCAGACCATGCAGCTGCCGAACGGCGCCGGCACGGTCACCTTCGAGAAGGACATCAAGGAGTGGGCCGGCTTCGAGGTCGTCCAGGAGCCCGGCGGCGGCTGGGCGCTGACCGGCGCGATCGCCGCGATCTTCGGTCTCGCCGCCTCCCTGTTCATCCAGCGCCGCCGCGTCTGGGTGCGCGCGGTCGCGGGCCCCGACGGCGTCACCGTCGTCGAGATGGCCGGGCTCGGCCGCAGCGAGTCCGCCAAGGTGCCCGAGGAACTGGGCGACCTCGCCGGAATCCTCTACGACCAGGCGCCGGGGGCCCCCGACCCCGACGACGACCCTTCAGAAAACCCCGACCTCCCAGTCGTACCTGCCGAAGGGGCTGAGAAGTGACTCTCGCCGCCGCAACCGATCTCGCCGCCGCGACCAACGAGCACCTGGCGAGCATCAGCAACACGCTGATCTACTCCTCGATGGCCGTCTACACGCTGGCCTTCTTCGCCTACATCGCGGAATGGCTCCTCGGCAGCCGCAGCAAGGTCGGCCGCACGGCCGCCGCGCTCACCGCCGACGCGCCGAAGAGGGCGGCCGCGCCCCCGGTCACCGTGAAGACCGCCGGCGGCACCGCCGTCCTGGAGCGTCCCAAGGTCGTCGTCCGGTCCACGTCCGGCGCCCGTGACGTGCCGGACGGTCCCGGCGCCCACGGCGGCGACGAGCAGGGCGACCTCTACGGCCGGATCGCCGTGTCCCTGACCGTGCTCGCCTTCGTGGTGGAGCTGTGCGGCGTCGTCGCCCGCGCGGCCTCCGTGGAGCGGGCGCCGTGGGGCAACATGTACGAGTTCAACCTCACGTTCTCCACGGTCGCCGTCGGCGTGTACCTCGCGCTGCTGGCGCTGAAGAAGAACGTGCGCTGGATGGGCCTGTTCCTCATCACCTCGGTCCTGCTCGACCTGGGCCTCGCGGTGACCGTCCTCTACACGGCGAGCGACCAGCTGGTCCCGGCGCTGCACTCGTACTGGCTGTACATCCACGTCTCCACCGCGATCTTCTGCGGCGCGGTGTTCTACGTGGGAGCGGTCACGACGATCCTCTACCTGTTCAAGGACTCGTACGAGAACAAGCTGGAGAACGGCGGCACGCCCGGCAAGTTCGCGACCTCCTTCCTGGAGCGGCTGCCCGCCTCCGCCTCGCTGGACAAGTTCGCCTACCGCGTCAACGCGGCCGTCTTCCCGCTGTGGACGTTCACGATCATCGCGGGCGCGATCTGGGCGGGCGACGCCTGGGGCCGCTACTGGAACTGGGACCCCAAGGAGACCTGGTCCTTCATCACCTGGGTCGCCTACGCCTGCTACCTGCACGCCCGCGCCACGGCCGGCTGGAAGGGCCGCAAGGCCGCCTACCTGGCGATGGTCGCGTTCGGCTGCTGGCTGTTCAACTACTACGGCGTCAACATCTTCGTCTCCGGCAAGCACTCCTACGCCGGCGTGAAGAGCCTGGGCGAGCTCACGGGCATCCCCTTCTGAGACCGGCACCGCGAAGGCCGGTTCCTATGACGCGGGTCACGGGAACCGGCCTTTGGTGTGCGGGTGGCTGGGAGTTGGGGCCATAGGCAGGGTGGAGAGCATATTCGGAGATCGAATACGTAACTCATTTCGTGTGCCGTCGTTGAGCCGATCGGCAGGGCGACGGGAGGGGATGGGTGTGAAGGTGAAGCTATTGCTTACCGAGGGCGAGACATCCCGGACTGCCTGCGCGCAGGCTCTGCTGTGCAGTGGGGTCGACGAAAAGCGCGGCGCGGCACTGTCCTCGGCCACGTTGGCCAAACGCATCGGCTGGTGCACGGACCTGGTGTCGGGCATGGCTTCCCAATTGCTGGCCGATCATTGGAACGGTCATGACGTGAATCAGCTTGCCTCTGGCGAGGACGCGCTGGGACGGAAGCTGCCGTCGAACGCGTGGATGGCGCTTCGACGTCTGGGCTGGTCGGGAGCTGCCGCCGAGGATGTCAGGGTCAACGATCGGATCGTGCGCATGGCCCAGGAACAGGCCGGAAGGGTGCTGCGCTCGGCACACTGGCGGGCCGAGGTAACTGCCGGGGTGCTGGCCACCTGGCCCGTCGATCCGCGGAAGCGCACCACGAACGAATGGGACGCGGTACGCGAAGCGGTTCCCGGCGGGCAGCATCTGCCATCCAGTGTTATCAAGAGCCGGACACGGCAGGTCTCCGCGTATGTGCGGGCAGCCAGCCGTATGCCGGCGGACGTGTTCGAGATGGAAGATCCACCGCGAGTGGCACGGATGCTGCTGCTGGCCGCCTGTGACGGTCAGCAGGCCTCCATCGCTCGCTCCGAGGCCGACCCGAAGCGAGCGCTGCTGCGGCTGCAGCTGCCCACTTGCCCCAACCCGCAGTCATATCGGGACTGGACCTGGGTCGCGTGCTCCATCGCCCTTCCGCCGACTGTTCCCGCCTGTGCGGTGTTGCACCTGCCTACTGTCCGCACCACGGGAGGAACGGTGCGCGCCGACATGACTTACAGCCATGCGGTGCCGAAGGCTCGGCGCACCGGGCACACGGTCGCGCTCGGCGTGGACTGGGGTCTGAACACCCTCCTGTCCGCCGGAGCGGTACGACTGCATTCGGATGGCGAGATCGCGGTCCTCGGCGCCGGTGCCGAGTTCCGGGCTGCTGGGGTACTCGCGAAGCAGCACCGGCTCCGCCGACAGTCCGAACACCTGCATGCAAAGGTCGACCACTACCAGCGGCTCAACAAGGGCAGTGCGCTCCCTCCGACCTTGGCGGGTAAGCAGGATGTTCTGCGGGACGAGATCCGGCACGTGTCCGAGCGCCGATCCAACCTCAACCAGGCACTCGCGCGAGCCGCCGCGCGGTGGGTCGTCGATCAGGCCATTGCCGCCAATGCCACGGTGATCTATCTGGAGGACTTGCGGTCAATGGAGGCCCGAGGCATGGGCCGTACCGTGAACACTCGCCTCTCCCAGGCTGTGCGCGGGCAGATCGCCACCCATGTGCGACACCTCGCGGCCGAGGTCGGTGTCGCGGTGGTGACCGTCCCACCCCGCAACACATCCAAGCACTGTCCCCAGTGTTTGGCCCCGCTGAGGCACTGCAAAGCTCCCGATCGGCCCGCCACGCCAGGCTGGAAGTGGGCCATTTGCCCCAACCGGCACAGTTGTGGCTGGCAGGGCGACCGCGACCAGGGGGCATGGCGCCGTATCGCCGCCCGCGGACTCACTCACCAGACCAAGACCGTAGCCGATCGCGCCTGCGGAGCCATGGTGATCCGTTCGGTGGACGACAAGCTCGAACTCAAGGCCGTGGTCAACCCCACGTCGAAGACCAGCTGGGATCGGTCGAAGACCGGACCGACCCGCCATAGGCCAACACGCCCCGCGCCCAGGCGACGCAGGGCACCCTCCTCCACCAGGCCTCTCGGTCCGGTGGAAAAGTGTCCGGAGGGACGCGCACCAACGGGCCGGATGGCGCTGCCTCGCGCAGCCCGCCGGTACCAGGGCGCCACGGCGACCAGCACACCCACCATCCGGCATCGGCCGAGAGGGGCGGCATTGGGCGCGGGGTTCCATCTACACGCCCATGCTTCCCCGCCTTGGTGGGAAACGATCAAGGACCTTTCGTCCAACGTGAGATCGCTTGGCTGGTCAGAGACACTGGTGTCATGACCGGAGCCATCGAGCAGGGCACCAGCCAGACGCATGGGAACACGCACATCCTGCACTTTCTGGTGCGGTTTCCGCGGCCCATGGAGAAGGTCTGGCCCGCGCTGTCCACGCCCGAGGGCCTGGCGGGGTGGTTCACCGCCGCCGACGTCCTGGAGCCCCGGCTCGGTGGCGCGGTCACCCTGCGCGACCTGGGCAGCGGGCGGGTCACCGCGTGGGACGTGGACCGGGTCGCCGAGTACACGGTGGAGGGCGGCGGCCGGATCCGGTTCCATCTGGAGCGGGCCGGGGACGGGGCGAGCGCGCTGCGCTTCACCCACGAGTTCCAGGGCGACGCGGAGACGGAGCCCCGCTGGCGCACCCGCTTCGAACGCCTGATCGACCTGGTGGCGTCCGCGCCCTAGAGACAGCCCTAGAGACAGCCTCTGGAGGCAGCCCCTGGGGACAGTGCCTAGGACGGCGGCAGGCACTCCTTCGCCGGCGGCTTCCCCTCCGGCCAGGCGATCCGTACGAACCGGGAGCCACCCTCCGGGGTGAGCTCCACGATCGGTACGGCCTTGTCGTACGGATTGCCGTGCACGTCCAGGCAGATCCAGCCGCTCGCCCCGTCCACCCGCAGCGACCCCTTCACCTGCGGCCACTGCAGGCCGACGTCGGAGAGCGCCGGGATCTTCCTCCCCTCCGGCACGGCCTCGCGGACGCCCTTCACGGCCAGCCGCATCGCGTCGTACGCGATGATCAGCTGCCCGTCGTCCAGCGCGACCGTGCCGATCGGCCCGACCGGCTCGCGCTCGGCGCTCGCCAGCAGCCGCTGGAGCGCCGCCGCCTCGCGCGCCGAGCCGCCGGTCCGCGCCGGGTCCCGGGCCCAGGCGTCCGGGTGGGCGAGGGAGGTGTAGCGGACGGCGAGGTGGTGCCGCAGGGCGCCGCGGTCCAGGTCCTTCTCGCCGGTCAGGTACGAGCCCTCGTCCCCGGTCAGCAGCGTGAACTTCCGGTCCTGGCAGCCCCGCCCGCCGAGCGCGTTGATGAACTGCCGCAGCTGGGTGTGCCGGCCCGCGAACAGGATCGTGTCCGTCTCCTTGGACGTGTCGCACACCAGGTGGGTGATCTGCCGGAAGGTGTTGGCGGTGGTGCCCTCCTGGCTGCGGTCGGCGGGCGGGGTGAACGGTTGCGGCTCGTAGGGCGAGCCCTTGATCAGCGCGGCGAACGACGTCTGCAGCGTGCGCGTGTACGGGTCGCCCGGCTTGTCGTACACCAGCAGCGCCCGGCCCGCGCTCACCTTGGCGAACGAGGCCAGCGCGCGGGCCTCGTCGGTGTTGGTCGGCGAGACCCGGGCCAGCCCCGGGAAGGGGTCCTTGCCGCCCTGCCCGTTGGCCAGGTCGTCGGCGGTGATGGAGGAGCCGACCACCGGAATCCCCAGCCGGGTCAGCCGTTCGACCGCCTTCTTGTTGTTGTCCGTGCTCTGCCCGACCCCGGCGACCGCCCGCAGCCGGTCCGCGCCCCCGGTCATCGCCGCCAGCCGGTCGACCGTCTCCTTCCAATGCAGGCCGGTCGCCCCGGGGTTGGCCAGCACCAGCCGGATCGCCGGGGCCTCGCCGTTGGAGTCGTGATTGGCCTGGTACTGCGCCAAGTACGCGCCCTGGAGCTCGTGCTGGATGTCGCTCAGGCTGGCCGGGGCGGCCGAGGTGTACGGCAGCATCACCGCCACCGTCACATAACTCCCCGGCTTGAGCCGGTCGTTCTCCCGCTGGATCGCCCGCACCGCGTCCCGCAGTTGGGGCCGCCCGAAGTCGTACGCCGTCGTCGCCACGCCCACGCACTCGGTACTGCCCCGGGGCCGGACCACCCCGGGCGCGCAGGACCGGTCGTCGTGCGTGAGGCCGCGCACGGCGAAGACCGCGCCGGTCACCAGGCCCGCCGTGACGAGCAGTGCCAGATAGCGGCGGAGCGGGATCTCCCAGACGCCCTCGCGCACCCATGTGCCCAGGCCCCTGCGCGCCATCACGCCTCCCCGCTCCGGTCGTCCGGGTCGTCCTCGTCGTCGGGGGCGTCCAGCGGGCGTCCGGCGAGCGCGGCCGCCGGCCAGTCCCGCGACGCCCGCCACAGCAGCGCGTTGCCCGCGGGCCGCAGGTTGGACAACTGCTCCAGCTCGAACCGCAGCCGGTCGCAGACCTTCGGATCGGGCAGCACCAGCGGATCGGCCAGCTGCCACACGGCGTGCAGCAACCGCCTTACGCGCAGGTGCAGTACGGCATCCACGTCCTGAGGCACCTCGTGCTCGGCGTCCGTGCGGCCCAGGGCGACGGCGGCGCGCCGGTCGCCCCGGCCGGTGAAGTCGCGGCCCTCGGCGTCGTGCGCGTGGAAGTACGGTGCCGAGGCGATGAAGCACAGGGTGCGCAGCCAGGCGCGGGTGTCGCGGGTGGGGAAGGTGTCGCGCAGATGGGCGACCGCCGACTCGGTCGTCCCCAGGGCGAGTTCGTGGTGCAGCCGGTAGCGGGAACGTTCCGGTGCGTCCGCCGCTCCGTCCCGGCCGTCGTGGCCGTAGTGCGCGATCAGCGTCTCGTGCGCCGTGCGCCACGCCCCGTGGTCGGTGCCCCGCAGATGCAGCCGGAGCAGCAGCAGGGTCCGTACGAAGGGGTCGCCGACGAACCGGCCCGGCGCGCCCGGCAGTCCCTCCTGGGCCAGCCGGGTCTGTAACGCGCGGACGTCCGACGGGCCGAAGTCGTCCGGGAGCAGGGCCGCGGCCAGCGCGCAGGCCGAGTCGTGGTCGTGGGCGGCGGCCAGCACGGTCAGCTCGTCCAGCCGGTCGGCGGGCACCAGCCGGTCGAGGAGTTCGCGGTAGGCGGGACAGCCGTCGGTGTCCTCGCTCAGCCGGACGTCGGCGGTCAGCAGTTCGCCGAGCGAGGAGACCTGGGGCAGGTGCTGGGCGGCCGACTCCGCGAGCAGTCCGATGCCCAGCGGATTTCCGCCGGTCAACCGGTGTGCGGCGTGCGGAAGTTGGGGCGGCACCGGGATCTCGCCGCAGACCGCGCCCACGATGTGCAGCGTGTCGTCGGGGGAGAGGGGCGGCAGGGAGACGACGAGGGCCCGCGAGGAGGGCACGGCCGGGTCCGGCGTCCACTCGCCGCGCCGCGCCACCTCGGGCAGCGCCCGGCGCACGGCGTTGCGCAGCGCCTCCCGCCCGTCGCCGCGCAGCGCGCCGACGAACGCCACCTGGTCGGCGATGCCCTCCGACCGGTCCCGCAGCACGGCCTCCACGAGCCCGGGGCCGGGCGCGCTCTGCGCGTTGTCCAGGAGCACGAGCGGCCGTCCGAGGCGCTGCATGCGGGGCAGCACGCCCGTGTAGGCCTCGGTCAGGTCGGCGAGCAGCGCCCGCACCAGATACCGCTCGGCGTGCTCGCGGGAGGTGCCGCCCGCCCGGAAGTGCCCGGACAGCAGGATGAGGCCGCGCTTGGCGTTGCCGCCCGCGTTCGGATACGTCCGGTACCAGACCGACGCCTTCTGGTGCCGCCGGCTCGCGAACCCCTCGGCGACGGACTCCAGGGTGGCCTCCACCGCCCCCGACAGGAACGGCCCGGTGCCGGTCGCCGCGGCGACCACCTTCGCCGCCACCTTGCCCGCCCACCGCCCGGCGAAGCTGCTGATCCACGACCCGCTCTCGTTCAGCAGCAGGATCCGCTCCACCTCGCGCCGGATCCGCTCCGAGTCGGCGTCGCTCCAGCCGCCCGCGGCCACCGCCACCAGCCCCGACATCAGCCGGGGGAAGGTGATCCGGCCGGCGCCGGTGACCGGCTCGGCGAGCTGCTCGGCGATCACCAGCAGCGCCTGCGCCACCGGCGACCAGGACTCGGCCGGCCGGTCCGCGGGCGGCCCCGCGAACTGCTGCTCCGCACAGTCGGCCAAGGCGACCGGAGTGTGCCCCTTGTAGGCCTCCCGCAGCTCGTCGAGCACCGCGCTCTTGCCCAGCCCCCGGGCCCCGGTGAGCACGACGAAGGGCAGCTCCGCCGGGTGCTCGAACGGATGCGCACGGTGCTGGTAGGGGCGCAGACCCAGGAGCCGCGGAGCGAGCCCGGGCGGATCCGTGTCGAACAGGGCCCCGCGTCCATGCAGACGTCTGTGCACCGCATCCCCCCTCAACACCAGTGTAGGAAGGGGGAGTTGATTCGGACCAGAGTCAGGGATGACCGTTGGGTCACGAATCCGGCGCGCCCCGTTACGCCACGGTCGAGGCGATGTGATCCCGCAGCCGCTCGACGTACAGCCGCATGTTCTTGTACGCGACATCGGTGTCCGGGTAGCGGCTCGCGAACCACAGGCCCTCGTGCAGCCGGTTGACCCACGCGCACACCTGGTCGCCGTACGACACCCGCATCAGCCCGTACGCCTTCTGCTCGGCCCACCGCTCGGAGCCGGCGATGCCCCGGGCGTCGACGAACGACACGATCGAGTACAGGTCCGGTGACGTCGGGCGGAAGTCGGCGCCGAGCAGGCGCAGCACCCGGGCGAGCGGCATGCGCGCCAGCGGGCGGGCGGCCTGCAACTCGGCGCGCACGGCCCGCAGCGCGCTCGGCAGGTCGGGCGTCCGCGCCACCGGGACCTCGATCGGCGCGCCCCCGACGTACCAGCCCACCGACCGCGACCAGCGCGACTTCACCCGGGTGTGGAACGGCACCACCGTGCGGTACACCGACTGCCCGCCGAGCTCGTGGACGATCAGGCCGGTCGCGGCCAGCAGCCCGACCAGGCTGCCGCCGAAGGGCCGGCAGTACGCCTCGAAGGCGGCGGCCGTGTCCGCGTCCACGAGCGGCTCGCTCATCATCCGCTGGGTGGGCAGCCGGCCGCCCGGCTCCAGGCCCAGGTCCACCGGGAAACCGGGCAGCGTTCCGTCGCACCGCCGGATGAACTCCCGCCAGCGGCCCACGATGTCGTGGCCCTCGTCGATCCGGTCCGCGTCCGCCCGCTCGATCTCGCAGAAGTCCACGTAACTGGCGGCCGGTTCCGGCCGCACGCGGTCGCACCCCTCGGCGCCCGTCGCGTACAGCTCGTGGATGTCGGCGGGGATGCCGTGGAGGGAGTAGGCGTCGACGTTGCTGTGGTCGAAGGCCATGTACACGCTGGTGCCGTCGTCCCGGACGACCGCCGCGTAGATCAGGTTCGGCCAGGCCAGCGCGTCGGCCGCCACGTCGAACCGGTCCTGGAGGTGCCGGACCAGCGCCGAGGCGTCGGTGAAGTCGCCGACCACCTCCCGGCGCAGGGACACCGTGTCCGCGTCCAGCGTGAACCGGCGCAGCTCGTCACCGTCCCAGCGGAAGCCGCTGCGCAGCGTCTCGTGGCGCAGCGTCCAGTCGCGCAGCGCCGCCTGGAGCACGTCGAGATCCACCCGCCCCGGGAGGTCGAACGCCGTACCGAGCCAGGTCGGCACGAACAGCCCGTCCTCGCGCACGCAGCGGGCCGTCCTGAGGTGCGACTCCTGGATGTACGCCGGCGGCCGGGAGTCC
Source organism: Streptomyces olivochromogenes (assembly GCF_021538895.1). Lineage (GTDB taxonomy): Bacteria > Actinomycetota > Actinomycetes > Streptomycetales > Streptomycetaceae > Streptomyces > Streptomyces olivochromogenes_A. The sequence goes on along the minus strand of NZ_JADDRL010000036.1, from coordinate 23,656 downwards.
TCCGGCAGCCCGGAGGCGGCCGCGACGGTCGCCGGACTGAGCGTCCACTCGACGAGTCGTCCCGGCCGGACCTCGCAGCGTTGGATGTCGGTGATTCGCACGGGCCAACTCCGATCGCAAGAGGGGACCCGTTGATCGGGTCCCCTTCAAGGGAATGCCGCGAGACGCGACCGGGACATGCCGTGCCGCGGCTTTTGACCGGAACGAGGGGAGGCTCGAACGCCGAAGCGATCACTCCACGGTGATCGAATCCAGCTTCTCCCGCAGGTAGACGTGCGAGTCCACGGGCGGGTACGCCACCCGCCCCACGGGCGCCGGCACGGACTCTACGAGCGTCCCCGGGGTGCACTCGCCGAAGTAGACGAGGGACATCAACTCCTCGGTGGGCGCGTCCGCGGGCGGCGGCAGCACGCGGTGCCGGCCCGAACGCCACCGGTCACCGGTCCAACGGGCCATGAGATCACCGAGGTTGACGGTGAAGGCGGCCGGATCGTAGGGCGCGTCCGCCCAGCCGACTCCGCCGTCCGCGGGGTCCGTGTACACCTGCAACCCGCCCCGGCCCGCCTGCCGGTCGAGGATGGTGACGGTCCCGAAGTCGGTGTGCGGTCCGATCCGGAACTGGCCGGGCCGTGGCGCGCCGACGACGTCCGTCCCCGGATACCAGTTGATGTTGAAGCCGTACGTCGGACGGTCCATGTGCCGTGCGAAGAAGTCGCGTTCGAGCCCGAGGGCGTACCCCAGCAGGGACAGCAGCTCCCGTTCCAGCCCGGCCATCCGCTCCAGGTACTCCTCGCACAGCGGCCGGAGCCGGGGAACCTCGCGGGGCCACACATTGGGCGCGTACCACTCGGCGTTGACGACCGGATCCTCGAACGGCTCGTGCGTCGCGAACGTCAGCGACTCCTTCAGATCGGGCGGGGTCTCGGTCCCCTCCGCGTACCCGTTGGCCTCGGCCCCCGGACCGAGCCAGCCGCGCCCGCCCACCTTCGCCGCGTAGGCCTCCTTGACCTCCACGGGCAGCGCGAAGAACGCGCGCGCGGCCCCCCGGACGTCACGGCGCAGCCCGGGGTCCACACCGTGCCCGGTGACGAGCAGGAACCCGGCGTTCTGCAGGGCCTGGTCGACGGTACGGGCGAGACCGGCGCGCGCCTCGGCGTCCCCGCTCAGCCAGGGCCGCAGATCGATGGTCGGGATACGGGACGAGGGCCTCGGGCCGCTCACCGATGTCTGATCCATACGTCCACTCTCCGCCGCCGGAAAGAACGGGGCAACGCGTATCCGGCCCACCGTGTCGGCGATCCGATCACCCCTCTGTACCCTGTCCCGATCACATCGGGCGGGAGGACGGGTCATGGTTGCTGCTCCGGTACTGGAGGATCTGCGGGAGGTCTGCCAGCCGCAGGCCAAGCTGGCGAGCCGCAACGGCGAACACTGGGCGGGCCGGCTGTACATGCGGAGCGTCTCCCTGCGGTTCACCCGCCAGTTGGTGCGCACCCCCATCACGCCGGACCAGTTGACGTGGACGATGGTCGTCTGCGGCGTCGCGGCCGGCGCCGCCCTGCTGATCCCGGGTCTGACCGGTGCCGTACTCGCCGTGATCCTCATGCAGTTGTTCCTCCTCTTCGACTGCGTCGACGGTGAAGTCGCCCGCTGGAAGGGGCAGAACAGCGCGGCGGGGATCTACGTCGACCGCCTCGGCGCCTACCTCGCCGACGCGGCGCTGATGGCGGGCGTCGGATTCCGCGCCGCCGAGAACGGGTTCGGCGGCTGGCTGTCGGTCGGTCTCGTCACCGCGCTCGGTGTCGTGCTGCTGAAGGCCTCGACCGACCTGGTGGACGTGGCGCGGGCCCGGCGCGGGCTGGGTGTCGCCGACGACGAGTCGACCCGGCCGCGCTCCCAGGGCGTGGCGACGGTGCGGCGGCTGGCGGCCGCCTTCAAGATCCACCGGGTGACGAACGGCATCGAGGCGTCACTGGTCCTGCTCGCCGCGGCCGTCGCGGACACGGCGACCGGCGGGATCGAGCCGACCCGGTGGGCGCTGGGCGCGCTGGCCGCGATCACCTGGGTGATGGTCCCGGCCCACCTGCTGTCGATCCTGTCGTCGTCCCGGCTGCGCTGAGGAGCGAAACGACCGCGCGCGGGCGGTCGGTGTCAGTCCGCCACGCGCAGCAGGAGCTTGCCGGTGCTCGTGCGCGCGCCCATCAGCCGGTGCGCCTGTGCCGCCTCCGCGAGGGCGAACTCCGCGGTCACCGGGAGGGACACCGTGCCGTCGACCGCCTTCTCGAAGGCCCGCTCGGCCAGGCGGCGGAGCTCCGCCGGGGCCGTCGTCGTGAGGCTGAGGATGGAGAAGCCGGCGACCGACCTGCCGAGCGGGTACAGCTCCGGCGGGCCCGCGGTCCACGGCGCCGCCGAGCTCGCGTTGCCGTAGGAGACCAGGCGGCCGAAGGCGGCCAGGGAGTCCAGGGACGCCCGCAGGGTCTCGCCGCCCACCGGGTCCAGGGCGAGGTCGACTCCCCGGCCGCCGGTCGCCTGCCGTACCGGCTGCTCGAAGGCGCCCACGAAGACCTCGTCGTAGCCGTGGTCCTTGGCGTACGCCGCCTTCGGCGCGGAGGACACCACGCCGTACACCGCCCCGGCGCCCGCCGCCCGCGCCAACTGGCCCACCACGGTGCCGACTCCGCCCGCCGCGCCCTGCACCAGCACCGTCTCGCCGGAGCGCAGCCGGCCCACGGAGTGCACCAGCGCGTACGCCGTGGGCAGCACCGTCGTCAGGGTGGCCGCCGTGCGCAGGCCGACGCCCGCCGGCAGCGGGAAGACGGTCACCGCGTCGGCCACGGTCACCTCGGCGTATCCGCCGCCGTCGGTCAGCGCGGCCACCTCCTGGCCGACGGCCAGGCCCTCGACGCCGGCCCCGACCGCCCGGATCCGCCCGGAGACCTCCAGACCGGGGACGTACGGCAGCCCGCCGACCCGGTAGCCCTCCGAACGGGCCTTCAGGTCCGCGAAGTTCACGCCCGCGTACGCCACGTCGACGCTCACCTGCCCGGGTCCGGGCTCGGGCACGTCCGCCTCCACCGTCTTCAGGACCTCGGGACCGCCGTACTCCTGGAACCGCACCGCACGCATGCCTTACCCCCGGCTCGACTGTTCAACGAAAAGCGAACACTCGGGAGTGTATGGTTTCCATCGAACACTCGGCAAGTGATTTCGCGGCGGACACGCGGCGGTGAGGAGGACGGCATGGCCACCACCGGTCATCGGGCCGCCCCGGAGCACACCCACCCCGACGACGTCCCCGTCCTCACCGCGCTGGCCGCGCTCGCCGACCCCGTGCGGCTCGCGCTGGTGCGGGAACTGGCCGGCTCGGCCGAGTGGTCGCGCAGCTGCGGCAGCTTCGACGTGCCGGTCGGGAAGGCGGCCCTCAGCCACCACTTCTCCGTACTGCGCGGCGCGGGGCTGGTCGAGCAGCGCGACGAGGGCCCCAAGCGGGTCAACCGGCTGCGCCGGGCCGAGTTCGACGCCCGCTTCCCGGGACTGCTGGACCTGGTGCTCAGGGGCGACTGAACCGCCGCGCACGCGGGACGGCGGCCGCCGCCGCGTCAGTCCTTCTCGGGGTCCTCGTCCTTGCGCAGCGACTTCAGGAACTCGGGGTTGTCGTCGGGAGCGACCCACCGGTCCGGCGCGGAGTCGCGCCGCGGGGCGTTTCGGACCTTGCCGGCGATCAGCCAGGCGACCGGGCCGACCAGCACCTCGCCGAAGAGCAGGATGACGATGATCCAGACGACCTTCGGCATCCCGCGCACCTCCTGCTCGGGGGTGTTCAGGCAGTCCACGAAGGCGTAGATCCACAGGGCGAGGACCAGCAGCAAGGGCAGGTACCTGAGCATGGTCGTACGCTCCCGCGGAGAAGTGAGGCGGCCCCGGTGACCGGCCCAGGGTAGCCGGTGGCAGATACTGGGACGCATGGCTTACGACGATCTTCGCTCCCTGCTCAGGGCGCTGGAGCGCGAGGGAGACCTCAAGCGCATCAAGGCCGAGGTCGACCCGTATCTGGAGGTCGGTGAGATCGTCGACCGGGTGCAGAAGTCCGGCGGTCCCGCACTCCTCTTCGAGAACGTGCGCGGCTCCGCCATGCCGCTCGCCATGAACGTCTTCGGTACCGACCGGCGCCTGCTCAAGGCGCTCGGCCTGAAGTCGTACGGCGAGATCAGCGACAAGATCGGCGGACTGCTGCGGCCCGAGCTGCCGCACGGCTTCGTGGGCGTGCGCGAGGCGTTCGGGAAGCTCGGCGCGATGGCGCACGTACCGCCGAAGAAGGTGAAGGACGCCCCCGTGCAGGAGGTCGTCCTGCACGGCGACGACGTCGACCTCGACGCGCTGCCCGCCCTGTTCACCTGGCCCAAGGACGGCGGCTCCTTCTTCAACCTGGGCCTGACCCACACCAAGGACCCGGAGACGGGCATCCGCAACCTCGGGCTGTACCGCCTCCAGCGGCACGACCGGCGCACCATCGGCATGCACTGGCAGATCCACAAGGACAGCCGCAACCACTACCAGGTGGCCGCCCGGCGCGGTGAGCGCCTGCCGGTCGCGATCGCCTTCGGCTGCCCGCCCGCCGTGACGTACGCCTCCACCGCGCCACTGCCCGGGGACATCGACGAGTACCTCTTCGCGGGCTTCCTCGCGGGCAAGCGGATCGAGATGGTCGACTGCAAGACGGTCCCGCTCCAGGTCCCGGCCAACGCCGAGGTCGTCGTGGAGGGCTGGCTGGAGCCCGGCGAGATGCTCCCGGAGGGCCCCTTCGGCGACCACACCGGCTTCTACACCCCGCAGGAGCCCTTCCCGGCGCTGAAGATCGACTGCGTGACGATGCGGAAGCGGCCGCTGCTGCAGTCGATCGTCGTAGGCCGGCCTCCGACGGAGGACGGACCGCTGGGTCGTGCGACGGAGCGCTTCTTCCTGCCGCTGCTGAAGATCATCGTCCCGGACATCGTCGACTACCACCTCCCCGAGGCCGGCGGCTTCCACAACTGCGCGATCGTCTCGATCGACAAGAAGTACCCGAAACACGCCCAGAAGGTCATGCACGCGATCTGGGGGGCCCACATGATGTCCCTCACCAAGCTGATCGTGGTCGTCGACTCCGACTGCGACGTCCACGATCTGCACGAGGTCGCCTGGCGGGCGCTCGGCAACACCGACTACGCCCGCGACCTGAGCATCGTGGAAGGCCCGGTCGACCACCTCGACCACTCCTCCTACCAGCAGTTCTGGGGCGGCAAGGCAGGCATCGACGCGACGAAGAAGTGGCCCGAGGAGGGCTACACGAGGGACGGCGGATGGCCGGACATGGTCCTGTCGGACCCGGATACGGCGGCCCTGGTGGACCGCCGCTGGAAGGAGTACGGCCTTTGACTGCTCCCCTCCCGAAAGGGAGGGGATTCCTGGCTCAGGCTGCCTCCTGGAGCGGCGCTCCAAGAGGTCTTACGCCCTCGGCACCAGTCGGGTTCAGACCAGCCCGGACAAGCATCACGCGGGCGGAGTTCTTGTCTCTGGGGGACACGGCTCCGCAGGTGATGCAGGTGTAGGTACGTTCCGAAAGAGGAAGTGCGTGCTTGGTTCTCGCTCCGCACGACGCGCAGTCCATGGTGGTGTGCGCGGGGTGCACCAGACGGATGTCTCGCCCGTGCTTGCGGCCCATCTCCAGCAGGGCCTGCTTGGTGGCGCCGATCGCCGCGTCGGCGGCCTTGCGTGCCATGGTGGTTTTGGCGAGGAACTTCGGGCGGAAGTTCTCCACGGCGAGCGCGTCGTGGTCGGTCACGATGCGTTTGGCCCACTTGCGGGCGGTGTCCTGCCGCTGCCGGGCGATCTTTTGGTACGTCTTCGCCCGCAACTTCTTCGCCTCGCGATAGCCCTTCGAAGCCGACTGCCCCTTGGCCGGTTTACGGCGGGCCATCATCCGGTCGTACCGGGTCAGCTTGGCCTTGGCATTCCTGCCGTGCTCGGCGTGCGGGAGGTCGTGGGCGTCGCTCGTGGTGGTCGCGGTCTCGTGGACGCCCCAGTCCACGCCGATCACCGCGCCGGTGACGGGGAGCGGCTGGACTTCCGCGGAAACGACGAACGAGGCATACCAGTGCCCGAGACCGTCCCGGTACACGCGCACACTGGACGGATCGGCGGGCAGGTCCCGCGACCACACCACGGTCAGGACGATGCCGCCCGCGAGGTGCAGACGTCCGTCATTCAGTCGGAAGCCGCGCCGCGTGTAGTTGAGGCTGGGGCCGGCCTCACGCTTTTTCTTGTGCTTCGGCAGGCCGGCCCGCTGCCGTTGCGGCAGGCGGTCCTTGATGTCCTTGAGCGCCTTCGCTCGGGACTTGCCGAAGTCGCGGATGAGTTGCTGTTGCGGCACAGAGCTGCCTTCGGCCAGCCATGGTGCGACGGCACGGGCCTCGGTCAGCATCTTGTCGAGTCGGGCGGGGCCGCACTTCTCTCCGCTGCGGTGGGCCCTCTTCGAGCGGGCGACGCACTCGTTCCAGATCCACCGGCAGCGGTCCCATTCGGCCAGCAGCGCCGAGTGGGCGGTCGACGATACACGCAGCCGGTAGGTGTACCGGGCGTGCCCGGCGCTGCCTACCACTCGTGGTGTCGTCATGACACTACGCTACCACTAGAATGCGGAGCGTGAATGATGAAGTGCGTATCACGCTCAGGCTCCCCGCCGACCTCCACGCCTGGCTCGTTGCCCAGGCCAAGTCGGCCCGTCGGTCTCTCAACTCCGAGATCATTTACCGCTTGGACGGCGAGCGCTCGGTCGGCACTCCAGACGGCGAGTGACCATCACAGTGATTCACCTTTCCGCACCCTGCCCCGCAGGAGTTTGATTCCGCCCCGATCTGAAAGCCGGGGCATTCTCGGAGGTTCTCAGTGAGTTCCGCATCCGCCGCGATCCCGCAGCCGGGACGCACCAAGGCGTTCCTGCGCCTGGTGATGATCGAGCACTCGGTGTTCGCGCTGCCCTTCGCCTACATCGCCGCGCTGACCGCGATGTTCGAGTGGGACAAGAACATCCACTGGGGCCGCCTGCTGCTGGTCACGATCTGCATGGTCGGCCTGCGCACCTTCGCCATGGCGGTGAACCGGATCATCGACCGCGAGATCGACGCCCGCAACCCCAGGACCGCCCACCGCGAGCTGGTGACCGGCGCGATGTCGGTGAAGCACGCCTGGACGGGCGCGCTGATCGCCCTGGTGGTCTTCCTGGCCTCGGCGGCCCTGCTGAACCCGCTCTGTCTGGCCCTGGCCCCCATCGCGGTCGTCCCGATGGTGGTGTACCCCTACGGCAAGCGGTTCACGAACTTCCCGCAGGCCATCCTGGGCCTGGCCCAGGCCATGGGGCCCATCGGCGGCTGGCTGGCGATCACCGGCGAGTGGTCCTGGGACGCGGTCGTCCTCGGTCTCGCCGTCGGCATCTGGATCGGCGGCTTCGACCTGATCTACGCCTGCCAGGACGTCGAGACCGACCGCGAGATCGGCGTCATGTCGGTCCCGGCCCGCTTCGGCATCCCGGCGGCCATCCGGGGCGCGCGGGTCTGCCATGTGATCACGACGGCCCTGTTCGCCTGGTACGCGGCGCTCACCGACGCCGGCGCGTTCTTCTGGCTCGGCCTGCTGATCGTCGCGGGCGCGTTCGTCTACGAGCACACCATCGTCCGCCCGCACGACCTGTCCCGCCTGAACAGGGCGTTCTTCAGCGTCAACGGCTTCATCGGCATTGCCCTGTTCGTGTGCGCCCTGCTCGACCTTCTGGTCCGGGGCCTGACCGTCTGAGTACGGTGCCGGGGTGCTCGGGAGGATCGGATCCCGGGCTCGGACCCCGGCCGGACCCGGTGACGGCCGACCCGGCCTGAACACCCCGCGTCCCACCGGTACGCTCAAGGTGTGAACGCAGGAGAAACGCAGCGCGCGCCTTGGATCGTGGGGGTGTCGGGGGCGTCGGGTACGCCGTATGCCGCCGCCGTGCTGCGGGCGCTGCTGGACGCCGGTGAGAGCGTCGACCTGGTGGTGTCACGGGCCTCGCGGCTCACGCTGCTCGACGAGACCGGGATCGCCTTCAGGGACGGCCACTGGCAGGAGGACCTGCGGGAATGGCTGGCGCGGGGCGCCGACGGCAAGCCCGGCACGTTCCAGGTGGACGTGGACGGCATGCGGTACTGGAGCGCGGGTGACCTCGCCGCCGGGCCGTCCTCCGGGTCGTACCCGGCGAAGGGGATGCTCATCGTGCCCGCCTCGACCGCGTGCGTGGCCGGTGTCGCCCTGGGGCTGTCCAAGGACCTGTTGCAGCGGGCGGCGAGCGTCACCCTCAAGGAGCGCCGCCCGCTCGTCGTGGCCGTACGGGAGACCCCGCTGAACGGCCAGACCCTGCGCCACCTGGTCTCCCTCGACGACGCGGGTGCGAGTGTGGTGCCCGCCTCGCCGGCCTTCTACGCGGGGGCGACCCACATCCAGGACCTGGTGGACTTCGTCGCCGGACGCGTGCTGGACGCGGCGGGTGTCGCGCACCGGCTCTACCGTCGCTGGGAGGGCGAACTCGGCGGCGGAACCCGCACGACGTGAGCGTCATCTGAGCAAGTCGCAGTACCTCTCATCTCTTCGGAACTCTTCAGTGGAAGGCTTCGATCGCATGGACGCGGTGGACAGGCAGCTCATCCAGGCCCTGAGGGAGAACGGCCGGGCCTCCTACGCGGAGCTGGGGCGCCTCGTCGGCCTGTCGGGACCCAGCGTCACCGACCGCATCAACCGGCTGGAGGCGGCCGGTGTCATCACCGGCTACCGGGCCACGGTGGACTCCGCCTCCCTCGGCCTCGGTGTCACCGCCCTGATCGGCATCTCGCTCTCCGACGCCGTCGACCACGAGGACGTGGCCCGGCGGCTCAAGGACCTGCCGGAGATCGAGGACTGCTGGTTCATCGCCGGCGACGACTCCTACATGCTCAAGGTCCGGGCCACGGACGTCGACGGCCTGGAGAAGATCATCCGGCGGCTCAGCGGCACCAAGGGCGTCTCCCGCACCCGCACCACCATCGTGCTGTCCACGAAGTGGGAGAACCGGGTCGGCGAGCTGCCCGAAGAGGTCTAGGGGCGAGGGCGCCCGGGGGTGCCGTTCGCCCTGGAGGCGGGGGAGTACGGTTGGTCGAGCTGTCGAGGAAAGGTGTTGGCATGGACGTCGGGCTCAAGCGCGAGCTGGAGGAGAAGGTCCGCTCCGGTGAGCGGCTGACCCGCGAGGACGGCATCGCGCTGTACGAGTCGGACGACCTGGCCTGGCTCGGCGGCCTGGCCCACGAGGTGCGGACGCGCAAGAACGGCGACGTCGTGCACTTCAACGTCAACCGGCACCTCAACATGACCAACGTGTGCACGGCCTCGTGCGCGTACTGCTCGTTCCAGCGCAAGCCGGGCGAGAAGGACGCGTACACGATGCGCATCGAGGAGGCGGTCAAGCTCGCCAAGGCGATGGAGTCGGAGAACCTCACCGAGCTCCACATCGTCAACGGGCTGCACCCGAACCTGCCGTGGCGCTACTACCCGCGCTCCCTGCGCGAGCTGAAGGCCGCCCTGCCGGACGTGTCGCTGAAGGCCTTCACGGCGACGGAGATCCACCACTTCGAGACCATCTCGGGGCTCAGCGCCTCCGAGATCCTCGACGAGCTCATCGACGCGGGTCTGGAGTCCCTCACCGGCGGTGGCGCGGAGATCTTCGACTGGGAGGTGCGCCAGCACATCGTGGACCACCGGACCCACTGGGAGGACTGGTCCCGGATCCACCGGCTGGCGCACGAGAAGGGCCTCAAGACCCCGTGCACCATGCTGTACGGCCACATCGAGGAGCCCCGCCACCGCGTCGACCACGTGCTGCGGCTGCGCGAGCTGCAGGACGAGACCGGCGGCTTCCAGGTCTTCATCCCGCTGCGCTACCAGCACGACTTCGTGGACATGCAGGACGGCAAGATCCGCAACCGGCTGCAGGCCCGGACCCAGATGGCGACCGGCGCCGAGGCCCTGAAGACCTTCGCGGTCTCCCGGCTGCTCTTCGACAACGTCCCGCACGTCAAGGTCTTCTGGGTCATGCACGGCGTCCAGACCGCCCAGCTCGCCCTCCAGCACGGCGCCGACGACATGGACGGCTCGGTCGTCGAGTACAAGATCACGCACGACGCGGACAACTACGGCACCCCGAACAAGCTGACCCGCGAGGACCTGCTGGACCTGATCCGCGACGCGGGCTTCCGGCCGGTGGAGCGCAACACGCGGTACGAGATCATCCGCGAGTACGACGGCCCGGACCCGGCGCGCCGCGAGTCCCCGCAGCCCATGCGCGTCTGACGTGCCGCTCACCTTCACGCTGGACCCCGCCGTCACGCCCGCCCTGCGGGACGGTGTCCTCGATCTGTGGACCGAGGTCACCAACTCCGGCGGGGCGGTCGGCTTCGTGGCGCCGGTCACCCGGGAGGACATACGCCCGGAGCTGCTGAGGCACCTCGCGGAGATGGCCGGGGGACGGATGCGGCTGCTCGTCGGGCACGACGAGGAGGGGCGGGTGGCCGCGACCGCGTTCCTCGCCTTCAACACGCACCGGCTGAAGACGCACTGGCTGTGGCTCTACACCGTGATGGTGCACCCGAAGTACCAGGGCCGGGGGTACGGCCGTGACCTGCTGGCGGCCGCCGCCGACGCGGGGCGCGGCTTCGAGGACATCGACGCGATCCGGCTCACCTGCCGCAGCGGCCTGGGCCTGGAGCGGTTCTACGCCTCCTGCGGATACCGGGAGGTCGGCCGCGTGCCGGGCGCGATACGGGTCGGGCCGGGCGACCACCGCGACGACATCACGATGCTGCTGCCGCTGTGACCGCCCGCCCCGCGCCCCCGGCCACCCCCCTGCAAGATCGGGTCCGGAACGTGCTTCACTGGACGGTGCCCTTTGTGGCTGTTCAGACCGTTCGATTCGGAAGAGTGGATTGAGATGCTCCGCTACACGCTGATGCGCCTCGGTATCTTGGCGGGCTGCTTCCTGGTCGTCTGGGGCGCTGTCTACGCCGGCCTCTTCCCGCGCGGCTTCGGCGACTCCAACTTCCTGTGGATCATCCTGCTCGCCATGGTGATCTCGGCGCCGATCAGCTGGGTCGTGCTGCGCAAGGAGCGGGACCGGGCGTCCGTGCAGGTCGTGCAGAAGGTCGACCGCGCCAAGGCCAACCTGGCCGCCAACCGCAGCCAGGAGGACGTGGCGGACGACACGGCGCGGGCGCAGGGTCAGGCTTCGTAACACCCTTGCGCGCGCTGGGGAGTGCGGCGCCCAACTAGTCTTTCCCTCATGGGTGCCGTGAAGACCAAGCGGATGCCGCGGGCGGTGCGGGAGCAGCAGATGCTCGACGCCGCCGTGAGAACCTTCGGCCAGCGGGGATACATGGCCGCGTCGATGGACGAGATCGCCGAACTGGCGGGCGTGTCCAAGCCGTTGGTGTACCTGTACCTGAACTCCAAGGAAGACCTGTTCACGGCGTGCATCCGCCGTGAGGGCAAGGCGCTGATCGAAGCGGTCCGCGGCGGGGTCCGGCCGGGACTGCCCGCCGACCGCCAACTCTGGGACGGGCTCCAGGCGTTCTTCGCGCACACCGCCGAGCACCCGGACGGCTGGTCGGTGCTGCATCTGCAGGCCCGCACCCACGGCGAGCCCTTCGCCGCCGAGGTCGCCGCGATGCGCGAGGAACTCGTCGCGTTCGTGACCCACCTGATCGTGGTCGCCGCCCGGGACGCGCACCGGGACCCCGACCTGCCCAAGCGGGAGGTCGCCGGGCTGGCCGAGGCGCTGGTCGGCGCCGCCGAGTCCCTCGCCGCCTGGGCCAACGCCACCCCGGGCGTCACCGCCCGGCAGTCCGCGGCGACCCTGATGAACTTCGCCTGGGCGGGCCTGGGCAACCTCATGGAGGGGCGGCCCTGGACTCCTCCGGCCACGGTCTGAGCGGGGCAGGGCGACCGTAGGCCCCTTGCTCCTCGCCCCTCACCCGAGCCTGTCCACACGCCCCTCCACATGGGTGCGGCCCCCGCCGCGCAGTTCGAACCGGCCGTCCCGCGCCGCGTACTCCACCGTCCCGGGCAGCAGGACCGGTGCCCTGAACTCCGCCCGCACCCGGGTGGACTGGGGCACCCCGTGCGCGGCGAGACAGCGGGCCACGGTCCACATGCCGTGCGCGATGGCCCGCGGGAAGCCGAAGAGGCGGGCGGTGAGCGGGTGCAGGTGGATGGGGTTGCGGTCCCCGGACGCGGCCCCGTACCGGCGTCCGACGTCCTCCGCGATCCGCCACTCGGCGACTTCGGGCAGCCCGCCCGGCTCGTCCCCGGCCGGCCGCGCGGCGGCGGAACCGGTGCGGTGCCGGGCGAGATACGTGCTCCGCGACTCCCAGACGACCTCCCCGGCGCCCCGCACCTCGGTGACGACGGTGGCCTGCGTCCCGCGCCGGTGCGCTGCCAGTCCCTCGACGTGCGCGGCGAGTTCGTACTCCCCGGTGGCGGGCAGGGACGTGTGCCGGGTGATCTCGATCGACGTGTGGACCAGGCCGAGCAGCGGCAGCGGAAAGCGCCGGTCGCTCATCAGCCGCATGGCCAGCGGGAAGCCGAGGACGTGCGGATAGGTGACCGGCAGCCCGTCGTCGCCGGTGGCGAAGCCGCACACCCGCTCGTACGCGGCCAGCCGGGACAGGTCGACGCGCACGCCGGGCAGCACCAGCCGGGTGCGCGGGTAGTCGGCGTCCGGGCAGGGCCGCTTGAACGGGGAGCGCAGCGCGCCCCGGGCGAGCAGGGGCGCGAGGGCGGGGGAGTCGGTGAGGACAAGAGCGGCGGACGTCATCACGCCCCCAGCAGGCTCTGGCCGCTGGTCGGGAAGCGGCCGGGCGCCGTGCCGGTGAAGCTCAGGTAGCGGTCGGCCATGTCCAACTCCCATGCGGCTCGGTGTGCGTGCGCGGCTACTTACCGGAATGCTTACTCCGGAGTAAGGTTACCGGAGGTAAGGCTACCCAACCAGGACACGCTCGCGGCGGTCCTGTACCGAAACTGAGCCTCCCTCACGTCACCCGTGAGACTGCACAGCCCCGGCCCCGGACCCGCCCGTAAACCGCACAATCCCGCCACAGGTGGCTGGGTACGATCTCCTGCCTAACTGGCGGTAACCCCCAATCCACGGCCCGCCGCTGAACGCCTCGGTGCGCGAGGCACGTACGACAGGCAGCAAGCGTTCCGTCGCTGCACGCCCGAGGAGCCGCCCCGTGTCCACGCCCTTTCCGAATGCCCCCGCCTCCTCAACCGCACCTGTTTCGGCCACCGACTACGACGGTCTGCCGATCCTCGTCGAGCCCGAGACGCGCCGGCTCGACGGGGCCGTGCGGGAGGCGTTCGTACCGCCGTTCGCCCCGCCCGTGAAGCACGGATCGCTGGGGGACCTGCCGTTCGACAACGCGGAGACGGCCCCCCGCGCGGTGGTCCTCAGCCGGCGGACGGCCGACGGTTCCTGGGTGGACCTGACGGCCGCCCGGTTCGCCGAGGAGGTCCTCGCGGTGGCCAAGGGCCTCATCGCGGAGGGCCTGGTGCCGGGCGACCGGATCGCCGTCATGGCCAGGACGACGTACGAGTGGACGCTGCTCGACTTCGCGGCCTGGGCCGCGGGCCTGGTGACCGTCCCCATCTATCCCACCTCCTCCCTCTTCCAGACCCGCTGGATCCTGCAGGACTCGGGCGCGGTGGCCCTCGTGACGGAGACGGCGGCCCAGGCCTCCGCGCTGGGCCCCGAACTCGACCACATCCCCGACCTGCGGCACCTGTGGGTGATGGAGAAGGGGCATGTGGACCGGCTCGCCGAACTCGGCGCGCTGGTGCCGGACGCGGAGGTGGCCGTACGCCGGGGGATGCTCGGCCCCGACACGCTCGCCACCCTCATCTACACCTCCGGCACCACCGGCCGCCCCAAGGGCTGCGCGCTCTCGCACGGCAACTTCTTCGCCGAGGTGGACAACGCGATCGAGCTCCTCCACCCCATCTTCAAGGCGAAGGGGGAGGACGTGTCGGTGCTCCTCTTCCTGCCGATGTCGCACGTCTTCGGACGGATGGTGGGCATCGCCTGCGTCCGGGCGCGGGTGCGGCTCGGACACGTCCCGAGCCTGAAGGCGGAGGACCTGCTGCCGGACCTGGCCGCCTTCAAGCCGACCTGCCTGCTCACCATCCCCTACATGCTGGAGAAGGTCTTCAACAGCGCGCGGGCCAAGGCGGAGTCGGGCGGCCGGGCGTCGTCCTTCGACCGGGCGGCGGCGGTGGCGCGGCGGTACGGCGAGGCGGTCGAGGCCCAGCAGACGGGCACCGGCCCCGGCCCGAGCCGCGCCCTGAAGACGGCCCGTGGTTTCTACGATCCGCTGGTCTACCGCCGTATCCGCAACGCCATGGGCGGGCGCGTGCGGTACGCGATCTGCGGCGGCTCCCCGCTGGGCCGCCGGCTCGCCGCGTTCTACGCGGGCGCGGGCATCGAGATCTTCGAGGGGTACGGCCTGACGGAGACCACCGGCGCATCCACGGTGACCCCGCCGCTGAAGCCCCGGCTGGGGACCGTGGGCTGGCCGCTGCCCGGCACGAAGGTCCGTATCGCGGCCGACGGCGAGATCCTGATCGCGGGCGAGCACGTGCTGCGCGGATACTGGGATCCGCAGGCGGGCGGCGTGGTGCCCGCGACACGGGACGGCTGGCTGCCGACCGGCGACATCGGCGAGCTCGACGACGAGGGCTATCTGACGATCACCGGCCGCAAGAAGGAGCTGCTGATCACCGCGGGCGGCAAGTCGGTGGCCCCCGCCCCGCTGGAGAACTGGCTGCGCTCGCACCCGCTGATCTCCCAGTGCATGCTCGTCGGCGACACCCGCCCCTTCGTCAGCGCCCTCATCACCCTCGACCTCGACGGCATCACCCACTGGCGCCAGATGAACGGCAAGCACCCCGTGCCGCCGGAACTCCTCGTGGACGACGCCGAGCTGAGGGCGATCCTGCAGCGGGCCGTGGACGAGGCGAACCGGCTGGTCTCGCGCCCGGAGTCGATCCGCAAGTTCACGATCCTGCCGGTGGACTTCACCGAGCTGGACGGCCATCTCACCCCGTCGATGAAGCTGCGGCGCGAGCAGATCATGCGGGACTTCGCGACGGAGGTGGAGGAGCTGTACGGGGGCTGACCGCGAGCCGCTCGCGGCGCTGTTCGGCGACCGTGGCCGCGAAGGAGCGGGCGGGCGGACTGAGCGCGTCCCAGCGGCGCACGGCCCAGCCGACCGGCAGGGGGCGCAGGCCGGGCAGCTGGACCAGCCGGAGCTCGCCGTTTCCCGGCACGGCGAGGCCCGGGACCGCGGGCACCACCGCCCGCCCCACGCCCAGTTCGGCCAGCAGCAGCGCCGTGTCCCAGTCGGCGACGCTCGTGTCGTACGCCAGCCGCACCCCCGACTCGGCGCAGGTGGCGTCGAGATGCGTGGCGGACGTGGAGTTCGGGGGCAGACGGATCAGGCGTACGTCCCGCAGGCCGGCGGCGTCCAGGGACGCGTGCGCCGCCAGCGGGTCGTCCGAGCGGACCGCCAGCACCCACGGCAGCTCCACCACCGGCCGCTGCTCGATCCCCCGCACCGGCGGGCCGATGGTGATCCAGGCGAGATCCAGCGTCCCGTCGGCCAGGGCGTCGAAGCTGCCCCGTCCCGAACTCACCGTCCGGAACTCCAGGTTCACCTTGGGATGACGCCGGCGGAACGTCACCAGCGCCTCCGACATGAAGTGCCGCACGGTCGTCGCCCCGGTCGCCACCCGCACTTGGCCGCTGTGGCCGTCGACCAGATCCCGCAGCTGCCGCACCGCCAGGTCCAGGCCCGATATCCCCTCGGCCGCCGCAGTCTCCAGCAGCCGGCCCGCCCGGGTCGGCACGACGCCCCGCGGCTGTCGCTCCAGCAGCGCGACCCCCGTCTCCCGCTCCAGCCGCTTCACGTGCTGGCTGACCGCCGACTGCGTACAGCCGAGCTCCCGGGCCACCGCGCTCAGGCTCCCGGCCCGGCACACCGCCACGAACACCCGCAGGTCCTCCAAGGTCATAACACCCAAGTTAACGCTTGGAGTTGGTGACACATCCTTAGGATTGACTCGGTTCAGGGCGTGTACGACGATCTCCACAGGGCCCCGGCGGCAACCCGCTCCACCTCCCACGTCGAGTCCGGACCCGGTACGGGGAGAGGGAGCGGGTGCCGACCACCTCCGTCCCTCCACCGCCGAAAGGACGCGGCACCGTGGCAGCAGAACGGGTGGCAGACCGTGCGGCAGAGGCCAGGGAACTCCTCCTTCGAACCGGCGCCGACGCCCTGCCTCACCCCGGCGGCACCCTCCTCGCCCACCTCGAACGCGTCCGCGCGCTCCTCGCCTACTGGGGCGCCCGCCCCGCCCTCCAGCTCGCCGGCCTGTGCCACGCGGCCTACGGCACCGACGGGTTCCCCGGCGCGCTGCTGCCCCTGGACCGGCGCCCGGACCTCGTGTCCGTGATCGGCACCGAGGCCGAGGCGATCGTGTACTTCTACGCGAGCTGCGACCGGAAGGGCACCTACCCGACCCTCACGGACGGCGCCTCCCCCTTCCACGACCGCTTCCCGGGCGGCGGCCCAAGGCACCCCGCGCCCCAGCTCCTGCGCGACTTCGCCGAGCTGACCGCCGCCAACGAACTCGACCTCGCCCGCCGGGACCCCGCCTTCCGCCGGACGTACGGCCCCGATCTGCTCGACCTCTTCACCCGCTGCGAGGCCCTGCTGAGCGATCCGGCCCGGCGGGACTGCCACGCCGTCCTGCGGCCGTAACCCCGGTCCGCCCGCCGCCGCGGCCGGCGCACGGCCCCTCGCGGGCCTTGACTTCACAAGACCCTCGCGCGACAGTCCGGTCCCCCGAACCCGCCTCTGGAGGGACCTGCCATGGCCGTGAGACGCACCGGAGCACCCACCCGGAGACATGTGCTCGGCGCCGCCGCGGGCGCCGGCGCCGCCCTCGCGGTCGGCACGGCCACCGGGCAGAGCGCCGACGCCGCCGACTTACCCGTCCTCGGTACGTACGACGTCGTCGTCATCGGGGCGGGCGCCGCGGGTATGACGGCCGCGCTCACCGCCGCCAAGCAGGGGCTGAGCTGTGTCGTCGTGGAGAAGGCGGCCACCTTCGGCGGGTCCGCCGCCCGCTCGGGAGCCGGGATCTGGATACCGAACAACCCCGTCCTCCTGGCCGCCGGCGTGCCGGACACCCCGGCGAAGGCCAGTGCCTATCTCGCGGCCGTGGTGGGGTCCGACGTGCCCGCCTCGCGGCAGCAGGCCTTCCTCGCCCACGGGCCGGGCATGATCGCGTTCGTCATGGCCAACAGCCCGCTGCGGTTCCGGTGGATGGAGGGCTACAGCGACTACTACCCCGAGCTGCCGGGCGGCCTGCCGGGCGGCCGGTCCATCGAGCCCGACCAGCTCGACGGCAACCTCCTCGGCGGCGAACTCGCCCACCTCAACCCGGCATACCTGGCGGTCCCGGCCGGCATGGTGGTCTTCAGCGCCGACTACAAGTGGCTCGCCCTCGCGGCGGTGAACGTCAAGGGTGCCGCCGTCGCCGCCGAGTGCCTGGCCCGCGGCACCAAGGCCGCCCTGCTCGGGCAGAAGCCCCT
Source organism: Streptomyces olivochromogenes (assembly GCF_021538895.1). Classification (GTDB taxonomy): domain Bacteria; phylum Actinomycetota; class Actinomycetes; order Streptomycetales; family Streptomycetaceae; genus Streptomyces; species Streptomyces olivochromogenes_A. Next base: position 5,922 of record NZ_JADDRL010000036.1, on the reverse strand, counting down.
CACCATGGGGCAGTCCCTCGCGGCCGGGCTGCGCAAGGGGCTGCTGGACGCCCAGGTCCCGGTCTGGCTCAACACCCCGCTCACCGAACTGTACACCGAGAACGGGGCGGTCACCGGCGCGGTCGTCACCCGGGACGGCGCCGCCGGACTCGTCCGCGCCCGGCGCGCGGTCGCCGTCGGGTCCGGCGGGTTCGAGCACAACGCCGCCATGCGGGCGCGGTACCAGCGGCAGCCCATCGGGACGGAGTGGACCGTCGGCGCCAAGGAGAACACGGGCGACGGCATCCGGGCCGGCGAGCGGGTGGGCGGCGCGCTCGACCTGATGGACGACGCCTGGTGGGGCCCCGCCATTCCGCTGCCCGGCCAGGCCTACTTCTGCCTCGCCGAACGCACCCTTCCCGGCGGCCTGATGGTCAACGCGGCCGGGCGCCGGTTCGTCAACGAGGCCGCCCCGTACAGCGACGTCGTCCACACCATGTACGACCGCAACCCGACCGACCCGGACATCCCGGCCTGGCTGATCGTCGACCAGAACTACCGCAACCGCTACCTGTTCCGGGACGTCGCGCCGACGCTGCCGTTCCCCGACGACTGGTACGGCTCCCGGGCCGCCCACAAGGCCTGGAGCTGGGACGCGCTCGCCTCCGCCATCGGCGTCCCGGCGGGCGCCCTCAGGTCCACCGTCGACCGGTTCAACTCCCAGGCCCTGAGCGGCAAGGACCCCGACTTCCACCGCGGCGACAGCGCCTACGACCACTACTACACGGACCCGATCGTCCTCCCGGACTCCTGCCTCGCGCCCCTGTGGCTGCCCCCGTACTACGCCTTCCGGATCGTGCCGGGCGACCTCGGCACGAAGGGCGGGCTGGTGACGGACGCGCGGGCGCGGGTGCTGCGGGCCGACGGTTCGGTGATCCGCGGGCTGTACGCCGCCGGGAACGCCAGCGCGGCCGTCATGGGACACAGTTACGCGGGCGCGGGGTCGACCATCGGCCCGGCGATGACCTTCGGCTACATCGCCGCGCTGGACATCGCCGGGACGCTGTAGAGGTGTTCCGGGGGTTTGTCAGCCGGGCTTGCGGGCGATCAGGAAGGCCTGCGGGGTCGACTCGCCGTCCTCGCGGTTCGGCTCGCGCACGGTCCGGGCCAGCGGCTCGAATCCGGCCGCCGCCAGCAGCTCGGTCATCCGGCCGGGCTGCCGGCGGTGGAAGTCGAGGCGGACCGGGTGGCCGAACGGCCGGTCCAGGCACAGGGGTTCGTCGCCGACCTGGAAGGCCAGCAGGAGATGGCCGCCCGGGGCCAGGACCCGGTCGAACTCGGCGAGCAGGTCCGGCAGCCGGTCCACAGGGGTGTGGATCACCGAGTACCAGGCGACCACCCCCGCCAGGTCCCCGTCGGCCAGGTCCAGGTCGAGCATCGAGCCCTGCCGAAAGGTCAGTCCCGGATGCTCCCGGCGGGCGAACTCGACCATTCCCCCGGACAGATCGACCCCGAAGACCCGCAGGCCGAGCGAGTCCAGGTGCGCCGTCACCCGCCCCGGCCCGCAGCCCAGGTCCGCCACCCGCCCGCCGTCCCCGACCAGTTCCGCGAACGCGGACAGCACCGCCCGGTCCAGCGGTCTCGTGCCCAGGGGGTCGGGGAAGTGGGCCGCGTAGTCCTCGACGATCGTGTCGTAGAAGGCCCGGGTGGTGGTGAGGAAGTCGGCGTCGGTCATGGTCGCGGACCCTATCCGCTCCCTCTGACATCCCTTCGGCAACCGCCCCTCACGCCACCCCGGCCGCCCGCAGCAGCGCCGTCACCCCCGCCGCGCCGAGCACCACCACCACGAACGGCGCCCGCCTCCAGGCCAGTACGCCGCCGGCCAGCACCCCGGCCGGCCGCGCCCACCCGGCGAAGCCACCGCCCTCGGTGAGCCCGCCCGTCGCCAGCAGGGCCACGAGCAGGACGACGGCCCCCGCCGACAGCAACTCCTGGAGCCGGGCGGGCAGTTCCACCCGGCCGTGCAGCGCGGGGCCGACCAGCCGGAACGCGTACGTCCCGACGGCCAGGGCCAGGATCATCGCGGCCGTCGCGCTCATGCCGCCTCCTTCCGTCCGTACAGCACGAGCCCGGCGAGCGCGAGCAGCACGGGCACTCCGGCCGGTACGGCGGGTGTCGCCGCCAGTGCCAACAGGGCGCCGAGCGCCGCCGAGCGGCGCAGCCGCGTGTCCATGCGCAGGGCGGGCAGCACCAGGGCCACGAGGACGGCGGGGAAGGCGGCGTCCAGACCGTACGCCGCGGTGTCGCCGAGCGCGCCGCCCGCGAGCGCCCCGATCAGCACGCCCGCGTTCCACGCGGCGAACAGACCGGCGCCGGAGATCCAGAACGCCGCCCGCCTGTGGGCCGAGTCCGGCTGGGCGAGGGCGAAGGCCACGGTCTCGTCGGTCACCAGGTGGGCGCCAAGGAACCGTGCCGGGCGTCCCTCCCCGATGAACTCCGCGACCGCGAGACCGAAGGCCGCGGTGCGGGTGTTGAGCAGCAGCCCGGTGGCCGCCGCGGCGAACGGGCCGCCGCCGGCGAGGAGCACACCGACCGCGCTGAACTGGGCGGAGCCCGCGTAGACGAGCAGCGACATCAGCACCGGCACCCAGACCGGCAGCCCGCCGGCCACGGAGATCGCCCCGAAGGACACGCCGACGATGCCGCCGGCGAGCCAGACGAGCGAGCTGTCGCGCACCAGCGCGCGCACGGTGCGGTCGGCGCGGTCGGGGCCGTCCGCCGAGGGGCGTGTTCCGCGTCTTGGGTCTGTTCGGAGCAGCGAACGCATGTTTTCTACAATGAACAGCAGAGACCCTGTTCGTCAAGGCGAACGATCGTACCGATGGAGCGAACGACATGTCCGACGCAGCGGCGCCCCCGCCCTCCCGGCTGCCCCTCGACTGGATCGCCGCGTCCCTCAAGCGCGAGCGCACCCGAGCCGGGCTGTCCCTGTCCGAGCTGGCCAAACGGGCCGGCATCGCGAAGTCCACGCTCTCGCAACTGGAGGCGGCGAGCGGGAATCCCAGCATGGAGACGATCTGGGCACTGGGCGTGGCACTGGGGGTGCCGTTCAGCGCGCTGGTCGAGCCGCCGGCGCCGTCGGTGCGCGTGATCCGGGCCGGCGAGGGCCCCGCGGTCGCCTCCGAGCAGGCCAACTACGTCGCCACCCTGCTGTCGGCGAGCCCGCCGGGCGCCCGGCGGGACATCTACCACCTGCGTGCGGAACCCGGCGCGGCCCGGGTCTCGGAGCCGCACATTCCGGGAACCGTCGAGCATCTCGTGGTGAGTACCGGGAAGGTGAAGGCCGGGCCGAGCGGAGAGGCCGTGGAACTGGGGCCCGGGGATTATCTGACCTATCGCGGGGATGTTCCGCACGCGTACGAGGCGCTGCTGCCCGGTACGACTTTTGTACTGATCATGCAGCACATGTGAGGCGCGTGAACGAGAAATGAACGCGTGTGGAAAAAGGCAGGAGCCCCGTCGCCGTACGGCACGGGGCTCCTTGGGTACTGCTCTCAGGTTCTGCGATCAGGCAGAGATCAGACGGGGGTGACGTTCTCCGCCTGCGGACCCTTCGGGCCCTGCGTCACGTCAAAGCTCACCTGCTGGTTCTCCTCGAGGGAGCGGAAGCCGGAGGCGTTGATCGCGGAGTAGTGAACGAAGACGTCGGGGCCGCCGCCCTCCTGGGCGATGAAGCCAAAGCCCTTTTCGGCGTTGAACCACTTCACGGTTCCGGTAGCCATAAGCCCTCCTTGGGCTCAAAAGGGTTGCCCTGCTCCAGAACCTGCAAGTGCGAAACGGTGCTGCACGACTGCATACGTCTGAAAACGACGAGAGCCCGCGGTCACATGCTCCGCAGGCTCTGTACTGCAAGGGAAACCAAACTGCAACTTGCGGCGAGCCTAGCATGCGGGCAGCCGAAAGCAATAGAGGTCAAGATCACGTCACCCGGATGTTTGAAGAACTCGCCCTATTGGGTTGACGGAGGGGTCGGAGTCAGCACCGTACCCCATGGGGTCTAGTGTCGCGATGTGGACAATTCTCGCACCCGGCCGCGCGTCGGCCACATCCAGTTCCTGAACTGCCTGCCCCTGTACTGGGGGCTCGCGAGAACCGGCACCCTCCTCGACTTCGAGCTGACCAAGGACACGCCGGAGAAGCTCAGCGAGCAGCTGGTCCGGGGTGACCTGGACATCGGCCCGATCACCCTCGTCGAATTCCTGCGCAACGCCGACGACCTGGTCGCCTTCCCCGACATCGCGGTCGGCTGCGACGGCCCGGTGATGTCCTGCGTGATCGTCTCGCAGGTCCCGCTGGACCGGCTCGACGGCGCCCGCGTCGCCCTCGGCTCGACCTCCCGCACCTCCGTGCGCCTGGCCCAACTGCTGCTCGCCGAGCGCTACGGCGTCCAGCCCGAGTACTACACCTGCCCGCCCGACCTCAGCCTGATGATGCAGGAGGCCGACGCGGCCGTACTCATCGGCGACGCGGCGCTGCGGGCGAACCTCCACGACGGGCCGCGCTACGGACTCGCCGTGCACGACCTGGGTGCGCTGTGGAAGGAGTGGACGGGGCTGCCGTTCGTCTTCGCGGTCTGGGCGGCCCGGCGGGACTACCTGGAGCGCGAGCCGATGATCACGCGTCAGGTCCACGAGGCCTTCCTCTCCTCCCGCAACCTCTCCCTGGAGGAGGTCGGCAAGGTCGCCGAGCAGGCCGCCCGCTGGGAGGCCTTCGACGAGAAGGTCCTGGAGCGGTACTTCACCACCCTCGACTTCCGCTTCGGCGGGCCGCAACTGGAGGCGGTCGCCGAGTTCGCGCGCCGGGTCGGGCCGACGACCGGCTTCCCGGCGGATGTGAAGGTGGATCTGCTCCAGCCCTAATCACTACGCTGCTGGACAGTCAGGCGTAGGCCCTGTCGTGCGACGGCAGGGCCCAGTTCGACGGCAGGACCCAGGGGGAGGGGGACGCCATGCAGCCGCTCGCGGCCGACGAACCGACCGTCGTCGGGCCCTACCGGCTCCTCGGCCGGCTCGGTTCCGGCGGGATGGGGCGCGTGTACCTGGGGCGGAGTGCGGGCGGCCGTACGGTCGCCGTCAAGATCGTGCACCCGCACTTCGCGCTCGACGAGGAGTTCCGCGCCCGCTTCCGGCGCGAGGTCGAGGCCGCCCGGCGGGTCGGCGGAGCCTGGACCGCGCCGGTCCTGGACGCCGACCCGGAGGCCGCCGTGCCCTGGGTCGCCACCGCCTACGCGGCCGGCCCCTCCCTCGCGGCGGCCGTGGCCGACGCCGGCGCGCTGCCCGCGCACACGGTACGGGCGCTGGGCGCGGGCCTCGCCGAGGCGCTGGCGGCGGTGCACGCGCTGGGGCTGGTGCACCGGGACGTGAAGCCGTCCAACGTGCTGCTGACCCTGGACGGCCCGCTCCTCATCGACTTCGGCATCGCCCGCGCCACGGACGGCACGGCGTCGCTGACCTCCTCCGGCGTGTCGATCGGCTCGCCCGGCTACATGTCGCCCGAACAGATCCTGGGCAAGGGCGTCACGGGCGCGGCGGACGTCTTCTCCCTCGGCGCGGTGCTGGCGTACGCGGCCACCGGTGAGCCGCCGTTCCCCGGGGACTCCTCGGCCGCCCTCCTCTACAAGGTCGTCCACGAGCAGCCGGAACTCGGCGGGATGGGCGGGGACCTGCGCGAGGTGGCCGAGGCCTGCCTGACCAAGGACGCGGCCGCGCGGCCGGCCCCGGAGGAGGTCGCCCGCCGCCTGGCACCCGACGGCGCGGCCCGGCTGGTCACGGGCGGCTGGCTGCCCGGAACCCTGGTCGAGCAGGTCAGCCGGGGCGCCGTACAGCTGCTCAACCTGGAGACGACGGAATCGGCGCCCTCGGGGCCGGTGGGGTTCACCGGTCC
>NZ_JADDRL010000035.1 GCF_021538895.1 Streptomyces olivochromogenes | reverse complement strand
TACAACTCTGTTGCCGACTGCGCCCCTGCCTACCTGTGCGTCGCCCGCCCCGGGTACGACGCCCCCACCGGCCTCGGTGCCCCCCGCGGCGTCCGAGGACTGCGGTCCTGACAACGTCCGTTGACGGCATCGGCGTAGGCGTCTGCCCGCGTGGCAAGGTACGGGAACGCCTGCTCGCCGGCCTTGACCTTGTACATGGACACGTCCGCACCGCGCAGGATCGTGTCCGCGGTCTCGCCGGGCAGGTCGGCTGCGCAGGCGATCCCTACCGACACCGTCATCTGCAGGGTGATGCCGCGGTGGTGGATGGGCTGTTGCAACTGTTTGCGCAGCGCGGCGATGTCCGTGAGCGCCGACCCGGCCGGGAGTACGGCGGCGACGGCGAATTCGTCGCCGCCCAGTCGGCATGCGACCGCTTGCCGTCCTGCGGTCCAGGTGGTGAGGCGGCGGCCGGTGGCGCGGATGACGGTGTCGCCGGGGGCGTGACCGTAGGTGAGCCGACCAGTCTGCAGGGCCAATAGAGCCTGGACACCGCCACCAACTGACATGCTGCCGTATCGCAGTTGCGCGCAACCGCCGCGACCGCGCCTCCATGTGCAATTTGCCGCAATCCACGGGCGGTGCCACGCCATCCCGCGCATTCTGGACGCCCACCCACCAGGCCACGGAGGCGAGATGACGCTCAGGTTCCTTGGCACGACCAGCGACGGCGGCGACTGCCCCACCCTGTACGCCATCGAGGGCACCGACGAGATCCTCGTGCAGGGCGAGCGGGAGACCGACCCTCAACACCTTGTGCAGCTGCGGGACGTCAAGCCGTCCGAGACGTTCGTCAGGGTCCCCCGCGAGCTGCTCACCCGGTTCGCACCCCGCCACGAGCCCTCGGACCTGATCCCGTTCGCTGAAATGGCGAATGTCTTCACCACCTTCAAGCACACCGCCTGGCGGCTGGAGACCCGCCGCGGCTACGCCACCGACCGGCACAGCGAAGCATGGGCACGGTGGCAGGCAGGCGAGGACGTCGCCCACGACGAGCCCGACGCGTGGCGCCACAACGCCGCCGAACAGACCGCGCAGGGCAAGACGTTCGGCCGGGTCCGCATCGCCGACGAACCGCTCACCGAGGGCCAACGGTTTCTCCTCACCCGAGCGCCCAGCAACGTGGCCGCCGGCGACGAGGTCCGGTACCTGTGGCGTACGGACGCCGTACGGCTCGGCCTGCCCGACTTCGACTTCTGGCTCATCGACTCCCGCAGCGTGCTCCGGTTCGTCTTCGACGAACAGGACACCACCCTCGGCGTCATCGTCAACGAAGACCCGGCGGAAGTGCTCGCCGCCTGCCAGGCCCGGGACGCCGCCTGGCACTACGCCGTCCCTGCCGCCGAGTTCGCCGCGCAGGTACCGTCCATCGTGTGAGCACCGATTACCAATCCGGGCGCGTCTCCCTCGGTGCGCGGATGCGCGACCTGCGTACCGAGGCCGGATTCGACGGCAAAGGCATCGCCGAGCGGCTCGGCTGGCAGCGGTCCAAGGTCTCGCGGCTGGAGAACGGCAAGCAGACCCCGAGCCGCAAAGACCTTGAGCAGTGGGCTGACGCCGTTGACCGGCCCGACGCGGCCGCCGAGCTGCTCGGCAGACTCACCGGCCTTGAGACTCGCTACCGGTCGCTGCGCCGGCAGTACGCCAATGGCCACCGGGCCCGGCAGGAACAAGGGCTCGTCGAGACCGAACAGACCACGCTTCTGCGAGCCGTCGAGGTCATCCGGATCCCCGGCCTGTTCCAGACGCCGGAGTACGCGCGGGCCGTGTTCGCTGCGAACGCAGCATTCCGGGACGTGCCGAGCACGGACGTCGAGGACGCTGTACGGGCCCGCATGCGTCGCCAGCAGGCGCTGTACGAGCCGGATCGGTCCTTCCGTGTCCTGCTGTGGGAAGGCGCCCTGTACGCGCTGAACGCGCCGCGCGAGATCATGGCAGCCCAACTGGACCGCCTCCGCTCGATGATCGGCCTGGACACTGTCGAGCTCGGCATCATCCCGTTCGCCGCCCAGCTCAAGCGGTCCCCGTCACATGGGTTCTGGATCTACGACCGGCGTCTCGTCATCGTCGAGACCCTGTCCACGGAGATGTGGCTGGACGACGAGGAGTCCATCGCCCTGTACGAGCGGGCGTGGGAATGGCTCGCCGAACCTGCCGTGTACGGCCCGAAGGCCCACCACCTGATCGGCCGGGCGAGCGCCGCACTGAACCTCACGTAAGCAACCCGCAGCAACTCCCGCACCCGCGCACGCAATCACGCGCAATCGGCGCACTGCCGCGCAATCGCCCTGCATACCGTCCTGACCATGGCCACAAAGCCCACCCAAGCAAGGGCGCAGGCAGGCCAGGACTGGCTCCTGTCCTGCGCACCCGACCCCGCCGCCGCACAGGACGCGTGGGAGCGCGAGGAGTTCGCCGCGCTCCCCACCGGAACCCGCTGGCGCGTCGTCGAGGCCCCGCTCGTCGAGCCCCTCGCCGCGATCCAGCGCATCGGGCCGGAGCGCGTCGGCCCCATCCTTGCGGACGTCCACCGCGACGCTGCCCTGTGGTTGCTCCCCGCGGGCCTCGCAGACGAGCTGGACGACGTTCCCCGTATCACGACCCGCCCGGTCGGCTGGGTCCTGAAGTCCCCGCCGGTCCTGCACTCCCTGGATGGCCGGTGGTGGGTGAAGCGCCCGGACGGGTCGGGCGGGCCCACTGACCCGGTCCTGCTCGGCGCCGCGTTCGGCCCAGGCGGATACCGGCTTCCTGCGGAGGCGTCATGACGGCACCGCACGCGGACACCGGCGTGCTGATCCACAGCAGGGCAGAGCGTCGCCTGGCCGCGCAGCATTGGTTGCTGTCCACTCTCCCGGAGTTCGGGCGCGACCGTGCCCGCATGGAGTGGCAGGAGCACGGGATCACCATGCTGCCGCTCGGCACCCTGTTCGCCGCCGTCCGCCTCCCTGGCCCGCTCGTCCAAGCCGCCGCCGCGAGCACCACGCCAGCAGATGTCGACCATGTCCTCGGCGAAGCCCTCCAGGGCGGCCCCGTCATCTGTGACCGGTACCGGTCGCGGTATTACGCCCTCGTCCCGGCGAGCGTGCCCAGGAAATGGCAGCAGGCCGTCAAGGACTGGCAAGCGGGGCACGTGGCCGTGTTCGGTCAGGGCACCTACCTGGGCGTGCCACGGCTGGACGCCGACACAGAGCGTCCCGACCCTGAGTCGTACTGGTCCGTCCCCATGGATTCGCCCGCAACCTTGTGCGCCCCGCTCCACGTTGCCCACCTGATCGCGGTCGGCCAGCAGCAGGTGAGTGCCCAGAGAGGCGAGCAGGACGCTGACGACCCGGCCCCCTCCCAGACTCCTGCCACCGGCCTGCGCCACGACGCGCCCCGGTAGCAGGAACGCCCAGACCGACATCCCACGAAGGGTACCGGGCGCTTCCGGTCACCTTGCCCGGCCTGGCCGAGCGGGCGGGTGAGGACCCCGCCGGCGACGGGCTGGGCGAGCACACCGACGCCGTGGCGGCGCTGCTCGACGTGATGGGTCTGCTGCAGGTTTGGGTGACAGGTTGACCTGCCCCACCTCTCAGGTTCCAGTTCTGCTGGCTAACTGACGGCCTTCACGAAAGGCTGCAGGACATGCCCCGCGCCTATCCCGCTGAGTTCCGCGCCCGCGCCATCGCGTTGGCGCGGGCAGGAAAAGAACAGAAGCAGACCGCCGTTGACCTCGGCATCCATCCGGTCACGTTGTCGAAGTGGTTGCGCCAGGACGACATCGACAACGGACGGCGCCCTGGCGGGGTCTCGGAGGAGTCCGCAGAGCTGCGTGCAGCGCGGCGCGGGGCCTCCGCAGGCGGCCGGTAGTGTTGGCCGGTGATCACCAATCCGAAACTCCAGCTGACCATCGACTGTGCCGAGCCGGAGCGACTCGCGGCGTTCTGGGCCGCAGCGCTGGGCTACGAAGTCGAGCCGCCACCAGCGCCCTTCGCCAGCTGGCGCGCGTACTGGTTGGACCAGGGCTTGTCAGAGGAGGAGCTAGGCACGGGTGACTGCAGTGACTCCGTCGTCGATCCACAGGGCGTCGGACCGCGGATCTGGTTCCAGCACGTGCCCGAGCCCAAGGCCACCAAGAACCGGCTCCACCTCGACCTCGGCGTGAGCGGTGGGCGCGGCGTCCCGTTCGCAATCCGTAAGGAGCGCGTCCTTGCCAAGGTGGCGCGACTGGAGAGCGCTGGTGCGTCCCGGCTACGCGTCGAGGAGTCGGAGGAAACGGGCTCCTGCTTCGTCGTGATGCAGGATCCGGAGGGCAACGAGTTCTGCGTTCACTGAGCTCAGCGCCGCCGGTCCCCTTCCCAGCGCGTTTCAGCAAACTTAGCCTCCCGGGGCCGGGCAAGGTCGTCAGCCCGCGTGACGTGTGCCCGGACACCGGACTGGCCCGGCTGTCGTACGGGCAGGCCCGCGCCCTTCTCGACGAGCACACCGCCGTGCGTGGACCGGGCACGGGCTGGGACCTGCACGAATACCGTCACTCCGGCCTCACCCACCTGGGTGAGGCCGGGGCCGGCCTGCTGATGCTGATGGCCAAGTCGAGACACAAGAATCCGGAGAACGCCCGCCGCTACTTCAAGCCCTCCCCTGAGGCCATCGCGGAGATCACTAGCCTCCTCGCGCCGGGCGACAGCAGGCGCTGATCGCGACGCCTGCTACGAGGTGGCGTCGGCCCACAGGTCGGTGCTGTGGGCCCCGATGAGAGCGCTGATGCGGGTCAGTACGTCACTGACCGGCTGCGGGTCGAGTCGGCGTCCGTCACGCAGGCGCAGTGCGGCGTGATCGTCAGCGGCCTCCTTGGCGCCGATGACGGCTTGGTAGGGAACCAGGCGGGCCTCTCGGATACGGGCACCCAGACTGCCGCGGTCCGGCCCCGCGATCTCGGCACGCAGTCCGAGACGGGTGCAGCGTTGGGCGAGGGCTGCGGCGTTCGGCAGTTCGGTGTCGGAGATCGGGAGGATCACCAGTTGAGTGGGGGCGAGCCAGGCGGGGAAGGCGCCGCCGTGCTGTTCGATGAAATGGGCGACGGCTCGCTCCACACTGCCGATGATGCTGCGGTGGACCATGACCGGGCGGTGCTTGGCGCCGTCCGCGCCGATGTAATGCAGGTCGAACTGCTCGGGCTGGTGGAAGTCGACCTGGACGGTAGACAGGGTGGACTCCCGGCCGGCGCCGTCGATGACCTGAACATCGATCTTGGGACCGTAGAACGCGGCCTCCCCCTCGACTGCCTCGTAGGGCAGGCCAGAGCGATCGAGGACGTCAGTCAGCAGGGCGGTGGACCGTTGCCATTTCTCAGGTGCGGCAACGTACTTGCCGCCGGGACCCGGCAGAGACAGCCGGTAGCGGGTCGGAGTGATGCCGAGCGCCTCGTACGCCCGGCGGATCATCTCCAGCGCCGCCCGCGCCTCCCCGGCGACCTGGTCCAGGGTGCAGAAGATGTGCGCATCGTTGAGCTGGATGGCCCGCACCCGGGTCAGTCCGCCGAGCACGCCCGAGAGTTCGGAACGGTACATGCCGCCCAACTCGACCATGCGCAGGGGCAGTTCGCGGTAGCTGTGGGAGCGGGAGCGGTAGATCACCGCGTGATGGGGGCACAGGCTCGGCCGCAGGACGACCTGCTCACCGCCGAGGTCCATCGGGGGGAACATGTCGTCGCTGTAGTGCGCCCAGTGCCCGGAGATCTCGTACAGCTCCCGCTTGCCGAGGACTGGTGAGTACACGTGCTGGTAGCCCGCTCGCCGTTCGGCGGCGCGGATGCATTCCTCAAGGGTGTGCCTCACGGCCGCGCCGTCCGGCAGCCAGTACGGCAGGCCCGCACCGATCAGCGGGTGGGTGTCGAACAGGCCCAGTTCACGGCCGAGCTTGCGGTGGTCGTTCATGGCGGTCTCCTCGCGGACATCGGGCGAGTGACCGCAAGGCGAAGCCCCGGGGCACTCGCCCCGGGGCTTCGGACTCAAGACATCTGTCAGCGCGCCGGGACACTCTCCGGCGTCGTCGTCATAGCAGCGCGCTTCATGCCGGAGACGCTAGCAGGCCGTAGCGATGCCCACACGGTCATTCCTCTTCAGGAGCGCCCGGGTCGCGCAGGGGTCGCAGCCCGCCGGGCAGATCAGGCAGTTGGAAGGAGTACCGGCCGAGCATGTTGCTGTGGTGCCGCACAAACGGTGAAAGGCGGGCCACGTCCTCGTCACGGACGTCGAAGCCGTCCGCGCGCAGCTGACACGATCTGAGAGTTCGCCGGCACCCGTGCGGCGACCTCACGGTAGGTGCCGTCCAGCAGCGCGGCCCGCGCCGCCAGGTGCTCACCCGCCCCGGCGGGCAGGCCGAGCAAGGCGAGCACGCTGGGCTTGGCCTGCTCCCACGCGTCCCCGCCCAGCAGCCTCGCGCGGGGATCGCCCCACTTGGAGGAGTTCTTCGCGAACACCTCCCGCCGGCGCAGCACCCGGTGCATCTGCTCCAGCACGCAGAACGCGTACGCCTTCCAGTCCACCGTGCCCGGGTCAGCCGCACGCACAGCACGCAGGGCAGGTCCTGCCAGCGGTCGAAGTGCCGTCCGTCGCGCCAGTCCAGGGGGCTGCCGGGGGCCGGGATGAGACCCGGCTCCCACAGCGGCCGCCGACTGCGGCGGCCCTTCACGGGCGCAGGCCGGGCGGTGCTCACGCGGCAGGCTCCTGGGCAGCGCCGGGTCGGCCTGCGCGGCGTCCGTTGACGGCATCGGCGTAGGCGTCTGCCCGCGTGGCCAGGTACGGGAACACCTGCTCGCCGGTCTTGACCTTGTACATGGACACGTCCGCGCCGCGCAGGATGGTGTCCGCGGTCTCGCCGGGCAGGTCCGCGGCGCAGGCGATCCCCACCGACACGGTCATCTGCAGGACCACTGCGCGGTGGTGGATGGGCTGCTGCAGCTGCCTGCGCAACGCGGCGATGTCCGTGAGCGCCGACCCGGCCGGCAGCGCGGTGGCCACGGCGAACTCGTCACCGCCCAGCCGGACCGCGACAGCGTGCCGCCCCTTGCTCCAGTGGACGAGGCGCTGGCCTGTGGTGCGGATGACGGTGTCGCCGCACGCGTGCCCGTAGGTGTCATTGACAGCCTTGAACCTGTCGCCGTCCACAAGCAGGACGTACACGCTGCTGCGTCGGCCGGACCGCAGGAGCCGGTCGGTGTAGGCGAGCAGCTCGGGGCGTCCGGGCAGTCCGGACAGCGGGTCACGCCGGGCGGCTTCGAGCTGGCGGCGGACACGGACGTCGTCGGCGAGGACGGCCAGGGCGAGTGGGACGGCGGCCGCGGCGATGACGAGGGTGCGTGAGCGCTGACGTAAGACGGCGGGGGAGGGCATGATGGGATCTCCGTTCTGCCCGTGAGGGCGGATATGGGAGAGGCGCACCCCGAGCTGTCCAGGCCGGGGGGTGCGCCTCGTTCCGTTTTCTGGGCGGTGTGGGTTACAGGGTGGTGATGCCGGCGGCGGCGAGCAGGACGAGCGCCGTCAGGGACAGGTCGACCGCCCGCCGCAGCAGGACGTACTTGTGCACGGCGAGGCCGGACAGGAGGCGGATGCGGGCAGGTCGGGTGTCCCCGGTCATGCACGCGCGGATCCTGTCGTCGTCCAGGGGCACCCAGTTGGGGAATGAGGCCTGGTCCTTGCCGCTGAGCCGGGGCGGACCACGAGCAGGAGCAGGACGGCGGCCGCGCCCAGCGCGGCTATGGCTAATGCCCCGCAGGTCTGTGTGAGGAGCGGGGGCCCAGCACGGGGCCGGCGAGGGCGGCGCCGTTGAACGCCAGTAGCAGGCTGGCTTTTCCGTCGGTGCGGGCGATGTCTCCGGCCACGGTGTGGCAGGCGTCGGTCAGGTTCTGATCGGCGTTCGAGACCGTGATAGGCATGAGCAATCCCTGAACTCGAAGGGGTGAAGGGGGAGGGTGGCCGGCCCTGACGCCGATGCGCGGGCCGCCCGCGGTGAGCCCCGTCCCAGCCGGTGTGGCCGCTGGGACGGGGCTCGCGTCTATGCGGCCAGCCGCTGTGCGTCCGCGGGGGAGCGATGCAGCTAGCTGCCCGGGTCTGCCGGGGTGCCGTCCGGACGCCCGCGATGCAACAGATCGGCGCACCCCAAGACGTAGTCCGGAAGGCAGCTGTCGAGCGACTTGAGCGGTACTGGTGCAGAGCACGTGTTCCGATGCCGTCGTATTCCACCGACAGCGGCTGCGCTCACCTCTCCGCACCTGGGCTGCGCGTTGACCTTCCGGTGCTCAAGACCGATCTGCGCGCTCGTCGTGCTTGAGGCGGCCGAATGCGAGACCTTCCGGCTAGCCGGACGGTAATGTCCGCGTGTGCGTTGATCTTCCGGGCGGCGGCCAAGCCCCGCCGCAGACGGTGGGCGGCCCTGATGCGTTCGGGACCGCCCAGCTGGCATAGCCGTAGCCACCCGGAGATCAGCAATGACTGCTCAGAAGACCATCACCTACGACGCGTTTGTCGAACTCGCGACCGCTGATCCAGCTGTCGTCGGCCTTGTCCTCAAGGGTTCTCGGGCCCACGAGGGCACGGCCACCGAGCACTCTGACCACGACCTGTACGTCGTTCTAGATGATGGCAAGACGACGGCCCTCACTCGGTTCGCGGGTCACCGCACTCCAGGACTCGACCTCGTCATCATCTCCCTCGACGAGTTCCGCTCCGCCGGAATGCCCGGCTTCGAGCGATACGCCCTCGCCCGGGCCCAGATCGTGCTTGATCGGCTCGACGGAGTCATCGCCCAGATCCTGGCCAGCAAGGCACAGCTCGATGCCGATGAAGCCTTCCGGGAGGCGGGCAAATGGCTCGATGCCTACGCCAACTCCCTCTACCGCTCGGTCAAGAACGACCGCGACGGACATGCGCTCGCGGCGCGACTCGACGCCGCCGACAGCATCCGGTTTCTACTCGAGCTGCTCTTCGCTTTCGACCGTCGTCCCCGCCCCTACAACAAGTATCTGGAATGGGAGCTTGCGCGATTCCCGCTGCCCGACTGGGATACCGCCATGCTGCTCGACGTCGCGGACCGCATCTCCAGAACGGGCGACGTGTCCACCCAGCGTGGCCTCTTCGCCCAGGTCGAGACAGTGGCCCGGCAAGCCGGGCACGGCGCGGTGCTGGATGCATGGGGTGAGGACTTGGACCTCATGCGACCGCAGTAGGAGCGCGACCGGCGAGGCCTTTGTATGCGAGTGATTAGCCGTCGCTGTGACGGCTGGCGACGTAGCCGGCCAGTTGTGCTTGATGAAGTTCGTCCAGTCTGTCGCGTTGTCGACGCTGGTCCCGGTGAGGCCGGCGAGGATTTACTGGCGCAGCAAAGGTTCGGTCAGCGCCTTGCACCTGCCTGGCGATGGTTGTTGCTGACCGGCCCCTGGGCCTGGGGCGGCAGAGTCCCTGTGTGCGCATTCCCACCGTGAGATGTGTTGCCGGGGGATCGCATCTGTGCCGCCTGGGTGACGGTCATGGTTGTGCCGTCCGTGGGCGAAGAAGTTCTTTCCGGGCTCGAACCTTGGCTCCGCGAAGAGTTGTCGGACGGAGGCGTCCCCAGACCTTGCGGCGATCGGGGGCGCTCCTGGGTGATCCCGGCAGCGGCCTGGAGTGATGCGTCATTCATCCATTCCTGCATGGGACGCGGCTGCCCCTCCCAGCGATAGTATTGAAAGTTGCCGCTTGAGCTTTTGAGCGCATCCGCGCCGATCGGATACCCGTACGTCGTGTCCTGGCCCCTACGTTGGGTATCCAGGTACGGTCCCTGGTTGCCCTTGCTGTAGATCGACGCGACAGTGATTTGGGCACCGGGGAATTCCAGGGAGACGTCCTCGGAGAACTTCTGCATCCGACACTTACAGCCGTCGCACGGACCGACGTTACTGACCAGGTCGACCCGAATTCCGGCGGTCTCCTTGCCTAGCTGCTGAGTCCCGAGGTAGTTACGGACTGTGTCGAGAGCAGCGACTTCTGCATCACGCTGTGATGCCCCCATCTCAACATTGAGTCCTGCGACCTCAATGTTCGCGTAACTGTCCCCGTCGTCGACCCTACCGGGGCTTGGTTGGCCGGACTTGAAGACCCTGCTGCCCTCGGGAAACTCGACATGCTGCCCGTTGACATACAGCACGGGTGCTACGAATACCCCTCTCTCGCCGACGTTGAGCCTGCCGTAGATTTCGTTCATCGCCTGTGCTCGTCCCGCGCTTCGATCTCGGGACCGGGCTTCTGTTGGCAGGGGTGTGCTCGCAGCCTGAGCAGTCTCCTCCGCGGCCATCTCCTGGATTTCCTGGGCAGAGTAGGGCGGGGTGGTTGCGATTTCATTGCCTTGGAGATCCCATGCCTTCGGCTGATTTGGAAACGAGTCGAAGAGATAGGTTGTCCTGTCTGCTGCCGCGCACACCCCGTAGCCCTCGTGGAGCTCATCAGCGGGAACGTAGCGGTAGTACTGGCCGTCATGGTCGCTTCTGAAGCCGTGCACGGTGTTCGTCGCCGATTCGAGATAGTAGGTGCGCCCGAATTCCTCGGCACGATATTCGTAGAATTCATCTGCTTGCGACTGCTGTGGTGTGGTCACGTGGATACCCTCCCTGTGTGAAGGCGACGGTCTCTGCGGCGGACCACCTACCTTGCTGAATGCTTCGTCAGCACAACGGAAGGCAGCGCCCCTTGGTTCAAACCCCCCGTTCCATGGAGCGGATGCCGGGAAGCTGTGGCGGGACTCACGCGGCCTGGTTTACGACTCGATACGGCAGGTCCAACCGGTCCGTCCGTGCACAACAACGCGCCCCACACCGGATCGTCCACCCGCCGCCCTTTAAAGGGTGAGTGGCGTGCGCCGGGCTGCGTCCACGCTGGAGAACGTCATGCTTCGTGATCGGGGTCGAGCGCCACCATGAACCTGTTGCCTTCCGGATCCGTCATCAGGGCTTGCACGGGATCGTGGAGTTCCACCAGAGAGGCGCCTTTGCCGATCAGTATCTGAACCTGTTCGGCGATCGTTCCGGCAAGGACGGTGACGACCGGCAGCACGGCCGGGGACTTCGCTTCGCCGACGCTGTACGCACCATGACCCGGGATGCTGCCCCAGAACCTGATCATTTTCTCTGGGTCTACGGCTTCAAAATGAACGTGCATGCTGCTGTCTCACTTTCATCTGTACGACCGAAGCCGAAAACGGCCCAGCGCAGCCACCCGGCGTCACACCCCGACGGCGCCGTCAATCCGTTCGCGGATCAGGTCGGCGTGTCCGTTGTGACGGGCGTACTCCTCGATCATGTGGATGAGCACCCAGCGCAGGGAGACCGTGCCCCGCCAGGGGTCGTGGCCCTCGATGTCGAGATGCGTCGCCTCGGCGACGAACGCTCCCGCAAAGGCGACTTCGGCGTGCCAGGCCGCCCAGGACGTCTCGATGATCTCGGGGTCGGGGCTGGTGCCGTCGAAGTCGCCCTCGGGAACGTCGGTGGAGGAGAAGCGCAGCTCGACGTCGTGCCCGGCGAGCACGGCCCGGAACCAGCGGCGTTCCACGTCGGCGAGATGCCGGACCAGGCCAAGCAGGGAGAGCGAAGACGGGGAAACGGACCGCAGGGCCAACTCCGGCCCCAGTCCGAAGCACTTCAGCTTCAGGATGGCGCGTTGGGCGTCCAACATAGCCACAAGCATGTCCCGCTCGTCGCCGGTCGCGGGGCCGCTGAACCGGTCCACACTGCCGGTGCCGGTGAACAGTTCGACGCGTCGGTCGGGGATCTTCATGGCCACATCATGGGCTCCGGGCGACCGCCACCGGAACCCGCGGTGGGATTCCGGGACTTGAGTGCGGACTGGCACGATTCGGGCCGGTGAACGGGGCGCGCGGACCAGCGGTGGAACGTCAGGCACCCGTTGCCATCCTCGCCCGAGCCATGCTCTAGCTCTCGCCAGCGGACCCCCCATTCAGCCTCAAGACCGCGAGGTATCCGGGCATGCCGCTCCGGATTGAGGGCGATTGTGCCGGTCAGATGTTTGAGGCACATCACATCCGTGCCGTAGCAGGGGTTGTCCACAGCCGGACCGTGTCGTGGCCTGCGGTGGCAAGGAGGGTGCTGTCGGGTGAGATCGCCACCGCGAGGATCGTGCCTTGGTGGCCGGTGAGGGGTTGGCCGATGGGTTCATGGGTGGCGGGGTTCCACAGCCGGACCGTGCGGTCGTGGCCTGCGGTGGCGAGGAGGGTGCCGTCGGGCGAGAACGCCACCGCGTGGACCGCGTCCTGGTGGCCGGTGAGTTGGCCGATGAGCTTGTGGGTGGCCGGGTTCCACAGCCGGACCGTGCCGTCGCTGCTGGCGGTGGCGAGGAGGGTGCACGGCCGCCGTGGCGAGGAATACGCGGGACGGCTGCCGTAAGACGCTGGGTGCAGGCATGATGAAACCTCCTCCCGCCCGTGAGGGCGGATGTGGGAGAGGCGCACCCCAAGCTGTCCAGGCCGGGGGGGTGCGCCTCTTGCTGTGTAAGGGGATGGTCCGGGCGGTCCGCGGACCCGTCAGATCAGGGCCACCGCGCCCGCCACGGCTCCGTCGTTTGGGGCCGGGGAGGACGGAGGTCCGTCAGGCCGTGGCCGTGGCCGGGACCGGGGCGAACACGTACGCGTCGAGGCGGGCGGCCCCTCTCGACAGACACCGGAGTCGTCAGGCGGTGTCTCGGGGACTGGGGGCTACAAGGCCCGTGCGCCCAGACTCGTCGAGCCAACGCTGAGCATGCTCACGGTCATGAGCACCGGCCATCTGGGCGAGGCCGTCATCCGTGGTCACGTAGACGGTCCACGCCGTACCATCGGCCTCGCCTTCGGCCTGGGCGGCCGTGACTTGACTGGTGAGCCAATCTGGCAGGGGCATGTGTTCTCCGCATCTCGATAGGGGATGAGGTTGTGCTAGAGGCCGGCTTTCGCGGCGGGCCACCTCACCGGTGCGGGTGCGGGTGAGGCGGCTGGGACCTCATCCCGTCTCTCGTGAGCCGCGGACGTAGCCAATAGCGGTCTCGACGTGGGTGCGGACCATGAGGCTTCCGGCGTCGTCGATCCGGTCGCGTAGCTTGTCCAACTGCGTCCACGCCCACCTCAGTTGCTGAGCGAGCCATTCGGCGTCGGCTGGGGCAGAGGCGAGGAACTCCCCGAGGCGAAGCTGCACGTCGCCGCTGGTGCCGAGGACCGCGATGGGGTGTCCGTCGGCGTCCTCGATGAGACCGGCGTCGGCTTCCCGCTGCCGCCAGCCGTCAGGGACGGCCTTCAGCCGGGTCTCGATGGCGGTCAGACGGTCGGTGTCGGGACGGCCAGCGGCCAAGTACGCGTTGACCCGGCGGACCTCTTCCTCGGTGAACAGCTCGGCGATGCGCTGCTCGCCATCGGCGCAGCCGACGTGACGCAGAAGCTCCCGGGCAAGCTGCCAGTCCGTCCAGTCAGGAAAAACGCTGGTTCCACGGAAGGTCATCACACGCTCCCAGAGGTTTCGTGCAGAGCCTGCCCAGCGTGGTCGTCGGCCTCCTGGTCGACGTCGTCGAAGCTGCCGTGGACGGTGCACACGATGTCCGGGTCCTGGTCGCGGTCGCCGGTGAGCGCGCCCCACAGGTCGGTGACCGTGTAGGCCGGCGCCCACGCCTCACCGTCACATTCATCGTCGAAGGGGCAGGGCAGCAGGACCTCGAAGCCGATACTGCCCTCGCCGTCGACGTCCGTGCGCAGGTCGAGGGTGAGGTACTGCTGGCCGATGCGAATCTCCGCGACGCGGTCGTCTCCGGCGAGGGCGGAGCCGTCCTTCCACCGCCACAGCGACAGGAGTTCAGGACCGAAGAACCGGCGGGGGAGCATCAGGTCGCCCAAGCCGTCATCACCGCCCTGTCCGAGCTCCCGGATCCGGAGGTTGCTGATCTGCTCCAGGAACGGCTCCAGCCGGTACAGGCTGTCGGAGAAGACGACGTCGTTGAAGCCCTCGCTGCGCAGGTTCGAATAGGAGTGGACCATGGCCCGGTGCTGGGCGGTGATCGTGTCCTCGGGCACCCTCCGGTTGGCGGGCCGGGTCTGCTGCCGCTTGATGCACACGGGCAGCGGGGTGGAAACGAGGACCGCGATGACCGGCATGTTGTGCTTCTGTGCCACATCGACCAACAGGGCCCTGTCCTTGGCCAAGACGCTCGTGGCGTCCACGACCGTGTTCAAGCCGCGGGCCAGCCTGCGGTTCACGATCAGGAGCATCGTGTCGACCGCGTCGGCCGTGGCGCTCTGATCACCGCAGTCGTCAGCCATGACGCCCCTCAGAAGCTGTTGTCTTTCCGGACGTGATCGCCGCGTTTCCGCTGGTCGGGCGTGGGGTCGGTGATTCGGTGGGAGTAGTGGCCTGTCGTGCTGTCGCTCCCTGGGAGGTCGTGGATGCCGTCGGTGGTCGGGCTGTTGGAACAGCGTGAGCTGGGTGCTCGCCGTCGGGTGGACGAGCTGCGGGAGGAGGCCGACCGTATCCAGGCCGAGCTGGCCGTGGCGGAGCGGGAATGGAAGGAGTGGGCCGTCGCCTGCTCGCGGGTTGGCGAGGTGCTGGCCCCGGCGGACGAGAGCGGGCAGGACCACGCCCGGGTTGAGGGGACCGCGCCGGCCGCCGGGGAGCAGACCGGAAAGACGTCGCAGGTGCCGGATGCGGTGAAGCCGAAGTCGCAGGTGCCGGTGTGGCGTCAGGGGCTGGCCTGGTCGGTGCTGTCGGTGGACTACCAGCGCATCCTTCAGGCCCTGGCGGACCGGGGCCGGCTCCATCAAGGGCCGCTGACCTGCCAAGAGTTGGCCACCTTGTTCGGCCTGGACGCGGTGCCGGCACGGGTGGAGGCACTGCGGTCGAAGGCGAAACGCCTGGTCGCGCGCGGCTGGCTGGCCGAGCCTGCGCCGGGCAGGTTCACCCTCGCCCAGAGTGTGGCCGGGCCAGGCGGCGCGTCATGAGCAGGATCATCGACCAGTAGACCATCGCTTCGGCGCTGGTGGTGCGGCGTTCGTAGTCGCGGGCCATGCGGCGGGTGCGCATCAGGTGGGCGAAGAGACGCTCGACGATCCACCGCTTGGGCAGCACCACGAAGCCGCGCATGTCGTCGCTGCGTTTGACGATCGCCAGGACCAGCGCGAGCGTGGCCAGGCAGTACTCGACGAGGCTGCCGGTGTAGCCGCCATCAGCCCAGATGAGGGCGAGGCGGTGGTGCGTGTCGGCCACCTGCGCGAGCAGCACCCGGGCGGCGATGCGGTCGCCGGTGTCCGCGGCGGTCACCATCACGCCCAGCAGCAGGCCGAGCGTGTCGACCACGACGTGCCGCTTGCGCCCGTTGATCAGCTTGCCGCCGTCGAAGCCGCGGCTGTCGGCGCCGACGACGGCGTCTGCCTTGACGGACTGCGAGTCGAGCACACCCGCACTCGGCTCCGCGTCGCGGCCCAGCCTCTCGCGGACCCTGGCGCGCAGCCGGTCGTGGAACTCCCTGACCAGGGCATGGTCGCGCCAGCGGCGGAAAAACGCGTAGACCCGGTCCCACGGCGGGAAGTCCGCCGGCATCGCCCGCCACTTGATGCCATTGTCGACGAGGTAGCGGATCGCATCGAGTATCGACCGGTGGCAGTACGCCTCCGGCTGCCCACCCCGGCCACGCAACCAGCCCGGCACCGGGAGCAGCGGCCGGACCACGGCCCACTCCGCGTCCGTCATGTCCGAGGGATACCGCCGAACACGTTCCGGGTGATCGACCGCGTTTCCGAACCGGTGAGCGACACAATCACACGTCGGTGCAGCCGAGTTGAACTCCACCGGCGCGAACACGTACAACTGCGGCAACAGGGTCTCCTGGATCTCGGTTGGCTTCGCAACCCCGAGCTACCAAGAGGCCCTGCCTTCATGCCCGCAGCCGGCGGCAACCACCCGATCGAGACTCCCGTTCGACGTGCAGCCCTCAAGATCGGAACGACAACAGCCACTCAGACTGTCGAGGCTGACAACCTGACTGGGCGGCCAGGTCGCGGCAAGCACGGACTTCCCGGCACCGGAGGCACCGATCAGCACCACGAGGGCGTTCTTCGGCAGATCCGGGTAGAGGAGGGCGGTCATTCGGCAACTCCTTGGGAATCAAGGGCGCGGGCAGCCCGAATGAGGGTTGCCCGGCCTGGGCGGTGATGAGGTCGGCGGCTTCGTGCAGGGGCGGGAGGCGTCGTTCTTCCGAGGTGCGGCATCACCGGCTCCAGGCCCGGGGAAGCCGGTGGGGCCGGTGCGGGTGGCGCGGGCCGGGACGCTGCGGGCGGGGCCTGCCGATCCGGCGGCGCGGGCGAGGGATGAGCACGGTGTGTCCTCCAACAGATTGGTGGCGGGCAGTGCTGCGCCCCGCCGACAGCCGGTCCGTCGACGCGGCGTGGTGAGGCGGCCGGTCGGCCTGTCCGGTCCTCGCCCGCGCAGGGCGGGCGAGAGCCAGGCAGGGCGGCGGGTCAGCGCTTGGAGCGGGTGCACGTTGTCCGGGGCGTCTTCGGCGGGCTGGGCGGCCGGAGCCGGTCAGCGGATCTCGTTGCGGGTGCGGGCGAAGAACGCCCCGCGCGTGGTGCTGTTGTTGTGGATCTCGGTGTGATGGGTGACCGGACCCTCGTAGACGTTCCTGGTGACGGCGGAGCGCACCTTGCTGATCACGCCGCCGACGGCGGTGGCGGCCATGGCCAGCCCCGCGAACGGCAGGGTGACCATGAGAACGCCGTTGAGCGTGACGGAGGCCAGGCCCTGGAGCACCAGCCAGGCCCCGCAACCGATGCCGGTGACACCCGCGCCGACGCCAATGCTCGCGACGGCGATCCCGGCCGCCCAGGCCGGCACGATCCGGCGGTCGTCCTGCTTGACGGGCGGGGTGGTGCCGAAGGCCGGCGGCTGGGTGTCGTCGCGGAACGAGGTGGGGTGGTGCTGGACGGGCTTGCTCGCCCAGTCGTCGATCAGGCGGCGGGCTTCGGCCGCGGCCTCGGACCCGGACTCGGGCATGCCGTGCTGAGCGTGCAGGGGGTCCATCGGGCTCTCTCCGATCACGCGAAAGGGAGCACCCTGTTGGCCGCGGTGGCCGGGAGGGCGCGCGGGGGAGTGGACGCGCGTCGGCGAAGGGCGCCGCCGGACACGAACTCCGGCGGCGCCCTTCGCCGTGGCGCGTTGAGGGGCGCTGGGTGCTGGGCGGGGTGTAGTTCAGTGCCCCGCAGTTCCAGCCCACTCGGCGTAGTTGGGGCAGGAACGGGCGGGTAGCCACCGCACCCGCATCCCCGGCATCCTCGAACGAACCGGCGCGGGGAAGGGGATCGGGTGGAGTTCGTCTTCGAGTGCGGGTGGTGCGGTGGGGACAACTACTTCGTGGGCAAGCAGGTCGGCTTCTGGGTCGACAAGTGGGAGATCCCCTCGGAGTGGGACTGCCGCTTCTGCGACGGACTCAACTACACCCCCGACCCGCCCTGGACCGAGGCATAGTTCCCTGCGGTCAGAAGCTGGAGAGCAGTCCGGCTAGCGAGACGAGTCCGCTGTTGATGACCGGGGCCAGACCGGTCGCGGCGAGGGTGAAGCCGAACAGGGCGCAGGCCAGCATGGAACCGAAGCGGACGTAGCCGCCCTTGATCAGGACGAAGACGATGACGCCCAACAGCACGGCGGCGGAGATGGAAAGGGCCACGGCGGGTGGTGCCTCCTTCGGGATCTGGGTGGGATGGGGCCAGCCGGGCTCGGGCAGGCCGGCCCCGGGGATGAGCGGGGCGGGGGAGAGTCAGACGCCGGAGAGGTTCTTGATGGCCTCCAGCGCCTGGCGGGCTGAGGTGACCGCGTCGCGGCGCGTTGCGGACGTCCCACCACCGCTACGGCGCTTGCCGCCGCCCTTCCTGGACGCGTCGTCGTCCTCGTCGTCGCTGGGCTCGGGGCCGAACTCCCCGGGCCGGGGCGGCTCGTTCCAGTCGAACCACAGGCCCCGCGCGTCGAGCTCGCGGATCTCGCGCTCGGTCAGGGTGGCGATGGTGTTGGGGAAGTAGCCGTCGATGCCGGCCTTGAAATCCATGAACAACGTGCGCAGGACCTCGGGCTGCTTGGCTTCCACGATCCAGCCGGCCCCGCCCGTGTTGGAGTCGGCGGGCGGCTCCGGCTCGCCACGCATCACCCGCTCGATCCGGCCCTCCTCCGCAGAGGAGAACGAGCGGGGGAGGGGATCAGGAATGTACTCGGACGGGATACCGAGGGCCTTGAACATGTCGGACACCTTCTTCGGCGCCACCTTCAGCACGACGGGGATGCAATTCTCACGGAGGTTCTCGCACAACAACTGCGTGAACCCGTCCTGGACGTAGACGCTTTGACCTGCGACCTTGATGCCGATGCCGTACTTGCGGCCCTTGACCGACACCCGCTCGGCCAGGTCCATGATCTCCGCGCCATACAGGCCGTCGCGGGCAGCGGAGAGGAACTCATCCAGGTAGGCGGACAGCATCCGGTAGGGGCAACCCGCCCGGCCGGGATCCCAGTCGTGGACCAGGCCGTCCTCCCACAACATCTCGCCGCGGATCTCCATCAGCGCATCCAACGCCCGCAGGAGCCGGATCATGTAGAGCGCGCCGACGCCGTAGCGGGCGGTGTGCTCGCCCAGTGCGAGGGTCTTCTCGTCCGGGGCCTCGGTGGCCATCCAGACCACGGCTCCGAACAGGGCGTCGGCCGCGACGTGCAGGCTCATCAACTGGGTCTTGCCGCCGCCGGAGGGGGCGACGAACAGGCCGTGGGCGGCGCCCCGGTCGGTATAGACGCGGTTGCGGGCGGGCTGGCCGTTGCCGAGGTAGCCGGTCACCCAGCGCCCGTCCTTGTCCGGAGTCAGCAGCTCCCTAGTGGCGGGGAAAGTCTGCGCGAGCGGGCTGGAGTCCCACAGGGAGACCAAGACTTGGTTGCCGTCGATGGTGACGAACATCCGGCCTTCGTCGTACCCGGTCTTCAGCGCGGCGGCCAGGGCATGCTGGTTGACGCGCGGCTCGCCCATCTCGTCGGAGACCTGGGCGATGTAGTGGGTAACCCTGCGCTGCTTGTCGCGGACCTCCTTGACCCACTGTGAGCCGGGCACGGGGCCGCCGGCGCCGCCGATCCGGTCGGCCCACCACTCGCGGGCGGTGGGGGCCTTGAGGCGCCGCTCCGCCGCATCGGGGGTGACATGGACTTCCTTCCAGGCCGGGCCGCCCTCGCGCCCGTACTGCCGGGCCACCGCCTCCATGTGCACGTCCGTGGCGTCGACGCCGAACGCGGCGGCGATGTCGTCTTCCTTGAGGCCGGTGATGGGCCGTCCGGCCTCGGACGCGCGAAGCAACAACGACAAATCGTTCGGCATGCCGGGGTGCGGGGTGGCCCTGACCACGATGGTTCGGCCGGGCATGCCGCGGAGCTCCCACAGCTGACGGACCTGGCGGGTGAACGGGTCGGCGCCGTCGTCCGGCTGCGCCGGGGACGGCTCGGGGGTGGGCTCCAGCTGCGCAGCCGGGGCCGGGGTGGCGAGGGCGGGCCGGTGGTGGCGGCGGGTGTGCCGGGCAAACGGAAGCACCAGCAGGCCGGCCGCGGCCCATCCGGCGGCGAGCAGCGCGTCCAGGCACCACGGACCCCAGCCGGGCGTGTGCTTGGCGGCGACATCGACCGCGGCCGCCAGGACCAGCGGGGACCAGCGCAAGATCCTGCGTCCTGCGCCGGGCTTGTCGCTTCGGGCGGCCAGGACCCCGCCACCGATGCCGGTGGCACCCGCCAGCCCGATAACGGTGTTCACCCGGCTGTCGGGGTAGAGGTTCGGGGCCGCGGCGAGGACCGGCGCGGCCAAGGTGTACAGGGTGCGCTCCAGTGCGACGCTGCGCGGCACGGACACGGGCGTTTCTCCTTCGGGAAGAGGCGCGCTGGGCGGCCCGCGCCATGCTGGCGGGACGGCCCATAGCTGGCGGGGTGCGGGGGTCGAGTCAGCGGACGAGGAAACCCGGCTTGGGGGTGCGCTCGGGGCGGCTGGAGCGGATGTCGTCCAGGGCCTCGTACAGCCGCGCGTGCGTACGCCGCGCGTCGTGAGCGAGGCCGGACACCTCGGTGGCCGTCTCGTGGAGCCTGTGGACTTCCACAGCGGCGCCGCCCAGGGCGACGGCAACCTGATTCGTCATCTCCACGAACTTGCGGTCGACTTCGGCGTTGGCGATGTCCACCGCCAGGCCCTCGGCGCGCTCGGCGTTCCTCTGCATGCCGAGCAGCAGCGTCCCGAGTTCGCCTTCGGCCAGGTCCATGGCCTGGCCCAGCGCCTTGAGCTTGTGCTGGACAGCTTTGTACCGGTTGTCGCTGTCCGTCGGGGCAGCAGCGCCACCGCCGGTGTGGGGCGTGAGGTTGCTCATCAGCGGCCTTCCTTCCTGCTAGTCGTGGTGGGCGGCGGCGGAGGCGTGGGCCAGGCCCGCGTCGTCCATGGCCTGGATGTCCTGGCCGTAGGTCCGGCCGACCGACATGGCCGCGATCCGGGCGGCCTCGGAGGCGACCTCGCACTCGGTGGCGCACTGTTCGGCCAGCTGCTTCATGCGCATCGCGGCGTCGGCCAGGTCGGTGATCTGGTCGACGACCTCAGTGGCGATGTTGTGGTCACCAACCAGGTCGGCGGCCATGTCCCGCAGGGCGTCGGCGACCTTGCCGAGCGCGACGGCCAGGTCCTGGGCGCGGTCCTTGTCGAGCTCTGCGGCGATCGCGATGTTTACGATCTCCGTCAGGTACTCGCCGAAGGTGATGTCGGTACGGTGCTGGGCCGCCATACCGGCCTGGCCCGACACGGTCTTGTTGACCTCCGTCACGGGGTCCTCCTGTGCAGTTGGTCGGGTGGTTCCAGGCCGCTGGGCGTGCGGTTCCGGTGCGGGCGGCAGGCCGGCCACGCTGGAGACGCCAGCTTTGAAGGGATCGGCCGGGTCGTCAACGATCACCGCATCCTCGATGTCATCTTCAGCCGGTTCGGACTTCGGCTTTCCGGTTTCGTGGCCAGGCCATTCCCATCCGAACCTGTCGTCAGGTTGGCGGGGCTCGCCGCTCGAATCGCCCGAAGAGGATGTGGGATCGCCTTTGCTGAACTTGTCCTTGATCCGCTGGCCGAACGACCGCTGGTCTCCGCGGTTCTTGGCGCCGTCCTTCCCTCCAGAGCCGTCAGACGGCTTCTCACCGTCCTTCTTTGAGTCGTCCTGCAGGCCGTCAGCGGCTGGTTCAGGGCCGTCCTTGGGCATCTTCTTGGTGGTGGCGTCGGCATCCTTGGCGCCGTCGCCGTCCTTCGCGTCCTTGGCGTCGGTGTCCGGCTTCGCCTTCTTGCCGTCGCCGTCCTTGGCGGCCTTGTCCTTCGCGTCCGCGCGGCGCTTGTCCCAGCGACGCTGGGCTTCCTCCGCCACGGCCGCGCCCAGCGTGGTGCGGCCGGTGTCGCCGGCCTTCGCCGCGTCCCGCCTGGCCTGCTTCGCAGCGGCTCGTTCGGCTTTGGACCTGCGGCGATCCTCCCGGGCGGCCTGCTTGTCCGCGCGGGCCCGCTCCTGAGCCGGGCTGGAGGCCGATGAGTTCGACGTCTTACCGCCGTCGCCCTTCGAACCGCCCTTGCCCGATCCGGAGTTGCCCGAACCGCCATTCTTGCCTGGGCCAGAGCCACCGGGAACGTTCTGGCGACCCTTGGAGCCGCCGGGTGACTCGTTGCTCTTCGAGCCGCCGCTACGGCCACCTGCAGAGCGATCAGGGCCTTTCCCCGTGCCCTTGGGGGAGTTGCCACCCCCTTGCGGGGCGCCGCCGCCGCC
This sequence comes from Streptomyces olivochromogenes, assembly GCF_021538895.1. GTDB lineage: Bacteria > Actinomycetota > Actinomycetes > Streptomycetales > Streptomycetaceae > Streptomyces > Streptomyces olivochromogenes_A. The sequence goes on along the minus strand of NZ_JADDRL010000035.1, from coordinate 63,260 downwards.
GCCGCCGGCCTTTGAGCGGCCCTTGTCTGCGCCCATGCCCGAGCTGGACGACCGCGTGCAATCCGCGTCGGCCTTGCCGCGTGCGGCCGCCTTGTCGGCCTTCGCTTTCATCACCGCCTGATGGAGCTTGCCGCGCTGCTCCATCAGCGCGGTTTCCTGAGCGGTGCGGGCCTCCAATAGCGCAACCTTGCGCGCTATTTCCGCTTCCCGGAACGGCGCTTCGCTTTCATGCCGCGCCCGAGCTGCCTCGATCCGGTATTCCAGCCAGTCACCCAGCCGGTCGGCGAGAGAGCGCGGCTGCTCATATTCGCTGTCGTATTCCTCTTCGCCGGTTTCTTCTTCCGGCTCCGCGGACGGGATTCCATCCGCCCTGAGGGCGACTTCCGGATCAGGGGCTGCCGGAATGGGTGGGAGATCCATGGTGGTCTCTTCCGGGGATTCCGGCGAAATATCCGGTGCCGGGAAGAGCCGGCCGGGGTCAGCGAGGTCAGGTGGCCGGTCCAGTACGCCCCCGGGCTGGGGGAAGCTGATGAGCCGCCCCTCGGTCTCGTCCTCCGACACGGCCTCACCTCCTTCGGTTCGGGCTTGGCAGTGCGTGACCACCTCGCGTACGCGTGCGCGCGCCTGGGCGTGTGGGTGTGTGGGCGCCTGGGCGTTGGGACACGGCAAGGGGCCGCTGCCGAGTGCGGCTGGCCCCCTTCGCAGGCGTGGCGGCCGGTTACTGGGTGTGCTTGAGGTAGACGGCGTGGAGATCGCGATACAGCGCCCGCAGCGCCGCCACGTCCCCGCGCTTCATCGCCTTCTTGCCGTGCGTCTGCACCAACATCATCAGAAAATAGAAAGCGCCGAGATCCTCGCCGTGTTTCTGGAGGAAAGACTCCCGCTGGCTCAGCAGATATTCGCGGGAACGCTGCGCCGTGAGCTCGGATTTTAGAAGCGGCCGGGTCACGCGGATTCCCGGTTCCGTCCGAGGTCGTAAATGGACGCAGGGACGGTATGACCCTGATTCGATGCCTGATGTTCACCCTGCTGCTGCATAGAATTCTGTGCGGCCTGGAGCTGCGGATTCTTCTTTCGCTGCTTCTCCAGTTCCCTTTCCTTTCGCTTCTGCGGGAGTGCCTTCACCTCGTCGGTGAAGATGTTGCGTTTGTATGCCGCTTTTTCCAGCCCGCCGGTCAGGCCGTTCAGGTGCCGTAGGACGTTCTTCAGCGCCTTCTCGACCGGCTGAGCGCGCAACCGGGCGTGGTACCAGCGGTCCCCTTCCACGTGGGTCTCGCGCAGATGCACGCGCGTCTCACGGGCGAGAACCTCCAGGTTGGAGCCGATGTCCAGCAGGACCCGCTGGATGTCGGCCAGGTACCGGGCGGTCGCTTCCGGGGACTGCGCGACGTCGCGCAGGGGCGAGTAATTCGGGTCGTTACTGCTGTTCACGGCGAGAATTCCTCCTGCTGTACTGGGGGATCTGGGACTGCTTCCGGCAGTCGCAGCGGAGGGTCAGCCCGATTCGAGCGGGCTGACCCTCACTGGTGGTGCCGGAAGTACGGGTCAGGGGCGGTATCCGCCTACGAGCAAGTCGGCTGCCTCCTGGCGGTACTTCGACGCGGTGTCTGTGGAGGAGACCGCCATCTCGCGCTGGATGTCAGCGATCGAGATCACCCGGCACAGCTCACGATGGATGCCGTCGGGCTCCAGACCAACGGTCACCAGGCCGGCCGCGAATGCCATGCGAGCCACCTTCCGGATCGCCCGCTCGCGCGGCGTGAGCTTCGCGACGTCCTCGATTTCGACTGCGCGCCGCTCGATTTCGGCGGCGGCCAGCCGCCTTTCGGCAGTAACGAACTCGGTTTCGGCCTCCCGCTTGCGTGCCTCCTGCGTGTTGGCGTCGGCAACCGCCTTGCGCTCGGCCTCCTGCGCCGCGAGCCCGTCGGATTCGGCAGCCCGGCGACGGGCTTCGGCAGCAGCCTCCTCCGTTTCGGCAGCGGCCCGATCGGCTTCGGCTGCACGCCGCCGCGCCTCCGCGACCTTGGCCGTCTCGATCGCCCGGCCCTCCACCGCAGCGACTCGGTCTGCCTCCGCCGCTTCCTTCCGCTTCTCGGCTGCCTGGCTCTCCAGCTCGGCCGCGCGGACATCCGCGGCGGCCTTCGCCTCGCGCTCCTCAGCTTCCTTGCGCCTCCCCTCAGCCTCGCGGGCGCGGCTGTCCGCGACCACGGCCGTCTCCATCGCCTGTTCCTCCAGCTCAGCGGCCCGCTCTGCGGCGCTGGCCTGGGCTCGGGCCTGAGCTCGGGCCTGCGCGGTCTTGCCTTCCACCCGAGCCCGGACAGCCTCCAACTCGCCGTCTGCCTCCAGCCGGTCGGCTTCGGCCTTCTTCTGCGCGCGCTCGCGGCGCGTCTCCGCGTCCAGCCGCCGCTGCTCGGCTTCCTCCGCTCGTTCCTCTGCCTCGCGTTCCTGCTGCTCAGGCAGGGCGAGGGCCTCAGAGACGGTGTAACCGTAGGCAGCCATCTTCAGCGGCAGCCGCTCATCCTCACTCGCCTTGGAGAGGTCGCCGGTGTACTTGCGCCTGAGCCACTGCGCGTAGGCGATGAGCTCCTGCTGGCGCCGGATCATCTCGGGGTAACTGGAGACCCCGTACAGCCGCATCCGGCGGTAGAACCGCGGCGTGGCAATGGGAGAGAGGATCCAGCGGTGCAGCGGGATCCGGTCCGTGTGCGTACCGGCTTCGAGCTGTGCCTTCTTGATGAACAGCCGCCGAGCGGCCTCCACTCCGATCACGAACAGCAGCGGCATGACGCCGTGACTTGCGGACTTGACCGGGTCGGCGGCGATGCGGCCCTGCGAGGACGCGTTGAACCAGATCGTGGCGCCGGTCATGGCGTGTGCGGCGAGCCGGAGCAGAGGCCACGGGGTGTCCTTGCGGATCAGGTACAGGTCCAGCGCGAGGAACGCGATGATGCTCGCATCCACGCCGACCGGGAACCAGGGCGCCAGCTTCTCAGTGAACCCCCAGCTCAGGGCCACCTCAGCGAGGGTGCTGTAGGACATGGCGAAGCCGATAACGCCGACCAGCGTCCCGCCGAGCGCGGCGGCGAGCGACAAGGCGGCCATCAGGCCGTCGCGCCTGGGCTTGATCGGATTCCGCTTCCGTGTCCGCGAAACGCCTCCGGCCATTCCCGAAACGCTCTCGGAGGCATCCGAAACGGGAGTCGGCGGGCGCGAAACGGGGGTACCGGATGCCGCGCCCCGCGGCACATCAGTGATCGTCATGAGGGCCTCCGAAAAGGGTCGTTCAGGGGGTGCGAGAAACCGTGGGGGCCGCTCCCGAAACGCGGGCGGCTGCTTTCGAAATGGCGGTGGGCGGAGCCGAAACGGCTATCGAAGGGCCGTTGCCTTCCGGGAGCGGGCCGTGCTGAAGGCCAGCTGCCCGGGGTACGGGCCTTGGGTCCAGGAGCGTGCTGGGGAATGCCCGCGAAACTGCCCGCAGCTCCCGCCAGACACGAGTGAAGCCGGCCTGCCCGACTCCCCGTCACCGCCCGCCCCGGCCGCCAAGGGCCAACGGTCGGTGCGGACGGATCAGACAGCCGCCAGAACGGATCAGACCTCGTCTGTCTCCTCGACCAGAACTGCGCTCGCGATCAGGACATCTGCAGCTGAGTCGAGCCGGTTGGCCTCGTACTGCGGACTGTCCGGCGCGGAGTGGCCCTGGTACACGTCCATCCGGAAGTCGTCGGGCATGGCGGATCCCTCCAGCAAGTGACTGGGTCCGGGCTGTCCGGCTCCCCGTCACCGCCCGACCCGGCCGCCATGAATCAGCGGTCGGTGCGGGCGGATCAGGCAGTCGTCAGGCCGTGACCGTGAGGGGACGGTGCGGAGAAAGAACCCGGCCGTCGGGGAGCAACTCGCCGGTGTCCTCGAAAACCAGGACGCCGTTGCACAGCAAGCTCCAGCCCTGCTCCGGGTGGCTGGCCACGGCGGCCGCGGCCTCGCGGTCCGCGCTGTCAGCGGTCGGGCAGCGCGGCGTGTGCATGCACAGGACGTCCGGCAGTTGGCGATGCAGGCCGGTGTCGTCCTGTGATGTCGTAAGCGGGATGGTCCGCGCCATGAGGGTCCTCCTACGAGAGGGAGCAGGCTTGGGACGATCCCGGACCTGCGAGATGAGAAAGGCCGTCCGCCCGCGTGGCGGGCGGTCGGCCGGGGAGAAAGCCGCAGGGTGGCGAGTTGGATGCCTGTCCCGCGCGGCGGTCAGCTCCGTTTGCGGAGCCGACTGAGGTGCGCGTCCTGGAGCCGTTCGAACGACTCGTACAGGCGCTGGCCTTCCGGACACCGCGTGTCCGGCGAGTAGCTCGTGCACTGCCGCTCGTGTCCGCGGCGGGCCCGGTTGGCGGCCATGTAGCGGTTCATACAGGTCGTCAGGCACGCGGACCCTGCTTGCAGGCGTCGCAGACACCGCCGGACCAGCCCTCGAACCAACCGCCGCACTTCGAGCACTGCCCGCCGACCGCGGCGGGGGCCTCACGGACCAGGTGATCGGAAGTCGTCCATACCGACCCAATGGCGAACGGCTCGCTGCCTGGCTGCAGCACGTCTTTGACGATCAGCGCCCACCCCGCGCGCCGACGCAGGAGTCCGGTGGCCTGCTCAGGGTCGCGGACAGCAGCCAGCACCTCAAACGCACCGTCGACGTTCTGATAGATCGCGCCCACGCCACGCGGACCAATCTCCGCGTCGACAACTCGGCGCAGCACCTCAGTCCCCACGCGCTGACCTGGGTGTGGCCGGCCGGTTGGCTCGGAGGGCTGACGGCCGTCCCGCTCATGCGGGCTGGGACGCGTGGGGAGTAAGGGCCGCTCTTCCATGATGAGAGGGAGTGTCATGCTGGGCATGCAGGTCGGTTCCTTCCACAGTGACCTGCGACAAGAACCCCCAGGGGCGCAATCCCTGGGGGTTCGTCGCGCTATTGCGGCCCCGCAGCGGATCGGGCGGGGAGTGCGCCCTGCGCACTCCGGCGCCCGCCGACCCCGAGGCGGGGCGACGGGCGCCGGGCAGCGCAGGCTGCCAGTTGTCACCTCTGTTTTTGCGCGCGGTGGCGCGCAGCACGCCGCTTCATCGAACGACGCTCCGCCTCGGACAGCCCGCCCCAGACGCCATCGGTCTGCCCAGACTCCAACGCCCACTGCAGACACTGCTCGATGACTGGACAGCGGCGGCACACAGCCTTGGCCTCCTCGATCTGCAGGAATGCCGGGCCGGTGTCGCCGATCGGGAAGAACAGCTCGGGATCCTCCTCGCGGCAGGCCGCGTTGTGGCGCCAGTCCATGCCACTCACCGTCCCTCGCGAACACGGCGCAAGGCCTCGTCCATGTCCGGATCCGAGTCGGTCGTGCCGATCGGGCGTGCGATGCTCGTCTGCATCAGGTCCTCCACTCAGGTCCTGGACAGCCCCCGGGGGTCTCAAGTCGTCGGGGCTGTCGTCGTCCGGTTCGTACGAGCAGCCACGGCCGCCGTCCTCCCTGTGTGCGTCGGGAGGACGGCGGCCGTGGTCGTTCGTCGCGGTTTGTTCAGGCGTTGCGGCTCAAGTGGTTTCGGGCGATTCCGGTTATGCGGGCGGCGAGCTGGCGGCTGGCGTTACACGGGGCCCCGCTATTGCACGGCGGGCAGGAGGCACGGTGCTCGCGGAAGGCAGTCCGCAGTTGCCCGTAGATCGGGGTAGCCGGAGCGGCGGCGATCTGGGCTGTGCGACGGATCCGCTGGCGCAGCTCGATGACGCAGCCACAGCGGCCAGCCCGGCAGCGGGGGCAGTCGCTCTGAAGGTGTTCGGCAAGCTGCTCGCGCAGAGGGCGCGTGGCGGCGGGCATCTGGACCGGGGCGGGCGCCACCTGCGGGCGGGGCTTACGGATCGGGCGGACTGTGCGACGCCCGACGGCCGTGGACTCGGCCGTGAGCAGGCGCTCGCTCCACTGCTCGAGGGTGATGTCGATGTCGATGCGCTGCGCGCTGCCGGGGCAACGACGCCCGCCCGCCGGCTTGTCGCCTAAGTAGCGGCGTTCACCGCTCTTCGGGGCGGCGACGCCGTCGCGGTGCGGCGTGATCATCGAGCGTGTGAGGCGCTGCCAGGTCTGACAGCGCGGGCAGACCCCCATACGGGGCTCGTTCTCACGGAGGCTGAGGTGTTCGGGCCGCATGGTGCTGGCCTTGATGGGGGTGCGTCCGTTGTGGCGCATCAGGTGTCTCCCTTGCTGTTGCGTTCTCCGCCGGGCAGGAGCTGGACCAGGCCCTGTTCCTGATCGACGGGCAGCGCAACGGCTGCGGGGGCGCAACTGGCTGCTGCTCTCGGAGGACCGCGTCGAACTCGTCACCCCGGGCCGGCGTATAAGCACGGACAACCAGACGTATGAAGTTGAGTGGCAGGGGCGTGTCGCCCAGAAGCCCGGGGGAGGTTGGTGGAGTTCTCAACCCCGGCCACCCGCGGTAAAGGAGTGGCGGCCTCCTGCGCTGGAGCGTGACGGGGCGGTTTGCCCTGACCGCAGAGTCTGCGGCTGACCTGCCCCGCTAGCTCTCGGGATCAGAAGCATGCAAAACGGACTCAGGGATTCGAAGTGTGCCGGTCGCGCCGTCTCCAGGCTTGTACGGCTGTCCGTTCCTGTAGGCCGGGAGAAAGCCCTGGTGGATCCAGCGGTAGACGGTGGCTGGGTGCACTCGGAAGTGCGTCGCGACGTCTCGAACTCGCAGCACTGCGCCTCCGTTCAAGTGATTCGCATCTGTCGACAGACAGTAATAGCTTGCTGAATAAGGTAGCAAGCATCGCGCGCAGATTTGGCCAGCCAGCACCCCTCAGGCATAAGCATCAAGGGATTAAGGTTGGGGAGGTCAGGGGACACATCGTCAATACGAGGGGAGGCTCAAGAGATGGCCGAGATGCAGCGACCAACGGACTCGCTCGCCTACGTAACGCCTCGCGCGGAAGGGCAAGTGGACGCCTGGAGCGAAGAGTCGCAGCACCGGGGGAGCCAGCGACTTACTGAGGTCGCGGAGGTCGACCCACCACAGGAAGTGGCTGCAGCGCTCCGTCTCTCCCCTGGCGAGAAGGCCGCTGTGCGCCGACGCGTCATCCTGCTCGACGGCGACCCCATCGAGCTCGCCGACTCGTACTACCCGCTCTGTATCGCCCGCGGAACGGCTCTGGCAGAAAAGCGAAAGATCAAGGGTGGCGCCCCGACCCTGCTTGCAGAGCTTGGCTACCGAGCTCGACGCGTATGCGAAGACCTTGAGTTCCGGGAAGCAGACAACTTCGAGTGCACAGCCCTCGTGCTTCCCGCTGGGGCCACTGTGCTCACCCTGCTACGCGCAACGGCTGGCGAAGGCGGGAGCCCATTCGAAGTGCAGCACATGGTCATGAAGGCGCCTCGTCGCCTCCACTACGAGGTCGAGGTCGACTGACATGCCCGAACCGCACGAGGACAAGCGCCCACTGGCCGAGCGGATTGCCGCCGACATCCGCAAGTTGATCATGTCAGGCGAGTGGGAGCCCGGTAGGAAGGTACCGACGAACGAGAAGCTCAGAGAGCAGTTCCGTACGTCCAACGTCACCATCCAGCGCGCTCTTCAGATTCTCAAAGACGAGAAGTTCCTCGAAGGGCAGGCGGGCGTGGGCGTCTTCGTGCGCGACGAGCGTGCTCAGACGATCATCCCCGCCCACTACATCGCTCCCTCGGATCCGGGGCAGCCGTACCGCTGGCTAACAGAGGCCACCAAGAGGCAGCAGCGCGGGAAGTACCGGATGCTCGAAGTCGGTGAAGTTGTACCGCCAGTTGAGGTGGCGCGTGCTCTCCGTCTTGATGGGGAGGGCACCGCAACGCTTCGGTCGCGGATTGGGTTCCTCGACGACCAGCCAGCCGAGCTTGTGCACTCGTACTACCCGATAGAGCTGGCGCGCGGAACGCGCCTCGAAGACCGGCGCCTTATCCCTGGCGGGTCGCCGGCTCTGCTGCACGAGATGGGCTACCCGACTCGGTCTCAGGACGACGCGGTAGCGGCCAGGCCGGCCACAACGGAGGAATACGAGGCACTTGAGATCCCCCGAGATGTGCCGGTGCTTGAGGTCTTCCGCATTGTCTATAGCGACGACGAGAAGCCGATCGAGGTCACCATCCTGACCAAGCCGGCGCACCGCTTCAAGATGGGCTACCACATCCAACTTTGAAGTACCGCCAGCTTCGCCCCCGGCCGTCGGCTGGGGGCTTTCGCGTGCGCGACCATGGAGGCTTGATACAAGAATGAATACGGGCTACGGTCTGTGACGTAAGAGCAGCCAATGCCAAGCATGCAGCTGGGAGCGGCATGTCTGTGCTCATCGGATACTGCCGCGCCAGGAGTAGGCGCTGTCGCTGGTGGAGTGACTGACGTCGATGTCTCTTTAAAACGCCAATGAGACGGCGCAAGTAAGGGTGCGTGGGGGTCCCCGTCCAGCGGACTCGTGCGCTGCGGGTGGGGTGGCGTCGTCGGCGGGTTCGCGCTTGCTCTCTCGCAAATGACGAAGCGCCAGGAGGGCGCTTCGTCCTGCCCTCCTTCGTAGCAGTGGAAGGCGAGACCCGTGTTACAGGGTGCTGCCCTTTGCCGGCCTGCACATGCCCGAATCGCACGCTTTGTGGCTTACGCCTGGTTGCAGTTTTGCTCGCAATCAGGCCGGCTGCCATGCGTCGGAGCCGTGGTGGAGTGCCCGCCTGGTCGCTCACAAGGAGCCCGGTGAGCGCCGTGGCGGTAGCTCTTTCTCCGCGGTCGTCACAGGATGAAAGGGCTTTTGGATGCCTGCGTACTGTGCCGACGACGGAGCAGGTGGTCGCAGGGACCAAATCGCGACGGTGCGGGCCGCGGTGGTGGCTTCGATCGATCGAGTGGCTGGTGGGTGCAGACCTGCATCCGCGTGTGTCGATGACGACAGTGACGGTCGCGCGCGACCTGGCGGCACGGATGGACTACGACACAGGCCAGGTGCGCTACTGCCTCGCGGGCATGGTAGCGAGGCTCGGGTTGTCGCGGGCAACGATCGGCCGGCACGTGTCCTACCTGCGTGAGATGGGCTCGCTCGTTTGGGCGGTGCACGGCACTAGGGTCAACGTGCGCAGGGCGCGTGGCCTGGGCGGATATGCCGGTACGGCGACGGTCTACGCGGCGGTGATCCCACCGGTCTACGACCACGCCATGGGACACGGCATCGTCGGGAGCGGCTACAGCGCGCGCGTTGTCATCGACCAGCGCGGCCAGGCTCCTGCCGCTGTCCAGCCTGCGAAGCCTGTGGATAACCCCCCTGTGGATCACCGAAGTTCGGCACCCAGTGAGACCCCTTCCCTTACTCGGGTTAGGTGTGTGGGAAAGGCTCAGGTAGTGGGTGGTAAAGACTCTTCTACCGCTGCGCGGGCAGCCGCCCAGATCTCCTCCCGCCGCAAGAAGCGCAGGCTCACGATCCTCGGATACAAGATCACCAGCGAGCGCATCGAACAGGCCCGCCGTCTTGCCGTGTCGGTACGGCCGCAGGTGCACTGGATCCAGACCTCCCGCTACGACCAACTCTCCTGGGTGCTGTTGGACATGGTCGCCATGGGCTGGTCCGAACCGAAGATCGTGCTCTGGCTCCACCAGGTCGGCCACACCGCAGGCACACGCCGCTGGCGGCCCCGCTCACCACACCGTCTCATCGCCGCAGCCCTGCGCCGCCACGACCACGCAGCCACCCAGAAGACGATCGTCCAGGGCCCCGACTACGAGCAGGCCGCGCGCCACAGCACGGCCCCCAACAACGCCTTCCAGCAAGCCCGCGAAAAGGTCCAGCCGGACATGCGACAGGGCGTGGAGTACCCAGCACTGGATGACATCCCGGAGGACATCTGGGACCGGGCCATCCTGCACCACGCTGTAGACGCGGCCCTGGTCCGTTCGTTCGCGCTGCACGTCGGCCGAGACGAGACCATACGCGTCTACGGCAGCAAGGCGGCAGAAATCCTTGACGCCGCAGACGAGAACGCCCGAGCCGGACTGGCCTCCCGCGCCTCGTCTCCGGAAGCCATCTGCCCCATCCCTGCGTCCTGACCGCCACCGGCTGCGCGAGGGACATCTATGGCTCACCTCCGCTCACGCGGGGACGACGGGCAGCGACCGCCGTTCGAGGGCTTCGTTGTAGAGCGCCCCCCGCACGCGCAGGGACGACAACTCCGGCGCCCCGTCCGGCAACGACCTGCTGGAGCCACCCCCGCACACGCGGGGACGACGGTGGGTAGACGGAGACGCCGACCGACGTCGGCGAGCTACCCCCGCGCGTGCGGGGACGACCTGCACGCCGCTATTGCGCCCGGGAGCAGACTGCCAGCCCGCCGACGACCTTCCTGTGCTCGGGGCCAATCCCTTTGTCCGCGCGACTATCCCTGGCGGGTTCGGGGATCTACGCAGGCTCTGGGTGATGCCCTGCTTCGAGCTGGGACCATCCCCGCGCCCGCGGGGAGCACACCGCCGTCCGACGGGGCATCGGACAGGACCCGGACCATCCCCGCTCGCGCGGGGACCACCCCACGACTCGGCCAGCCGGACCTTCAATCAGGGGACCATCCCCGCGCCTGCGGGGAGCACGGCTTTGCGGGCGTCGATGATCCACTGCGGTTGGGGCCATCCCCGCTCGCGCGGGGAGCACTCGTGCAGCTTGAGCAGCCTGACCCGGCGTTCGGGAGCATCCCCGCTCGCGCGGGGAGCACGGTCGACGAAGTCACCACCAGCTAGACCGCCGGGGACCATCCCCGCTCTCGCGGGGAGCACGGAACCTCTTTGATCTCGTCCGGGTACTGGAAGGGGCCATCCTCACTCGCGCGGGGAGCACAGGTGGTCGGTCAGGGAGGTGTTGCCGCAGAGGGGACCCATCCCTGCGCCTGCGGGGAGCACGCTACGCGGTCGGTTCGTGAGCTGGCGCTGGCGGGACCATCCCCGCGCCTGCAGGGAGCAGACCACCAGCTTGTCGCCCCCGTGGTGCCAGAAGGGATCATCCCCGCGCCTGCGGGGAGCACCAGGGGCCCGGAGTAGTGGCGTTACGCAATCTGGGAGCATCCCCGCGTGTGCGGGGAGCAGATGGCGGCCATGCGGCCTGCGGCGCCCTGGTCGGGACCATCCCCGCTCGCGCGGGGAGCACTGTGGCGGTTGCATCGGACACGCGCTGTGCCCAGGGACCATCCCCGCTCGCGCGGGGAGCACTTGGTCACGAACGGTGTCAGCGTCGGCAGCGTGGGACGATCCCCGCTCGCGCGGGGAGCACATCACGGCGTGACAGATGCCGTAGAGGGCTGAGGGACCATCCCCGCTCGCGCGGGGAGCACTCATCCTCGACCGGGGTCGGGACTTCGGACAGGGGACCATCCCCGCTCGCGCGGGGAGCACTGCCCGTGGGACGGCTGGCGGCCAGGCGGACGGGGGCCATCCCCGCTCGCGCGGGGAGCACGGATGAGGACAAGCGTGTTCGCCTCGCGGTGGAGGGATCATCCCCGCTCGCGCGGGGAGCACCACCTCGGCGAACTCGGTGTCGTCCTTGGCCTGGGACAGGCGCGGGGAGCACGCAGATCCCCAAGTTCCGGGTTATTGCCCAGAGGGACCATCCCCGCCTGCGCGGGGAGCACACCGGCAACGACCCAGGCGAGGAATTCGCCTCAGGACCATCCCCGCAGGCGCGGGGGAGCAGACGTACAGCCCGGCCGCGTTCTACCGGGTGCGGGAACTATCCCCGCGTGTGCGGGGAGCAGTTGGCGACGGCGACTCCCATTCCGCGGCGGGTGGGACCATCCCTGCGGGTGCGGGGAGCAGCGTGTTCGTGGGGCTGGGCGGGATCATCAACGCGGGACCATCCCCGCGGGTGCGGGGAGCAGTCTTGGAGCTCGTTTGTCGGGCTGCTGAAGCCGGGACCATCCCCGCGGGTGCGGGGAGCAGAGCAGCCGCTGATACTCCGCCCGCTGCCGGCGAACCGACGAAATGGCGCTCGCGGGGTGACGGAATGCGTTGGGCGACGAAATGAGTGGGTCCACAGCGGCGGAAGCGTGTGGCGGTGTACGGCTTCGGCTGATCAAGGCTGATGTCTTGTGAGGTGACGCTGAAGGTCGATGTGGCGGAACTGGTACACCGCTCCCACCTGTCGCAGTACGCCTCGCCGCTCGTGGGCATCAGCGAGGAAAGTCATGAAACGCCAGGGCAGGTGTCCCAATAGGGCCAGTCTTATCCGTGCCACCAGAAAATCCACCCACACCGACCGAGCAAGTCCGATCAGAAGGCCGACCGGGATCCCAAAGACAAGACCGAACAGGAACCGGCCTGCGAGCCCGGCCGGGTCTACTCCAAACCCAAGTTCCAGCAAGGTCGCAAGGACGCTCGCGAGTGCGCCCGCGAGTCCGCCCGCGACCGTAAGAACACAGAAGGTGCGGCGGTCCCTAGCCAGGATCACGCCTGGCCCCACGGTCTTGTCCAGGTCCGGGTGTACCGACCTCAGTCCTCCCAGGACCACGAACGGAAGCCCGCCCGCGAGTCCGCTGATAAGGCCGGTCCGGAACCCGTACGTGGAGCCGACCAAGGACCCGAAGATCAATCCGAACAAGAATCCGAAGCTGAGCCCTACCGTGAACCAGGACTTCCCTTTCCAGCTCCAGCGGATCGCAGAACTTGGCTTTCTCCTTCCTGCGGACGAGGCGAGCATTGTTGCCGGCACCAGGCACAGCATCACAAGGACGAGCCACGAAGTGATTCCGGCCGCGAGGTCTCCCTCGAACGGCACCAGTAGGAGGAGTGGCAACGAGCCGATGAGCCCGACCGTGAGCCCAACCGTGATTTCCTGAAAGTGCCGGAGGACTTTGGAGAGTTGCCACCAGGCGAGGTCGGGGGTGCCATCGAGGGTGTCTTGGAGGTGGCCGGCCAGGAAGGTGAACGTGCGCTGGGCCTGTTGGGCGCTCCACCGTACGGGGTGGTGGCGGTAGGCGGCGGGGATGAAGGCAGCAAACAGGTGAGTGTCGATGTCCTGGCGAGTGGGGAAGCGGGCCTGGTCGATGAGTTCGCTGGGGTCGGGGAGGGCGACGATCTGTTCGTCGGGGCGGGGGTTGTAGATGGTGCGAGCCAAGAACAGGCCAAGTGGGGTGCTCAGTGCCTGGGAGACAGGGGTGTCGGTGCTCAGTGAAGCGGTGACCCGTCTCCAGCGGTTTGCAGCCCCGGTGCCGGAACCTCCGGCGTCGCGTTCCAGATAGGCGGCCGCTTTCGCGGGATCCAGTGGGAGGAGGCGGATGCCTGCGGCTCCATTCAGGAGAAGGGTGGTCCCGGCTGGCGTTGCCAGGGCGCTCCGATACTCGGCGGTGCGGCTGGAGAGCACCAGCGGCTGGCCGGCAGGTAGTACCTGGTTGATGTTGTCCAGGGCCCTGGCACGCATGGCCTGGGGGACTTCGTCCAGGCCGTCGAGGATGGGCAGGATCAGCCGCTCCGCAAGCAGAGCGCGTGCTTGGGTGACGGTTCCGGCTGGCGACAGGTCGGCGGGAACGAGTGCGCGCAGGGCAGGGTGGTCGCGGATGAGCTCGTCGGCCATCCAGGTGTACAGGTCCTGCCGCACTGGATCCCACGCTGCGAGAGAGAACAAGACCGGGACCGGGCCACCGGACGTCCGGTTTTTGAGCAGAGCAAGCAGGAAGCGAATGAACAGCACGGTCTTGCCGGAGCCGGATTCGCCGAGGATGACCAGGCGGCGGGTGGGGACGCGTTCGAAGACCTGGGCGATCTCACCCCCACTGCCGGCCAGCCCTCGAGGGCTCGCAGCCCACGTGAAGGTGGCTTCGGGGGACTGGCCTGGCCAGTCACCGGCCAGCTCCTTCAAGTGGGGCCACGATTCAACCAGGTCCGCTTCGGCTGCGACCCATTCGACCGACAGCGGGAAAGGGTCGTTGAGACGGCGTACCTGTGCCTCAGTCTCCCACTGTTGATGTACCCCTCGGGCGAGTTGGTCGGCCACGTCCTCCAGCCGGGCGGGCGTTGGTCCGCTCTTGCCAAGTCGGAGCACGGCGATCACCGCGGCCGGTATCCCCAGCAGGAGGGTGAACGCAGTGACAGCAGCGATCAGACTGGCGACTCGATGGCCGCGCGTGATGTACCACACCAAGAATGCGCCGGCCATGAGTACGAACAGCGGTGGAACCCACTTTGGTACACGTCTCACACGATGATCATGCAGGACCCCGAACGACATTCCCATGATTGACGTCGCTGCCGGAGCCGACCGGGAAGGCAAGCTGCGCAAGCCCAACGCTCGTGGCATGAGCCAGCGGCGTATCTCCGGGGAATCGGGCGCGTTGATCACGAAGATCGCTACACAAGGGCAACCCGCTGAGACCCAGGTCGGTAGTTCCGTCGGCAGCCCAAGGAGCCCCTAACCTCGAGTTGACTGGGACGGGCCGCCCACCGAAGTCTCACTCCGTCTGAGGCACCGCTGGTCACACTTCGGGGGCTACCTCATCGTCAGGGAGACACGTGATAGTTCACCCGGGAACCTTGACGGTCCAGCACGGGAAATCCACACAACGCGGGCCACGTTTCCGCAGGCCAGCGAATTCCGTCGGTAGACCCTGCCGGTCGGGACCATCCCCGCGGGTGCGGGGAGCAGGGGTCGGTGTCCCGCATCCGCCGCCACTCGGCGGGACCATCCCCGCGGGTGCGGGGAGCAGAGCACGTCGTGCACCCTCGACGTCCTCGGCGTGGGACCATCCCCGCGGGTGCGGGGAGCAGGCTGACCTGCATATCTATCGGGCAACAGGCTTGTAGTTCAGTACTTTCGCCGAAACGGACATATCGACCTGCCGCCGTAGAAGGGATGTTGCTGGCGGACCCCACCTCCGCTGCACGGACGGGAATTCAAGGCTCATCCCCTCGGCACACGGAGCACGTTGGCTCACGCCTAAGGGAGGATCTCCTCCCTGTAGTTGCGGGGAGCAGGCCGGGCCCCTGGCCCGGGTAGCCCGCCTTCGCGGGACCAGCGGTGATACTAGGCTGTTGGGTCCCAAACCCCGCTGAAGAGCGCCAGTTCTAGCAGGTCCGGGCTCGCGACAGGCCACCCGACTCCAGACTCGGCAAGCTGCCCGGCTGCGGCGGTCATCCACTCCAGATAGACGTCGTACCGGTGTGGCGTCCAGCCGCCGTCAGACCAGATCCAGTCAGCCACAGCCGCCACAGACGGCAGGCCCATGGCCAACCCGACTCGCGTAGCGTGGGCACGCAGAATGTTCGCGACCCTCTGGTCGAGGATCAGTGCTCGCGGAGAACTCGGGCCATCCACAGCCAGGTCCAGGAAATAGAAGAGTTTGGTGAAGAAGGCCGGGCCCAGTCCCTTCACCGCTCCGTACAGAACACGATAAGCCGCGGCCGCGTTGTCCTCCTTAAGCACCGAAGCTGCCTCCGCCAGTGCAGGTGCGACCGCCGGCTCCGCCAAGATCTCCTTGAGGCGGTGGGGACCGTATCCCGTTCTGCCCTGTCCCCACACATACGACGCCACAAGAGCCTCGGACCACTCGCGACGTTCGACTGCCTCCCCCACAGCCGCGACCACCTGGGCACGACTGACCATCGCGGTCCGCGCCTGTGTCAGCTCAGAAAACCGGTCAGGCCACGGCTCGACACCTGCCCAGTGCATAGGGGTGTACTCCACGGCGTGACCGCCGACCCCGGCCGCGTACCGAGCGCCAGCCCCAGACAACCATGCACCCAAGGTTTGGATGGCGGATGTCGGCAGCAGCCTCTTCATCAACTCGGCGTCCAGTGCGTCCGCGAGATCCTGTCTTCTCATTCTCGCCCCTCCCCACCCACAGTGTCTGCCATCCTGACCCGGGCCGCTGACAGACCTGGACAAGAAAGTGGTTCGGGCCGATCCGTCGCGGCATCCACCGCCCGTCAAATCCTCCCGACCATCCCCGCGCGAGCGGGCAGCACGCGCCCCTCAGGACACGGCCGGGCATCCGCGTGGGACCAGCCCCGTCTGCACAGGGAGCACCACATTCCTGATTATCGCGGTCGTAACGACAGGACCATCCCCGCTCGCGCGGGGAGCACCATATGCCCCAGATATTCGCCATGCAGACGGTGGGACCATCCCCGCCTGAGCGGGGAGCAGGAGCGGTACTTCGCGAACTCGCTCATCGGCATGGGGACATTCCCGCTGGTGTGGGCAGCACTGCAGCTTCCGCAGCCGCAGCCGGTCGTACTCAGAACCATCTCCGCGTCTGCGGGGAGCACGCCACCCCCAAGCGTGACGCCGCGTACGCCAAGGGACCATCCCCGCGTCTGTGGGGAGCACGCTCCGCCTCGAACCGCGTACGGGCGTGGATGGGAACCATCCCCGCGGGTGCGGGGAGCAAGACGGTACGCCCCTGGAATCGGGACCATCCCCATGGAGATGGGGAGCACGAGTAGGTGCATCGTGGCCAGCGAAAGTCTTGCTGGTTCGGTGCGCGAGCTTAGTCACGCCATCCTCTGCCTGTGCAGGCGGGTTTCAAGGCTCATGAGTCCTGGGAGTGGCCTGGTTTTGCCTCCGCCCAGCGGACCATGGGCAACCCTGCAACGGCAGAGACGGCGCTTGCCAGCGCCGTTGCGATCCCCCATCTGACCGCATCGTCATCGGGCTCTCCGAAGGGCAAGAACCTGCCCAGCAGGAGAGTCAACCAGAAGATGACGATCACTCCTGCGATCACCAGTAGCCATCGTAACCACCCGGGCATCGGACTCCCCTTGAATCGTTGTGCAGTTGGTGGCGATACTGGGGCACCCAAACCTGAGGTGTCAAACACCCCTGATCACAGTGCAGTTGGCGCCGAACGGCGGCTGCGACAACCCCAGGTCGCTATGGGCTGCCAGTTGCATGCCGGGGTCTCTATGCCAGAAGCAGTCACCTTGTGTGAGCGCTTGCTGTATTCATCAGACATGGCCTGTTCGAGGGGGCGCATTGCAGTTAGGGCTGAGTGGCCAGCTAGGGAAGCCCGCCAGGTCGGCGTGGGCCAAGTACGAGCCTGGTACGGACGGCTGGCTGCCGTTGTGGCGGCACATAGAGGACAGTGCTGCGGTAGCCGGCCTGCTGTGGGACGAGTGGCTGCCTGCTGGTCTGCGGAGGCTGATCGCTGAGCCGTTGCCCGGTGGGGAAGTGGACGGGCGCAAGCTCGTCGTCTGGCTCGCGGGTGTGCACGACATCGGCAAGGCCACCCCAGCATTCGCCTGCCAGGTGGATCAACTTGCCGATGCCATGCGGGAACAGGGTCTTGAGATGCGATCCCGCCAGGCGATGGGCCCGGATCGGCGGCTTGCGCCGCACGGGCTGGCTGGGCAAGTGCTGCTCGGTGAGTGGTTGGAGGAGCGGCACGGGTGGGTGCCGAAGCAGACGGGGCAGTTCACTGTCGCTGTCGGTGGCCATCATGGGGTGCCGCCGGAGAACGGCCAGATCAAGGCCCTGTACGACCATGAGGAGCTGCTGCGTACTCCGGGTCGCAGTAGCGGGGCATGGCGAGCTGTGCAGCATGAGTTGCTCGAGGCAACCGCGCAGCATTTCGGCGTGGAGGACAGGCTTGAGGCGTGGCGGACAGTGAAGCTGCCGCAGCCTGTGCAGGTCTTGCTCACTGCCGTGGTCATCGTGTCGGACTGGATCGCCAGCAACCCTGACCTTTTCCCGTACTTCCCGGATGCGGCGTCTTGTAGTGGCCAGGAGCGTCTGGCGGCCGCGTGGCGGGGGCTGGATCTGCCGGCGCCGTGGCGGGCGGAGGAGCCCGTGGGGGATGCGCAGGAGTTGCTGGTGTCCCGGTTCGGGCTTCCGGTGGGAGCGAAGGTTCGGCCGGTTCAGGAAGCGGCTGTGGGGCTTGCCCGGGAGATGGCTGTGCCGGGGCTGATGGTGATCGAGGCGCCGATGGGGGAGGGGAAGACCGAGGCCGCGCTTGCTGTGGCCGAGGTGTTCGCGGCGCGGTCGGGTGCGGGTGGGGTGTTTTTTGCGTTGCCCACGATGGCGACGGGCAACGCCATGTTCTCGCGTCTGCTGAAGTGGCTGAAGCGATTGCCCGGTGACGGCGGTGCCCGGCACTCGGTGCATCTGGCCCACTCCAAAGCGGCTCTCAATGAGGACTTCGCCGGGCTGCTGGCGCGGGGCGGGCGGGTTGCCGCGGTCGATCTGGATGCTGTGGTGTCTGCCGATGGGTCGGGGGACCGGGCGCGGTGTGCGAGTGCTGAGCTTGTGGCGCATGCCTGGCTGCGCGGTCGTAAGCGGGCGATGCTGGCGTCGTTCGTGGCCGGTACAGTCGACCAGCTGCTCTTCGCCGGGCTGAAGAGCCGACACCTGGCGCTGCGTCACCTCGCTGTCGCGGGCAAGGTCGTCGTGATCGACGAGGCGCATGCCTACGACGCCTATATGAGCGTGTATCTGGACCGGGTGCTGGCCTGGCTGGGGGCCTACAAGGTTCCGGTGGTCGTGCTGTCCGCGACCCTGCCTGCCGCGCGCCGACGGCAGTTGGTCGAGGCATACGCGGGTACCGCGGACCCGACCGAGGCTGTCGAGGGCATTCGGGAGTATCCGTTGCTGACCGCGGTCACCCCCGGTGGCGTTCCGGTGGTTCGCTGTCCGCAGGCTTCGGCCCGGACCACGGATGTGCGGTTGGAGCGCCTTGCCGATGGCCTGGATGTTCTCGCCGACCGGCTGGAGAGGGAGCTGGTGGACGGGGGCTGCGTCTTGGTCGTGCGGAACACGGTCAAGCGGGTGCTGGAGACCGCGGGGGTGCTGAAGGAGAGGTTCGGTGACGGTGCTGTCACGGTCGCGCACTCTTGTTTCGTCGACGTCGACCGTGCGGGCAAAGACAGTGATCTGCGGATGCGGTTCGGGCCGCCCGGCAAGGAGACGAGCAGGCCGGTGGGCAGGCACATCGTGGTGGCCAGCCAGGTGGCCGAGCAGTCCTTGGATGTGGACTTCGACCTGCTCGTCAGCGACTTGTGCCCGGTGGACCTGCTGCTGCAGCGGATGGGCCGGCTGCACCGCCATCAGCGCGGGGAAAACCAGGAAGATCGGCCTGTGCGGCTGCAGAAGGCACTGTGTCTGCTGACGGGTGCCGACTGGGAGATGGAGGTGCCCGCCCCAGTGCGCGGGTCGGTCGCGGTGTACGGGGCGTATGCGCTGCTGCGGTCGGCTGCGGTGCTGGGGCCCCATCTCGACGGCGGGCGGCAGCGTTGCGTGCGGCTTCCTGCGGATATCAGTCCGCTCGTGCAAGGGGCGTACGGCGAGGCGTCGGTCGGGCCAGAGTCTTGGGCGCAGGTGCTGCAGGAGGCGCGTGCGCAGTTCGAGGGGCATCGGGCCGACCAGGAAGGGCGGGCGGCGGTGTTCCGGCTCGGTGACGTCGGCCGCCCCGGCCGGCCTCTGTTCGGCTGGGTGGCAGCCGGGGTGGGCGACGCTGACGACACCCGGGCCGGGCGGGCGCAGGTCCGCGACAGCCGGGAGAGCCTTGAGGTCGTCGTCGTGCAGCGGCGTGCCGATGGCGCGCTGGCCACCCTGCCGTGGCTGGAGGCGGACAGGAAGGGGCGGGCGCGCGGTGGTCTCGTGCTGCCGCAGGATCAGGCCCCTGCGTCGTTCGTGGCGCGGGCGGCGGCCAGTTGCGGGCTGCGGCTTCCCATCCAGTTCTCCTATGCCGAGACCCTGGACCGGGCGATCGCGGAACTGGAGCAGCTGTATGTGCCCGCGTGGCAGGGCAAGGACAGTCCGTGGCTGTCTGACCAGCTGATTCTTGCGCTCGATGAGGATTGTCAGACCCGGCTGGCAGGATTTGCGCTTCGCTACAGCCCCTTCGACGGCCTGGAGGTGATCCGTGACTGAACCGACCGGGAGCAGCACGGCCGGCATCCCGTTATTCGACTTGACCGCCGAGCCGTGGATCGGGGTCCTGCGCTGTGACGGCCGGCAGGAGGAGCTGTCGCTGCGTCAAGTGTTCGCCCAGGCCGGTGAGGTGCGGCGCATCGTGGGGGACCTGCCCACTCAGGAGTTCGCCCTGCTTCGGCTGCTCCTGGCCATCGCGCACGACGTCCTTGACGGTCCCCGGGACATCGTCCACTGGGGCGAGCTGTGGGCCGATGCGCAGTGCTTCGCGCAGGTCGGGGCGTATCTGGATGCCCACCGTGAACGCTTCGACCTTGTTCACCCTGTCGCGCCGTTCTTCCAGACCGCTGGGCTGCGGACGGCGAAGGACGAGGTCTTCTCCTTGAACCGGATCGTGGCTGACGTACCCAACGGGGAGCCCTTTTTCACTGCTCGGATGCCCACCGTCGAACGCCTTGCCTTCGCCGAGGCGGCCCGCTGGGTCGTCCACGCGCACGCCTATGACACCTCCGGGATCAAGTCCGGTGCGGTCGGGGACAAGCGGGTCAAGGGCGGCAAGGTGTACCCGCTCGGTACCGGGTGGGCCGGCGGGCTTGGCGGTGTTCTTGCGGAAGGGGACACGCTGCGCGAGACGCTGCTGCTGAACCTGGTGGCGGCCGACACCGATGCACTGGACATCGCGGCCGATGACCGGCCGGCCTGGCGGCGTGAGCCGTGCGGTCCCGGCGGCACTGAACGCACCCCCACCGGCCTGCGCGACCTGTACACCTGGCAGACACGCCGCCTGCGCCTGCACCACGACCAGGACGGCGTGTACGGGGTGGTCCTCGGCTACGGTGACCCGCTCACCTCCCGGAACATGCACCGGCATGAGCCGATGACCGCCTGGCGGCGCAGCACGGCACAGGAGAAGAAGCTGCGCCAGTCACCGGTCTACCTGCCCCGGGAGCATGACCCGGCCCGTGCCGCGTGGCGGGGCATCGCCTCGCTCGTCGCCGACCGGCTGGAGACGGTGCAGGGCGCGGAGGCTGCCCCGTATCTGCGTCCCGGGATCCTGGAGTGGATGGCCCGTCTGGTCACCGAGGGGGAACTGCCGCGCAGCTTCCTGGTGCGGGCCCGCATCATCGGTGCCGCGTACGGGACGCAACAGTCGGTGATCGACGACATCGTCGACGACTACCTCGCCATGCCGGTCGTGCTGCTGCACCGGCAGGACCGCGCCTGTGCCCGGCAGGCGATCGGCGCGGCGGAAGACGCCGACCTCGCCGTGCGGGCGCTGGGCGACCTCGCCACCGACCTGGCTCGCGCGGCCGGCGCCGAGGGGGAGGGGGCCCGATCGGCCGCCAGGGATCGCGGCTTCGCCGAACTTGAGGCCCCCTACCGCACCTGGCTTGCCGCGCTGGGGGAGGCCGGTGATCCGTTCGAGCGGCGGCGCGCCTGGCAATGCGAAGTGCACCGCATCGTCAGTCGGCTCGGCGAAGGCCTCATCAAAGATGCGGGCGACGCCGCCTGGCAGGGCAGGACGGTCACCGACAAGAAGGGCACGCGATGGCTGAATGCGGGTCTGGCCGACAAGTGGTTCCGCGTGCGCCTGACGAAAGCCCTGGCCGATCCTCACGGATTGTCCGCACGGGCCGACGACAGTGCAGCCGGTACCGGCCTGCCCGGCCCGGTCGTCTCTGCTGCGACCGAGTCTGATAATCCCGCGACCGATTCGAAGGTTGACGTATGACCACCGTTTCTGCCCCGCCGTCGGTCCGTTCGCGGGTCGCCGACCTCGCCGCCGCACGGATCACCACGTGGCAGGAGGGCTATCTCCGCGACAGTCCCAAGGACGTTGCGGCGCTCGCCCGTCTGCGCCGCGGCGCAGGCCGGGACGCTGCCGACCTGCCTGACCTGTGGACGCTGGTCGACACCAGCCCCCTGCACTCCCGTGTTGAGGGCGTCCGGCTTCTGGGTGAGGAGGAACTGCTCCGCGCCGAGAACGCGGTGCACGCGGCGCTCACGCTGTGGGCTCTGCATCAGCAGTCCCGCGGCGTGCGCATGCACCGGCCGCACGCCCGCATGCGGCCGACGGGTTTGGGCGCGTCGGTTCGGCGGCTGATGCCGCCGAACGACATCGACGAGCCCGTCCGCAAGCGCCTGGTGCGCGCTGGCACCGCACCGGACCTGACCGCATTGTCCCAACGGCTGCGCGAGTTGATCGTCCTGCTGCGCCGTGCGGACATCCCGCTGGACTACGGCCTGCTCGCGGGACAGCTCTACACCTGGCAGTGGCCTGGCGGAGCCGACACTGTCCGCCGCGAGTGGGGCCGCTCCTTTCACTCCTGGCAGGAACCGGCGCCTCAATCCACCGGTGCGAGCAGCGACACCACCACCCTCAGCCCCGAACACAGCGACAAGGACGCCTCGTGAACCGCATCTTCCTGGACGTGCACGCCCTGCAGACCGTCCCGCCCAGCAACCTCAATCGCGACGACACCGGCGCCCCCAAGTCCGCCATCTACGGAGGCGTGCCGCGTGCCAGGGTCTCCAGCCAGGCCTGGAAGCGGGCAACGCGCACCTACTTCGCCGATGAGCACCTGCTGGAGCCCAACGAGCTCGGGGTGCGGACCAAGAAGGTCGTGGAAGTCCTTGCCAAGCGCATCACCGACCTCGATCCCTCCCTCAACGGGGATGCGGCTCTGACGATCGCCGACGAGACGATCAAAGCGACCGGCCTGAAGACCGAGGTGCCCAAGCGGAAAGCCGACGCCGCCAAGGATTCCGAGACCACCCCGGCACCGGAAGCGAAGTACCTGGTCTTCCTCAGCGCCCGGCAGCTGGACGGTCTGGCCCGCCTCGCAGTCGACGGCGCCGGCGACATCACGGCGTTCTTCAAGGACAAGAAGAACAAGGAGCAGGTCAAGGAGATCGCCGACAGTCGCCACTCCGTCGACATCGCTCTGTTCGGTCGGATGGTCGCCGATGCCGCCGACTTCAGTGTCGACGCAGCGGTGCAGGTCGCCCACGCCATCAGCGTCCACCGCGTGGAGAACGAGTCCGACTACTACACCGCCGTCGATGACGAGAACACCGACGAGGAAACCGGTGCCGGGATGATCGGCACCGTCGACTTCAACTCCGCCACCCTCTACCGCTACGCGGCCCTCGGAGTGCATCAGCTCGCCGCCAACCTCGGGCAGGGCTTGCGGGAGGACGAGCCGCGCACCGAGCCGGTACGCCGCGCCGTCGAGGCGTTCGTGCACAGCTTCATCGCCTCGCTGCCCACCGGAAAAATCAACACGTTCGGGCATCACACCCTGCCGGACGCCGTCGTGGTCAAGCTCCGCACCACCCGGCCGGTCAGCTTCGTCGCCGCCTTCGAGGAACCCGTCCGCGGGGACCAAGGAGGCCATGTCCGGGAGGCCGCCGACCGGCTCGCCGCCTACGTCCCGGACATCGAACGCGCCTACGGCGACGAGGAGTCCACCCTCACCTGGGTGCTGCGCGTCGGCCCGAACACCCTCAAGCTCGCCGACCTGGGCACCGAGTCCGACACCCTGAGCGATCTCGTCGCCGCCGTCGGCCGGGCCGTGGCTGAAAGGCTGGAGAAGCCCGCATGAGCAGCGTGCTCGCACTGCGGCTGGCAGGCCCTCTGCAGTCATGGGGAGCCTCGGCCCGCTTCACCCGCCGCACCACCGAATCCGCCCCCACCAAAAGCGGCGTCATCGGCATGCTCGCCGCCGCGGCAGGAATCGAACGCGGCGACGACACGCAACTGGCACCCCTGGCCGCGCTGCGATTCGGAGTACGGATCGACCAGCCGGGCACCCGTATCCGGGACTTCCACACCGCCCACCACGGCATCACCGGCAAATCCATGCCGCTGTCGGAGCGTTTCTACCTCGCCGACGCCGTCTTCGTTGCTGCGGTCGAAGGCGAACAGGCCCTCCTGGAGATGCTGGACGCCGCAGTGAGGGCACCGGTGTACCCGCCCTTCCTCGGCCGCCGCTCCTGCCCGCCGGCCGGGCCGGTCGAACTGGGCCTGCACATCGGAGCCCGCCTTGAAGACGTGCTCGCCGAAATACCGTGGCAGGCATCCGCCTGGTACCGCAGGCGCCACCCTGCCCGGGCACAGCAAGACCTGACCGTGCTGCGGGAGGCAGCCGCCGGAGAGCAGAGCGCCGCCGATGCTCTGCGCGATCAGCCTCTGAGCTTCGCCGCCGCACACCGCCGCCACGCCCTGCGCACCGTCATCACCACCACGGTGCCGGCACCGGGCGTCCCGGCCAGTGTTTCGCCGCATGACCCGTTCGATGCTCTGGAGGATGAGAGCAGCTGATGTTCCTCTCCCGCTTCCGCGTCAACACGGCGCGGCCCGGCGCCCGGCGCCTGCTGTCCTCACCACAGGCCATGCACGCGGCAGTCATGTCCGCATTCCCCAGCCTGCTGCCCAGCGATACCCCGGACCCGGACGGGCCGCGGGTGCTGTGGCGCCTGGACCACAAGGCCCGCGCCGAAGTCCTGCTGTACATCGTCAGCCCCCACCGCCCGGACCTGACGCACCTGGTTGAGCAGGCCGGCTGGCCGACGGCCGCAGCCGACCCGGACACACCGGGATGGCAGACCAGGCCCTACGGCCCGTTCCTCGACCGTCTTGCCACAAGTGACCAGTGGGCTTTCCGGCTGACCGCTAACCCTGTCCACACCATCCGCCGCAAGGACAGCGAGCCCCGCAAGATCACCGCACATCTCACCTCCGTGCACCAATTCCGATGGCTACTGGAGCGGCAGGAGCGCTGCGGCTTCCGCATCCTGGAGAAGGCTGACCACAAGCGGCTGCTGCCGAGCGGAACGACGAACCAGGGCAAGCACGACCACCACGGTGACCGCTACGAACTGTCCGTCGGCGACCAGCGCACCCTCACCTTCGACAAGTCACGGACCGCGAACGGAAACCGGCAGGGCAAGCCCGTCTCCCTCGTCACCGTCACCTTCGACGGCCGACTCGAAGTCACCGACCCGGATGCCCTGCGCCGCACGCTCACCCACGGCATCGGCCGCGCGAAAGCCTACGGCTGCGGCCTCATCACCCTGGCCCCCCTCAACCCAGCCACAGACCGGACACGATGACGACCGTCTCCCGAAGAGCGGCCCTCACACCGCGACAACTCACCCGCACGGCCGACCGAATCTCCTTCGTCTACCTTGAGCGCTGCACCGTCCACCGGGACGCCAACGCCATCACGGCGCAAGACGCCGAAGGCACGACCCACATTCCGTCGGCGACCATCGGCACGCTCCTCCTCGGGCCGGGCACCCGCATCACTCACCAGGCGATGAGCCTGCTCGGGGAGACAGGAGCGGCCGTGTGCTGGGTCGGCGAGCGAGGCGTGCGCTACTACGCCGCCGGCCGAGCGCTGAGCCGCTCGTCGGCACTCATGGAAGCGCAGGCACGGCAGTGGGCCAATCCGCGCAGCCGCCTCGCCGTGGCCCGTGCGATGTACCGGCTGCGCTTCCCCGACGAAGATCCCGCAGGCCTGACCCGCCAGGAACTCCTCGGCCGGGAAGGACGGAGGCTCAAGGACTGCTACCGCGCCCAGGCAGCCCGCACCGGCGTCCCCTGGCGTGGCCGCCGCTACCTTCCAGGCGACTTCACCGGCGCAGACGCCGTCAACCAGGCCATCACCGCCGCAGGCCAGTGCATGTACGGCATCGCCCACGCGGTCGTAACCTCGCTGGGCTGCAGCCCGGGTCTGGGCTTCGTGCACTCCGGCCACGAACTGTCCTTCGTCCTCGACATCGCCGACCTCTACAAGACAGAAATCGGCATCCCCGTCGCCTTCGACGTCGCCGCACTTGACGACGCAGACACGGACATCGGAGCCAGGACCCGCCGCGCCTTGCGTGACCGGATCCACGAGACATCCCTACTCGACCGCTGCGTCACCGACATCAAGCACCTGCTGCTGCCCGCAGAAGGTCGCGACGAACCCGCAGAAAGCGAGCAGGATGTCGTCACGCTGCAGAGCGATGGCGGCCACCAAGTCGCCTCCGGCATCAACCACGACGGGCCCGACGACTACGAACAGGGGTGCTGGTGACAGTCATCGTCCTCACCAGCTGCCCAGCCGGCCTACGAGGGTTCCTCACCCGCTGGCTCCTGGAAATCTCAACAGGAGTGTTCGTAGGGAACCCCTCGGCACGCATCCGCGACATGCTCTGGGACGAAGTCCGACAGTACGCAGGCCAAGGGCGCGCCCTACTCGCCCACACGACGAACAACGAACAGGGCTTCACCTTCCGGACCCACGACCACGCTTGGAATCCCATCGATCATGAAGGCGTCACGCTGATTCACCGCCCGAGCCCACAGGACCCCGCAGCAGGCGCCAGCCGCACGACTGCCGCACCCTCCGGCTGGAGCAGGGCCGCAAAGCGCCGCCGCTTCGGCAACTCCTGAACACAAGGAGAGGTTTTGTCGCAATTGCCGGACTCGGTGAATGTCATGAGATTCGCCTCGCTGTCCAGGTAAATACCCAGCTCCAGGAGTCTGCTCCCCGCGCCCGCGGGGATGGTCCCGCCCCCTGCTCAGCCCCAGGCGGTGTCGAGCGCTGCTCCCCGCGCCCGCGGGGATGGTCCCGACGTCCTGCGCCGCGACTACCCCGACCTGTGCTGCTCCCCGCGCCCGCGGGGATGGTCCCCGCAGCGACGAGTAAGGGGCTTGAGCTCCAGTCTGCTCCCCGCGCCCGCGGGGATGGTCCCCGCAGACGACGCCGCTGGGGTTCGGCTGTGGACTGCTCCCCGCGCCCGCGGGGATGGTCCCCCGTTGTGCGCGAACGGCGACTGGCCGGCCGGCTGCTCCCCGCGCCCGCGGGGATGGTCCCCCAAGCCCAAGCCGGGCAAGCCCGACTCGAAGCTGCTCCCCGCGCCCGCGGGGATGGTCCCATGAAAGCCTTCGGCGCAGCGAAGATGATCAACTGCTCCCCGCGCCCGCGGGGATGGTCCCAGCCGACGCGGCATCTCATCCGCCGTCAGCGGCTGCTCCCCGCGCCCGCGGGGATGGTCCCTGGACCCTCCACGATCTGCGGCACACGGCGACCTGCTCCCCGCGCCCGCGGGGATGGTCCCTGGACCGCCGCGGGCCCGTGCCGGCCGGAGCTCTGCTCCCCGCGCCCGCGGGGATGGTCCCACCAGGCCGACGACGGCCGGGTTGGCGTACCCCTGCTCCCCGCGCCCGCGGGGATGGTCCTGAGGCGAATTCCTCGCCCGGGTCGTTGGGGGTCTGCTCCCCGCGCCCGCGGGGATGGTCCCGGCACGTCACCCGCCTCGGCGTCCTGGGTGGACTGCTCCCCGCGCCCGCGGGGATGGTCCCAACCTGGGCCAGACCTGGAGCGGCAACCAGGACTGCTCCCCGCGCCCGCGGGGATGGTCCCGGGGAGTTCCACCTGCTCGGGACTATCGGGTGCTGCTCCCCGCGCCCGCGGGGATGGTCCCACCGAGTTCGGGCAGTTCGTCGGTGACGCAGCCTGCTCCCCGCGCCCGCGGGGATGGTCCCCAGACGATCTAGAAAGGAGCCTCGTCCGAGTAGCTGCTCCCCGCGCCCGCGGGGGTGGTCCCCGGTCCGAGCGCCGGGTGTTGTCCGCAGCGTCCTGCTCCCCGCGCCCGCGGGGATGGTCCCTCGTCGCGCCGCCCCTTGGGCAGCGAGAACACCTGCTCCCCGCGCCCGCGGGGATGGTCCCAGCGCCGAATCGACTCTGTTGACGGAGGGCCTCTGCTCCCCGCGCCCGCGGGGATGGTCCCATCATCGGCCGTCTGGCCAGTTATCCGTGCAGCTGCTCCCCGCGCCCGCGGGGATGGTCCCGTCCGCACGTAGGACAGCCCCGACTCACCAGAACTGCTCCCCGCGCCCGCGGGGATGGTCCCCCATCGACGCCGACGTCAAGTTCGACAGCAAACTGCTCCCCGCGCCCGCGGGGATGGTCCCAGGTCATGTGCCCGCTGCTGAAGCTCAGGGCTCTGCTCCCCGCGCCCGCGGGGATGGTCCCCCAGGGAAGGCCTGCGCCAATGGCCCGCATCCCTGCTCCCCGCGCCCGCGGGGATGGTCCCGGCATCGGCCGGAACGTCGTACGCAAGGGTGACTGCTCCCCGCGCCCGCGGGGATGGTCCCGGACCCATGCCACCCGCACGTCGGCGCCTTACCTGCTCCCCGCGCCCGCGGGGATGGTCCCCTCTGGACGCTGTTCGTGCGCGTCCCCCGGGCCTGCTCCCCGCGCCCGCGGGGATGGTCCCTCGTTGGCGACTTCTTCTCCGGGCTGACCGGACTGCTCCCCGCGCCCGCGGGGATGGTCCCCTGACCACTGGGTCGACCACCACCTACGGCAGCTGCTCCCCGCGCCCGCGGGGATGGTCCCGAGGACGGTCTCCATGCCCTTGCCGTCGAAGGCTGCTCCCCGCGCCCGCGGGGATGGTCCCGACATCACGACCATGTCCGACGGGAACAACCTCTGCTCCCCGCGCCCGCGGGGATGGTCCCCAGCCCGAACAGGCCGACACCCGAACCCTGTTCTGCTCCCCGCGCCCGCGGGGATGGTCCCTGCTGGGCAGCCGACATCTTCGGCTTCACCGACTGCTCCCCGCGCCCGCGGGGATGGTCCCCGGGACATGGACTACGGGCCGGTCATGGCGAACTGCTCCCCGCGCCCGCGGGGATGGTCCCGCTTCCAGCACACCCTCGGCAGTCTTGCTCAACTGCTCCCCGCGCCCGCGGGGATGGTCCCGACCTGCGCCTGCAGCAGCAGCGGCTGAATGCCTGCTCCCCGCGCCCGCGGGGATGGTCCCGTGCCGGACGATCCACGCAAGGCGGGGCACCGCTGCTCCCCGCGCCCGCGGGGATGGTCCCGCGGCGACCGGCGGCGGCTGGGCCGCCAAGTAAGGGGCGCGTCATGGACCGCCACTGCTCCCCGCGCCCGCGGGGATGGTCCCGTCTTGAGCAGCCCGGTGGCGATCGTGTTGGACTGCTCCCCGCGCCCGCGGGGATGGTCCCGTCGGTGACGGCCACCCGCAGCAGCCGGCCGGCTGCTCCCCGCGCCCGCGGGGATGGTCCCGAGAACGACGCCACCCACGACGAATGCCACGCGCTGCTCCCCGCGCCCGCGGGGATGGTCCCGCTCCGACCAGCCGTGGAAGTCGAGGATCGCCCTGCTCCCCGCGCCCGCGGGGATGGTCCCAGGCCCTGTTGGGGGGCTTGTTGCCTTATCGACTGCTCCCCGCGCCCGCGGGGATGGTCCCACGCCCGGCAGAAACCAGCGCCGGGAGGGATCCTGCTCCCCGCGCCCGCGGGGATGGTCCCGCCGGCGGCAACGGCGGAACCAGCTCGGCTGCTCCCCGCGCCCGCGGGGATGGTCCCCTACCTGGAGAGACCATGAACCAGACCGAGACCTGCTCCCCGCGCCCGCGGGGATGGTCCCGCGCAGATGGCCGAAGCCATCGAGGCCGAGGCCTGCTCCCCGCGCCCGCGGGGATGGTCCCCTGACCCGCTCGGTCATCGCCGGGCTGGACAACTGCTCCTCGCGCCCGCGGGGATGGTCCCACCGGAGGGATGTGGTCGATGATGGCCCGGATCTGCTCCCCGCGCCCGCGGGGATGGTCCCGCCTTACCCTTCGACCACAGCCACGAGCCCGCCTGCTCCCCGCGCCCGCGGGGATGGTCCCGAGGAGCTCGACAAGCTCGACCAGCGGATCAACTGCTCTCCGCGCCCGCGGGGATGGTCCCAAGAACAGCCCGACCCGGTCTGAGCTGAACGCCTGCTCCCCGCGCCCGCAGGGATGGTCCCACGAGAGGACACCGTGCACCACGACCAGATCGCTGCTCCCCGCGCCCGCGGGGATAGTCCCGGAGTTCGAGTCGAGCCACCGGGCCGAAGCGGCTGCTCCCCGCGCCCGCGGGGATAGTCCCGGAGTTCGAGTCGAGCCACCGGGCCGAAGCGGCTGCTCCCCGCGCCCGCGGGGATGGTCCCGGTGTGACCGACATGGTCGACGAGTACCGCGACTGCTCCCCGCGCCCGTGGGGATGGTCCCTCGCGTTCCACGGTCGGCACACGGCCGTCCAACTCCTCCCCGCGCCCGCGGGGGTGGTCCCGGCGTGTACCGGATGGCGTGGGACCCCGCCATCTGCTCCCCGCGCCCGCGGGGATGGTCCCCCGCATCCCCGTCCTGGAAGACTCGGCCGCCTTCGTGTGCTCGGATTCAGCGGATGGCGTCTAGAGCGCGCACGATCAGGGCGCGTGCCTCTGCCCCGTAGACGGCCAGATCGCGTAGCTTGTCGAACGCCTTTATGTACAGGGCGATCTCGGACGGCTGGGTGATCTGGACGCGGGCAGCCAGCAACTCGACGGAGACGAGAGTCTCGTCGTACATGTGGAACAGTTCTTGTGGCCACATCGGACGCGCAGTCGTCGCGCTGGGGATGATGCCCAGCGACACCTGCGGCAGGGCCCCGGCCGTGAGTAGATAGCCGAGCTGGGCGGCCATCGCGTCCTGGTCCCCCAACTGGTAGTGGAGCACTGGTTCTTCGATCACCATGGAGAACCGGTAGCCCGGTTCATGGATGATCCGGGAGCGTTCGAGACGGGCGGCCACCGCGTCTGCCACGTCGTTGGGGATGCCGCGGAACTGGGTGATGGTGGACATGAGCCCGCGAGCGTAGCCCTCGGTCTGGAGCAGGCCCGGAACCATGGTGGGGGAGTACACCCGGAACAGCTTCGTTGCCTTGAACAGCGGCACGTAGCTTTGCTGCAGCTGCTTCAGCCCGGTGCGGGCTTTGCGTCTCCACTCCGTGTACATCGACTCGGCGGTGCGGGACTGGGCGATGATGTCGTCGGCCTGGCCGGCAGCGCCGCATGCTTCGCACCAGCGGCGGATGTCGTCGGGCGACGGCGGGGTGCGGGCGCCCTCGATCCGGTACGTCTTCGGGTGGGACCAGCCACAGTGGGAGGCCAGCTCAGGCCCGGTGATTCCGGCGTCCGCGCGGAGTTCCTTCAGGCGCTGCGCGACGGCTTCGCGGGCGGCCTGGGCCGAGGAGGAGGGGGACATGGGCATGAGCTGGCCTGGCCTTACCGGTTGATCGTGTACTGGTCGTGCGGGATGGCGCGTGCCCACACCGCTTCGAAGGAATCGGCGCACAGTTTTGCTGCGGCGATCTCATCGCTGATTTCCCCGCCTGCCGAGGCGCCCTCGCCGGTGAAGTGGTTCCACCGGATGCGTTGGCCGTCGATCAGCCAGAAGTCGTTGCCCGGCAGGGCGATGGTGCTGGCCTGGCGGCGGGGCAGCCATCGGACCTGCTCGCCCGCGGCGACGTTGGTGAAGGTGTTGTCGTACAGGAAGCGGGTGTACTCGCTGACCGGTTCCGAGACGATACGGGCCCGGCGGACGACGACTCCGCGGCCCACCGTGTCCTGGATGAGGTCGAGCCATGGTCGCCACCACGACGCGCGGTCCTCCGGGTTGTGGCGGTGGCCGGCCCGCCAGTCGGCGAATGGGCCCTTCTCGTAGTCGACGGCGTAGGCGTCCCGCATTTCCAGATGAATGGCTGCGCTGGTGGCCGAGCCGAGGAGTTCATCCCACGTCGGCACGTTCGAGGGCATCGCACGCCTCCCTGATCATCGGCACCATCCGGGCGGGGATACGAATCACGGCCTCGTGGTCGGGGATGCCCGCGGCGTGGCCCGGGAGTTCGAACCTGGCGCATGCCGCTTCGAGGCCGGGGCCCGGCTTCCACCCTTGGAGCACGAGTTCCTTTGCGTCCTGGTCGACCCACACGGTGGGGCTCTCACCGTCCCCGGTGTTGGGGTCGATCCCGATGAACTGTAGATCCACAGTCGCCTCCACTGATTGCTGTGTTCAAGGATGCACATCACAGTCGGGCGGGAAAATCGGCAGTTCAAGGCCGCAATCAAGACGCCTGTACATCGGTGCACATTCCTGGCGGTGGCCGTGTTCACGCCTCTACCGTCAGGAGGTACGACGAAACCCCGGTGAGACTGCGGAGCCTCCAGGGGACGTGGCTGACTGCGAGGAGTCGACGTGGCGAACCGTACCTTCCCGGACATGCCGGCCGACCCCAGTGGGCAAGAAGACGGGACACCTGCTGCCGCACCCGGCGTACTGGTTCACACCCGCGCAGAGCGTTACCTCGCTACACAGCACTGGCTGCTGTCGACCCTGCCGGACTACGGGCGGGACCGCGCCCGCATGGAGTGGCAGGAGCACGGCATCACCCTGCTGCCGCTCGGCACCCTGTTCGCCGCCATCCGCCTCCCCGGCCCGCTGGTCCAGGCTGTCTCCGCGAGCACGACGCCGGCGGACGTCGACGCCATGCTCGGCGAAGCCCTGCAGGGCGGGCCCGTGATCTGCGACCGGCACCGGCAGCGGTACTACGCTCTGGTTCCGGCCAGCGTGCCCAGGACATGGCAACAGGCAATCGAGGACTGGCGAGCGGCAGGCGTTGCTGTGTTCGGCCGGGGCACCCACCTGGGCGTGCCGTGGCCGAACGCCAACCAGAAGCGATCCGATCTTGAGTCCTACTGGTCCGTGCCCATGGACTCGCCCGCGATGTTGTGCGCCCCTCTCCGCGTCGCCCGCCTGATCGCCGACGGCCATCGCCAGTTGCTCGCCCAGACGGCCGACCAGGATGCTGCCGACCACGCGGCAGCCTGTCTGGCTCCTGTCACCGGCCTGCGCCACGACGCCCGCCAGTAGCAACACCCAGGCCTGCATCCCGCGAAAGAACCAGACCTGGGCGCATATCCCCGGCCCGGTTCCAACACTGGCCCGCATGCTCATCCCCGACGAGCGGTTCGCCAGCTGCCGCAGCACTGGTGGACGCCAACCCGGATATGGCCCAGGCACGTACGTAGCAGATCCGCGACCGCATCCGAGGAACCGGGGCGGTAGCCGCGGTGCCGACCTAGGTATCACCGCGGTTCACGGGGGATGCCCTGACCCTCTCACCCCAACCGGCCGCCCGCGCAAGGAAGTTACTCCTAGACTCGTGAGCGGGACGACGTCGCGGCCGACCGCCGGGCGCACCGGACATCAGGAGGCCTTGTGGCAAGGGGGCTGCCGCTCACCGGCTGGCACACAAGCTCACACCGCTGCGGCGAGTTCGACAACGCGTGTGTCGAGGTGGCCCGCAGCCATGACGGAGTCGCCGTACGCGACTCCAAGGCCCCAGACCTCAGGCTCTTGGCCATATCCGCACCGGCCTGGCACGCCTTCCTCGCCCTCTCGCGGCGTACGTTCACCCAGGAGTAGTCGGCGGTACGGCTCGCTCCTCCCGCGGCCCTCGAACCCCCGAGGCTCGGGGCTGGGCCTGCGCGGCGGTGATCCGCAGGCGCGCCATGCGCTCCCTGTGGCGGAGCCAGTCCCGCCACACGTCACGTCGGTGCTCGGATTCCTGCGGAAGGACACCGATGAAGGCACCGGCCGCGGCGGATACCGCGAGGACCCACGCGGGGGCGCCGACGTAGGACGCGGTGACGAGGGCCAGGCCGCCGGCGCCGACGGGCGGGGCGGTCCGGGCGAGGAGACGGCGCGCGGACGGGCGGGTGGTCATGTCGGTGGTCCTTCGGGCTCGGAGGGCAGACGCGCCATGTGCGCGTGCAGGGCGGAGCGTGCAGCAGTCCCAGCCCTTGCGTCGCGGGCAGCGGATCTGACAGTGCCGAGAGTGGGGGAGCGAGGGGTTAGCCGCGCAACTCCCCTCTACGTGAGGCACCTCACGGCGACGAGGGGAGAGAGCTGGCCGGTGTGGGGAAGCGGAGGCGCGGTCAGCACGGCGGCGTCGAACCGCTCCGCCTCTGGGCAGCGCGCCGTCGCTGCTCGTCGGCCAGCCGCTTGGCCTTGCGGCGCACGCGCTCACCGAAGGCCTCGGGGGCGGTGGCGCCGGCGACCGTAGCGGCCTCCGTCCAGGTGGTGCCCTCGCCCGCGGCGTACGCGACCACCACCCGCCGCTCGTCTGGGGTCAGACCGCGCAGGACGGCCTTGAGCCGCTCGTCCGTGAACACCCCGTCCGCCGCGTGTCGCAGATGGTCGATGTCGGCGGCGACCAGGTCGTACAGCGACAGCCCGTCGCCGAGGGCGGCGTCCAGGGACAGCACCCGCCCGTGCCGGGTGCCGCGCTTCCACAACGGCACGAGCTGTCGGTGCAGCATGCGGGCCTCCGCCTTCAGCGCGTCGAGCGCGGAGTTGGGCAGGCGCCCGGTCTGCCACAGGGGCTCGCACCAGCCGCCGAGCAGCGCAGTGGACACGGCTTCCCGCCAGCGCTCGCTTCGTGGGACGACAAGGACTTTGGCGGCGAGGAAGTGATCAAGTGCCTGGGCGCGCGCTCGGGGGGTGATCTGTTGGTCAAATGAGGTGTTCCATGTACCGCTGACCCAGCCGCGGAACTGCACCGCGCGGATCAGCTCCGGGACGGGGGACGGCTCGCGTTGCTGGATGCGCTCCGGGGCGGGGGGCGGCTCCCAGTTCGGCTCCAGCCCCAGGAGGGCGTGCGGAATCGTCAGCTCCACCGGTGCTTCGGACCTGGGGCCGTCCCGCCGTTCCAGGGTGATGCCGTCCTCGGCTGTGGCGGCGATGTTGATCCAGACCTCCGGTCGTCCTTGGGAGGGAGCGGGCTCGGGGAGGAGGTGGAGGATCGGCGGGGAAGTCACTGCACGGTGCTCCTTTGTTGGTGCGGGCTGTTCCCCTCTCAGTCCCGGGAGGCAGGGCCAGCGGCAATGAATCTTGGACATTGCGACGTGAGCTGGGTCACATGCCCGCCGGGGTGGGCCGGGGGTTGAGGAGCGCGGCGAACTCGCGGTCGGCGGCGGCATGGCGGGTGGTGGGTCGTTCCAATGTCGCGATCACCCTAGGGCCCACGCGCCCCGATGCCAGAGCCTCCTCATCAGGAGCCAGCCGGGTGCCAGGTTGGCGGCAGACTGAGCCCGGTCGGCAACGGCGACCCGCTCGGTGGGACCAGGCCAGTGGGCGGCCCACCGACCGCGCCCTCGAAGTTGACCGTGCCGCCGGAGAACACCGCGCCGAAGAAACCGACCGTGCCGCCGGAGAAGACCGCGCCGAAAAATCTTGGGTGTCGTGTCAAGAATCCGGCGGCTGGGCGACTGTGAAGGGTTGTACGGCCGCTGCTTCACGGTGAGGCGCTCATGGCCGCAGACTGGAGGGGGTTCCCGTGCAGTTGACGGGCGTGGGTGTCGTCATGTTGTTGATGGGCGTGTTCGCCCCGGCGCTGAGCAGCGTGTTGCGAAGCATCGCCTTCCGTATCCGGGCGTCGGGCAAGGCCGAACTTGTGCGGGCCGAGCGGGAGTCGGGCGGCCGGGCAGTGGGCGAGCGACGTGAGGCGAGGCGGGGACCGCATGACTGAACTGGAGACCCCAGACCGAACCGCCGAGGTGTCGGCTCTGTTCGCCGAGCGAAAAAAGCAGATGGTCGGCTTTGCCCGGAAGCAGCTCACGGCCTTGGGGGTCCCGCAGTCGGCAGCCGACCCCGAGGACTTGGTCCAGAACGCCATCGCGAGCGTGCTGGCCCGCAACAATCCGATTGGGCGACTTCGCCCGTACGTCTACCGCGTCATCAAGAACGAGGTCTGGCAGGCGACGCAGCGCTACTACCGCACCGGCCAGGGCTACGGATCGAGAAACCTGGATCTGCAGTTGGAGGACGCCGGCCCCCTGGACGATCCCTGCGCGGCAACCGACCTGCGTCTTGACCTGGATGTCGCGCTGAGCGCTCTACCGCAGCAGCAGCGCACAGCAGTGCTATGGAACAAAGTCCTGGGACTCACCCAGTCCGAGACAGCCAGACTCATGGGGATCACGCCGGGAACAGTGGCCACGCACTGTTCACGTGCGATCGTCGCTTTGAAAGTGACGATCAGCGCTGTGGCTGTCGCGCTGGCTTGCTTCCTGGCGTGGCTGGGCACCGGCAGGCTGGTCGTCACTCCGGCCGCGGGCGGATGGTCGGCAGAAACGACGTGGTGGACGATTGCGCGGTTGTTGATGTGGGTGGCTGCCATACCGCTAGCCAGCGGTGCCTACATCGTCACTTGGCGCATATGGCGCGAGGCTCGGATGAAGTTGCGTCGGCCGCGCCCAGACACGGGCGGTGGGTCCGAGTTTTACAACCTGGGCGCGGGAGGAGACGGGCCGCCGCAGTGAGCTGTAGGGGTGGATCGGCTTGTCGAACGGGCTGGGGATCCTGGACCCGTTCGGCGATCCCGTGGTGTTCACGGGCAGCCCTTGGCTATGGATCCCGGATAAGCTCCCCATATCCGGGCCAACACATGCCGAGTCCCCCTGCACGCCGACGCCGTCCAGGCCTTCGGTCAGGGGTGAGCAGTTGAAGCGCCGCCCTACGATGACCGCGTGACAGACCGCCGCACTCTTGGCCCTGGCCCCCAGCCGTCCGCACAGATCCGCGCTGCCCAGGCCGATCTACTCGACTCCCTCCCTGGAGTCCGCCTCCCCGACCTGGATGAGCTGCGGGCCCGGGGAGTGCTCGGTATGCACCCGGCGCCGTTCCCGGCCCTGCGGCGGACCCTTGGAGCTGGCGGCCGGGCCGGGGAGGTACCGCCCCACCTCCCTGCCTGACGCAGCCTCAGTGGCAGCCGCTCAAGGCTCGATAGGGTCTCTCCGGCGTCACAGTTATGCCACCTTCTGTGACACTCCAGGTCACGGCCCATTGTCAGTACAGCCCGTCATCATGTGCCCATGAGGCTTGTGGGGTACATCCGCGTCAGCACCGGGCGCCAACTCGACGGGTACGGACTCGACGTTCAGGAGAAGCACGTGCGCCGGTGGTGCCGCGAGGTTGGCCACCGGCTTGGCCGCACCATCTACCGCGATGAAGGACGCTCCGGAACGCTGGAGAGCGCTGAACGCCCCGGGCTTGCCGACGCACTGACCGAGATCGAGGACGGCACCGCGGACGGCATCATTGCGCCGAACCTCGACAGGTTCGCCCGCACCCTCGTCGTCCAGGAGGCCATCCTGGCCCAGATCTGGAAGCACGGCGGACGCGCGTTCACCGCGGACTCCGGGGAAGTCCACCCGGACGACCCGGACGACCCGATGCGCACCGCCATGCGCCAGATGATGGGCGTCTTTGCCCAGTTGGAGCGGTCGATGATCGCCGCCCGACTCCGTCACGGACGGCGCGAGAAGGCCGAACAGGGCGGATACGCCTACGGTGCCCCGCCGTACGGATGGCGGGCCCACCAGAAGGAGCCGGCCGAGGCGGAAGCGGAGCAGGCCGGCCGCGCCCGTGCCCGCCAGCTCCGCGACGAGGACGAGCTGTCCTTCCGTGAGATCGCCGCGGTGCTAGAGGCCGAAGGTATCCGGCCGAAGCGCGGAGACCGCTGGCACCCGGAAACCGTCCGCCGGATGCTTGCCAACCCGACCGACAAGCCACCGATCCTGTACCCGCGCCAGCGCACCTCGTAGAGGGCTCCAGGCCCAACCCGGACACCAAGGTGTCATCGCATCAGGGCGTGGAGGAGGCCGACCACGGCCAGGCCCACCAGGACCGCGACTCCGACAGCCGGGTGCAGGAAGGCGACGTACGTGGCGCCGGCGCCCGCCAGCAGCAGTACGGCGGTGCGGGTGTCGAGACCGTTCACGTTGAACTCCCAGGTGCGGATGGTGAGACGCGGCCCATCCGCGTCGCAGGCCGCACCATGCAGCGCACGCGGGCTAGCCTCACAACTCTCGCGAGAATCTGTACTCCGAGAAGAGAAGACCCCAGCTCAGGCCGCACATCGCCCGGACAGCTCCGAATGCTGCCCGAATAGGTCCACATTCCTTGCGGGGCGGCGGGAATGGCTTGAGGCGCTTGGGCGTTGGAAGCTGTGACGGATCCGCCGAGCCTTGAGTGATCCAATGTCCTGCTGTTCTGAGGCAGCCCGCACATATCCGTGACGGGGCGACGAGAGCAGGCAGCCGCTACGTGTGTGCGACTCGGCCGCACAGCGTGATCACGTCTGTTGTCTCGTCAACAGGGGTGGTCAGACTTCGGCTGCCTGCCCGGCACCAGAACTGGCCTCCCCTGCCCGTGTGTGGAAGGGGAGGCCCGTCATGGTTGTCGGAGTCCTGTCGGTTGTTGTTGTGCTGTGCGTAGCGCTGGTTGTTGGTCTGGTGTCCGGGGTTGTGGCCGTCTGGCAGGGGGCGCCCGTGCTGGCGGGGTTGGGTGCCGGGGGCAGAGCCTTCATGGGGGTGGCTAGCCTCGGACTTATGGTGGTCGCCTTCCTCGCGTCCTCGTCGACCTGATCACTGGAGCAGGTGCAGGACATCCTTCGGTTTATGGACGCCCTCTCCCGGCGGGTGTTCAGCTGCCATGCTGAGCAGCTGGACACCACCTCACCCACTTGGAGAGCAGCGTGGACCTGAGCGCCACCGGCGAACCCGTCATCGTGCAGGAAGACACCCAGGTCCACGTCGGTATCAACCTTCGGCCGGGCACTCTCACCCTCACCCGAAACGGCAAGGACTTCGCGGCGTACCACGCCCTGGTGGAGTTCACCTCTGTCCACGCCAAGCCGTGGACAGCGGAGAAGGTCAAGTTCTCGGCCAAGGGTCCGGACGGCAAGTCCGTGGGATTGACCGTAGATCTCCTCAACGACACCTGGGACGTTCCCCGGGCTGGCGTTCCCGCCGCGATATGGAAGGTCGTGACCCTCGCCGCTACCTCCGCCGGAGACGTCGGCATCACCTACGCACCTCCTGGGGGCGCCTGATGTAGGGATGTCGCGAACGCCGTGTCCTTCCGCGAGATCGTCGCGGTTCTGGAGGCCGAGGGCATCCGGCCCAAGCGCGGGGAACGCTGGCACCCGGAGACCGTCCGCCGTTTGCTCGCCAATCCCACAGACCGGCCGCCCACCCTGCGGAAGCGGACGGCTTAACCCACGGCGGAGTCTGGCCCGTCGTACGAACCCGACATCCTTACTCATCCCTGCTGTGGGTGAACCACAGAATCCGCACCATGTCGGCGGCCGCGCGACGCCGCGCGGGCTTCGCGGAGTACACCGCGGTGACCGAGAGAACCGCGATCAGGACGAGATAGACCCCAGCGACCGCAAGGACGGCCCAAACAAGGAAGGGGATCCGAGAGAGGAACGGCAAGATCGCCGCCACGATGCAACTCCGCCAGGGCTAGTCATCTCCGCACTGACGGGGCGGCTTGCCGCAACGGAAACCAACCGATCCAACGATCTTGAATCGTCGGCCGGTTGCACCCGCTCCATTTGGCTGGGCGGGATCAGCTCCGTTGCGTGCTCTCCGACGGTCGCGAACCATCTGCCGGGCGATCCCGGTCGAGAACTACGGCAAGTTTGCCACAACACCCTTGCTGCATATGGGGAGATGCGCGGGCTGACGGAACCGGACGAACCGGCTGTGAACCAGCCCGGTTCCTCCAACACGGCGCGCTTTTGAGTTCTACAGTGGTCCGGTCAAGTTCCGCCGACCGAGGAGGGGCCCATGCAGTGCCCCTCGTGTTCCGCGCCCACAGTCGTAATCGATGCCAGGGAAGAGACAGCGGTACCTCGATCAGGCGACGCCGGCAGTGCTCTATGTGCCGACGCCGGTTCACCACCGTCGAGACCGCCGTGCTCATGGTGATCAGGCGCGTCAGCGTAACGGAACCCTTCTCCAGAACGGCCGTGATCACTGGCGTTCGCAGGGCAGCCCAGGGAAGCGTTCTCGTGATGGACGCTCTCGCCCGACGCGCGCGCTCCAAGTGGCGCTCTCCTGCAGGCTCACCTGCCTGCCGTCTTCCTGACCTCCGAATGACCGAAGCCAGCATGAACGGCGCCTGGTCGCCGTTCCCGCTGGCTTCTGCTTCGGGCCGGGGCTGAGCCAGCGTTCCCTTTTCCTTCGGTCGAGTTCCGCACGCGAGGAGCGCGGTGCGCAGTCCGGCCCTTCAGCGCACCCACGCCTTCATGGGGTCTGTGATCCAAGACTTTGCCATCAACGTGCTGAGCGGCGTACTCATCAGCCTGTCGGGCTTGGCCATACGCAGACTGCGCCGCCAGATGGCCCGCCGGCGCAGCGAGCTGGCATCGTCAGCCGACACCACCAGCAACGAATAAAGACAGACGATCGGGCAGACACGTGGTCCCGGGCCTGCGAGTCCGGGACCACCGAGTTGTTGGACACCTTTGGCGGACGCCGGAAGCGGGCTCCGGCCCGGCACGTCGACGTCCGAGCTCCGTTGTCCCAGAACGGATCGGTTGATGGACAACGCAGAGTCCCCTGACCGAGACCCGGCGACCTGATGCCCAAGGGTGCCAAGAACCTGGGAGGGGGGCCCAAGGTCGTACGTCCGGCTAGAGGGGGAGCGGGCGCAGCCTCGCGTCAAGGTGCACGGCTGCATGCAGGCCCGCCAGGGGCGGATGGGAGTGCGGGCTGTCTCCGGGGCAGAGCCTGTCAGGACGACCCGCACCAACCCCTTCAGGAGGAGCCCATGGCCACCACTGGCTACCGCGTCATCAAGCTGCGCGGCGGCTGGGCCGTCGAGGACACGCGCATCGGTGCAGTGTGGACCGGCTTCGCGCACGCTGGCGCGGTCGCCCTGGCCAGCCACCTCAACGTCGCCGCTGGCTGACGCCGGGCAGGCCCGGAGGCCCACCGGACGCCTCCGGGCCACCCAGCCCGACATCGGCAGCAGTACGTCATCGCCACTCCGGGCGGATGGGTCCCCACCAGCGCCGTCATGGCCAGCCACTTCGAGGATGGGATACGGGCGGAACGAGTGATAGAGGGGGTAGCGGCCCCAGCCCGGCCGTTCCACTCAATGCCCGGACAACGTGCCCAGCCAACGCAGTCCCGGTAGGCATACTCCACCGCGAGCCGGTATTTGCTCGGCCTCCCCATTACTCCCCCGAAGGCGGCCGCTAGGCTTCCACTCTGCACGCTGGCGCGATTCCGAGCACTGCTTGATCGGCAGAGAAAAGCCGCCCAAGCGGAAACGCGTAGGCGCATCTATCCACCTACCGGGTGGGCGGAGTGTTGACATGCCCATGACCTGCATGGACGGATGCTGGCCGTGTTCGGATAACGGGCCTGGCCTGCACCCCGTCGGCGGGCCAGGCTTAACCGTTCCGCCGAACGGGTGAAGTGGAGCAACCGCCGGACTTCAGTCTCGTTGATCGCAGCCCCTGGCTACAGGTCGACGCTCTCGTCGGCTGCAGCCGGTCAAGCGGCCCCGCTTGACTCACATCCGAGTCAAGGCCAACAGTCACGAGCCGGGGTGCGACGGCCGTGAGACACGATGAGCCAGCCACGAGACGGGACGAACGGGCCGTCGACCGAGGTGAACCGGTGTCGTATACGCGAGTGGACGCCGGCATACCCGAGTGGACCACGGGAAACAGGGCCATGAGACAGGTGAGACAGCCCTGCATGGAACTGGCGTGGACCGGTGTCGACTGCCGGTCTACACCACCGGTCGACACCGGTAGGCCGCCCGTATACGCGAGTGGCTTGGCCATGGACCAGCGTGAGTCAGCTGTATACGGCCCTTGGGGGGTATCTATACCCCCGTGGACCAGCGTGAGCCAGCCGT
The DNA here is from genome assembly GCF_021538895.1 of Streptomyces olivochromogenes. GTDB lineage: Bacteria > Actinomycetota > Actinomycetes > Streptomycetales > Streptomycetaceae > Streptomyces > Streptomyces olivochromogenes_A. The sequence continues at coordinate 21,799 of NZ_JADDRL010000035.1, read as the reverse complement.
GCGCCGGCCGAGCCAGCGTTGAGCGCGGGCCGTCGGTCAAGCCGTGTCGCTTGACTCACCGGTGAGTCGGCGCTGCCGGTCAAGCGGGGCCGTGTGACCGGCTGGAGCGGACGGACTGACGCTAAGGGTCGTGTCCGGCAACGATCCGGCAGTCCCGTCGGGCAACGATCCGGCAGTCCGGTGGTTGATCCTCTTCACCCCGTCGGCCGGTAACGGCTGGCCCGCCGACGGGTGCGCAAGCCCAGGCCCGTTATCCAACACAGCCATTCGTCTGCCTGCCCACACCCAAAACACAGGAAAGACCGCACCGCGGGAAATTACCCGAACCGAAAGGTTCGAGGGCCGGGGAACTCAAATCGCATCCGGCGAAGTCAAATTGGTGAAGTCTCGCGAAAGATGAAAACGAGGCGACCAAATTGAATGGCGACCGGCGAAAGCATGCCGAAATCACAATTGACGCAGGCAGGGGAAAAATTGAACTTGCGGTGGTAGTCTGTGCCCAGCACGACCTCACCGTCGTTGCACTACTGTCCACATGACTGAGCCCCGCCGCTCGCCGTCAGCAAGTACGCGGGGCCCAGGCGGTGTAGGACGACGATGGGCCCACCCTTGGCCGAGGGTAGGGCCCATCACTTCTTTAGCCGCAGGTCACCAGACCTTCAGGGCGTAGTACACGGCCTGAAGGACGGCCCCCACGAACCGGGCCACGTCCGTGGCCCGACGAAGCAGCTTCGCCCACACCGGATCGCTACCCCCCTCGGGGCCCTTTCCGGTGATCACACCTCACCTCCTCTCGCCGGTGGAACCAGCTGGATGCCACCCGGGCAGCCGAGGAGGTGTAATGCTGGAAACAATACACCAACTGGCGGTGCATCCCGACCTGTTGGAGGGCTTTAGGGCCGCCTTCCGTCGTACCGCTGAAAGCATGACCCGGCAATGCGCAGAACTCCCCCGGATTTCCTCCCTAGAAAGGGAGTACCTGGGTTTTAGGAAACCGCAGCTCAGACCCCCCAAGAGCGTCGAGTTCGCTCAACTTCGGTGGCGCGGGTTACCCCGCCTCCGCGAGCTGAGATCGTCCGCGACGAGGCCGCACGGTCCCGCCCCTGCAACAGCGGGCCCAAGGCCACCGCCGCCCCGCACTCCTTGCAGAGGACCCCGTCGGCGGTCGAGCGCAGCACGTCGAGCGCGACGCATACGTCCAACTCCTCGTTGCCGGCAGGGGCGTCCGCGCAGTCCCAGATGTGCACCACCACGGCGCCGGGACGGCCGTTCCTCGGCGGAATGCGCTGGACCTTCCACCCCACCGGCCGGAGTCGTCGCCCGGATCGGTCGTGGGCAGGGCATGGGTCGGGACCTGCTCGTACGACACCCCGCCCACCGGGCTGGCCTGATCGGCAGTCAGCCACACCTGGTACTCGCCCGGCTCGACCCGCTCGGTCGTCCCATCGGCGGCCCACAGCGGGATACCCACCCAGTACGTCCACCCGCCCAGCCGCCACTGCCGCCGCTCGAAGATCAGGCCGTGCGGGATCGGGTCGAGGTCGGTGATGCCCATGGCGTAGGCGACGATCGAGCCGGCCGCGGAGCCTCGGCCGGGGCCGACGGCGATGCCATTGTTCTTGGCCCACATGATGAAGTCGGCGACCACGAGGAAGTAGCCGGGGAAGCCCATCGAGATGATGACGTCCATCTCGTACTCGGCCTGCTTCTGGCGGTCGTCGGGGATGCCGCCGGGGAAGCGGCGCTCCGTGCCCCGGCGGACCTCCTCCTCGAACCAGGTGACCTCGGTGTAGCCCTCGGGGATGTCGAACTTGGGCATGAGGTCGCGCTTCTCGAACATGCCGGTGGTGTCGACCATCTCGGCCACGAGGAGGGTGTTGGCGCAGCCCTCCTGCCAGGCGTCCGAGGAGTCGATGGCGTACATCTCGTCCGTGGACTTCAGGTAGTAGCCGGTGCCGTCGAACTTGAAGCGGTCCGGGTCGGAGAGGTTCTTGCCGGTCTGGATGCACAGCAGGGCGTCGTGGATGGGAGTCGTTGGTGACCAGTGGGGGGATGCGAGCTTCTTGCCGATCTCCAGCAGGCCGTCGCGGACCCGGCCGCTCGATCTCGATGGCCTCGCCCATCCAGCTTCAGGGCGGTGCTCGGGCGTTTCGGTGTGCCGGGCGACTCAAAAATCTTCATCTGCGGAGCAAGCGCGACTCGGTCGACGTCTCGCCCCTTCCGGTTCGTCAAACCGCGCTACGGGTAATCTGAATGTTCGTCCTATACCGGAGTCTCACATAGCTATCTCACTTGGCCCTCTTACTGCACACTACAAACCGTCAAGTCAGCGTAGCTGACTGCAGAAATCAAGTCTGGAGTCCCGGCATCTTCATGCGATGATGGATGTCATGACGGTGACTCAGAACGAGGCAACTCGCCCCGAGCGGGAGGCTGATGCCGCGCACGAGGACGATGCGATACCGGCCCTCATGACGCAGGAGCGCACGATCGAACTGCTCCTGGAGCGCTCGAAGCGCGCGAACCGGACTGCGCCGATCAGGAGGGCCTTCGTCCAGACCGGAAGGGCCCCGCAGACGGCCCCCGGCGCACTGCGTTCCCTCGTCTCCAACAAACAGGAACGCGCTCTCGACCTCTACCTGCTGGTGGCCGCCGTCACCAGCGGCGGCGACTACTCGGTGACCGACTGGTCCGCGACCTGGGCCCGGACCCTCGGTGTCTTCGACGAGAAGACCGGAGCGTCTGCGGTCTCCCGGGGATGGAAGGCGCTCAAGGGCCTGCACGTCATCTCAACCTCCCGGGGTACGAAGCGACGGACCACCGTCACCAAACTCCTCGAGGACGGTTCGGACTCGCCCTACGAGCCGCCGATCACCGACGAGCCGTACTTCCAGCTCCCCTTCGAGTACTGGGAGCACGACCTCCACACGGCCCTGTGTCTTCCGGGAAAAGCCATGTACCTGATCGCCCTCGTGCAGCGGAAGCCGAAGTTCCCGCTCACCCAGGCCAAGATCAGCGAATGGTACGGCCTCGCCGAGAGGACCGTCGCCAACGGCATCAACGACTTGCTCCACCACCAGGTCCTCGAACACGCCGGCGTGGAGGCCTACGAGACCCTTGCTGTCCCCACCGGACGGGCCTTCCGGCCGCTGTACTCCCTCAAGGAGCCGTTCCACCACCGTGGGCTCACGCCCGCCACCCAGGAGTCGTCCGAGCAGTAGGGCTCGGGGAAACAACCGCACCGCCCCTCGCAGGTTGGCGCCCAAAGGGGCGGTGCGGTCACACCCGCCGGTCTGACCGGCAGATTGGAGGGGGCCCTGTGCCCACCATAGGCGCTCATACCCAGTTCCATCCTCGCCCGCCATCGCACGGGGACGTGGACCGTCTCAAGGCCACGATCCGGGCCCTGTCCATCGTCGTCGGCGTGCTCGGCGGCCTTGCAGGCGCGCTGATCTGCTACCTAGTGGTACGACACCTGGGTGCCGCACCGCTCGGTGCCGCCGCCTCTTCCGGCGGTGGCTTCATCACGGTCTCGACCTTCATCTACTTCATCGAGGAGAAGCTCGGGCTCTTCTGAGAGGCGGGCGGTGCACGGCGGAGGCGGTCCGCGAACCCCAGCTTGCCGTGCTCGGCACGCCGTCGCCGCCCACCTGGAACCGACTCGGTTGGCCCCGTTAGAGGTAACAGGACCAACCGATCTTCAAATGCTCGGCGAACGCCAGGGCCCGCTCGCGCTGAGCCTTCGGCGTGCTGCGCAGGTTGCGGAAGTGGGCCACCGAGGAGTCGAGACGCTGGCTCGGCCTGCCGGCGATGAAGAACTCCACCGGCACGTCGAGGACCTTCGCCATCTGTGGACCCAGGTCCGGCCGCGAACGGGAGACGCCCATCTCGTTTCTCACGGACGGGAAATGCCGCAGCTCACTGGCAGTAGGCCCCTGCGCAAGCGCGCCTCGTCATGGCGCCCACCCTGTTTGCATGGGACAGCGGCCCGAGGGGAGGCAGCGTCTTTACGTCACGGGTTGCTACTCCCATTGCAACTTCTAAATAACCTCGGATATTTTGAAGTAAGGAACAGGGGGAGGTAGCCATGACGCAAACACTGGAGCGAGAAGAAGAGCAGGTCAGAGCGCTCTTTGAGCGCGTAGAGCGAGTGGAGGCCGTAGCGGAACGGATCGAGCGCCAGAAGCCGGACGAAGCATCGGAGCTTCGTAGCGTCGCCGAGGCCGCACTCTGCACCGCCGAGCCAGTCCGCCTGAAGATCGCGGCGTCCTTGCTAGCCATGAGCGACCGTACCGTCAGGACGTGGGTTGCCGAGGGCGTGCTGTCCCTGGTGAGCGAGCACCCCCAACGATTGGACCCGATACAGCTCCACCGCGTGTTCCACCTGGTGAAGGACCTGCGGGCTGCGGGCCGCAACAGGGACCTCATCAACGCCGTCTGGAACCGCCTGTAAGACGCGGCTCTACTCGACCGAGAAGACCTGAAGACCAGCCTCCAACAACTACGCAAGGGGCAGGTCGAACCAGCGTTGACCAAAGATGAGGAAGAGGCAGCGCAAGCCCACTAGGCTGCGTCAGTGCCTGTCACGGTCCATGTCACGCCACTCGCAAAGCAGCAGGTCACAGACCTGCGGCGAGCGCACCGAGCCGCATACGACCAGTTCCCGAGCGAGCTGAGAAGCCAAGGCTGCAGAGCCCTCGGATACAGGCTCACCGGGGACATAGTCGAGCGCCTGTGTGTAAAACACCTGGTCCGCGCCCTGCGAGTGGTCGTGGCCTTCACGGCTGAGGACGAAGCGACCATCGTCATCGTCGGACCCCACGGCGATGACGATCCGCACAACGACGTGTACACGCTCCTCTACGAGCTGGCAGGCCTGGAGCGTCCGCCGCAGGGCGAGCGAACGAAGCCGCCCTGCTGCAGCACCGAGGACGGCCTTCCGCCACTTGCTGATCAGAGTCTCGCTGATGATCTGGAGAGCCGGGCCCGCGACCTGACAAGGGCCGGCCGCCGACGGGCCAGCCGCCGACGCTGACCTTGCGTACTGCGGGTGCAGGTAACGGCTTTGCTATGAGCCGCAATCGGTGAGTCGATCTCGGTGTTCTGTGAGGGATCGCTATCCGGCGGGGCCGGACGCATCCCCCGCCCGCCCCCGCCAGTCGGCGAGGTTGTGCCGGGTGGTGACGGTGTCGGGGTGGTCCTTGCCGAGCACCCGCACCATGTGGGGCAGCAGCTCCGCCAACGCGGCGGCGGCACCGGACGCATCCCCCGCTTCCCCACGCCACCGGGCGAGGTCACCGCGGGTGGCGAGGGTGTGGGGGTGGTCCTTGCCGAGCACCCGCACGATGTGGGGCAGCAGCTCCGCCAACGCGGCGGCGGCACCGGACGCATCCCCCGCTTCCCCACGCCACTGAGCGAGGCTACGCCGGGTGGTGAGGGTGTCGGGGTGGTCTTTGCCGAGCACCCGCACCGTGTGGGGCAGCAGCTCCGCGAACGCGGTGGCGGCGCCGGCCGCATCCCCCGCCTGCCCCCGACAGTAGGCGAGGCTGAGCCGGGTGGTGAGGGTGTCGGGGTGGTCTTTGCCGAGCACCCGCACCGTGTGGGGCAGCAGCTCCGCCAATGCGGTGGCGGCGCCGGCCGCATCCCCCGCCTGCCCCCGCCACCAGGCAAGGTCGTGCCGGATGGTGAGGGTGTCGGGGTGGTCCTTGCCCCGCACCCGCAGCGTGTGGGTCAGCAGCTCCGCCAATGCGGCGGCGGCGCCGGCCGCATCCCCGGCCCTTCCTCGACAGAAGGCGAGGTCGTGCCGGGTGGCGAGGGTGTCGGGGTGGTCCTTGCCCCGCACCCGCAGCGTGTGGGTCAGCAGCTCCGCCAATGCGGCGGCGGCGCCGGCCGCACCCCCCGCCACCCCCCGCCAGAAGGCGAGGCTGCGCCGGGTGGCGAGGGTGTCGGGGTGGTCTGGGCTGTGGTGAGTGGCGGCGGTGTCCAGCATGTGTTGGAAGTGACTGATGGCGGCGTTGACCTGGCCGCTCTCGCCGAGGCTGTAGCCGGTGCGGTACAGCACTTCATGTATATCGGGGGTGTACAGGGCGTCCTGGGCGCAGTTGGTGAGAGCGTAGGTGTTGGCGCGCAGGGCCTGGGCGAGGGCGGTGTCGCATTCGATGTCGGGCCAGGCAGATATGAGGGCGTCGGCGGCGGTGCGAGCGAGCTGGTTGAGCTGGTCAGGGGTGAGGGTGTCGCGGGTGGCGCGCTGGATGAGCTGGTGGACGCGGACCGTCTGGTGGGGCGCGGTTGGGGTGTGATTGATGAGGCTGAGGCGGTGCAGGGCCCGCAGGGCGTCAGTCGCCTCCTTGGAGGTGGCCTGTGCCAGCGGGTGCTGACGCTTGCCTGGCCACCATCCCGGTCGCCGGGCAGCTCCAGGCAAGGTTGGGGGGCGGTGATGTGCGAGGTGTGCCAGGGCGGGCGGGCTGGTCAGCACGGCTTCCGGGATGCCGTTGGCATCGAGCAGGGCAGCCAGCTGGAGCATGGGGCGGGCCAGACCGGCGGGACGGAGAATGTCGGCGCGGTCGAGGGACAGGGACCAGGCGGCGGCCAGGGGGATGGTCTGGTCGTCGGGGAGACGGTCGGGGGCGGCATCGGCAAGGGTGGCGGTGCGGTCGGCCAGCAGGGCGCGGTAGGCGGCCGCGATCTGGCCGGAGTCGACGAGGTAGGCGGCTGCCTGGGCCAGGGCTAGGGGCAGGTATCCGAGATCGGCGGCGAGGGCCGTGAGCTGGCCGGCGGGCTCTTCTCGGCCGCGGTCGGCCAGGGACCTGGTGAGGTAGGCGGAGGCTTCGGTCTCGGTGAACAGTCCGACCTCGACCATGCGGCGGCCTTCCCCGGTCAGGGCGGCATCCCGGCGGCGGGTGGTGACCAGCGTCCGGCCGTACGGGCTGGCGGGCGGCCACAGGTTGTACCGGTTGTCGGGATCGTTCGGGTTGACGACCAGGTCGTCGGGGTCGGCGACGTCGTCCAGGACGACCAGCCACCGGCACGGCTTCTGCCCGGCCTTGGGGGTGAGCCAGGCCAGAAACGTCCGCGCGGCCTGCTCGGGCTCGTCGGGGTCCGCCCGGCACAGTTCGACACCGGCCTGGGCGTAGCCGTCCACCACGGGCGAGCGGGCGCTGGCGGTGACCCAGACCAGGACGTCCAGGTGGCCGTCCTTCCAGGCGGTGCGGGCGTAGTCGGCGGCGAGCTGGGTCTTGCCCACCCCGCCCATCCCGGACAGCACCTGCCCCCGGACGGTGTTCTGCCCGACCAGGACCGCGGCCTGTCCACCCGTCAGCGCCCCACGCAGCCGGACGGTTTCCGCCCGGTCCTGGAAGGAGCACGCCCGCGGCGGGATCACTCCCACTTGATGCGGCCACTCGGCTGGCGGCCGGGACGCTCCGTAGTGGTTGTGCTGGGTGCCTTTGCCCAGGACCGGGCCGTGGAACGTGCCGTCGGAGAAAACGACGTGGTCCCCGACACCGGCGCTCTTCCCGGGCTGCGGGACGTCATCGGTCACCCGGCGCCTCACCGTAGTGGTTGTGCTGGGTGCCTTTGCCCAGGACCGGGCCGTGGAACGTGCCGTCGGAGAAAACGACGCGGTCCCCGCCCGCTGCGGCACCGTCCGCGAGGGGGCGCAATGCCTGCAGCTGCTCCACGAGCCGCTCCAACGCCGCGGCGAACTCCCCGTCCCGCTCAGCGACATCCTCCAGGGAATCCGTCAGCCGCCGCCGGGTACGCTCCGACAACTCGCCGCCCTGCCCGGCCTCCTCCTCCGCCCGCTCCAGCGCCGGATCCGACCCCAGCCGGGAACTGACCAGCTCGTGCAGCCGGTCCATCCCCGCATCAACCGCCTGGTCGACCTGCGCGTCCACACGCCCCGCCGCCCGGCGAGCCTTGCGCACCAGCCAAGCGAACACATACCCCGCCGCGATCTCTGCCCCCGGGACCACAGCACCCCCCCCAAATCGGCCGAAGACGACACGATGACCGTACCCCTAACCAGACGCCCTTCACGGCGAGTTACGGCTCATGCCAGACCCGTTACCGGCACCCCTACACGCTGGGCGGCTGCACTGCGGCTGGCCGGTGGAGCGTGCCCTGACGGAGCCCGCGAGTGACTGCCAGGGCAGAAGCTGATCAGGACTGCTCTGCTCGTGAGGTGGCTGAGCTGCGGAATGCTGCCCAGGGGAGAAGGATGGGCCGCATAAGGATCGGCGCCATGCATCCGCCATGCGAACGACTGGGCCGTCAGAGCCCGCAACGCATCGCATTCATCACACACACATTGGGAATCACCATGCTCACCCCTACTCGGCGGAGGGGCCTCGGGCTTCTCTACGCATCCTGCTGCGCCGCCGTGTTCCTCGTTCCTGCCGGAGCCGCTACCGCCACGGCAACCGTCCAGTTTCCAGAGGCATCCTCTGCCGTGCCCGCCGATGATTCGGACACCTCAGGTGGTGACGATCAAGGGGCTGGCGATCAAGAAAGCAATGATCAGGGGGGCGCCGACCAGGAGAACGACATCCAGGCGAGCAATGATCAGGAGCAGTCCACTGCCGACGAGGGGGCGTCCTCGGTCAACAGCAGCGGGGAGACGACAACGACGACCAGTTCGTCGGATGGCGCTGCGTCGTCGACCACCAATGACAGCAGCAACAACAACGCCCGCCTAGCCCACACCGGCACAGCAACCTCCGGCCGTACCGCGGACACACAGACCTTCGGGGCGCCTCCCCGGTCCGGCGCCGACGCGGGCAACTCGTGCGATACGCCGTACGGCTGCGGCACGGTGGGCGGCAATCAGCAGTCCCACCAGGGGCAGAGGAACGCGCCGCCGGAAACCCACGGCATGGAGCCGCCCGACATTTTGAACACGATCAAGAATGCTCCGGGTCCTGCAACGGCCACTGACCTCCCGGACCTGAGGAACTCCATTCCCGAGCTGGCCTGCCAGCTGGCGAACGGCTGTACGCCCGACAAGTCAAAGATGTATCAACGGGGCAGTGAGCCGGAGGAGCCGCCTCCTGGGCCGTGCGTGCCGCCGAAGAACGATCCGAACTGGCAGCCCCCAGACCAGTGCTTCGGCAAGCTCGGCGGAGGACAGAGTTCGAGCCAGCCATGACTACCCGGTACCGCCGGTTAAGGGGTGTTAGGGCCAACGGGTCCAATGCCGGCCTTGGGACTGGTGGGCTCGCATGTTGAGGTGTCGCGTATTTCTTGTCGCCGAGAACTCGGTCTCACGTTGAGTGACGCGAGACCGAGCTGCGGGCCGGCCGCGTTTTGAAGGCGGAAAACGTCTCCGGCGGCCTCAACAGCGAGATCGCCGTCCGCGTCCATACCCCCCGGCGGCACGGTCTTCGTCAAGGGGCTGCGACAGGAACACAAACGGGCGTGGACGCAGCAGCGGGAAGCCGACGTGGCTCCCTCCGTACGCGACGTCGCCCCGGCCCTGCTGTGGCATGTCCAGGAGGCCGGGTGGGATCTCCGGACCGGATGAAGAACCACAGTCCCACGCCGGAGCTTTTCGCCGGGGAAATGCTGCTGTACACGGATTGCTTTCCCACCAACGTCCTGATCGCCCAGGACCGGGAGGTACTGGTCGGCTGGGCGTGGACGTCGTACGGCGCGGGATGGATCGACCCTGCCCTATGGGCGGTGTGGCTCATCAGGGAGGGTCACACGCCCCGTAAGGCGGAGCGATGGGCCTCCCAGGTGCCCGCGTGGGCCACGGCGACGAAGGAGGGCCTGGACACACTCACGGTGGCCACCGTCAGCGTCCGGGAGGAGATCACCGCTGACGATCCGGAACCGTGGATGACCGGGATGCTGACCGCTGCAAAGGCATGGAACGAGTACCGGCGCATGGTCTGACTGACAGTCTGGTCTTCGGCACACCCCGAACCGAGAGGAACCCATGAAACTGAAACAACTCGCCGCCACAGCAGGAGCAGCCCTGCTGACCGCGCTGGCACTGCCGGCAGACGCCCACGCCACCGCCATTGCCTGCGGAGGCGCCGTCTCGACCCAGAACATCGGCGCACAGGGCTGTATCTCCGCCGAACGGTGGAAGGACGGCCACGTCTTCATGCGGAACATCACCGCCCACGCCGTCATCACCAACTCCCGCGCCCACGCCTCCTACGTCGACTACGAAGCGTATTTCCGGATCCGCGAAGGCGGCCACTGGGTCAAGCTCGGCAACGGCCGCACGATCGTCCAGCGCAGGTCCACGATCGGCCCGTTTGAGATCGGCAACACCGACCGCGTCTGCGGCCCCGTCAACGCCACCGCCGAAATCCGGGTGCATGTGAGGCCGGCCGGCGGGGCGTGGAGCAACTGGAGCGGAGCCGCGACGAAGCAGTGCCAGACGTGAGCGAGGTACGACGACGCCCGCCCCCGCCTCCCGGAGTTGGAGGACAGGGGCGTCCGTGGAACGAGACGTTCCCCACCCGCCGAAAAGGGTGAACGCCGCATGAGATAGCCGGTGTGGTGCTGGTCATGTTCTGCACCTGAGCTAGGGGGCTGTCGCTGCGTCGAGGGCCGATTCGGTCCTGGGGGTTGAGGAACATTGGCGTCGGATCGTGCGTCTGCACGTTCCGTGATAGCCGTAATCCGTCAGAACAGGGCGTCCTGGCCCGGCTCCTCACGAGGCAACGGACCGACGTCCTCACCGCTCCACTTCGCCTCTAGGTGCTTGCGCCAGCCCGTCGGCGGAGGCCAGGGGACACCCCATTCCGCAAGCTGCTTCTTCGACCAGCCGCCGTTGGGGGTCCGCGCGGCGGCCACCTCGTCAGGGGAGGGCACGTAGTTGACCATACGGAGATGCTGCCCCAGCACGCGGCCTGGGTGCCACAGAAAACAGACCAATATGGCCCCGTACCTGCTACCGGTCCCTGGGCCCGGGGGTCCTCCCCGGGCCCAGGGGCATCAGGAGCCGGTGACTGCACCCGCAACGGCGGCCGCCAAGGTCAAGACGCCGAGAGCAACCAGCAGTGGCTGGGTGGCTGTGGGGTGGCGGTGCGTGATGTACGCCGCAGCGGCACCGAGCAGGAGCACGACCAGCATCAGGGCCGCGTCGCCGGAACTGAGGGACATGCGTTCTCTCCAAGGATCGCAGTGGGATGAATGTGGCGCCGGAGCCGTGGAGAGAGGTTGAGGGACGAGGGGGCTAGCTACGCAACTCTCGCGAAAATCCGCCGTTTTAGCAGGTCACACGGTTGCGCAAGTCTTCGCGAGAATCTTTTGCCCCCATCAGGGCCGGGGCGCGTTCATGGCCGGGGCGTCCCCAGAGACGAGGGAGTCCCGCCCCGCGGCCAGTTCCGGCACGGACTTGTACAGAGTCGTACGGGAGACCCCGAGTAACTTCGCGATCGAGGTGATGGTGTTCTCCGGCTGTGCGAGAAGGGCGCGGGCGTGCCGGACCTGCTCCGCGTTCATGGCCGGCGGCCGCCCGATCTGCTCGCCCGGGCGCGAGCCGCCGCAAGACCCTCGTGCGTGCCCTGCACGATCAGTTCCCGGATGAACTCCGTGAGCGCGGCGAACACGTGGAACACCAGGCGCCCGCCCGGGGTCGTGGTGTCGAGGGCCTCGTGCAGCGGCTGGAAGCCGATACCGCGCTTGCGGAGGCCGGAGACGATGGCAATCAGGTCTTGGATCGAGCGGCCCGGGTGGTCGAGGGAGGGCACCACCAGGGTGTCGCCGGGCCGTAGGTAGTCCAGGCACTTCCACAGTTCCTCGCGCTCGGCGTTCTTGCCTGACTTCTTGTCGGTGAAGACCCGAACGCAGCCGGCCGCCGTCAGTGCCGCAATCTGCCGGCCTTCCCTGCCAACTCCTCGGGGGCCCGGGTCGGGTACGGGCGCGTGTCCACGGATGCCGCCGCTTGCGTTCACTCCACAGTCTTCCCAGTCGTAGCAGCCGTCAGTGTGCGGATCGCCTGGCGGCGCAGACCCGGGCCCTGGTGGCATGCCGGGCGGGAAGGCGCCGGCGTGGGCGGCGGCTTTGCGATGACCAGCACGCCGGTGACGTGGGCTGCAGGCGAAGACGTGCCAACTTCCCCTTGCGGAAGCGGGTTTCACTGCGCTGTACCCAGGGAATCGCATACGCTGTAGATATCTACAGCACTTGGAGTGTGAGGAGTACAGCACAGATGCATCGCCTTCAACCCGTTGCCAACGGCCTGCGCACCGACCACCCCGTCCCCGGCCTGCCCTTCGTGGACGACGAGCACATCCCGGTCGACGACCCCGCCGCAATCGAAGCCATCGGACGTCACGAAGAGGGCGGCACCTGGGGCCGTTGGGACCGGGAGCGCAGCGTGGACGACTCCTGGCTCGCCTTCACGACCGACCCGATCCGTCAGGACCTGGCCTGGGTCGTCCGCCACCACTCCGAGCACGGCCGCACTGTTCTGCTGGTGCGAGACAATGACGCCTCGCCCTGGCACAGCAGCTGGTGGGGAACCCAACTCCTGTTCCGGCAGGGCGGCTACTGGTGGGACGGAACCAACTGGCACCGGCCCGACCAGGTCTGGGACGCCCCCAGTGAGCGATACGACCACCGGCCCGTCAAAGCGGCGATCACCATCACAGCCGCCGACCTGCTCGACGACAATGCCCACCCCGACGGCGGTCGTCTTCTGAAGGTCGCCAACTTCGACCTGGACGCGCCGCCTCCAGACACCTGGAACGACCACCTCGCCATGTGGGCCTCCCGCCGGCCTCGCGACGCGCGGCCGCTGTCAGCGTGCGTAGTGCGTCTGTCCGCACCGGAACTCGCCGCCGACCAGCTCATCGGAGTGCCTGAGATGGCGCAGATTGGCAACATCGCGGCCTCCACGCTCCGCGCCTACATCGCTCGGAACCAGCGCGATGTACCCCCGCCTCAGGCCACGATCAACGGCCGTAACCTCTGGGCTCGCCCGGTGGCCGAGGACTGGGCGGAAGAACGTGACCGCTCACCTCAGAGCGCGGCTGCAAAACTCAACTCCAGCGACGACAACCTCCCCGTCGGCCTGTCTGAGCTGCGTCAGCGGTTGGCCCGCCGGTTCTTCGGCGTTCTGTGGGAGCGGCCGGACTGGCGCAAGCGCTGGGCTCTGCGTTTCCGTACCGAGAGCGCTGTTCACGAGGTCGCAGATGAACTGGCCTGGAGCGTGGCCGACAACACGGGCAGCATCATCGACCCGCATGACCTGGCCGTCACCATCCGGCATGCCATCCTTGACGAGTTCGCTGCCGGCAAGGAACTCGACGAGTCCCTTGGCGACAGCGACCCGGCGATCTTCTACGGCATCGTGACGCCGGTGGCGAAGATGCTCGACTGGCTCATCCGGCACCACCCACTTGCTGCCCACGACGTCATCGGCGAGATCATCGGAGATGCGGAGCGGCGGCTGGACATCCCGCGCGACGTGAGCGCTCAGTCCATCCGCACCGCTCTTGGGCTGGACAGTCAGCTACCTCGTCAGGCCCGGCTCGACTTCCTTGACCGTGCGCTCCCGCCTGACTCCCGCTGATCTGACACTCAGGTCCCACCGGTGGAGTCTGGTCGTTCCAAGCTGCGAAGACCTGTATGTCGCCGCATACCCGGGGCCGAAGACCCCGCATGCGAATGCGGCCTGCAACAGGCCCGATGCTGCCGGACTCTGCGCGCAGCGGGGGTGGCGCAACTGCGGCGGGAGCCGATGTCCTGACTTGTTGTCAGTGCCGCGTCCTACCGTGAAATTGACGGGAGTTGTCGAGAAAGGGTGGTAGTGGGTGGCCAATATCGTCTGGCACACGAAGCTCCGGATTCTTATCGACCTGAACAAGGACGACCTTGACCACCCGGAGTTTCCTGACTTGTGGGAGACGATCTACCGGATAGACCGGTACCACGGGCGGCTCCGCACTCCCGTGCACGAGCGGGAGCTGCAGTGCGGGGGCGTCTGCCGGGAGCAGGGTGTCGAGGCCTGGATGCATCTTCGTGTGCGTAATGGCCGGCGGGAAGCCGTTCACGAGCGCAGCGAGGACGAAGCCCGTCATGTCGTGCCCATGAGCGATGAGCACAAGGCGTACCAGGAGCGGATCCTGCGTGCGGCGGAGGAGGGCGGCTTCCACGGCGACAGCGAGGTACGCACCCGAGCCGGCCGGAGCTGGATCCAGACCGACACCCTCGTCGAAGGTAGCGACGGCCGTCGCATCGGCTGGGAAGTCCAGCTGTCCACCATCGGCTCCGACGGTCTGTGCGGTGTCCGCGCCCGCGCCGCCAAGGCAGAGAAGAACGGCATCACCCCGGCCTGGCACACCGACCGCTCCGACTACGCCCAACGCCACGACACTCATTGGACCCGCAGCGACAACCTCCCCGCCTACGTCATTGCCAGAAGCGGCGACCTGCGCGTCGTCTCCGGCTTCCGCAAACTGGACTTCTGGCACTGCGACGTCCACGCCGTGCACCCCTGCCCCAATGGCGTACGCCGATGCGGCAAAGCACACGCCACGCCTGTTCCCAAGGACGTTCTGTTCGACGTCCTGGTCCGGCGAACAGCCGCTGGCACGATCGTGCCCATCCAGTTCCGCACGCCCACCAAGCTCCACCGCTTCTGGGTCACCGACACCGATCAGGACCGCTACCACGACCTGCTCAGCGACGACACCCAGCTCCCTGAGCCTGCGATCGACGCACCTGCTCCCGCCAGCGCCAGCCGAAACCGGCCTACCTGCCGCCCCGGTCTAATCGCCACCACATCCCCGCTGCTCACACCGCCGGCGGCCCCAAGCCCTGCGACGCTCCACTCTCCGCTGCCCGCCCAACCTCGCTCGCCTGCCACCGAAGCAATCAGTGGTACGGCCACATCATCGAGCGCTGAAACAGATCTCGTGCCTCGGCCTGGCCCAGCCATCCAGACGGGGCTGCCTGACACGCTGATCGTGCTGCAGCAGGCCGCGGACACGGAGCACGTCAAGCTGCAGCAACTGGCCGACAACGAAGAGCGCAGGCAGCAGCGGAGCGTGTGGTTCGAAGCAGCACACGCCGCGCAGTCCGCGATTACCCAGTACGCCCGGACCAAGCGCCTCAACCGGTACGAGGTGGAGAAGGAGATCCGCAGACTCGTACGCCACCCGGAGAACACTCCGGCCGAGTAGCGGTTGCTGCCTGGGCACCATCACAGTCCGCGAAGGCGTGCGGACCGGGACGGGACTACTGAAGGCCGCGAGGTGGCACGATGGATGAACAGGCAGTCATGACAAGGGAGTTGGCGGGCGCCAGCGACCAGGGATTGCAGCGGATCACTGCCGCGGTGTTCAAGAAGCAGATATCGAAATCGGCCCAGGCTGTAACGGCTCCAGTCCATGGACGAGATGCCTCCCGCGGCAACGACCTCCACGCCTAACCCCACAACGGCATGCAACATGCGTCACCGCAGATCCGATCCACCGAACCGGCCTGCCACGTGCGCGATCAACGACTCCAACTCCGGAGGCCAGCAGTCGGCTTCAGCCATCCCCACCAGGACGTGTCAACGAGAACTGCCAGCTCAGGATTCGAATGCTGACTGGGGTACTACTGCGTGGCTGATTTCTGTTGGGCGCCTGTGAGATGGCTGTAAAGCGTCTTTAGGTCCCCGTCACGCTCCTCGTACAGTCCTGTGCTTGTACGCGTATTCGCACAAGTGTTTGAAGACTCTACGGGGAAGGACACGAGTTTTCGTGCGAAAAGCCAGACGGTGGCTGACGGGCCGCCGCTTCTCCTCCCGCGCCGCTCTCGGCGCGGTTCTGCTGGCGGTCGTGCCGTTCGCTGCGGCCGGTACCGCTTCCGCCACCTCGACCACTGCCGCAGCGAGTTCGGACCTGGATCCCAACGCTCCGCCATCGAGCAGGCCGGCCGCCGGTCCCGAACGTGCCGCTCTTGCCGCCAACAGCCGCCCCACCTCGGGCAAGAACCCCTCGGCGGGACCGCAGTTCAAGAAGTCCGGCAGTACGTGGCGTGTCATCGCACCCGAGGTGGTGCTGCAAAACACCGCCACCGATCCGGACGGCGACAAGGTGGACGTCACCTTCGAGGTCTGGACAGCGGATGCCGACGGCAAGCCGAAGGACCGGGTCAAGCTGACCGACACCAACCCCTACGGCGTTCTCGTCTCGCCCTATGTCGCCTCCGGTAAGCCCGCCCAGGCCCAGGTCGACTACGGCAGGCTCAAGCCCGGCGTGACCTACGTGTTCCACACCAATGCCTACGACGGCGGCCTGTACGAGACCGAATGGTCGCCGTGGGCGACGTTCCGCATCGAGCCGTACATGTCGTTCCCCGCGCCCCAGGCGTCGTCCACGATCGACCAGACCACCCAGACCCCCGAGACCTTCACCCGCACCGATCCGGGCCCGGCCCTGCCGACGCTGCGCGCCGACGGGTCGATCGCCAAGCAGCCGGCGAAGAAGCGCTCATGCGGCGCGCCGGATGCCCAGGGACACCGGCTGTGCATCGAACTGTCCCCGCCGTCAAAAAAGCAGAGCCTCACCCCGCGCAGGCCGGGCATTGCCGCGGCTGTTCCCAAGGCGGAGTTGATCCCGTGGTGCGAGGACAAGCAGTCCGGGGCGGACTACATGACCCGCAGCGACGCCTGTCTGAAGAGCATCGGGAGCGGGAAGTTGATCTTCACCGACACCGACCCGGAAAAGCCCGCGCTGGGGTACGCCAATTTCGAGTTTGAGCAGCGCGTCAAGGCGTACCCGACCAAGACCGAGTCCGGCAGCGACTTCGCCGAGTTCGACCAGCAGATTCTCATCAAGCCCACGTACATCGATCCCCAACTCGAAGACGTGAAGATGGACTGGAAGGTGGCCAGTTCCTGCGACGACGAGTGCATCCAGACCCCGCCGAAATGGACGGACGACAACGGGACCGACACCGGCGGCTCGGCCTACTGGGTCACTCAGACGACTTCGCAGTACGACCGCAGGTGGGGCACGGCGCTGACGAAGTGGGTCGGTTCCGGCAAGAAGCAGATCGACCTCGGCTGGGACGTGACGGCCACGGTGGGAGCTGGCGGAAACCCCGCCACCGCCAACTTCGGCACCTCCGGTGACACCCGAGTGCGGGAACTGGCCCCCCGCTGCGACACTCTCGTTGCCGGTGCCAAGCCCGGCTGCACACTGACCTACTTCCACCCGACCCTCACCGTCGACACCAACCTGTACCCAGCCGCCGGCGCGTACTACTGGCTGATGCAGGAACGCCTTCCCGACCACGCCGGCGCACGCCGTTGGGATTCCCTGCTGCACTACCTGGGTCCCGACACGACGGTGAAGAACTCCAACGGCGACCCCTGGACGACGGACGACAGCCGCAAGGTCGTCTGTCCCACGTCGTGGAAGAAACACACGGCGGACAGCTCCGTCGGCGCCACCGACTGCGACGAATACGCCATGGCGTCCACCCACGAATCGGGCGGGTTCCCCGACGGGGTCAACCAGGTCTCCCGCGGAGACCAGTGCGCCCAGTACTTCACGGACCGCATGACCAACGGGAACACCGAGTTCGGTCTCTTCGCCGACACCCGTACGGCCACGCGCGGCCCGTCGGGCAAGGAACGCTGTGGCAGGGCCGCAATCAACTCCACCCAGAACGAGAAAGCGTTCAGCAAACTCCCTGTCGCCAAATGGCGCCTGCTCGACAACGATGGATACTTCGTCAACCTCCCCGGCTACGCCCACTGCCAGGGCGCAGACAAAACCTGCACCTGGAAGAAGACCGGATAGCCGGTGAACGCGAGAAGGGGCCCGTCGTGGGCCCCTTCTTTGCGTTGCAGCCACTCACGCCAGCGGACGCCACCGACGCTGCTCGTCCTCGTCCAGGGAACTGTCCAGCCACACGAGCCGGCCGTCCAGCAGACCAGGCGTCCCCTCGATGGCGAGCGCCGGAGTCTCCAAGCTGTCCGCGATCTCTTCGAGGTAGGTCACCAGGGAGTGCTGCGGCTTGGTGCCGTCCGGCAAGAGGTACTCGTACTTGGACCAGTGCCACATCAGCCCCGACGCGCTGTCGAGATATGTGCCCAGAACGGTGTCCTCCTCACCGAAGGAGAAGACGGGGATCCATGGCCGCTGCCATACGACGATGTCCTCTTCGCCCGGGACACCAGGTGTCGCGTATTCCTGCTCCGTCTCCGCCTGGAACTCCATCTTGCGCCGGTACACCTCAATGACGTCGTCCAGACGCATCAGGGAGCGATTATCGAGCCAGAAGCCGCCGCCGTTGACGTTGCCGCCCGAGACGAGTCCCCACAGCGTCCGCAGCTCCGCCGGCGCGGCGACCCCCAACGCCGCCTCCACGGCTGCAATCTCCTCTGCGCTCGCGCCCGGACCCAGGGCCGCCTGCGTCATGGGCGCATGCTCACGAAGCCACGCCTCGATCCGCCGCCATGCGTCCGTGACTTGCCGTGCCGCTATCTCCTCGGTCATGGCGGCAGCGTAGCGGCGAGGGTCGCTGACAGCCCATGGCGCCGTCGTAGCCGTGCAGGCCGCGCGGCGCTCGCTGGGCCGGACGCTCGGCTGTCCACGATCCCCGCGCTGGGGGTGGGATTACGCCCGAGCCGTACCCGGTCGCGCACCGGGGTCAACATCGTTCTTGTTGCCACTGCCGCCAGTACTGGCACACCGTCTGCCGGGGCGGTAGGTGGTGCGGCAGCAGTCTCCAGGCGCAGCCGACCCGCAGCCAGTAGGCCAGCGGCCCTCAGCCTCGACCCTCAGAGCGGCCTCGTACGCCAGTGACCGCGTACTTCCTGACATAGCAGCTCATTACCTCGTGCAAGCAGCCTCTGCTGAGGTCATCCGCAAAGGCCCCCAACCCTGTTGCTGAAGCAACTGCCTCCGGACGAGCGGAAGTGAGCCCTTGAGTCGCTCCGGGGTCGCTCACTGCTTCCTCTGCGCGAACGGAGGTGAGCCGGGATCCGGCTCGTACGTCGATCAGGTGGCGCGGTCCTCTCCGCGGGAGCGGGGGTGTTCCGGCCGACCCCCACCACATCGCCGACCTGCGCGCAAAGGTGCTGCTGTCCACTGGCCGGGCGGCACACGGGCAGGACGCGCTCGCCGTGACCGGTGCGCCCGCGATCCCGTTCCACACGCTACGGACGGTCCTCGATGTACTCGCCACCCCCGTCTGACGACGACACCCAGCGAATGACGGCCGCGTTCGAGCAGGTGGCCGCCACGCTCGGCGCCACCACCAGCGGCCTGCCCGTCTGGGGCTGCACGGCCGCACCCTCAGCCGGCGCGCGGACCACCCTGACCACGGTGCCAGCTGGCTGCGTCTGCTGTCCGTCCCCGCCGACAAAGCCGGCGGGAAACTCTGGGAAGGTACCGAGAAGGCTGCGACCGCCTTCCCGACCGCCCGCAAGCCCACGCTCCACTCGTTGTACGACTTCACCGCCGGCGGCTACGCCTACCGCGCCGAACTGACCTCCTACATCGACGAACCCGTGCTCTCCCCAGACCCGGTACTCCGCGCCGAACTCGACCTTTCGGATGCATGGTTCAAGACCATCCGCACGTCCCTGACGGCCATCGCGGCCACCCCTACCGACCGCACCGCGGTCAGGCCGCAATGGATCGCGCGCGCCGTCCCCGAGTACACCGGCCACCCAGCACCCGAGGTCACGGAATGGGAGTGCGCACACGGCGACTTCCACGCCGCCAACCTCACCCGTAACGCCACCCTGCTCCATCTCGGGCTGCTCCTTCGGTGGATCGGGCCGACGGCCACGTCGGCATGCTCGTCGCGGCGTGCCCCGCCCTCACGGGCATACCATCCAGTCGGTATGCCCGTGAGCGTAGGGTGCCGTTCCTCCCGGGGCAAGCGGATCATCACCGCGCAACGCACGAGGCTCAGCCCGCCGAAGCAGCAGGCCTGCAGCCGACGGGATGGGCCGACCCAGACCCGGAAGGGGTCCGTGCCAGACAGCGGGGGGCGAACCGCGCAGGTCAGCCCAGCAGTTCCGCACTGCCGGCCGGTTCGCGCCGATCCTGTCCGTTCATGCGGTGGCGTTCGATGGACGAGCGCCGGTACACCTCCTGCCGCACCCGCTGGATCTCGCCGATGGGCCGGTGTTCCTCGCGCGATCGCCAGGGCGTGATCGACGTGGTGTCGGCGGCCGCCAGGTTGTCGTTGCCGCCGACGTCCTGGCGCGGGAGATCCACCCGGGCGACCGTCACCCAGGGCGACAGGTCCTCGGGCCACTTCACGGAGGTGTTGTCCACCGGCATCCGGACCAGATCAGTGTTGAGCTGGACCTGGAGCTCGAAGGAGTGGTCTCGCTCTGCGGCTTCGGCCACCAGGGTGCGGCGGAATGCCTCGTTGTCCGCGCGCACGTCCACGATCTGGTGTGTGAGGGCAGACAGGGACGCGGCAGTCGGCACGGTACGGATCTTGGCGATGTGGTCGCCGTACCGGAAGGCGCCCATGCTGTTGTAGGTGTACGACAGCAGGTTCCTGCGCGGGACAGTGGTGAACGACAGCATGGCGAGCAGTTCGTCCCACAGCCAGCTGTCAGGATCGGTGAGCGTTCCCCGGCGGGTCAGGAACTCCGCCATCCAGGTCTTGCGGCGGGCTGGGTCCACCAGCGCCTCGGGCAGTTCGGCGAACAGGTCCTCGATGACCATGTAGTCATAGGCGGTGTTCGCGAAGAAGACCTCGTTGTTGATGAGGTTGAGATCGAAGGTGCCGCTGTCGCGTTCGTCGTCCAACAGCGAAGGGCCGGGAACGCCGAACAGTTTGATGCCCATGCCGCACGCCGCACCCAGTTGGTGGTCGGGGCGGTGATGACCCAGGCCGTTGGAGTAGCGGACGACGGCGTCGTACACGGCTGGGCGGCCGAAGATGCCCTGGCGGTAGAAGCCGGTGTTGTCACCAACGGTGACCATGGCCTTGAGGAGGCCGTAGGTCTTTCCGTGGGCCGTACGGATGGCGCGGCCGACGGGCTGGCGCTCCACGGAGGAGCGGGTGCGGCGCGCCACCTGCTTCACAACTTCGTCCAACTCCTGTTGGTAGGTGGAGCGTTCAGTGGGGCGGTAGTCCTCGTAGCGTATGGGGTTCACGGTGCCGCCTTCCTGTGTCGTGGTGTCCTGCCCCAGACGCTAGTGTGCAATTTAATTGTGCGCAACCTAACTTGCTGTGGTGAACCACACGTCGCGCGATCTGGTCGGAACGTGGGCATGGACGACGGAAGAGTCCCTGACCAGGGCACACAGCCCGGCGCCGTTCCCGATCACGGCGCCGCACCAGTCACACAGCTCCGGCTCGGCAGCCTCGTCCTCACCCGGCCCGTCGTCCGCCGGCCTGTCAGCGGGCTGTGACCGTGCACGGTAAGTGGCCCGGCTGGACAACTTCGGTGCTCAGGTCCTCCCAGGTGCGGGAATGCTAAAGCGCCGTGTCGGAGGGGTTGATGCGGGCCTCAGGCCGAGCGGACCCGAGCAGGGGAGAGCTGCGACGCGAGATCTGCGAGGCAGTGCTCCATCCCGCCGCCGAGGGGCGGCCGCGACGGTCGACGATCGCGGCGGACCAGCGACGGGACCTCTCCAGCGGCCGCTTCCTGGATGGTCGAGCCTTCACGCTCACCCGCGGCTGAGTGCCTTCCCGCCGGCTTGGGAAACGTTTCGGCTTCGTCCCTTCGGGCGGAACCCGAGTCCGGGGTGCGGACGGGCGGCCGCACCCGCTGGCACGATGCGTCATCGAATGATCCCTTGCTCCGCACTCGCCCGGTTCGTATGCCGGTAGGGGATTCGCGTGCACGCGGGAGGCGCAATGC
>NZ_JADDRL010000034.1 GCF_021538895.1 Streptomyces olivochromogenes | reverse complement strand
CTGGGTGGACGGGTAGGGGCTCTTGACCCGGTCGTAGACGGTCCTGGGGATGATGTCCGCCGTCGCCTCCCTGAGGAGGGACTTCTCGCGGCCGTCGAAGGACTTGAGGGACCAGGGCGCGTTGTAGACGTACTCGACGAGACGGTGGTCGCAGTACGGGACGCGGACCTCCAGGCCCACCGCCATGCTCATCCGGTCCTTGCGGTCGAGCAGCGCGCGCACGAAGCGGGTCAGGTGGAGGTGGCAGATCTGCCGCATCCGGTACTCGAAGTCGCTCTCGCCGTCGAGGCGGCGGACAGCCGCGACGGCGGTGCGGTAGCCGTCGGCGATGTACGAGTCCAGATCCAGGGTCTCGATCACGTCGGGGCGCAGCAGGTTGGTGTCCTCGCCCGTCCGCCGGGCGAAGCCCACCAGCCAGGGGAAGGTGTCGGCGCGGCGCGCCTCCTCGTCGAAGAAGTGCTGGTAGCCGCCGAAGACCTCGTCGGCGGACTCGCCGGACAGGGCGACCGTGGAGCGGTCCCGGATGGCCTGGAACAGCAGCAGGAGCGAGGTGTCCAGGTCGCCGAAGCCGACGGGCAGGTCCCGGGCGCGGATCACCCGGGCGCGTGCCTCTGGGTCGGCGAGCGTCT
Organism: Streptomyces olivochromogenes; assembly: GCF_021538895.1. Classification (GTDB taxonomy): domain Bacteria; phylum Actinomycetota; class Actinomycetes; order Streptomycetales; family Streptomycetaceae; genus Streptomyces; species Streptomyces olivochromogenes_A. Next base: position 85,241 of record NZ_JADDRL010000034.1, on the reverse strand, counting down.
GCGCGTCCAGGACGATGTCCTGGTGTTCGGTCCCGGCGAGGAGCGCCGCGTCGTGCACGAAGGGGGTGTCCGGGGTGGCGCGCAGTTCGTCGGCGACGAAGTGGTCGCTCTGGCCGACGAAGTCGACGGCGAAGCTGCGGACCTTCTCGCCGTGTTCCGCCAGCCGGAGGGCGGCGAGCGCGGTGAGGGCCGAGGAGTCGAGGCCGCCGGAGAGCAGGGTGCAGCGGGGGACGTCGGCCACCAGTTGGCGGCGCACGATGTCGTCGAGCAGGGAGCGGACGGTGGCGACGGTGGTGGCGCGGTCGTCGGGGTGGGCCCGGGTCTCCAGCCGCCAGTAGGAGCGGGTGTGCGGTCCCGCGCGGTCGACCGTGACGACGGTGCCGGGCTCGACCTCTCGCATGCCCTCCCACACCGCGTGGCCGGGCGTCTTGATCAGGGTGAACAGCTCGCGCAGGCCGTCGAGGCGGACCCGGGCCCGGACCAGCGGGTGGGCGAGGATCGCCTTGGGTTCGGAGCCGAACAGGACACCGTCGGGGGTGGGGAAGCAGTAGAAGGGCTTGATGCCCATGCGGTCGCGGATCATCACGAGCTTGTCGTGGCGGCCGTCCCAGACGGCGAAGGCGTACATGCCGTTGAGGTGCTCGGCGACGGCGTCGCCCCATTCGAGGTAGCCGCGCAGGACGGTCTCGGTGTCGGAGTCGGTCGTGAAACGGTGGCCGTGGCCGGTGAGTTCGCGGCGGAGTTCGGTGAAGTTGTAGGCCTCTCCCGAGTACACCAGGGCGACGGTCCCGTCCGGGGTGTCCGCGGTCATGGGCTGGCGGCCGCCCGGCAGGTCGATGATCGCGAGCCGGCGGTGGCCGAGGGCGGCGGGCCCCTCGATCCAGGTGCCCCGGTCGTCGGGGCCCCGGCAGGCCATCGTCTCGGTCATCGCGTCCACCACCGCGGCCTCGGTTCGCAGGTCACGGTCGAAGGAAACCCATCCGGTGATGCCGCACATGTCGTGCCTCCCGCCCCGGCCCGGCGGCGGGACCTCGCTCACCTGCGACGTCCCGGATGTGTGTGCCGATGCCCACCGAACCGGTTGTATCGAGCATCTATATGACGAGCGTCCGTCAGGCACTCCGGGCCGTCAACGCGACCGCCGGACAACCGGCCCACGCTCCCCGCATTACCGGCCGCGCTTTACCCGCGCGAGACCCGCGGATCGGCGTCACACCGGGCCGGTCCCCCCGGGAACCGGCCACGGGCAAAGTCTTCCCCAAGGACCACCGGGAGGGATCCGGTCAGTCCTCCACGGCGACGAAACGCTCCACCGCCGACGTCAGCTCCGCGGGCTTCTCCACCGGCAGCTCGTGGCCCGCGTCGATGATGCGGACCACGGCGTCCGGGTAGGCCTTGGCCATCCGGAGCATCTGGTGCACCGGCAGCTGGATGTCGTGGTAGCCGTGGACCAGCAGGGTGGGCGTGCGGATCTCGCCGACCCGGTCGAGGACGTCGAAGGCCCGCATGGCGCCGTACAGCGTCATGACGACCTCGCGCGGGGTGTCCGCGGAGGCGCGGACGTACTCCCGGATCTGCTCGCGCGGATAGCCCGGGGCGAAGGCCCGCTGGATGTTGGCGGCGACGAACAGCTTGAACGGCACCAGGGCGGAGGCCCCCAGCAGCAGGCCCCGGCCCCGGCTGTAGGTCATCCGGCTGATGGAGTTGACCAGGATCATCCGCTCGACCCGCTCGGGATGGGCCAGGGCGATGGTCTGGGAGATCATCCCGCCCATGGAGTGGCCGATCAGGACGAAGCGCTCGACCTTCAGGTGGTCCAGGAGGGCGAGCACGTCCTCGGCCAGCGCCGCGATCGTGCGCACCCCCGCCCCGCTGCTCTCACCGTGCCCGCGCAGGTCCAGCCGGATCACCCGGCGGCGCTCGGCGAAGTGCGCCACCTGGTGGTCCCAGCGGTGCCGGTTGGCCGTCCAGCCGTGGATGAACACCAGGGGCGCGCCGTCGCCGTCGCGGGGGCCCTCGTCGTCGTACGTCAGCACCGCTCCGTCGACTTCGAGCTGCGGCATGAGGGCCTCCTGGAATGCGCTCCGGTTACTGCCCGGTACGGTAACCGGCCGGGCACCCTGCCGTCACCGTCGTTCGCCGAGGAAATCGAGGATGTGCCCGAACACGTCGAGGGCGGCGCCACGGCCCAGGAACGTGTCCAGATGACCGTAGCCGGGAATCTCGGTGTACGACACGTCCAGCTGCGGCTGCCGGTGGGCCAGCACCTGGTGGCAGAGCTTCTGCGAGTCGAGCCACAGCCCGTTCTCGCTGCCCGAGAGCAGCAGCACCGGGGTGTCGATGCTCCCGGCCGCGTCCAGCGCGTTGGGCGGCAGCGCCCGGTAGCGGTGGTCGGTGTCGTGCCAGCGGACGACGCTGCGGGCCAGTTCGATCCGGCGCAGGTGTGGCAGGATCCACAGCGGCGCGGGGCCGAGGAGCTCGGCGAGCCGGTCGTGGGTGGTCTCGGACAGGTTCTCGTGCACGAACAGCGAGGCGCCCGTGCCCCAGGCCGAGTTGTGCAGGATCTGACACGTCGGATCGGGACAGCTCGCCTTGCGCGAGGCCAGGGCGAACAGCGGGGTGTACTTCGACCGCAGGCCCGCCTTGCGGAAGTCGACCGGGATGTGGTCGATCCGCTTCTTCAGCAGCTCCCCCGCCACCGACATGCGCAGCGAGGTCCGGCCGGCCAGCTTCGGGGTCAGGAACACGCCCTGGGAGACGACTCCGGCCAGCCCCGGCACCAGCCCCGCCGTCATGCTCAGCGACAGGGACAGGGAGCCGATGCAGTGGGCGACCACGAACAGCGGCCGGTCGTCGCCGATGCGGCCGCGGATGTGGGCGACGGCCTCGGGGATGTCGTACAGGGCCACGTCGTCGTACGTGTACCGGCGGCCGGTCTCGTTGTAGGGCAGCCGGCAGCTGCCCCGCCAGTCCAGCAGCCAGGGCTCGTAGCCCTCGTCGAGCAGGACGTCGACGAGGTTGCGGGTCTCGGGCTGCAGGAACATGTCGGCGGACGCCGTGTGGCCGTGCAGCAGCAGCACGGCGGGCCGGCCGCTGTCGCCGGTGTCGACGCGGGTGAGGCCCAGGCGGAAGCCGTCGCTCGTCCGGAACGGGATCTCCTCGACGCGGGCCGGGTCGAGGCGGTGACGCAGGGGGCGCAGGGCCGCGGTGGTGCGCACCTGGCGCAGCGCCGGCCGGGCGGCCCGGGAGGTCTTGGTCCTGAAGATCATCGGTGCTGCTCCGTGAGGGTGGGGGTGCGGCGCAGGTCGAGCAGGTCCGCGGCGACGCGGGCGAACGGGCCGACCAGTCCGCGGCCCATCTCCAGGCCGAACCAGGCGAGCCAGGTCAGCTTGGCGGCCCGCTTCTCCTGGCCGGTCAGCCGCGGGTCGACCTTGATGCCGTCGATCTGGTCGCGGACGTAGGAGTCGGCGGGGACGACGACCTCGCCGAGCAGGCTCGCGGCCTCGCCCTCGCGGCCGATCTCGACGGTAAGGGCGCGGGTCTGCCGCCACAGGTCGCGGCGGGCCCGGGCGTACTTGCGGCCCTCCAGCCACCACTGGCCGCCGTCGGCGTCGCGCAACCGCAGCCGGTAGCGCAGGAGTTGGTGCCTGAGGCCGTGCTGCTGCGGGATGCCCTCCTCGGGGCGGACCCAGACGTCACCGCGCTCGACGGTCAGCGGCAGCGGGTGGATCGCCGCGCAGGTCACCTCGCCGGTGACGTCGACCCGGCGTTCCTTCACCAGCTGGTACATGCCGGCGATGGACAGGGTGAGCGCCATCGAGCAGGGCGTCTCGGCCGCGGCGCCGACCGGGCCGACGGTGCCCTCGGTCGTCTCGGCGAACCACAGGTAGGGCTGGTCGTCCTTCTGGGGCAGCCGGGCCAGGCCGTCGTCGGCGAGCTTCTCGAAGGTCTTCAGCTGCGCCTCGGCGTCGTAGCGGGCGGCGGGCGACAGGCCGAGGGCCGCGACGAGGGCGTCGGTGCGCTCGGCGACGGCCGCCGGGCCCTGCAGCGTGGCCTCGCACAGCTTGAGGGCGGTGGGGCTCTGCAACACCCGGTTCAGGAAGGTGAGTTCGGGGACCGGTTCGGCCTCCAGGCGGGCCAGGGTGTCGGTGCGCCAGTCGTCCCAGTCCTGGACGCGCACGTGCATGCCGCCGCGCGACATGTCCGAGACGACGTCGACGAGCCGGTTGGGGACACCGGTCAGGTTGTAGTCGAAGCCCCAGGCGTCCGGCTCGCAGATCGCGGCGACCGCGACCCGGCTCACCCAGTCGACCGGGGCCGCGTTGAGGTAGCGGAACGCCGGTACGGTGCGGAAGCGGCCGAAGGCCGAGATCAGACCGCTGCTGAGGTCCTGCGGGTTGTAGGCGCCGGTCTTCGTGTGACCGCCGATGCCGCCGGGGCGCAGCGCGGTGACGACCAGGCCGTGGTCGCGGGCGCGGCGCAGCGCGACCTCGGCGGTCCACTTGGACTGGTCGTAGCCGGAGATGAGCCGGTCGATGTGGGCGAGGGGGTCGTCCTCGCCCATCGACGTGATGCCGACCTCGTTGAACACCGCGATCGAGGAGATGTGGTGCAGCGGCTTGGGGCGGCCGGTCGCGGCGAGTTCGGCGAGGGTCAGCGCGCCGAGGACGTTGCTGCCGCGCAGGGACTGGTAGCCGCGCAGGAAGTCCACGGCGGCGGCCACGCCGACGATGCTGTCGAGTTCGTGGGCGAGGGTGTGCCACAACTCGTCGTCGAGGCCGAGGCGCGGGCGGCGGATGTCGCCGGGCAGTACGGTCACCCGGCGCCGCACCTCCGACGACCAGGGCAGCCGGTAGCTGCGCAGCTGCTGCCCGAGCCGCTCGGTGGCCGCCTCCTCGTCGGCCGCGCGGACCAGGCAGTAGACGTGGGCGTCGCTGTGCCGCAGCAGGTCGAGCAGCATATGGCTGCCGAGGAAGCCGGTCGCTCCGGTGAGCAGGATCCGGCGCGGCGGCAACGGCTGAGGCACGTCGACGAACGGCAGCCGGTCCGCGAGGGCGAGGTCGGCCAGGATCTGGTCGAGATCCTCCTGCCGGGCCCGGGTGTGCGGGGCGGCGGCCGGGCGAGCGTCGCCGAACACGGCCGGTGGGGTGCGGGGCGCGGGCACGGGAAGGGTGCCCGGCGCCGCCGCGGGGCGGGTGCCCGCCGCGGAGAGCGGGAGGGGGGCCGGGGGTGCCGTGGTGGTGGCGGGCGCGGTGCCGGTCGGCGTGGCGCCGAAGACCGAAGTCCCGGCGATCGCGGTCACGTTGGGCGAGGTCACGATCGCCGTCGCGGCGCCCCGCTCGCCGGAAGCGGGCGGGCCGGCCGAGGCGGCCGTCGTGGCCGTACCCGTCATCTCCGGAAGCCACCGGCGGGCCAGGCTGATCGGCCTCGCGTCGGCGAAGACGTCGTCGAGGTCGACCTCGATGCCCAGTTCGCCCTCCAGCTCGGCGACGAGTTCCACGGCGTGCACGGACGTACCGCCCGCGTCGAAGAAGTCGGCGTCCGGCGCCAGGGTGCCGGTGGGCAGATAGCGGCCCGCCGCGTCGGCGATGGTGGCGGCCAGAGCGTCCACGTCCCACGTCCGGGCCGCGGCGGCGGGCTCCGCTACAGCGCCCACCGCCACCTTGGCCAGCAGGTCGGTCACGCTCAGCGCCCCGCCGCCCCGCTCGATGGACTCGGCGGTCGACCGCCGGACGGCGTCGTCGTTCAGATCACGCATGAGAGCCCTTCACCTTGTGCACTGTCCTCTCCCTCACTGCTGTCCCTCGCTCTGTCTGAGTCACTGCTGCTCCCAGGACCGGAACGCCCGCAGATGGTCGGGCGTGACCACGACGTCCAGCCGCTCGTCGTCCGGGTCGGCGCCGCCGAGCGCGGCCAGCAGCCGCCGGGCGGGTGCGTTGCGCGGTGTGCGCTCGGCCGACAACCGGACCTTGGCGCAGCCCAGTTCCTCGGCGCGGTCGGCGAGCCACCCCAGCAGGCGCTCCTCGACGCCCCGGCCGAGCGCGCGGCAGCTCATCATCCAGGCGAGCACGTCGAGTTGGCCGCCCTCGGCCCGGAAGGCGAGCAGTGCGATCTGGCCGTAGTCGCCGAACCGGTCGCGGGCCGCCGCCGTCCACACCTCGCCGCGCTCGCGCCACCGGTCGAGGTCCCCGCCGTCGGCGGAGCGGGCGCGCAGGGTGAACTGGTTGGTGCGCCGTACGAGTTGCTCGGCCCGCTGGACGTCGTCCTCGGCCAGGGCCCGGATGTCGACCTTCAGCTCCAGCTGCGCCAGGAACTCCTCGAACCCGCCCTGTTCGCGAACCGCCTCCCGCTCGCGCTCCTGTTCGTAGAAGCGGGCCCGCAGCGCGTCCTCGGCGGTCGCCGCCGCCGGGACCAGCGGCCACAACCGGGCCAGGAACGCGTCGAGTTCGGGGGCCGGCGGGCAGGTCACCGAGAGCACCTGCGGCAGCGCCGCGCGCATCTTGGCGATCTCGGCCGGGTTGTCGTCCAGGAACAGGAAGCTGTCCACGCCGAGGTTGAGCGTGCGCGCCGCCTCGGCGATCCGGGCCGGCTTGGGGCCCCAGGCGGCGGAGAGCACGCTGAAGTGCTCGGCCTTCAGGAGGCTGTCGGGGCGGTCCAGGACGGCCCGCACGGTGGCCTCGTCGTTGTTGCTGACCAGAGCCAGCAGGGCACCCGCCTGCCGCCACCGCAGCAGCCGGCGCGCGAGCAGCGCCCGCGGCCCGGTGAGGTCCACCGCCTCCGGTCCGGCCTCCCCCGCCACGCCGCCCCACAGGGTCTCGTCGCCGTCGACGGCGATGACCTTGGGCGCGGGGCGCCGCACGGTTCGTACCACCTCGGCCAGCGTCAGGGCCACGGCCGCCTGGAAGGCCGGGGTGAAGGGCAGGTGGGCCAGCCGTTCGGTGCGCACGTCGAAGGGGTCGGCGACGGCGTGGTACCGGGTCCAGTCGTCGGGGCCGAGGACCGCGATGCCGGGCGTTTCGGCCAGTTCGGCGGCGATCCCGCGCTCCCATTCGGTGAACCGCTCCGCCTCGCGGGCAGCCGGCAGGAAGCCGACGAGCAGCGGCTTTCCGGTCCGTTCGGCCAGGGTCCGCAGCGCGGCCGGGTACGCGGTGCGCAGCTCGGCCAGCAGCGCGTCGTCGGCCGGGCCGAAGCGCTCCAGGTCGGCCGCGCGCAGCAGCACCGCGCCGACCGTCGTGGCCGGGTCGGCGAAGACGCCGGACGGGTCCTGGAGGGCGGCGAGCACCTGGTGGTACGGCGCCTCGGCGACGCTCACGCCGTCCGCCCCGTCCTGGTTCAGCGCCGCCTCGCACAGCAGCGGCAGGTTGCCGAGGGCGAAGGTCGCGGCGAGGGCGAGGCTGGAGCGCCGTACCTCGACGGGCGCCTCGGCGACCGGGGTGCGGGACGCTTCCAGTGCCACCGCCGTGGCGTCCTCGGCCGTCTCGGCGAGCAGTCGCAGGAACTCCTCCCCCAGTGCGGTGGCGGTGTCCGCGTCCAGGATGTCGAGGTTGTGGTCGAGCCGGAGCGTTCCGGCGTCCGGGGTCATGGTGACCATCAGGTCGAGGTCGGAGTAGCCGATCCCGGCGGGCAGCACCTCCAGGGTGTTCAACCGGCCCGAGAAACGGACGAAGTTGAAGTACACCTCGACGAGCGGCGCGTTCGACCGGTGCAGCCCCTGCTTGGCCAGGGTGGCCAGGACGTCCGAGAACATGGCGCCCTTCGCGAGGATCCTCTCCAAGCGGCCGTCGGTGCGGCGCAGCACCTCCTCGACCGTCTCGCCCGCGGCGGCCTGCGCCGGGAACGGCACGGGCACCCCGAAGAAGCCCACCGCGCCGAACGCGTCGGCGTGGATACGGGTGTCCACGGGCACGGCGAGCGCGAACCGCTCACGCTGCCGCTTCCTGGCCAGCAGCACGGTCAGGGTGCCGAGGCAGAAGGCGGCCGGCGTGACGGCGAGCCGGCTCGCGGCCGCCGAGACCCGCCGCATCAGCCCCTCTGGCAGGGCGACGGTGACGCTGCCCGCCCGGTACGAGCGGGTCTCGGGGCGCGGCCGGGCGAGGGTCAGGTCGAGGCGTTCGCAGCCGTGGAAGCTCTCGCGCCACTCGGCGTCGGCTCCTTCGCCGCCTTCCTGGGCCTCGATCAGCAGGTGGACGTCCCGGTTGGTGACGGTGCCGTCGAGCGGGGTGCCGGACAGTTCGGCGTCGATCTCCCCGGCGACGAGCAGCAGGGACTGCAGGTCGCTCACCGCGTGGTGCGCGCCGAAGACCAGGATCTGGCCGCGCGGGCCGGCGTCGAGCAGTTCGAACCGCCACAGTGACGAGCTCGTCAGGTCGAACGGCGGCTCCAGCAGCCGGCGCAGCCGGTCGGCCGCGTCCGGTGCGGCGTCGGCCGTCCAGCGCAGCAGAGGCCGGGGCGGTTCCCGGTCCACGCGCAGCTGCCGCCTGCCCTCGTCCCCGGTGACGATCGCGGTGCGCAGGGCCGCGTGCCGGGCGGCGAGCCGGTCGAGGACGGCGGTGAGGGACTCGCGGGTGGTCGGCTCGGTGAGCCGGACGGCGAGGCCGACGCCGTGGGCCGCGTCGGGCATGTCCGGCCGGGCACTGCGCAGCAGCCGTACGACGTCCCGGGTGACCGGCAGCAGTTCGGTCGCGGGTACCTCCGCCGCGGGCTCCACGCGCTCCGGCCGCACCGCGACGTCCCGTTCGGGCAGGACCGCGCCCAGCGCGCGGGCGAGGCCGCGGATGTCGGCGGCGGAGAACACGTCGGCGGCCGGGAGTTCGACGCCCAGTTCACGGGCGAAGGCGTTGCGCAGCCGGACCAGCATCAGGGAGTCGAGGCCCAGTTCCTTCAGGGCCGTGGTCGCGAACACGTCCACGGCGCCGCCGGAGACCTCGCCGACCCGGGCGCGTACGTAGGCCTCCAGCCACTCGGCGCGGTCCTCGTCCGTGGTCGCGGCGAAGACCTTCTTGACCAGGTCGTCGGTGTCCGCGCCGCCGGTCGGCAGGGTGATCAGGTCGCCCAGGATCGGGCGGCTGCGCGCGGCGTCCGGGTCGAGGGCGAGCAGGTCCCAGTCGAGGGCGACGGGCGCGAGCTGGCGGCGGGCGGTGGTCAGTACCCGCTCGAACAGCTCGCCGCCGTCCTGTGGGGAGAAGGCGACCAGTCCGGTGCGGCTGGTCTCGGCGGCCCTGGTGCCGGACTCGGCGACCATGCCGACCCCGGCCCAGGCGCCCCAGTCCAGGCTGAGCGCCCGCCGCTCGGTGCGGGAGAGGTGGTGGGCCCAGGCGTCGAGGAAGGCGTTGGCCGCCGAGTACGGGCTCTGTCCGGCCGAGCCGAGCAGACCGGCCACCGAGGCGAACAGCACCAGGTTCCGGGCCTGAGGGACCAGTTCGGTGAGCAGGGCGGTGCCCAGCACCTTGGGGCCGAGGACGCGCAGGACGCGTTCGTCGGTCAGGTTCGCGACGGTGGCGTCGTCGAGGACACCGGCCGCGTGCACCACCGTGGTGATCGGGCCCGCCGTGTGGCGTACGGCGTCCAGGGCGGCCTTGAGTCCGGCGCGGTCGGCGACGTCGGCGCGGGCGAGGTGCACGGTGACGCCGCGTTCCTCCAGTCCGCGGATCCAGGCGGCGGCGTCCGCGCCCGGCGTTCCGCGGCTCATCAGGGCCAGCGTGCGGGCACCGCGGCGCACGAGGCGTTCGGCGACGACCCGGCCGAGGCCGCCGAGGCCACCGGTGATCAGGTGCACGCCGTCGGTGTGAACGGGCTCGCTGTCGTCCGGGCGGGTGCGGGCCAGGCGGGGCACCAGCCGGCCCGACTCGCGCAGGGCGACCAGGCGTTCGTCGTCCGCGTGCCACAGCTGCGTCCACAGCTCCTCGCCGCCGCCGCTCGGCGGCAGGTCGATCAGCGTGGTGGCCAGCTCGGGGTGCTCCTGCGCGACGGCGAGTCCGAAGCCCCAGGCGAGCGCCTGCTCGGGGTGGACGACCCGGGCGCTGTCACCGGCGGCCTGGCTGCCGCGGACGACCACGAACAGCCGGGGCGAGCGGCCCCTCGGACGCTCGGCGAGGGCCCGCACCAGGTGCAGGGTGCTCAGGCAGCCCAGCCGGGCCGCCTCCTCGGCCGTCCGGGTGTCGGCGATGGCCGGGGCGTCGAGCGCGGACAGCTGGACCACCCGCTCGGGCAGCCCGTCCGGGTAGGCCTCGTCCAGCAGACGGGCCAGCTGCGCCGGATCGGCCGGGTCGAGGACGTACCGGCCGGGCCCCTCGACGCCGTACGCCCCGCCCTTGCGCGCGACCACGCACGGCGCCGACTCGGCCAGCCGACGGGTGAGTTCGTCGCCGACCCCGGTCTCGTCGGCGAGGATCAGCCAGCTGCCCTCGTCGGGCGGCTCCGCGGCCTCGGGGCGCGGCTGCCAGCGGGTCTCGAACAGCGCGCCGTCCAGCGGGGACAGCGCGGCCAGCCGGAACTCCCGCATCTCCAGGACGAGTTGCTCGTCCTCGTCCCACAGCCGCAGGTCCAGGGTGGCGGTGTCGCCGTCGATGGACCGCAGGGCGCAGGTCACCCAGGCGGGCGTGGAGCGCAGCCCGGTGAAGCGCACCTGTGCGGCGCCCGCGGGCACGAACGCCCGTCCCTCGGGGGCGTTTGTGGGCAGCGCGGCGGCGTGGAAGGCCGCGTCCAGGACGGCGGGGTGCAGGAGGTGACCGGCGGCGGGCCTGGCGGCGAGTCGGCCGACCGCCGCGGAGTCCGTGCGGTGCCCCTCCTCCAGGCCCCGGAAGAACGGGCCGTACTCGATGCCGAGGGCGGCGAGCCCCGCGTACACCGAGGGCACGTCGACGCGCTCGGCGCACCGCTCGCGCAGCGCGGCGAGGCCTTCGCCCTGCCCGGCGTCGTTCTCGTGCTCGTTCTCGTTCTCGTCGGTGACGGCGATCCGGCCGGTGGCGTGCCGCTCCCAGCGTTCACCGGCGGGGGCGGAGGCGATGGTGAAGTCCCGGAAACCGTTCTCGGCGGGCCGCAGGACCAGTTGGAGGCGTACGGGCCGGTCCTCGGTCAGCCGCAGCGGCCGGACGAAGGCGATGTCGGCCAGGCGCGCCTCGGCGCCGTCGGCCAGGGCGGACGCGGCCTCGATGACCATGTCGAGGAAGGCGGCACCCGGCAGCCACACCTCACCGGTGACCTGATGGTCGGTCAGGTAGGTGAAGCGGGCGTCGCGCAGGTCGATCTCGCTCTGGAAGATGTCCTTGTCCGGCTCGTCGCTGGCCTCGACATGGGTGCCGAGGAGCGGGGAGGTGCCGGTCGCGGTCCGCTGGACGGGGGCGAGCCAGTGGCGTTCGCGGGCGAAGGCGTAGGTGGGCAGGTCGAGCCTGCGGCCCCGCGGGAACAGCGCCGTCCAGTCGGGCGTGTACCCGGCGGTGTACAACTCGCCCAGCCTGCCCGGCAGTACGTCCTGTCCGTCGCGCTGCCTGCGCAGCGAGCCGACGCCGACCGCGTCGATGCCGGCCTCGGCCGCCACCGCCTCGACGGACGAGAGGAGCGAGGGGTGCGGGCTCAGCTCGACGAAGTAGCGGTAGCCGTCGTCCAGCATCCGCCGGACGGTGTCGGCGAAGCGGACCGGCTGCCCGAGGTTGGCGAACCAGTACGCGGCGTCCAGCCGGTCCCCGGCGACGGGTTCGGCCAGCACCGACGAGTACAGCGGGGTGGGCGTGGCGGTGCCCCGGACGTCGGAGAACCGGTCGAGGAGTTCGTCGCGGAGCGGGTCCATGAGCGGGGTGTGCGAGGCGAACGGCGTCGACAGGACGCGGGCGGGGGTGCCCCGCTCGTCGAGGAGCTCCCGCAGCTCGGCCAGCGCCTCGGACTCGCCCGAAACGGCCGTGGCCCGGGCGCTGTTGACAGCCCCGACGAACAGCCGCCCGGCGTACGGTTCGAGCAGCCGCTCGACCTGCGCGCGCGGCAGTTCCACGGACAGCATGCCGCCCCGGCCGACCACCGGCACGACCGCCTGGGCGCGTCCGGTCACCACGGTCACGGCCTCGTCCAGGGTGAGGGCGCCCGCGCTGTAGGCGGCGGCGATCTCGCCGAGGCTGTGTCCGACGACCGCGTCCGGGGTGACGCCGAGCTCGCGCCAGGCGGCGGCGAGGGAGGCGTTCATCGCGAACAGGACGGGCTGGAGGTACTCCGTGCGGTCGAGCGGGGAGAACTCCTCCGGTGCGCGCAGCACGTTGAGCACCGACCAGCCTGCGTACCGCTGGACGGCCTCGTCGATCCGGGTCAGCTCCTGCCGGAAGGCCTCCGAGTGGGACATCAGCTCCAGGCCCATGCCGGTCCACTGGCCGCCGTGTCCGGCGAACACGAAGGCCACCTTGCCGGACTGCTCCTCGCGGGGCGGGGTCAGCGGCTTGCGCCCGTTGCCCAGCACCTTGAGGGAGGTGAGGAGTTCGTCCCGGTCGCCCGCCAGGACCGCCGTGCGCCACTCGAAGTGGCTGCGGTGGCGGGCCAGGGTGTGGGCGAGGTCCGGGAAGGGGGTGTCGGCGGTGACGTGGTGGGCCAGCCGGGCCGCCTGCCCGCGCAGGGCACTCTCGCTGCGCCCGGACAGGACGAACAGCCGCTTGCCCGGCGGGAGTTCGCGCGGCGGTGCGGTCGCGGCGGGCGGCGCCTCCTCGACGATCACATGGGCGTTCGTGCCGCTGATCCCGAAGGCGCTGACCCCGGCGCGCCGGACCCGCTCCCCCGAGGACGGCCAGTCCACGTCCTCCTGGAGCAGCCGCAGCCCGCTGTCCTGCCACTCGACGTGCCGGCTGGGCGTACCGGCGTGCAGGGTGCGCGGCAGGGTCCGGTGCCGCAGCGACTGGACGACCTTGATCAGCCCGGCCACGCCCGAAGCCGCCTGCACATGCCCGATGTTGGACTTGAGGGAGCCCAGATACAGGGGGCGGTCCTGGGGGCGCGAGTCGGCGAAGACCTCGGACAGGGCGTTCGCCTCGATCGGGTCGCCCAGCGTCGTACCGGTGCCGTGGGCCTCCACGTAGTCGATGTCGCCGGGCCGCAGTCCCGACACCTCCAGCGCCCGGCGGATCACCTGCTCCTGAGCCGGGCCGTTCGGCGCGGACAGCCCCTGGCTGCGGCCGTCCTGGTTGACGGCCGTGCCGCGCAGCACGGCGAGCACCTCGTCACCGTCGCGGCGCGCGTCACCGAGTCGCTTCAGTACGAGCATGCCGGCGCCCTCGGCCCAGATCGCGCCGTCGGCGTCGTCGGAGAAGGAGCGGCAGCGGCCGGTCGGGGACAGTCCGCGCAGTCGGCTGAACTCGACGAAGGTCTGCGGCGTCACCATCAGCGTCACACCGCCGGCCAGCGCCAGGTCGCACTCTCCGGAGCGCAGCGCCTGTGTGGCCAGGTGGGTGGCGACGAGCGACGACGAGCAGGCCGTGTCCACGGTCATCGCCGGTCCGTGCAGCCCCAGCGCGTAGGCGAGGCGTCCCGAGGCCACGCTCAGCGCCGAGCCCGTACCCACGTATCCGTCGAGCTGATCGAGCCGGGAGCCGGACAGGTAGTCGCTGCCGAACATGCCGACGTACACACCCGTGGTGCTGCCCGCCAGCCGCGCGGGCACGATCCCGGCGCGCTCCAGCGCCTCCCAGGCCGTCTCCAGGAGCAGCCGCTGCTGCGGGTCCATGGCGGCGGCCTCCTTCGGGGTGATGCCGAAGAAGCCCGCGTCGAAGGACTCGATGTCGTCGAGGAAGCCGCCCTCACGGGCGTAGGACTTGCCGGGGGCGTCCGGGTCGGGGTCGTACAGCGACTCCACGTCCCAGCGGTCCGCCGGGAACGGGCCGACCGCGTCCCGGCCCTCGGCGACCAGGCGCCACAGGCCCTCCGGGTCGCCGACCCCGCCGGGCAGCCGGCAGGCCATGGCGACCACGGCGATGGGCTCGTCGGTCGCGGCGGTGCTCGTGGCGGCCGGGGCGGGGGCGGCCTGCCGCGTCGGGCGGCCGTCCGTCGTGAGGACGTGGGTCAGGAGGTAGCCGGCCAGCCGGTCCGCGGTGGGGTGGTCGAAGAGGAGGGTGGCGGGGAGCCGGGCTCCGATGCGGGTGCCGATGCGGTTGCGGAGCTCGACCGCGGTCACCGAGTCCATGCCGAGGTCGCGCAGCGGCTGGTCGGGGCGGACGGACTCGGCCGAGCGCAGGCCGAGGGCGCGGGAGACCTCGTCGCGGACCAACGCCCGGACGCGGTCGGCGCGTTCGGCCTCGGGCAGCCGGGCCAGACGGTCGGCCAGGCCCCGGCCGTCGGCGCCGTCCCGGCCGGTGCGGGGCGCGGGCAGCAGGGAGCGCCACAGCGCGGTGTCGGCCGCGCCGCCGTCGCGCAGACGGGGCAGGTCCAGGGCCCAGGCGACCAGGTGCGGGGCGTCGCGCCGCAGGGACAGTTCCACCAGGTCGCGGCCCTGGTCGGCGGTGAGGGGGCGGTGGCCGAGGCGGGCCATGCGGTCGAGGTCGGCGTGGGCGGCGGCGAGGCCCTCGCCCGCCCAGGCGCCGAAGGAGACGGAGACGCCGGGCAGGCCCAGCGCCCGGCGGTGGTGGGCCAGTTGGTCCAGGAAGACGTTGGCCGCGGCGTAGTTGCCCTGGCCCGCGTTGCCGACGACACCGGCGGCCGAGGAGACCAGCAGGAACAGGTCGAGGGGCGCGTCCGCGGTGAGCCGGTGCAGATGGGCGGCGCCGTCCAGCTTCGGCCCCAGCACCCGCGCGAGGCGCTCGGGCGTGAGCTCCGCGACCACCCCGTCGTCCAGGACGCCGGCGCAGTGCACGACACCGCGCAGCGGCGCCGCGTCAGCGACCATGGCGAGTACGTCGGCCAGGGCCGCCGCGTCGGCGACGTCGCAGGCCGCCACCTCGACCTCGGTGCCGAGCGCCGCCAGTTCGGCGGCGAACTCGGCGGACCGGGGATCGTCCGGGCCCTGACGCGAGGTCAGGAGTAGGCGGGGGACGCCGTGTTCGGCGAGCAGCCGGGCGATCTGCCGGCCCACGGCGCCCAGTCCGCCGGTGATCAGGACCGTGCCGTCGGTGGGGACCAGGGTGGGGGTGCCGGCCAGGTCGAGGACCACGGGCCCGGCACAGGCGGCGCGACGGCGCAGCGCCTCGCGGGCGGCGGTGACGGGGAGGACACGGGGCTTGTCGGCGACGGCCGCGGTGAACGGCACCTCGTCGGCGAGCACCGTGACCCGTGCCGCGTCGGCCGTCGCCTCGGAGCCGGGCGCGGTGTCGGCGGTGGCTGCCACCCGCAGTCCGGGGGCGAGCCCCTCGACGTCGGCCGCGACCTCGGTGATTACACCGGCGCACACCGTGCCGGCCGTGGCGTCGCCGTCGGGCGCCGGGAGCGCGAGGGCGTGCACCTGGATGCGGACCTGTCCGGGGGCCAGGGGTCGACGCTCGGCGGGCTTGAGGACGGGCTCGGTCGCGGACAGCTCGTAGTGGTCGCCGGGCGGGACGCGCAGCGTGTCCGCGGGCCGGGCACGGATCAGCCGCGGAGCGAGCAACGCACCGGCTCGCAGGGCGAGTTCGGGTTCGTCGGCGTGGCCGACGGCGGCCGGCACCCCCGCGCGGGCGGAGTCGTCGAGGTCGAGCAGGGTGAGCCCGAGGTCCGGGTGCTCGGCGCGGGCGCTGCGCGCCAGGCCCCACAGCACCGACTGGGCCAGGCCGGACACCGTGTCCCCGTCGGCGGCGGCCACGGCTCCCCGGGTCACCCAGACGGTCCGTGCGGGCGTTCGTTCGGCGGGCTGGGCGATCAGGGTGTGCAGCTCGTCCAGTGCGGCGACCGCCAACTCCCGTGCCGCGGCGGCGGGTTCGGCATCCTGCGCCGGGAGGGGCCAGAACCGCAGGACGACGTCGGCACCCGTCCCCTTCTCCGTCCCGTTCTCGTCCTCGCTCTCGGACCCGATCTCGGCCCCGTTCTCCGCCACGTCGAGGCCGCGCAGGGCCGCCTCGACCCGCGGGTCCGTCCGGTCGCCGACGACCGCCCACCGAGTGCCGGGAGCGGCGGCGGGTTCCTCGGTCACGGCCGTCCACGCCACCTCGTACAGGTGCCGCCCGTTCTCCGAGCCGGCGTCGAGGTCGGCCGGGTCGGCGGCCCGCAGACGTACGCCCTCCAGGCGCCCGGCGGGGAGCCCGTCGGTGTCCCACAGGGTCACGTCCAGCGTGAGGTCCGTGGCGGACCGGCCGGTGCGCCGCACCGACGCGGTCAGGTCGCCTGCGCCGCCGGGCGGCAGGACACAGCGGCCCACCGCGACGGGCAGCAGCACCCGGCCGCCGTCGGCGGCGCTCCCTTCGAGGGCCGCGGCCACGTGCAACGCGGCGTCCAGCAGGGCCGGGTGGACCGGGTACGGGTCGGTCACGTCGTGGGCCACGGACGGCAGCGACAGGCGTGCCAGCAGGGCGCCGTCGCCGGTCACGACCGCCGAGCGCACCCCCTGGAAGGCGGGGCCGTAGCCCAGGCCGAGCGCGGTGAGCCGCTCGTACGTCTCGGGGCTCCAGGCCTCTTCGGCCGTCTCCGGCCACACGGGCGGCTGCCCCGCCGCGACGGGCGTGGACTCGGCGGCGGACGCGGTGGCGTGCAGGGTCCAGCCGTCGGCGCCCCGGCCGCGCGGCCGGCTGTGCACGGTGATCTCCGGTACGGGACCGGCGGTGACGACCTCGACGGACACCTCGACCGTGCCGGCGGCCGGCAGCACGAGGGGGCTGAGCAGAAGCAGGTCGGTGACGTCGGCGGGGCTGTCCGGGCGGGCCACGTCGAGGGCGGCGCGGCACAGCTCCATCAGGGTGGTGCCGGAGACCACGGTCCGGCCGAACACGGCGTGGTCGGGCAGCCAGTCGGCGGTGGCCGGGGACCACTCGCCCCGGAAGGTCCAGCGGGTCTCGTCCGCCGACTGGAGCTGGATGCCGAGGAACGGGTGCGCGGCACGGTCGAACAGGCCGGGTCCGCCGGTGCCGGACTCGGGCTCGATCCAGTGGCGCTGCGGGTCCCAGGCGTACGTCGGCAGCTCCACCGGCGCGGTGCCGGCGACCAGCCGGCGCCAGTCGATGTCCCGGCCGTGGACGTGGAGTTCGGCGGCGGCGCGGTCCAGGCAGGCGGGGCCGTCCTCGTCGCGGCGCAGCGAGCCGACCGCGAGCAGGTCGTTTCCGGCGTCCTCGCCGATGGTGCGCACGGCGGTGAGCAGGGAGGGGTGGGGGGAGAGTTCGACGAAGTGGCGGTAGCCGTCGGCCGCCATGCGCGCCACGGTCGGCGCGAAGCGGACGGTCTCGCGGAGGTTGGTGTACCAGTAGTCGGCCGCCAGCTCCGTGGTGACCGGCTCGCCGGTGACGGTGGAGTACCAGGCGACGGACGTCGGGCAGGTGACGACGCCGTCGAGGTCGTCGAGGATCGTCGTACGGACCGGTTCGACGCGGTCGCTGTGGGAGGCGTAGTCGACGTCGAGGCGGCGGACGAACACCTGGCGTGCTTCCAGGTCGGCGAGCACGGCCTCCAGGGGCGCCACGGCACCGGCGATCACCGTGGACCGGCCGCTGTTCACCGCCGCGACAAAGACGCCTTCGGGGAGCAGGGCCTCGACCTCGGTGTGGGGCAGGGCGACGACACCCATGGTGCCGGTACCGGACACCTCGGTCAGGGCCTGGCTGCGCAGGGCGACCACGGCGGCCGCGTCGTTGAGGCTGAGCGCCCCGGCGACACAGGCGGCGGCGACCTCGCCCTGGCTGTGCCCGATCACGGCGTCCGGGCGCACGCCCCACGCCCGCCACACGGCCGCCAGGGACACCATCACGGCGAACAGCACCGGCTGGACGACGTCCACCCGGTCGAGCGACGGGGCGCCCGCGTCACCGCGCAGCACCGCCGTCACCGACCACTCGGTGAACGGGCGCAGGGCGGCGTCGCAGCGGTCGAGTTCGTCGGCGAACACCGGGTCCCGGTCGAGCAGGTCACGGGCCATGCCGGACCACTGGGCGCCCTGCCCGGGGAACACGAACGCCACCTTGCCCGCGGGGAGGGTCTCCTGGGGGCCGACGGTGCGGTCGCGGTCCGGCTCTCCCTCGGCGAGTTCACGCAGGGCGGTGACCAACTCCTCGCGGTCGGCGGCCTGGACGACGGCACGCTGCTCGAAGTGGGTGCGGTGGTGGGCGAGCGTGCCGGCCAGGGCGGGCAGCGGCAGGTCCGGCCGCGCTTCGAGCGCCGCGAGGAGCCGTCCGGCCTGTCCCCGGAGGGCGGGGAGGCTGCGGGCGGAGAGCGGGAAGAGGGTCGCCCGGGGCGATTCCCCGGCGGGGCTCGTACGAGGCGATCCCTCAACGGGGCTCGTGCGGGAGGATTCCCCGGCGAGGTCCGTGGGCGACGGCTCCCCTGCGCCGTTCTCCAGGTTCGGCTCGGCCGGTGCCTCCTCCAGTACCACGTGGGCGTTGGTGCCGCTGATGCCGAAGGCGCTCACGCCGGCCCGCCGTACCCGCTCCGCGTCCCGCGGCCACGCCTGCGCGGAGTCCGCGACGCGCAGACCGCTGTCCGTCCAGTCGATGTGCTCGGTGAGGGACTCGGCGTGCAGGGAGGCCGGTATCCGCTCGTGGCCGAGGGCCAGCACCGTCTTGATGACGCCACCGATGCCCGCCGCGGCCTGGGTGTGACCGATGTTGGACTTCAGGGAGCCGATCCCGAGCGGCCGCTCGGCGGGCCGTCCCGGCCCGAACACGTTGGCCAGCGCGCGGCCCTCGATCGGGTCGCCGAGGCGGGTGCCCGTGCCGTGCGTCTCCACGTAGTCCAGGTCGTCCGGACGCAGCCCGGCGGCGTCGAGGGCGGCGCGCAGCACCCGCTCCTGCGCCGGGCCGTTGGGAGCGCTCAGCCCCTGGCTGCGGCCGTCCTGGTTGATCGCCGAGCCCTTGACGACGGCCAGCACCCGGTCGCCGTCCCGGCGGGCGTCAGCGAGCCGCTTGAGCAGCACCAGGCCACAGCCCTCGGCCCACACCACACCGTCGGCGTCGGCCGAGAACGGGCTGCACCGCCCGGACGGCGACAGCCCGCGCAGCCGGCTGAACTCGACGTGTCCGCGCGGCGTGACGAGCAGCGTCGCGCCGCCCGCCAGCGCGAGGTCGCACTCGCCGCTCGCCAGCGCCCGCGCCGCCAGGTGCAGCGCGACCAGGGAGGACGAGCAGGCGGTGTCGACGGTCACGGCCGGGCCCTGGAGGCCGAGGGTGTAGGCGATGCGCCCAGAGGCGACGCTGGCCGCCGAGCCGGTGCCGACGTGCCCGTCGAGCTGGCCGAGCGAGGCCGCGGCGAGGTATCCGCTGTCGTACAGGCCGATGTAGACGCCCGTGGAACTGCCGTTCAGGGTCTCGGGGACGATCCCGGCGCGCTCGAACGTCTCCCACGTGGTCTGCAGCAGGAGCCGCTGCTGCGGGTCCATCGCCGCCGCCTCGCGCGGGGAGATCCCGAAGAAGGAGGCGTCGAAGCGGTCGATGGTGTCGAGGAAGCCGCCGCGCAGGGTGTAGGCCTTGCCGGTCGCCTCCGGATCGGGGTCGTGCAGGCCATGGGTGTCCCAACGGCCCGCGGGCACCTCGCGGACGGCGTCCTCGCCCGCGGCCAGCAGCCGCCACAGCGCCTCGGGGTCCTCGGCGCCGCCGGGGAACCGGCAGGCCATGGAGATGATCGCCACGTCGTCGTCCGGCCGGACCGTGCCGCGCTCCGGCGCGGAGGCCGTCGGTGCCGGCGGGGCGGGCCGCTCCTCCAGGACCGCTTCGGAGATCGCCGCGATCGTGGGGTGGTTGAAGACCAGGGACGGTTCGAGCGTCCGGCCGATCCGTTCGGACAGCTCGGCGGCGAGCGTCACCAACTGGCGTGATCCGATGCCGAATTCGGCGATCGGGCGGCCCGGGTCGACGGCCGCCGGGTCGATTCCGGCCGCCTCGGCGACGGCCGATGTCAGCCAGGCCCGTATGTCCTCGGGGGTCACCGGGGACGGCTCGGGGGACTGCTTCGGGGACTCGTTCGCAGGCATCGGGGCAGGTGTCCTCGTGAACTCGGGCTCAGGCGGATTCCGTACGGCTGCGCGCGGTACGGCGAAGGCGAAGGCGGCGTACGGGCAGCACGGACCGCCGTACGCGGAACCAAAGGGGAAGGCGCTACGGGCCGCACCCCGCCGGCGCGCTCGTGGCGCGCCGGCGGCGGGCGGTCATCCGGCGACGGACGCGCCGATCGGGGAGAGGATGCCGTCGAGGTACGCCGCCCGGGTGGCGCGGCGCTGGATCTTCCCGCTGGACGTCTTCGGGATGGTGCCGGGGTGGACCAGCACGACGTCGCGGACCGACAGCACGTGGGACTCGCCGATCGCGCTGCGGATCAGATCGGTGATCTTCTCGGAGTCACCGGCCGCGTCGGGCGCCACCTCGGCGACCACGACGACCTGTTCGCCCTCCACACCCGAGTCCACGGAGAACGCGGCGGTGCAGCCGGGCCGCAGGGCCGGGTGGGACAGTTCGGCGGACAGCTCCAGGTCCTGCGGGTAGTGGTTCCGGCCGTCGATGACGATCAGGTCCTTCAGACGGCCGGTGACGAACAGCTCGCCGCCGCGCAGGAATCCAAGGTCGCCGGTGCGCAGGAAGCGGCCCTCGTGACCGGTGAGCGTGGCGCGGAACGTCTCGCGGGTGGCGAGGGCGTTGCGCCAGTAGCCCTTGGCGACGCTCTCGCCGCCGACCCAGATCTCGCCGACCTCGCCCTCGGGCAGTTCCTCCTGCCGCTCGGGGTCGGCGATCGCCACGGTCGTGCCGGGGCCGGGGCGGCCGGAGCTCACGGCGGCCGCGTCCGCCTCGCCCGCGTGCGGGCCGGTCGCGGCGGCCTCCAGCAGGGTCGGCGGGGTGTCCACCGTGCCGCCGGTGACCATCAGCGTGGCCTCGGCCAGGCCGTAGCAGGGGTAGAGGGCCTCGCGGCGGAAACCGGCCTCGCCGAAGGTCTCGGCGAAGCGGCGCAGGGTTGCCGCGCGGACCGGTTCGGCGCCGTTGAAGGCGACCTTCCAGCTGCTCAGGTCGAGGCCGTCGAGCAGGTCCGGGCCGGCGTGCTTGAGGCACAGCTCGTAGGCGAAGTTGGGGCCGCCGCTGGTGTGCGGGCGGTAGCGGCTGACGGCGGTCAGCCAGCGGGCCGGCTGCTGGAGGAAGTGCAGCGGCGAGAAGAGGGTGGCCGTGGCGCCGAGGTAGACGGTGTTGAGGACCGGCCCGATGAGGCCCATGTCGTGGTACACGGGCAGCCAGCTGACGAACATCTCGTGGTCGTACGCGGCCAGCGTGTCCGGGGTGTGGCCCATCCGCTCCGTGATGACCCGCTCGTTGTCCAGCAGGTTCCCGTGGGTGACCATCACGCCGCGCGGGGCGGAGGTGGAGCCGGAGGTGTACTGGAGGAAGGCGACGGAGTCGGCGGTGAGGTCGGGTTCGCGCCAGGCGGCGGCCGTCTCGTCGGGGATGTCCTCGGTGGCGACGCGGGCGATCCCGTCGAGTTCGGGCAGGTGCTCCGCCATGGCGTCGAGGGCGGCGATCACGTCGCGTCCGCCCAGGATGACCTTGGCGTCGGCGTCGGCGATCAGGCGCTTCATACGGGTCAGGGCGCGGTGGTTCTGCGCCCGGCCCTGCGGGGGCACGCCCGGGACGGCGACGACTCCGGCGGACAGGCAGCCCAGGTAGCCGCAGATGAAGTCCAGGCCGGGCGGGTACAGCAGCATGGCGCGGGAACCGGCCAGCCCGCGTTCCTGCAGCCAAGCGGCGACGGCCCGGGACCGGACGGCGAGACGGGCGTAGGTGAGCGACTGGGTCTGTGCGTCGCTGTCGCCGGTGACGAGGTAGCGGTAGGCGGTCCGATCAGGGTGGTTCGAGGCGTGCGTGGTCAGTAAGTCGACCAGTGAACGTGCCATGTGACGAGTCTCACCTGTCTGAATAGGTGGGCGAGGAAACCGAGTTCGAGGGTCGCGGCTCGTGTGCGCGTGCGTGTCGTGTCCAACCCGGCCCCCTTGCCGGGCTGTTCGACACGGCCCCCCCGTCATGGACGTCGCGCGTCCGGCGACTCCACGTGCTCCCCCGCTGCAGCTTGCTACCGACAAGTAACACCATAGCAAGCCTGATTGATCGAAATGCCGAACGCATGTAAACGCTGCGTGTCCGAAAAGCGACCCGATCTGACGGCCCGTGACAGCCGGATGAACAGGGCGAGTGGATCATTCCCTCACCGGCGCGCCCCGCCGTGCCGCGCCCGTGGCGCCGGCCCGTGCCGCGCGCGGCACGTCCACCCTCGCGGCACGCGGAGGACTACCCCAAATGCCCGATCCGTGAATCGGTCCTATCGTTCTGTTATGGAGCACGCACTCAGTCCCGCGATCCTCGCCGAGCTGCGCCGCCCGCGTCCCTATCCCGCGGTGTCCGTGCTGACGCCCACGCACCGACGTGAGCCGGAGAACACCCAGGATCCGGTCCGGCTGCGCAATGTCGTGGCGGAGGCCAAGAAGCAGCTGGAGGCCGATCCCTCGGTCACCCGGGAGCGGCGCGTCGACGTCGCCGACCAGCTCGACCGGGCCCTCAACGAGGTGGACCTGGCGCACGCCGAGGACGGCCTGGTGATCTTCGCCGCGCCGGGCGAGCACCAGGTGTGGTCCCTGCCCCGTTCCGTGCCCGAGCGCGTGGTGCTGTCGGACACCTTCCTGACCCGCAACCTGGTCTCCGCGCAGGCCGCCGAGCGGCCGTTCTGGGCGCTCTCGGTCTCCGCCGACCACGTCACGCTGTGGAACGGCGGCCCCGAGCGGGTCACCGAGGCACGTGTCGGCGGCTTCCCGCTGGCCCGCAGCCGTGCGAATTTCGACGCGGAGCGCCGGATGCAGATCGGCGACAACCCGAGCACGTTCCGCGACGAGGACACCCGGCACTTCCTGCGCGAGGCGGACACGGCGCTCGCGGCGGTCCTGCGCGACGACCCGCGGCCGCTGTACGTCACCGGCGAGCAGGCCGCCCTGTCCGCGCTGGACGAGGTCGGCAGCGTCGTCCGGGACGCCGTGCACGTCCCGCACGGCGGTCTGGCGAACGGCACCCCCGAGGCCGTGTGGCAGGCCCTGCGGCCGCCGCTCGACGCGGAGGCCCGCAGGGACACCGCCACCGTGGCCCACGAGCTGGACTCGGCCCGGGGCCGCAAGACGTTCGCCGCCGGCCTGGACGAGGTCTGGCAGAACGCCCGCGAGGGCCGGGTCCGGCTGCTCGCCGTCGAGGAGAACTACCGGATGACGGTCCGCGACGACGGCGACCATCTGATTCCGGCCGTGAGCGGCGACCTCGACGCCCGCGAGGACATCGTCGACGAGATCGTCGAGCAGTGCCTGGAGACCGGCGCCGCCGTGCGCTTCGTACCGGACGGCACCCTGGACGACGCGCGCGGGATCGCGGGGGTGCTGCGCTACTGAGAACGCCCCTTCCGGTCGGCGTACGCTACGGCGTGATCGTCGACCGGGAGGGAGTGCGCGGGTGGGTGACCTGCTGGGCGTCGCGGTACTGGGTGCCGGACACATGGGCGCGGACCACATACGACGTATCGATCGCGTGGTGAATGGCGCCAGGGTCGCGGCGGTGGCCGATCCCGATGCCGCACGCGTAGAGGAGGCGGTCGCGGGCCTGGACGGGGTCTCGGTGCACACGGAGGCGGTGTCCGCGCTCGACGCGCCCGGTGTCGAGGCCGTCCTGATCGCCTCGCCCGGTCCCGCGCACGAGGAGGCCCTGCTCGCCGCGTTCGCGCGCGGGCTGCCGGTACTGTGCGAGAAGCCCATGGTGCCGGACTCCACGGGCGCGCTGCGGGTGGTGGAGGCAGAGGCCCGGCTGGGACGGCGGCTGGCGCAGATCGGGTTCATGCGCCGCTACGACACCGAGTACCGGCGTCTGAAGGCCCTGCTGGACGGCGGCACGCTGGGGCGGCCGCTGATGCTGCACTGCACCCACCGCAACGTCTCCTCGCCGCCCGACTTCACCAGCGCCATGCTGGTCAACAGCTCCGTCTCGCACGAGATCGACGCGGCCCGCTGGCTGCTCGGGCAGGAGCTGACCGCCGTGACCGTGCTGCGTCCGGCGTCCTCGGGGGGCGCCCCGGCGGGGCTGATCGACCCGCAGTTCGTGCTGTTCGAGACCGAGCGGGGCGCCCTGGTGGACGTCGAGGTGTTCGTCAACTGCGGTTTCGGCTACCAGGTGCGGTGCGAGGCCGTCTGCGAGGCGGGCAGCGCCCGGATCGGCGACGAGCACACCATGGTGGTCACCGCGCGGGGCAGTGCGCGCGAGGAGGTCGCGCAGGACTACCTCGTCCGGTTCGCCGACGCCTACGACCGCGAGGTGCAGGCCTGGGTCGACGCCACCCGGCAGGGCCGCGTCACCGGGCCGGGCGCCTGGGACGGCTACGCGGCGTCCGTGGTCGCCGAGGCGGGGGTCCGGGCGCTGGAGACCGGCGGCCGGGTGGCCGTCGAGCTCGCCCCGCGCCCGGACCTGTACGCCGGGGTCAGCCGCTGACGCTCGCGGCACCCGTCTCCAGGTGGCCGGTGAACCGGCGCGACCAGCTCGCGTCGGAGTCGACGGTCACCGTGAAGTCGTACCAGCCGTTCGTGTAGGCGACCGCGTTGAAGTAGTCCTCCGTGGCGGCGCCTGCTGCGACGGTGTAGGTCCAGGGGCCGTCACCGCGGTAGTGGTTGGAGGTGATGGTGAACCTCACGGACGACGCACCCGAGTTGGCCATCCTGAAGTAGATCGCCAGCTTGCCCGTGCCGGGCTCCACGGCGTAACGGGTGCTCACCTCGGCCGTCTTGCCCGCCTTGGTGGCGTCGCCCTGGAAGCGGCGCAGGAACCGGTTGGGGCCGACCATGCTCAGGTCGTACTTGCCGGAGCCGTAGCCGAGACCGATGTTGAAGTAGTCGGAGGCGGTGCCGCCCGGCTCGACGGTGTACTGCCAGGGCGTGGAGTCGCGGTAGGCGTTCGGGTGGATGGAGAAGTGCGCCGCCCGGGCCGCCGGTCCGCCCTGGTTGGTCATGGTGAACCAGGCGAGGATCTTGCCGGCGGAGCCGAACTCCAGCCGGTCCAGGTGGCCGCCCGGCTGATAGGGCAGCGCACGGGCCGGACGGGTGCCGGGCTCCTGGGCGGGCAGGGCGTTGTTCGTCGGCACCGGGTTGGGCAGCGGGCCGCAGGTGTCGATGCCGATGACGCTCGTCGCGGGCAGGGACACCGCGCCGTGGACCGGGTGGGCGAAGTCGAAGACGCCCGTCAGGTCGCCGCTGACCTTGCGCCGCCAGTCGCTGATGTTGGCACACCGCGCGGGCTTGCCGAGGGCCGCGGTCCAGGTCTCCAGGAAGCGCAGCACCGAGGTGTGCTCGAAGACCTCGGAGGAGACCCAGCCGCCGCGCGTCCAGGGCGAGACGACGATCATCGGGACCCGGAAGCCGAAGCCGAACGGCGTGCCGTTCAGGAACTCACCGGCGGTGCCGGCGGGCGGGGCCGGCGGCGGGACGTGGTCGAAGAAGCCGTCGTTCTCGTCGTAGTTGAGGAACAGCACCGTGGAGTCGAAGACGTCCGGGTCGGCGGCGAGGGCCTGGTAGACGAGGTTGACGAAGTGGGCGCCGTCGCCGGGCGGGGCGTACGGGTGCTCGGAGAAGGCCTGGTTGGGGACCACCCAGGAGACCTGCGGGAGCGTGCCCGCGAGGACGTCCGCCTTGATGGCGGCGGCGATGTCGTCGGGGGTCGAGCCGGTCGCCCTCGGGACGGAGGACATGCCCCGGTCGTAGAGGGGGTCGCCCGGCTTGGCGTCGGCGAAGTTCTTGAAGTAGGCGCAGGCGTTGTCGCCGTAGTTGTCCGCCGCGTTCTGGTAGACCCTCCAGCTCACTCCGGCGGCCTGCAGCGCCTCGGCGTAGTTCTGCCAGGTCAGTCCGGACTCGTCGCCGCCGTCGTAGCTGGAGGAGTCGACCTTGCCGCTCCACAGGTAGGTGCGGTTGGGGCCGGTCGCGCTGAGGGTGGAGCAGAAGTAGGCGTCGCAGATCGTGTAGTTGTCGGCGAGCGCGTAGTGGAAGGGAATGTCGGAGCGGTCCAGGTAGCCCAGCGAGCGGACGTTTCCGACGCCCAGGACCCAGTTGTCGAGACGGCCCTTGTTCCAGGCGGAGTGCTGCGAGGACCAGGAGTGCGGGAGGTCGCCGTTGCACTGGGCGAGAGTCTCGCCGTCCTTGCCGCCCGCGGGCGGGGTCGCGCTGAGCTTCCAGGGGTACTGACGGCTCAGCCAGTTCGGCTGGTTGAAGACGGAGTAGCCGCCGCTGAGCGTGATCCCACTGCGGTCGTCGAAACCGCGCACGCCCTTCAGGCGCCCGAAGTAGTGGTCGAAGCTGCGGTTCTCCTGCATGAGGATCACCACGTGCTTGACGTCCTGGATGGTGCCGGTCGCCGCGCTCTGGGCAGCTGCCGCCGTCCGCGCGCCGGCGCCCACCGCCACGCCCGCCGCCACGGAAGCGCCGAGCCCCACGAAGCCTCTTCGGCTGATCGGTGTCATTCGCCCCGTCCTCGTCACCGGTGTGCCCCTGTGGCACACCGCGCGCCAGGGTGCACGGGGTGATCGTCAAGGTCCATACCCGTGCGGTGAGACGAAGGTGAACAGAATTCAAAACCGCCGGCGGGCGCCGGCCCGGCGTCACACCCCGCCGAAGAGAGCGCTCAGCCCGCGCTCGACGACCGCGCCCACGTCCTCCTCCCCGGCCGGCACCACGGCGTAGCTGCGCAACAGGAAGCGGCGCAGCACCACGGTGTCGAACAGGAGCAGGGCGAGGGCGTACGGCGAGTGGAACTCCAGGACCGTGCGCGTCCGGCCGCACGGCCAGATCTGCACGTCCCCGTGCCCGGCCGGCATGCTCAGCCCCTCGTCGAGGAGGGAGCGCGCGAACGTCCATGTGACGCAGTCGCCGTCGAGGGTCGCGTCGGGAGGGAAGTCGAAGTACACGGCCAACGGATCGTCAGAGGTGTAGCGGAGCGTGACGGGCACGGGGACCTCGCGGTCCTCGGTCGTGACCAGGTGGGCGCGGGCCGGCTGCGCGAAGCTGATGTCCATGTCTTTAGGAGTCCGTACCGGCGCCTCACATGACGCGAAAATCGGACAGACTTGGTGCGACACGCGCCATGCCGGGCCGGGGCCGCCGACGGCATAGAACAAAAGCACATCGAACACCCGCTTGAGCGCGACACGGAAAGCCCGCCCGATCGGTCAAGTCGCGTACGCGGTCTACGACTTGCGCCACCACCGCGCGTACGCCAATGAGCCCGCCCGACCACTCCGCGAAGACTCTGGCATATGCCAGAAGCACCACCGGATCGTGTGTTGCCAAATCCCTTACAGGGCGTCGCGGGCTGTGCAACAGTCGTAACGGTCCCTCCCGTCCTCCTTGGCCGTATCGTCCCCGCATCGGAGTGCGTCATGCCGTCCCCCATTTCTGCGGACCGCCCAGCCCAGCCGCCCGGGCGCGGCTCGGTCGAGGCGTTGATATCGCAGGCGCGGCGGCTCAAGGGTGACGTGGACGCCGTACGGCGGGACGCGCGGAGCGACGACTCGGACCCCCGGGAACGCTGGCAGCGCGCGCTGTGCGAGCTGGCGCTGCACCAACTCAACGACCTCGACGAGCACTTGGCACAGCTGCGCGACGGCCCCCCGCCGGTCCCGCCCGCCCCGGCACCGCCGGCGGGCGGGACCGCCCCCGGCGGCCGGCCGAGCGGCTCGCTGCTCAGCCGGGTCGGCAGCGCCGAGTGGAACCTGCTGACGGACGAGGCCAGCTGGTCCGGGGAGCTCTACCAGATCCTCGGACTCGACCCGGCCGCGCCCCCGCTCACGCTCGACGAACTGCCGGCCCTGATCCTCGACGAGGACCGGCCGCGGCTGACGGCGATGGTGACGGACTGCCTCGTCGACGCCAAGCCGATCGACGGGGAGTTCCGCGTCCTGCGGCCCGACGGGCTGGTGCGGACCGTGCACATGATGGGCGAACCCGTGCTCGACGCCGACGGCGGCACCACCTCGATGTGGGCCGTGCTGCGCGACGTCACCGAACTGCGCCACCGCCGGCGGACGGTGCACGAAACCCGTGACTCCCTGCAGCGTCACCGGCAGCATATGCAGACGGAGCGCCGGCTCGCGGTCGAGCTGCAGGAAGCCGTGCTGCCCCCCTGGCGCGGCTCCCTGCGGCTCCCGCGCCGCGGACCGCAGACCCTCGACCTCGCGGCCCACTACCTGCCGGCCGCCACGACCACACTGATCGGCGGCGACTGGTACGACGCCCTCGAACTGTCCGACGGCGACACGCTCCTGAGCGTCGGCGACCTCACCGGCCACGGTGTCAGTGTCACCTCGGGCATGGCGATGCTGCTCGGCGCCGTGCGCGGCATGGCCATGGCCGGCAGTGGCCCCGGCCAACTGCTGGCCTGGCTCAACCAGTTACTCGACGCCACCGTGCAACCGGCCCTGGGCAGCGCCCTGTGCTGCCGCTACCGGCCCGCGACCCGCACCCTGACCTGGGCACAAGCAGGACACCCCGCCCCGCTGCTGTTCCGCGGCGGGACGGGGCGCGTGCTCACCTCACCGGACGGCGTCCTGCTCGGCGCGACCTCCGCCGCCGCCTACGGGCAGGCCGAAGTGACCCTCGAACCGGGCGACCTGCTCCTGCTGCACACCGACGGACTGGTGCCCGGGCAGGGCGGGACGGCGGCCGTAAACCGGCTCCTCGACCTGGCCGCGCGGTTCGGCACGGCGCGCACCGCACAGGACTGCGTGCGGACGGTCGTGGAGGAGTTCGGCGAGCGGGAGCGCGAGGACAACGCCTGCGTGCTCGTCGCCCAGGTGACTGCCTGAGAAGCCCAGGTAACTGCCTGAGAAGGTGAAGACGAAGGTGACGGTGTCGTGGAATCGACAGCGTCACAGGCCCCCTATGCCTGTGCGCTGTTGACGCCCCCGCCCTTGCTGATCTTGGGCAGGGCGAGCCTGATCTCCTCCCGCAGCTCGTTGATCTTCGGGTAGCTGGAGTATTCGGCGGTGAGCCGGTACATCTGACGCAGCCGGTCCCAGGTGCGGTGGGAGGAGTTCGATCCCATCGACACCAGGGCGAGGCGGGCGTACCGGTCCGCCTGTTCGGGGTCGTCCGCGATGAAGCAGGCGGACGCCATGGACAGGAAGTCGAAGATCTTCGACCGCTGCCGGCCGTCGATCCGCAGGGCCAGGGCCTTCTCCGCGTAGTGCTGTGCGTGCGCGGCCGCGCCCGGCTCGTACTCGGCCAGCGTGCGGTAGGCGAGGGCCTGCATGCCGTACAGGTCCTCCTCCTTGAAGGTCTGCATCCAACTCGGCGGCGGCACGTCGCCCTTGTCGGAGACGAAGAGGTCCTCCGCCTGTCCGAGGGTGCGGCGCATCGCCTGGCCCTTGCCCATCGACGCCTGCGCCCAGGCCTCGATGGTGTAGAGCATCGCCCGGGTGCGCGGCAGCACCTCGTCGCCCGAACCGGACCTGGCGAGCTTCATGAGATCGAGTGCGTCGTCGGGCCGGCCGAGGTGCACCATCTGGCGAGCCGCTCTGGAGAGCGCCTCCCCGGCGCGCGGCCGGTCGCCGCCCTCACGGGCCGCGTGGGCGGCGATGACGAAGTACTTCTGGGCCGTGGGTTCCAGGCCGACGTCGTGCGACATCCAGCCCGCGAGGACGGCGAGGTTGGCGGCGACGCCCCACAGGCGCCGCTGGAGATGGTCGGGATGACGGTAGGCGAGCATGCCGCCCACCTCGTTGAGCTGGCCCACCACCGCCTTGCGCTGCAGCCCGCCACCGCGGGCCGCGTCCCAGGCTCGGAACACCTCGACCGAGCGCTCCAGCTCCTCGATCTCCTGCGATCCGATGGGGGCGGCCTCGTAGCGGTCGAACCCAGCGGGGTCGGCGTGCAGGGGGTCGTCGAGGACAGGGGCGTCGGCCCTGAGGGTGGGGTCGGAGTGCAACCAGTCGTACATGGCGTTGCTGAGTGCGGATCCCGCGGCGAGCGCGGCACCCGCGCCCACCAAGCCGCGTCGGTTGAGCATGAGGTCCATTCCCGTGAATTCGGTGAGGACCGCGGCGGTACGTTCGGGCGCCCACGGCACACCGTCGGGAGGTTCCGCATTCCCGCCGCCCTGCCGTTTCCCCGTACGCCCGTGTCGTACCAGACCTAGATCCTCGATGGTCACGACACGGCCGAGACGCTCGGTGAACAGAGCCGCCAGCACCCGCGGCACCGGATCGCGCGGGATCTCTCCCATGTCGATCCACCGCCGCACCCGCGAGGTGTCGGTCGACAGCTGGGGGTGACCCATGGCCGTCGCCTGCTTGTTGACCAGCCTCGCGAGTTCGCCCTTGGACCAGCCGGCCAGGCCGAACAGGTCGGCGAGCCGGGTGTTGGGTTGTCCGCTCACATCAAGCCCCCAGGTTCTCGGCTGAGTTGACAGTAGCCCGCTGAGAGTTGCCGGGCGACTATTCGCCACGGTTCGCCAGGGTGCGCCAGATGGTGTGCCAGTGGACATCGGGTGTCAGGTAGGAACGCGCCACCCCGACCCGGTCGCCCCTTGATGTGACGGGTGCATTCCCCAGGGTGCACCCGGGCGTCCGGGCCGGGTGGGCGCCTGGTTGTACAGGCAGGCACTGCAGGCACACGAAGGGATCTGTTTCGCCCATGTACGCAGCATCGTCCTCCGTGTCCGCCCCGCCCCGGTCGCTGCGCCCCCGCCCGGCGGGCAGCGGACCGTATCTCGACCCCGCGCGTCCGGGGCCCCCCGTACTGGGTGCGGGCCGGCCGCGGCGTGCCGCGGGGCTCGGCACCCAACCGCTCAGCGGGAGACTCGACTTGTCCGGCCCCCAGGGCGCGCAGCTCCGCACGGCGATCGCCGCGGTGCACCGGATCTGCCCGGAGTTCGCTCCGGTGCAGGTACTGCGCCGCAGCGGGCGGTCCGTGCTCCTGGTCGGGACGACCGGGCGCAGCACGGCCGTCGCGAAATGTCTGCTGGACCACTCGCCCGCGTGGGCCGAGCGGTACCGGCACGAGATAGCCGCATATCGGTCGTTCGTCCGGCACCGCCCGCCGGTGCGGGCACCGCGGCTGATCGCGGCGGACCCGGACAACTGCACCCTGGTGGTCGAGCGCATGCCGGGCCGGGTGGCGGCGTTCCAGCGCCACCCCGTGGAGGCCCCGCCGCGCGCGGACATCCGGGCGGCGCTCGGCGCGATCTGCCGGCTGAACGCCTGGCGGCCTCCGGCGGGCACCTTCGACGCCCCGCTGGACTACGCGGCCCGTATCTCCCGGTACCACGATCTGGGCCTGCTCACCGACCGGGACATGGGCGACCTGCAGAAGCTGCTGCACGGTATCGCCCATGCCGCGGGGCGCCAGGGGATGGGCCAGTTCTGCCACGGCGACGCCCTGCTCTCGAACATCCTGCTCTCACCGGCCGGTCCAGTGCTGGTGGACTGGGAGCACGCGGGCTGGTACCTGCCGGGCTACGACCTGGCCACGCTGTGGACGGTCCTCGGGGACGCGCCGGTGGCACGGCGGCAGATCAGCCAGATCGCGCAGTCGGCGGGCCCGGCCTCACGGGATGCCTTCCTGGTGAACCTGATGCTCGTCCTCACCCGGGAGATCCGTACGTACGAGACGGCCGTGCAGCGCTCGATGCACGACGCGACCCCGGCGGCATCGGGAGTGGCCCACCCGGGTGCTGCGCCGTCCGGCGAGGAACAGCGGCTGCTGCTCAGGCGGCTGCACGACGACTGCCAGCTGGCCCGCAGGGCCGTGCGCGCGGCGGTCGGCACTCGCTGACGGGGACGTCGGTCCGCGGTGCGCCTGAGCGGCGTGCCGCGGACCTCGCGTGTGCGCGGGCCCGTCGGCGGCCGCCCACCGGTGGACGCCACCCAGTCGATGAACGCCGTCCATTGGTGTACGCCATTGACGCCCCGCAGGCCCGCGCGCCGCCCTGGCGAAACTCGCCGAACCCCTGTGTGACATGGGAAATCGCCTGTGCCCGGGCATCATTGACGGATCGTCGGCAAGCCGGTACCACTGACCCAGCTCGGCGCCGCACGCCCCGCCACGCCCGCCCGTCACAGGAGGCCGCATTGCGAGGATCCGCCACCGACCCGACGTCGACGCCAGGCAGCAGACGAACCCGGAGGGCGGCCGGTGCCGTGGCCGGCGCGGTCCTGATCCTGCCGCTGCTGGGCGCCGCCCCCTCCCCCACCGCCGGCGAGTCCTCCGCGGGCACCCTGCAACAGGCGTTCGCCTCCGCCGCGGCCGAGTACCACGTGCCGCAGAGCGTTCTGCTGGCCGTCTCCTACCTCCAGTCCCGTTGGGACACGCACGCCGGGGCGCCCAGCGTGACCGGCGGCTACGGCCCGATGCACCTCACGGACGCGCGCACCGCGCTCGCCACGACCGAGCACCTGGCCGAGGGCACCGAGGACGCCCGCGGCGACAGCGCCCGCGCGGCCCGGCACCCGGGCGTCCGGGTGCCGGCGAACTCCGCGCTCCCGGCCCGCCTCAGGACCCTGCCGAGAGCGGCCGAGCTGTCCGGGATGCCGGCCGAGCGGCTGCGTACCGACCCCGGGGCCAATGTGGCCGGCGGGGCCGCCCTGCTCGCCGCCGCCCAGAAGGACCTGCGCGAGCCGCTCAGCTCCGACCCGGCCGACTGGTACGGCGCGGTGGCCCGCTTCTCCGGCGCGGACGACACGGCGACCGCTGCGGCGTACGCCGACGACGTGTACGACGTGCTGCGCACCGGTGAGGAGCGCACCACGGACGCGGGGCAGCGGGTCGCGCTGCCCGGCCGGCCCCACCTGAGCGCGAACACCGCGCAGCTGCGGCGCACGGGTCTGCGCACGGTGCCCGCCGGCGACACCGAGTGTCCCGAGAAGGTGTCCTGCCAGTGGATCCCGGCCCCGTACGCGGAGTTCGGGGACAACGACTACGGCAACCACGACCTCGGCGACCGGCCGGCGTCGCAGAGCATCAAGTACATCGTCGTCCACGACACGGAGGGCACCTGGGACGGCGTCCTGAAGCTGGTGCAGGACCCCACCTATGTGTCGTGGAACTACACGATCCGCTCCACCGACGGTCTGATCGCCCAGCACGTCAAGGCGAAGGACGTGGCCTGGCACGCGGGCAACTGGTACATCAACGCGAAGTCGGTCGGCATCGAGCACGAGGGCTTCCTGGCCTCGCCGGACGCCTGGTACACGGAGGCGATGTACCGGTCGTCGGCACGGCTGGTGAAGTACCTCGCCAAGGAGTACGGCGTCCCGCTGGACCGGCAGCACATCCTCGGCCACGACAACGTGCCGGGCCCGACCACGTCGACGATCCCCGGCATGCACACCGACCCGGGCCCCTACTGGGACTGGCGGCACTACTTCGAGCTGCTGGGCCACCCCTTCAAGCGCACCGCGGGCAAGAAGGGCGGGCTGGTGACGATCCGGCCGGACTACGCGGCGAACCAGCCGGAGTACACCGGCTGCACCGCCAAGGGCGAGCCCTGCGCGGCGCACGGCTCCAGCGAGGTGCGGCTGTACTCCGACCACGACCAGAACTCCGCCCTGATCAAGGACATCGGACTGGGCACCGCCCCCACCACCGGGGTGAACGACCTGTCCTCGCGGGTCTCCACCGGGCAGCAGTTCGCGGTCGCGGACCGCTGGGGCGGCTGGACGGCCATCTGGTACCTGGGCCAGAAGGCCTGGTTCCTCAACCCGAAGCACGAGCCGACGGCGGTCAACGCGTCCGGGCGGGTGATCACGCCCAAGGAGGGCCTGGCCGCCATTCCGGTGTACGGGCGCGCGTACCCGGAGAAGACGGCCTATCCCGCCGGGGTGCCGGCCCAGTCGGTGGTACCGCTGCCGTACACCGCGTTGGCGGGCCAGAAGTACGTGGTTGGTGACGAGGTGCCGGGCGAGTACTACTACGCGGTCACCTTCACCACCGACTCGCACCGGGTCGTGGCCGGCACGGACCTGTACTACGAGATCCAGTACGGCCACCGGGTGGCGTTCGTGCGCGCGGCGGACGTCGATGTGGAGCCGTCGGACCGATAGCCGCGGCGGGGATCAGCCCTGCTGGAACAGCTCCGCCGGGAGCGGCTTCAGCAGGGCGTACAGGTCGTCCGTGATGGGGCGGTCCCAGGCCGCGATGGTGACCAGGACGCCGTCGCTGCGGTCGAACTGGACGCAGGCGATCCGGCTCTCGGAGAGCTTCAGGCGCCGCACGATCAGGAGGTTGTCACCCTGGAGGACCGGCATGTCCTCGGTCTCGGTGACGGTCACCTCCTCGTCGTTCTCCAGCGCCAGCAGCAGCTGGGCCACCTCGAAGGGGACCTCGCCCTCGGTGACCTCGCGGGCCGGGGAGCCCTCCGGCAGATTGCCGATGATCATGGCGGGGCCGCGGCCGCCGAACAGGTCGTAGCGCAGGAAAACGCCCTGGCAGGTGCCGTCGGGGGCGGGCAGCAGCCCCGCGCCCAGATTGCCGGGCCAGTCGCCCGGGTCCATGGCCAGTACGTCGAAGTCTGGCCCGGCGGGAGTGGCGCTGCGGCGGCGGAGGAACGACATGCCGCCATGGTACGTGTCCGGGCGTAATCGGCGACGTGTGGGCGACGGGTGGGCGGGCGCCGGCCACCGCCGTCCGCCGTGTCGCTAGTCCGGCAGGTCCGGCTGGTCCGGTGCTCTCTCCCCCAGCGCCGCCGCCAGTCCCGAGGCGTCGGTGCCCAGCTTGCGATACACGGCCGACAAGAGGTGGACGACGGTCTGCTCGTCGGTGTGGAGTTCCGCGGCGGTCTCCGCCTCGGTGCGGCCGTGGGCGGTGAGGGCGGCGGCCATGCGTTCGCGGGTGGTGAGCGTGTCGGTCCCGGCGTCGTGCAGCCGGCGCGGGCGCAGTCCGGCGGCGGCGAGTTCGGCGCGGGCCGTGTCGACCAGACCGTCGGCGCCGCACTGGAGGGCCGTGTCGAGGCCCCGGTAGAGGTGGTCGCCGGCCTCTTTGGGGCGGCCGGCCCGGCGCAGCTCGGTGCCCAGGGCGACCAGTGCGCAGGCGAGCTCGTAGGCGGCCGGGGAGCGCTCCAGGTGGGCGACGGACTCTTCGAGGTACTTGACGCGGGCCGAGCCGGAGGAGACCTCCGCGGCCGCGCGCAGGGCCTGTCCGATCGTGGACGGGGCGCCGAACTGGCGGGCGCGGCCCACCGCTTCGAGGGCGGTGGCCAGGGCCCGTTCGGGGGCCTCGTGGTTCTCGGCGCGGGCGAGGTGGATCTGCCAGGGGCACCAGGCGGGGTTGCGGATGCCCCGCGCGTCGAGGCGGCGCCCGACGGCGGAGAGCTGGGCGGCCGCCGCCTCGGTGAGGCCGCGGGCGAGGAGCAGCTCGCCGTACACCGTCTGGGCGTCGGGGAAGACGACGGCGGCCGGGAAGGGCTCCCCGAAGCAGAAGTCGTCGGCGGTCCGGGTCGCCTCCGCGAGCCGGCCCCTCGCCAGCAGGACCTCGATCAGGATGCCGACGGCGTACCAGTGGGCGGGGGTGCCGGGCCCGACCCGTTCGGCGAGCCTGAGGCCCGCACGGACGAAGTCCTCGGCCTCGGCGAGCCGCCCGCGCCGGTAGCGGACGTAGGCGAGGAGGGTGTACGCGAAGGAGAGGTGGGCGCCGCGCCAGCCCTGTTTCTCGTAGTCGGCGATCCCGGCGGCGAACAGTTCCTCGGTGCGGCCCGGCCGGTCGGCGTACATGAAGGCGAGGGAGACCAGGACGGGCACCTCGAAGCCGCGGTCGGGCTCCGCCCAGCGCAGGCCGCCGGCGAGGGCGCGCTCGGCGTGGTGCAGGGCGACCGGGGCGGGCTCGCCGCGCTGGATCGCGTCCCAGGTGCGCAGCCCGATGATGTAGCGCTCGGTGAGGTCGCGGCCCTTGAGGCGGTCGGCGAGCCGGCCGAGGCGGCGGGAGCGGGAGGGGTGGTCGGGTTCGTCGGCGCGGAAGGCGTCCCACATGAACTGCTCGGCGACCATGCGCAGCCTGACCCGTGCGTCCCCGGTGAGGCGGATCTCGTGGGCGAGGGTGTCGGAGGCCTCGGCGAGCCGGTCGCTGTGGGCGAGGACCTGGGAGAGCCGGTAGACGATGTGGTGGCGCAGCTCGGGGTCGGCGATGGGCTCTTCGAGGGCGGCGCGCAGGTGGTTGACGGTGGTGGCGGGTTCGGTGAGCAGGGAGGCGCAGCCCAGTTCGTACAGGACGGCGGCCCGGTCCTTGGGGGCCGGGGGTTCGCGCAGGGCGCGGGCGAGGCAGTCGCGGGCCGTGTCGGGGGCGCCGGCGCGCAGGGTCTCGCCAGCGGCGGCGCGCAGTTGCTGCACGACCCAGGCGTCGCCCTCGGGGTGGGTCTCCAGGAGGTGGCGGGCCGCGGCGGAGGGGCCCTGCCCGTCGTCGATCACGCACCAGGCGGCCTGGCCGTGCAGGGCGACGCGGACGCCGGGCGGGATGGCGCGGTAGACGGCGGTGGCGATCAGCGGGTGGATGAATTCCAGGGTGCCCTCGGCGGTCACCGCGCCGGTGAGGATGCGGGCGCCGCGCAGCGCGTCGGCGGCGTCGGCGGCCTCCTCGGGGCCGAGTCCGGCGACGGCGGCGGCGAGCCGCTGCTGGATCTCCGTGCCGAGGACGGCGCACGCCCAGGCGAAGCGGACGGTGGAGGTGCCGAGGCGTTCGAGCCGGGCGATCAGGCCGCTGCCCTTGACGGCGGCGGCGAGGTCGCGGAGCAGGCGGGCGCCGGCCTCGTTGGGGGTGAGGCCGCGGTCGCGCACCTTGGCGGTCAGCTCGACGGTCTCGAAGGGGTTGCCGGCGGTGACGGCCCAGCATTCGCGGCAGAACGCGTCGTCGGCGTGCGTGCCGAGGGACTCCCGCACGAGGCGGGCGACGGCTGAGGCGCTGAGGGGTTCCAGACCGAGGGGGCGTCCGCCCGCGCGTCCGGGCAGTCCGCGCAACGACTCGGCGTGGTCGGGGAGTTCGTCGGGCCGGTAGGCGACGACGAGCAGCAGCGGGAGTTCCTCGGCGCGGGGCGCGAACGCGGCGAGCCAGTGCAGGGATTCGGGGTCGGCCCAGTGGGCGTCGTCGAGGACGAGGACCATCGGGGCGCGGCGCACGGCGAGATGGGTGAGGACCCAGTCGAGGCCGTCGCGCAGGCCCTGTTGGTCGGGCGGGGCGCCCTCGGTGGGGGCGCACAGGCCGAGGGCGGGGCCGACGATGTCGTACCAACTGCCCAGCGCGGAGCGCAGTTCGGTCTCCGGTACGCCGGCCAGCTGCGGCTGCAGGAGCTGGCGGGCGACGTGGAAGGCGACGCGCTGTTCCTGGTCGCCGCCGCGGGCGGACAGCACGGTGCAGCCCAGGGCGCCGGCGCGGCGGCGGACTTCGGCCAGCAGGGTCGTCTTGCCGATCCCGGCGCGCCCGGCGAACGCGAGCAGCCCGCCGCCCGGCGGGCCACCGGCTTCGGCTCCGTCCGCGCGCAGGCTGGTGAGCTCGCCCAACACCTCGTCCA
Source organism: Streptomyces olivochromogenes (assembly GCF_021538895.1). Lineage (GTDB taxonomy): Bacteria > Actinomycetota > Actinomycetes > Streptomycetales > Streptomycetaceae > Streptomyces > Streptomyces olivochromogenes_A. The sequence goes on along the minus strand of NZ_JADDRL010000034.1, from coordinate 47,646 downwards.
CGGTCGCGAGTTCGCTCTCGCGCTCGAAGAGGGTCTTACGGCTCCGTACGATCCGCTGTCCCATCACGCACCCCCCGCCACGGTGCCGTGCCCGCACGGGGAGCAGGCGCGTACCGTGACCGTCAGGCACCTCAGCGTACGCCTCCCGGAGCCCGTGCGGGGCGGCGAGGTCCGGGTTGCCACCGGTCCGGGGGACACCACGGTTCCGGCACGTCCGCACCGGTGTCCGGCCCGTGGTGTTCGGGGAGTTCGGCGGCGCCGGTCTCAGTCCCCCGAGGGGGCCGGCGGGACCACGGCGACGGGGCTCGCCGCGTGCAGCAGGACGGCCTGGGTGACGGAGCCCATCATGCGGGCGGGCGCGAGGAGGCGCCGGCGGTGGCGGCCGACGACGACCAGTTCGGCGTCCCGGGAGGCGGCGACGAGGTTGCCGGCCGCGTCGCCGGGCAATGCGTGGGCCTCGCAGCGGACATCGGGGTGCCGGGTGCGGTGCGGATCGAGGAAGCCCTCGGCGAGGGCCCGGGTCTCGGTCTCGACGGCGTTCTGGTCGATGGGCGGCGGGATCACCTCGCCGGGCGCGGCCAGGCCGGTCACCGGCCAGCGGTAGGCGGCGATCACCTGGAGGCGGGCGCCGCGCAGGGCGGCCTCGTCGGCGGCGAAGGCGAGGGTGGCCTCGTCCGGGCTGTCCACGTCGACGCCGACGACGACCCGGGGTCCGGGCTCGCCCGGTGCCTCGCCGTGAACCTCGCGGCCGGGCCGGGGCACCACGACGACGGGGCAGGCGGCGTCGCGCGCGGCGGCCAGGCCGCTGGAGCCGAGCAGCAGGCTGGCGAAGCCGCCGCGTCCCCGGGAGCCCAGCACCAACAGCTGTGCGTCGGCGCCCTGTTCGGGCAGGACGGCGCTCGGCGCCCCCGCCAGGGCGGCGTAGCCGACGGTCACCCGCTCGGTGCGGCCCTCCAGATGGGCGCGCACCTGTTCGCGCACGGGGTCGTCCTTCGGTTCGGCCGGCCCGGCGACCAGGATGTCGGGCTCCGCCCAGGCGGCGTACGGCCGTACGTTCACCACGCGCAGCGGGGCCCTTCGCCGGCGGGCGGCGTCGAGGGCCCAGTCAAGGGCGCGCAGGCTGTCGTCCGAACCGTCGACCGCGGCGACGACCGGCCATGTGCTCATGGTCCCTCACCTCCGGAACACGACCTTGCCTCTGCTGGGGCCAGCCTCGCTCAGGCACCGGCCCCAGGAGGCCCTGCTCGTCGCGTGTCCGTGAATCAGGGAGGAACACCCACCGGTTCGGCTCGCCGGCGCGGCCTTGGCGCCGGGGGCTCAGGTCAGGTCGAACTCCCCTTCCCGCGCGCCGGACACGAACGCACCCCACTCCGGGGGGGTGAAGATCAGGGCGGGGCTCTGTGGGCTGCCGCTGTTGCGCATCGCGATGAATCCCTCGACAAAGGCGATCTGGACATCCCCCAGGCCTCGGCTGCTGGACTGCCAGTCGGCGTTGCTGAGGTCCAGCTCCGGCTTGTCCCAGCCCACGAGCGGCTTCTGCTGGGTGGTGCTCTCGGCCACGTCCGTGCTCCTCCCGATTCGTCGTCCGCGGCCAGCCTAGCGACCGGTCCCGACGGCCGACAGGCCACGTCGGGAGGACCTTTCAGGAGTCGGGCGGTGTGGCCCCGACGAGCCACATGGAGAAGAACTGCGAGCCGCCGCCGTAGGCGTGCCCGAGGACCTTCCGGGCCCGCTCCACCTGGTGCTCTCCGGCGAGCCCGCGCGCCTGGAGCGCGGCCTCCGCGAAGCGGATCATGCCGGAGGCGCCGATGGGGTTGGTGGACAGCACCCCGCCCGACATGTTGACGGGCAGGTCGCCGTCGAGCTCGGTCACCCCGGACTCGGTGAGCTTCCAGCCCTCGCCCTCCTCGGCGAAGCCGAGGTTCTCCAGCCACATCGGCTCGTACCAGGAGAACGGCACGTACATCTCGACGGCGTCGATGTCCCGGCGCGGGTCGGCGATGCCGGCCTGCCGGTAGACGTCGGCGGCGCAGTCCTTGCCGGCCTGCGGCGACACGAAGTCCTTCCCGGCGAACAGGGTGGGCTCGCTGCGCATGGCGCCGCCCAGCATCCAGGCGGGGCGCCGCGGCGCGCGGGCCGCTCCGGCGCGGTCGGTGAGGACCATCGCGCAGGCGCCGTCGGAGGACGGGCAGGTCTCCGAGTAGCGGATGGGGTCCCACAGCATCGGGGAGGCCTGGACCTTCTCCAGGGTGATGTCGTGCTCGTGGAGGTGGGCGTAGGGGTTCTTCAGGGCGTTGCGCCGGTCCTTGTAGGCGACCAGGGAGCCGACCGTGTCGGGGGCGCCGCTGCGCCGCATGTAGGCGCGCACGTGCGGGGCGAAGAAGCCGCCGGCGCCCGCGAGCAGCGGCTGCTGGAAGGGGATGGGCAGGGACAGGCCCCACATGGCGTTGGACTCGGACTGTTTTTCGAAGGCGAGGGTGAGGACCGTGCCGTGGACGCGGGCCGCGACGAGGTTGGCCGCGACCAGCGCGGTGGACCCGCCGACCGAGCCCGCCGTGTGCACCCGCAGCATGGGCTTGCCGACCGCGCCGAGGGCGTCGGCGAGGTACAGCTCGGGCATCATGACGCCCTCGAAGAAGTCGGGCGCCTTGCCGATGACGACGGCGTCGATGTCGGCCCAGGTCAGCTCGGCGTCGGCGAGTGCCCGTGCGGCCGCCTCCCGGACGAGCCCGGCAATCGACACGTCCCGGCGGGCCGCGACGTGCTTGGTCTGGCCGATTCCCACGACGGCCACGGGTTCCTTGCTCATCGCGGATCCCCTTCGAGTACGGCGACCAGGTTCTGTTGCAGGCACGGGCCGGAGGTGGCGTGGGCGAGCGCCCGGTCGGACTCGCCCCGGTGGATGCGGGCGGCGGCCTCGCCGATCCGGATCAGCCCCGCGGCCATGATCGGGTTGGCGGCGAGGGCGCCGCCGGACGGGTTGACGCGCACGTCGTCACCGAGCCGGAGCGCCTTGCGCAGGACGACCTCCTGCGAGCTGAACGGCGCGTGCAACTCGGCGGTGTCGACCGGCCCTTCGAAGGCACCGGCCCGTTCGGCGGCGAGCCGGGCGGAGGGCGAGTCGGTCAGGTCACGCACGCCGAGGCCGTGCGCCTCGATGCGGTGGTCGATGCCCCGGATCCAGGCGGGCCGCGCGCACAGCTCACGGGCCCGTTCCCCGGCGGCGAGGACGACGGCGGCGGCGCCGTCGCCGATGGGCGGGCAGTCGCCGGTGCGCAGGGGCCGTACGAGATAGTCGCCCTGTGGCACCGGACCGCGCAGCTGGGCATGGGAGTTGGCGGACGCGTCCGCGCGGCTGCGGGCGGCCACCGCGGCGAGGGCGGGCTCGTCGGTGTCGCCCGCGTCCATGAGGGCTTGGGCCTGCAGGGCGGCCAGCGCGACGGAGTCCGGCCACAGCGGCGCCACGTAGTACGGGTCGAGCTGCCGGGTCAGGACGTCGCGCACGGAGCCGGGCGAGGACTTGCCGTACGCGTAGACGAGCGCGGTGTCCGCGTCCCCGGTGAGCAGCTTGGTCCACGCCTCGTACAGCGCCCACGCGCCGTCCATCTCCACGTGCGACTCGGAGATCGGCGGCCAGGCGCCGACGCCGTCGAGGGCGAGGGTGAAGGAGAAGGCCCGGCCGGCGAGGTAGTCGCTGGAGCCGGAGCAGGTGAAGCCGATGTCGGCGGTCCGCAGGCCGGTCTGCCCGAGGACGTTGTGCAGCACCGGCATGAGCATCTCCACCTCGGAGAACTCGTCGCTGGTGCGCCGGTGGTCGGTCTGGGCGAAGGCGACGACGGCGATCTCGCGGCGCGCCGGTGCTTCTTCCCGGGTCACAGCAGCTCCTTGTACGTCTCGTAGTCCGCGTCGGGCTCACCGCAAGGCCGGTAGTGGTCGGGGTAGCGGGCCCCGTCGGTCCACACCGGTTCGACGCGCAGGCCCATGCGCACCTGGTCGTAGGGGATGCCGCCGATGCGGCCGTGCAGCGCGAGGCCCGCGCCGTCGAGGGCGATGTGCGCGTAGACGTACGGCACCTCGATGTCCAGGTTCTTCGCCTTGATGTTGACGATGCAGAAGGTGGTGACCGTGCCGCGGGGACCCACCTCGACCTGTTCGGCTGTGGCGAGACCACATGTGGGGCACGCACCCCTCGGCGGGACGTACACCTTCCGGCAGGACGGGCAGCGCTCGCCGACCGTGCGCCGGCCGGAGAGGGCGTTGATGTAGGCGGTCTGGGCGCGGCCGGGCGAGTAGGTGTAGTCGAGCCGGGCCGGGGCGACGATCCCGCTGATCGCGTCCTCGAACTCGCCGCTGTGGCGGGCGCCCGCGGCTGCCCCGCCCGCGTGCTCCCCCCTGCCCACGCGCGCGTCCTCGCCCGCGCCCTCGCCCTCGTACGGTTCGAAGCAGGCGATGTCCGTGATGGCGCCGGCGCGCTCCTCGGCCCAACGGACGCGCACGCGCATGCCGGTGCGCACAGCCTCGGGGCCCGGGGCGTCCAGGGCGTGCAGCAGGGCGGTGTCGGCGCCGTCGAACCGGACCAGGACCCACGCGAAGGGGCTGGTCAGCGGCTGGCCGCGGCGGGGTTCGTGGTTCCAGGCCCAGGTGGTGACGGTGCCGGTGGGGGCGACCTCGACGAGATCGCGGAGTTCCTCGGCGGTGACCGGGTCGTACTCGACGGGCGGGACGAGCGTACGGCCGTCGCGGGTGCGCACCCCGAGGACGACGCGCTCGCGCAGCCCGGTCAGGAAGGCGCTCTGGACCGGGCCGACGGAGCGGGTGAAGGGGAACTCGACGACCAGCGGGGCTTTGAGGACTTCGGGCATCGCGGCTCTCTCCTTGTGCGGGTCAGGCGCGCTTGTAGACGGGGGGCCGCTTCTCCGCGAAGGCGCGGGCCCCCTCCTTGGCGTCCGCGGTGTCGAACACCGGCCAGCCGCGTCCCAGTTCGGCCGCGAGGCCGTCGGTCTCGGTCAGCTCGGCGGTCTCGTACACCGACGCCTTGACGGCCTCGACGGCCAGCGGGCCGCAGGCGTTGATCTGCTCGGCGATCTCCAGGGCCTTGGCGACCGCGTCGCCGTCGGTGACGACATGGCCGATCAGCCCGATGTCCGCGGCCTCGCGGGCGCTGTACGGCCGTCCGGTCAGCAGCATCTCCAGGGCGTGGGTGCGCGGGATCTGGCGTTGCAGCCGGACGGTGGAGCCGCCGATCGGGAACAGCCCGCGCCGCACCTCGAACAGACCGAAGGTCGCGGACTCGCCCGCGACCCGGATGTCGGTGCCCTGAAGGATCTCGGTGCCGCCCGCGACGCAGTACCCCTCGACGGCGGCGATCACCGGTTTGCGGGGCCGGTGGTGGCGCAGCATCGCCTTCCAGTGCAGGTCGGGATCGGCCTTGAGCCGGTCGCGGTAGTGTTCGCCCGCCATCCCGTCGCCCGCCAGCGCCTTGAGGTCCATCCCGGCGCAGAAGGCGCCGCCGGCGCCGGTGAGCACGATCGAGCGGACCGTGTCGTCCTCGTCGGCCTCGATCCAGCCGTCGTAGAGGCCGACGAGCATCGGCAGCGAGAGCGCGTTCTTGGCTTCGGGCCTGTTGAGCGTGAGTACGAGTGTGGCGCCCTCGCGCCGCACGGTGAGGTGTTCCGTCCCACCCATGACCGTCTCCCCTCTGACAGAACGAGAACAGGTTGCAGTAGGCGGGGGAGCACTTCAAGGGTTTTCTGACAGGCAGTCAGATTTCTTCGCGCGGACTCTTCACAGTTGCCGTGCCCTTTGCTCTGATGACCGGCGAACCGTCGGATACCAGGCACGCCCGGGGTCAGGAGGAGCGGTGGAGTACAACCTTGCCGACCTGTTCGAGTCGGTCGTCGACGCGGTCCCGGACCGCGAGGCGCTCGTGTACCTCGACCACCCCGGCACGGGCGCGGAGCGCCGGCTGACGTACGCGGAGCTCGACGCGGCCGCGAACCGCATCGGCCACCATCTGATCGACAGCGGGATCCGGCCCGGCGAGCACCTCGGGCTCCACCTCTACAACGGGGTCGAGTACCTGCAGACGGTGCTCGGCTGCCTGAAGGCGCGGGTCGTGCCGGTCAACGTCAACTACCGCTACGTCGAAGAGGAGTTGGTGTACCTCTACCGGGACGCCGACCTGGCGGCCCTGGTCTTCGACGCGGAGTTCACGGACCGGGTGGCCGCGGCGCTGCCGCGTACGGAGAAGCTGCGGCACCTGGTGCGGGTGGGGACCGCCCGGTCCGGGGCGGCGGAGGTGACCGCCGTGGACTTCGCCGCGGCCGAGGCGGCGGGGTCACCGGGGCGGGGCTTTCCGGCACGGTCGGCGGACGACCAGTTCATCATCTACACCGGCGGTACGACCGGGATGCCCAAGGGTGTGATGTGGCGCCAGGAGGACCTGTTCTTCGCGGGTCTGGGGGGCGGGGCACCGACCGGGGAGCCCGTACAGAAGCCGGAGGAGCTGGCCGAGCGGGTCGCGGCCGGCGGCTCGGGGATCACCTTCTTCCCCACTCCCCCGCTGATGCACGGCACCTCCACCCTGACCGCGTTCATCGCCTTCAACTTCGGGCAACGGGTCGTGCTCCACCGCAAGTTCGTGCCCGAGGAGGTGCTGCGGACGATCGAGAGGGAGAAGGTCACCAGTGTGTCGCTGGTGGGCGACGCGATGCTGCGGCCGCTGATCGACGCGCTGAACGGGCCGCTGAAGGGCACGGACTGCTCCTCGATGTTCAGCGTGTCCTCGTCGGGCGCGATCATGTCGGAGACCGTGCGCAGGCAGTTCCGTGAGCTGGTCCCGAACGCCCTGCTGCTCAACAACTTCGGCTCCTCCGAGTCCGGGTTCAACGGCACGGCGACGGACGACTCCGGTCCCGAGCGCGGCTTCCGGATCCGCGTCAACTTCCGTACCCGGGTGGTGGATCCGGCCACCCACGAGCCGGTCGCCGTGGGGGAGATCGGCCGGGTCGCCCAGTGCGGCAACGTGCCGCTCGGCTACTACAACGACCCGAAGAAGACCGCGGAGACCTTCTTCGAGAGGGACGGCAGGCGCTGGGTACTCCTCGGCGACATGGCGACCGTCGACGAGGAGGGCGTCGTCACCGTCCTGGGGCGCGGTTCGCAGTGCATCAACACCGGGGGCGAGAAGGTCTACCCGGAGGAGGTCGAGCAGGCGCTCAAGTCCCATCCGGACGTGTACGACGCGCTGGTGGCCGGGGTCCCGGACGCGAAGTGGGGCAACCACGTCGCGGCGGTCGTCCAACTGCGCGCGGGCGCGGACCGGCTCTCCCTCACCGACATCCAGAACCACTGCCGCGCGCATCTGGCCGGGTACAAGATTCCCCGTCAGCTCGTGCTCACCGAGACCATCCAGCGGTCGCCGAGCGGCAAGGCGGACTACCGGTGGGCGCGGGACGTGGCCCTGTCGGCGGACCGGTAGACCGGCGGGCCCTTGGTTCGGCGGACCGGTAGCTCGACGGGCCGGTGGGACGGCGGGCCGGTGCATCGGCCGCGCGCCAGGGAGCTCGGCGTACTCTGTGCGCACGTCCGGCCCTTTGTTGAACAAGCAGTGACATGGGGCCGTACGGGGGATGACGGTCCTGGCCCTCCGAGCCCGGCCCGCCCCGCCAGCACAGGGCCACGCACGGAAGGACCTTCGGGTGTCGCACCTCCCCCCTCCGCACCGACCACCGCGCACCGGGCCGGACTCGGACACGGCCACGGCCACTGCCACGGCCACGGACGCCGAGGGGGGCGACACCGGGGACCGCGACGCCGACGAAGGCTCCCCGGAAGTCCGCCCGGAGGGCCCCGTCCCCGGTCGGCCCGGGCTGTTCGGGTGGCGGCGCAGGTACCCGCGGGTCGGGCGGGGGGTGAGCGTGGGGACCAGCGTTCTGGCCGGTCTCCTCGTGCTCGGCGCGCTGCTGCTGCCGAACCAGCTCGAACGGATCACCTTCACCGCCTTCCTGCGCATCCCGGCCGAAGGGATCCTGCTCGCGGGACTGTTGCTCGCGCTGCCGTCCCGGGCCAGACGCGTCACGGCGGTCGTCGCGGGCCTGCTGCTGGGGGCGCTGACCCTCGTCAAGGCCCTCGACATGGGCTTCTACTCGGTGCTGGTCCGCCCCTTCGACCTGGTCCTCGACTGGGTCCTGCTGGACGACGCGGCCGCGTGGGTGCGGGAGTCGTTCGGCCGGACCGGCGAGGTGCTCGCCGTCGCCGGGGCGCTCCTCCTCGTCGTCGCCGTGCTCGTCCTGACGACGCTGGCGACGGTGCGGCTGACGAACCTGATGGTCCGCCACCGCCCGGTGGCCGCCCGCACCACGCTGATCCTCGGCACCGCCTGGATCACCTGCGTCACGCTCGGCGTGCAGTTCGGCGACATCCCGGTCGCCTCCAAGATCGACGCCGAACTCGTCGACAACCGGGTCCAGCAGGTGCAGGCGGGACTGCGGGACGCCGACGTCTTCCGCAGACAGGCCGCGGTCGACGCCTTCGCAAACACGCCGCCGGACCGGTTGCTGACCGGACTGCGGGGCAAGGACGTGCTGTTCACGTTCATCGAGAGCTACGGCCGTACCGCCATCGAGGACCCGGCGATGGCACCGCGCATCGACGCGGTCCTCAAGGAGGGCACCGCCGACCTGAAGGCGGCCGGGTTCGACGCGCGCAGCGGCTGGCTCCGGTCCCCCGTGACCGGCGCCGGCAGCTGGCTGGCCCACTCCACCTTCCTGTCCGGCCTGTGGATCAAGAACCAGCAGCGCTACCGCAACCTCACCTCCAGCGAGCGCATGACCCTGACCCGCTACTTCCGCAGGACCGGTGCCTGGAGCACGGTCGGCATCGTGCCCGGCGTGCGCCGCGCCTGGCCCGAGGGCAGGTTCTTCGGCCTCGACCACATCTACGACTCCGAGCACCTCGGCTACCACGGCCCGTACTTCAGCTGGACGCCCGTGCCCGACCAGTTCAGCCTGGAGGCCTTCCAGCGGCTGGAGTTCGGCAAGAAGGACCGGGGCCCGATGATGGCGGAGATCATCCTGGCCTCCAGCCACAACCCCTGGGCCCCCGTCGCCCACATGATCGACTGGAACGACCTCGGCGACGGCTCGGTCTTCGAACGGATCAAGAAGGAGGGCAAGGACCCCAAGGAGGTCTGGAAGAACCCGGAGAGCGTCCGCGCCGAGTACCGGGGCGCCATCGAGTACTCGCTGCGCAGCCTCACCGGGTTCCTGCGCCGCTACGGCGACGACGACACCGTCCTGGTCTTCCTCGGCGACCACCAGCCGGTGCCGACCGTCACCGCGGGCAGCACCAGCCGCGAGGTGCCGGTCACGATCGTCGCCCGCGATCCGAAGATCCTCGACCGGATCTCCGACTGGGGCTGGACGGAGGGCCTGAGGCCCGCCCACGACGCGCCCATCTGGCCGATGAACCGGTTCCGGGACCGCTTCATGACGGCGTACGGCCCCAGCGGCGGCTGAGCCGCCCGCCTCACCGGTCCAGGAAGGCGACGACCCGGCCCACGAACCACTCCGGGTCGTCCAGCCACGGGAAGTGGCCGGCACCGGGCTGGACCGTGAACTCGGCGGCCGGGAAGGCATCGGCGGCGCGGCGGGCGAGGTCGGGGCTGGGGCCACCGTCGAGTTCGCCCGCGTGCACCAGGACCGGGGCGGTCAGTGCCTTGAGCGCGGCACGGGTCGCGTCCGGGTCGAAGGCGCCGTCGGCGAAATAGACGCCTGCCGCCTCCTCGTTGGTCTGCTCCTCGGCGGCCGCGTCGTGCGCCTCGGCGGCGGCGTCCCACCGGCCGTAGAAGAAGGGGGCGAACGCCGGGTCGAAGTCGCCCTCCCCCGCCAGCCAGGCCTCCAGGGCCGGGAACCCCTGCGCGAACCAGGGCTCGTGCGCGCGCAGCCGCGCCGCGGCCAGCCGGTCCTCGGCGGTGGCCCGCAGACCGAGGGCCGACGGGTTGGCGGTGATCAGCGCAAGCCGCCGCACGCGCCGCGGATACCGCGCCGCGTACAGCGTCCCCAGGCAGCCGCCCGCCGAGTGCGCGAGCAGATCCATGTGTTCCAGCCCCATGTGGGCTCGCAACGCCTCCACGTCGTCGACCATGTGGTCGCAGCGGTACGTCGCCGGATCGGCCGGTATCGCGGAGTCACCGGTGCCCCGCAGGTCGAGCAGGACCAGCCGACGGTGGGCGGTCAGGCCGCCGAGGTCGCCGAGATAGACGGAGGCCCGCATCGCTCCTCCGGGCAGGACGACGAGGGGCTCACCCTCGCCGCGGACGTGGTAGGCGAGCTCGGTCCCGTCGGGCGCGGTGAACGTAGGCATGCCGCCGATCATGGACGCCCACCGCGGCCGACCGCAACGCCCATTCCCCGGGACGCGTGTCCCCTCCGGCGGCCGGGGCAAGGTCAAGAAGTGCGAGCGGACCTCTTGCCCGGGTCCCGGTGGCCTGGATTACTGTCCCGGACAGATCGACCGAATGATCGGTCGCCCGAATCGGCACGATCGGCGAGGGAGTGGCCCCCATGGCGGATGCGACGGAGCTGTTCGACCCGGGGGAACGGCTGGACGCGGAGGCACTCAGAGCGCTGCAACTGGAGCGGCTGCGGTCCTCGCTGCGGCACGCGTACGAGAACGTGCCCTTCTACCGGGCCTCCTTCGACAAGGCCGGAGTCCGGCCGGAGGACTGCCGCTCGCTGGACGACCTGGCCCGCTTCCCCTTCACCACCAAGGCCGACCTGCGGGAGAACTACCCGTACGGCATGTTCGCCGTGCCCCGCGACCGTATTCGCCGCATCCACGCGTCGAGCGGCACCACCGGACGCCCCACGGTGGTCGGCTACACGGAGAACGACCTGTCCATGTGGGCGGACATGGTGGCGCGCTCGATCCGGGCGGCGGGCGGCCGGCCCGGCGACACCGTTCATGTGGCGTACGGCTATGGGCTGTTCACCGGCGGTCTGGGCGCCCACTACGGCGCCGAACGCCTCGGCTGTACGGTCGTCCCCGCGTCCGGCGGCATGACGGCCCGCCAGGTGCAGCTGATCCAGGACCTCGAACCCGGCATCATCATGGTCACCCCCTCGTACATGCTGACGCTGCTCGACGAGTTCGAACGGCAGGGTGTGGACCCGCGGAGCACCTCGCTGCGGGTCGGCGTGTTCGGCGCCGAGCCGTGGACCGAGCAGATGCGGCGCGAGATCGAGGAGCGGTTCGCGATCGACGCGGTCGACCTGTACGGGCTGTCGGAGGTGATCGGCCCGGGTGTCGCCCAGGAGTGCGTGGAGACGAAGGACGGCCTGCACATCTGGGAGGACCACTTCTTCCCGGAGGTCGTCGACCCGATCACGGGCGAGGTGCTGCCTCAGGGCGAGGAGGGCGAACTGGTCTTCACCTCGCTCACCAAGGAGGCCATGCCGGTCATCCGTTACCGGACCCGGGACCTGACCCGGCTGCTGCCGGGCACGGCCCGGGTGTTCCGGCGGATGCAGAAGATCACCGGGCGCAGCGACGACATGGTGATCCTGCGCGGGGTCAACCTGTTCCCGACGCAGATCGAGGAGATCGTGCTGCGTACGCCGGGGGTCGCGCCGCACTTCCAGCTGCGTCTGACCCGGGAGGGCCGTCTGGACGCGCTCACGGTGCGGGCCGAGGCGCGGCCCGACGCGAGCGCCGAGACGCGGAAGTCGGCCGCCCGGAGCATCGCCGCCGCCGTGAAGGACGGCATCGGCGTGTCCGTCGCGGTCGAGATCGTCGAGCCGGAGTCCCTGGAACGGTCCGTGGGCAAGATCCGGCGCATCGTGGACCTGCGGCAGCGTGGCTGAGGGCGGCGGCGTCAGGCGCGGGAGGCGGGTTTGGTCACCCGGAACGCGAACTGGCCGCAGAAGGTGAGCTTGCGCAGGTTCACCAGCGCCGTCCGCCGCCGCGTCTTTCGCGCCCAGGTGTCGATCTCCGTGTTGAGCGGGGACTCCTCCTCCCAGTAGCGGCCGTACTGCTTCTTCCGGGTGGGGTGGTAGGTGCGCATGATCAGGGTCACGCCGTCGAGGGAGGGCCGGATCTCGTCCAGGGCGAGCCCGGCCTCCTCGACCAGCACGCGGAATCCGTACGGCGTGTAGTTCCACAGGCTGAAGGAGTGGTAGGGCTCGAACTGCGAGGTGCTGCCGATGAACAGCCCGCCCGGTCGCAGGACCCGGCCCACCTCCCGCAGGAGCTCCCTGGGGCGGGCGACGTGTTCGAACACCTGGTGCGAGTAGATGAGCGGCACGCCGTCCGTGCGGAACGGGAGGCGGACGCCGTCGTAGTACACCACCGGGTCCTGGCCGGGCCGGCGCTGGTGGGCCTCCGGTGAGTCGCGGATGTCGACTCCCACCCAGCGCACCTTCGGATCGTGTCGCCGGAAGAGACCGGCGGACGTGCCCCTGCCGCAGCCGAGGTCGACCACCCGGTCCGGCGCCCCCGCGGAGCTCATGGCCTCGTCGAGGTAGTAGCGGGAATTGACTTGGCGAGCGTGGTCGTCGGGGATGCAGTCGTGCATGAGTTCCCACAGGGTCGACATGTGCCGAGGTTACGGAGGTGCCGCCCCCTGGGCCAGGGCCGGGCGGTGGTTCGTGGCGGGCGTCATCCCTTGGGGTGAACGGGGTGCCCGCGGCGCGGCCGGGCGGGTGATTCCGGACAGGTCGTGGGCCGCCACGCTGTTGCGGTCGGCGACCGAGCGGCCGAGCGCGTGGTGCGGCCACAGTCCCCCGGCCATCCGGCGGCTGCGCTCGCTCCAGTCCAGGGCCTCGGCGCCGCGCGCCTTGTAGAAGTTCAGGGCGTAGCCGCCGGAGTGGATCCGCAGCAGGCTGAACCCGCCCGGATATTCCTTGGCGGCGCCGACCTCCTGGAGGGTGACATGCGGGGCGAGCGGCAGGACGGTGCGCTTGTTGCGGTGGGTGTGGCCGGCGTGGTGCAGGAAGACGCCCGGGGCGGCGGCGTAGGCCTCCAGGATCGAGCGGGCCTGGCGGCGGCCGAGGCGCTGCCCGGCGCTCACCGGGAAGAGGGAGTCGCGCACGGTCAGCGGGTGGTGGCCGAAGACCACCGTGGGCTGTTCCGCGTTCCCGCGCAACCGGCGCCGGAGCCAGGACAGTTGCTCGGCACCGAGCCCGCCCGCGTCGGCGCCGTTGCCGCGTTTCTCGTACGTGTCCAGGCCGATGATCCGCAGTCCGGCCACGTCCCGGGCGAAGTATCCGGGGCCGTCCTCCTCGCCGAAGTCCCGGCGGAAGGCGTCGCGGCCGTCGCCCGCGCGCCCGCCCCGCTCGGGGCGGGGCCGGTCGTGGTTGCCGCGGACGACGAAGTAGTCCCGCCCGTGGTCGCCGAAGCCGTCCAGGATCCGTCTGGCCTCGGCCAGGTCGCGCGGCGCGCCGCCGGCCGAGAGGTCGCCCGCGGCCAGCAGCAGGTCCGCCCCGCGGCGGCGGGCCTCGTCGACCAGGGCCCGGCTCATGATCTCCGGGTACGGGGCGAGTCCCGGGCGCTGGGAGACCCCGCGCAGCAGGGGGATGCCACCCACCAGGCCGGCGGTGGTCTCGCCGAGGTGCAGGTCGTTGCAGAGCGCGAGGGACAGGAGGTGGCGGCCGGGCGGGGGCTCGGGGGTGGTGAAGGAGTACGGGCCGCCGTGCGAGCCGAGGCCGTGCCGTGAGGTGCCCGCGGCGTTGCCGCGCACCAGGTGCAGCGGTGTGGGCACGGCGGCCACGCCCCGCGAGCGGGCCTGGTAGTAGTACGTCTGCCCGGGCTCCAGGCCGGTGAGCTCTACGTGGTGGTGTGCGGTGGGCCGGTCCTCGCCCGCGGTGCGGTGGAGGCGGGCGGGGTGGGTGCCGTAGACGACTTCACCCTCCGTGACGGCGGGCAGCATACGGCCCAGGCCGTCGTCGGTGCCGGGCACGCCGGTGTACCAGGTGATGACGGCGCGGTCCTCGGTGAGGGTGACCAGTTCCAGGTGGACGGCTGCGACGGGGTGGGGGTGACGGGGACGGAGGCGGTGTGCGGCGGCGGCCCGCAGCAGGGCGGGGGCGAGCAGCAGGCCGGAGCGCAGTACCTCACAGGGACCGGGGACGGCCGCGAGGGCGGCGAGGGGAGCGGAGAAGCAGCAGCGCATGTCTGTTGTGTGCGCGTGCGCCGTGAACGGCGGACGTGGTGACGGCAGCCGTGTCGGGTATGGAACCGGACTTCTTGTGGCCTCACCGCGCGTGACCGCACCGGCGCGGCCGGCGGGTCACCGGGTGAGGCCGGTCGGTACGGCCTCCTCGGCGGCGTTGGCCGTGCGGCCCCGGTCCCAGGTCGCGTGCCGGACCAGCGCGACCGACGCCGACAGCGCCACCAGCCCCGTCACGCCCGGCCACCCCAGCCACCCGTACGCCCGCACGCCCAGCCACGAGCCCGCGCTGCCCCCGAGGAACGCGCACGTCATGTAGGCCGTGTTGACGCGGGCCCGGGCCTGGGGCCGCAGCGAGAAGATCCGCGCCTGGTTGGCGACCTGCCCGCACTGGGCCGCCACGTCGAGCAGCACCATGCCGCCGGCCAGCGCGACCAGCCCGGCGGCGCCGCCGGTGCCGCCGAGCGTGAGCACGCCCGCCGAGCCGATGACCCCGAGCAGCGAGCACAGGCTCACGGCGTCGGACCCCGTGCGGTCGGCCGCGCGGCCGGCGAACGGCGTGCAGAACATGCTCGCGGCGCCGACCAGGCCCAGCACGCCCACGGCCTGCGCTCCCCTGCCGTACGCCGGTCCGGTCACGAGCAGGGTGAGCGTGGTCCAGGCGGCGCTGAAGCCGGCGAAGACCATGGCCTGGTAGAGGCAGGAGCGGCGCAGGTCGGGCTCCTCGCGCCACAGCCGCACGGGGGCGGCGATGAGCTCCCGGTAGCGCTCCCGCGACGGCGGGGTCGTGGCCGGGACCACGCGGGACAGGGCCGCCGCGAGGGCGAGGAGGGCCGCCGAGGCCACCAGGTAGGGGGCGCGCCAGCCCAGCCATGCGCCGAGGGTGCCGCTGAAGGTGCGGGCCAGCAGGATGCCGCCGATCAGGCCGCTGAGGAGCGTGCCGGTGACCGCGCCGCGCCGGTCGGCGGGGACCAGGCCGGCGGCCATCGGGATGATGATCTGCGGCACGACCGTGGTGACGCCGGTGACCGCGCTCGCGGCGACCAGGACCGGGAGTGTGGGGGCGGTTCCGGCGGCGAGCAGTCCGAGGGCGGTCAGGGCGAGCAGCGTGACGATGAGCCGGCGGGGCGGCAGCCGGTCGCCCAGCGGGACGATCAGGAAGATGCCGGCCGCGTAGCCGAGTTGGGCCGCGGTGACCACGAGGGCCGCCGAGCCCGCCGTGACGTTCAGGTCGGCGGCCACCAGCGAGCTGATGGCCTGCGGGAAGTAGATGGTGGAGACGCCCACGCCGCAGGCGAGGGCCAGGACGAGGATCACCCACCGGGGCGTGGTCGGCGGTGCGCAGGAGGCGGGCACGCGGACACCTCACACGGGAATCGGTTCACATGGCCGACTGACGTACGCCGACGACCCGGTCGGCGCCATCCTCGGCCGCGCCACTCGCGAGGCGCTCGATTCGCGAGCCCGGCATGATCCAAACGAGAGGCCCTAGTCCCCGAAGCGGTCCCGCAGTTCCCGTTTGAGGATCTTGCCGCTCGCGTTGCGCGGCAGCGCGTCGACGAACAGGATCCGTTTCGGTGCCTTGAAGGGCGGCAGCTTCTCGCGGGCGTGGGCGATGAGTTCGTCCTCGGTGACCTCGGCGCGCCGCACGACCACCGCCGTGACGGCCTCGATCCAGCGCTCGTCGGGGAGGCCGATCACGGCGGCCTCGGCGACGGCCTCGTGTGTGTAGAGGGCGTCCTCGACCTGGCGTGAAGCGATCAGTACGCCACCGGAGTTGATGACGTCCTTGACCCGGTCGACGATCGTGAAGTAGCCGTGCTCGTCCCGCACGGCCATGTCCCCCGAGTGGAACCAGCCGTCGCGAAAGGCCTCGACGGTCTCCTCGATCTTCTCCCAGTAGCCCTCGCACAACTGCGGTGAGCGGTAGACGATTTCACCGGGCGTGCCGTCGGGCACGTCCTCGCCGTCGGAGTCGACCACGCGGGCGTCCACGAAGAGCACGGTGCGGCCGCAGGAGTCCAGGCGGCCCTTGTGTTCGTCGGGGCCGAGCACGGTGGCCAGCGGGCCGATCTCGCTCTGGCCGAAGCAGTTGTACAGGGCGAGCTTCGGGAACCGCTCGCGCAGCCGCTCCAGGACGGGCACCGGCATGATCGACGCGCCGTAGTAGGCCTTGCGCAGGCCGCCCAGGTCCCGGGTGGCGAAGTCGGGGCGCTGGGTGAGGCCGATCCACACGGTCGGCGGGGCGAACAGGCTGTCCACGCGGCCGGCTTCGATCAGGTCGAAGAGCCTGTCCCCGTCCGGCGCGGCCAGGATGACGTTGGTCGCGCCGACCGCGAGGTAGGGCAGCAGGAACACGTGCATCTGGGCCGAGTGGTAGAGCGGCAGGGCGTGCGCGGGCCGGTCGCCGGCGCTCAGGTCGAGCGCGGCGATCGCGCTCAGGTACTCGTGCACCAGGGCGCGGTGGGTCATCATCGCGCCCTTGGGCAGCGCGGTGGTGCCGGAGGTGTAGAGCAGCTGCACCAGGTCCTCGGTGCGCGGCTCGGGACCCTCGTACGGCGCGGTCGTGGCGAGCCGCGCGAGGAACGAGTCGTCGCCGTCCCGCAGCGGCATCACCCGTACGCCGCCCGGCAGTTGACCGGCGAGGCCCGGGTCGGCGAGCACCAGCGTGCTGCCCGACTGGCCGACGATGTACGCGAGGTCCTGCCCGGTCAGGTTCTGGTTGACCGGCACGTGCACGAGTCCCGCGCGGGAGCAGGCGAGGAAGGCGATCAGGTAGGCGTCGGAGTTGTGGCCGTAGGCACCGACCCGGTCGCCGGGGACGAGGCCCTCGCCCAGGAGGAGACCCGCCGCGCGGGAGACGGCCTCGTCGAGTTCCGCGTACGTCCATGTGCGGTCGCCGTACTCCACCGCGACGCGCGCGGGGGTGCGCCGGGCGCTGCGCCGCAGCACCCCGTCGACCGTGCTGCCCTGTGCCTGCGTCATGACACATGATCCTCTGTCCGCCGCGCGGGCGAGGTCAAGGACCCGGGGCCACTGGCTGCCAGGGGCTGCGCGGCGGACGATCACACCGGGCGGGTGCGGCCCTCCCAGTACGGGTCCCGCAGGCGTCGCTTGTACAGCTTTCCGTTGGGGTCGCGGGGCATCTCGGCGATGAAGTCGACGCTCTTGGGGCGCTTGTACCCGGCGAGCTGTCCGGCGCAGTGGGCGAGCAGCGCGGCGGCCAGGTCGGGCCCGGGTTCGTGGCCCGGCGCGGGCTCCACGACCGCCTTGACCTCCTCGCCCCAGTCGTCGTGCGGGATGCCGAAGGCGGCGGCGTCGGCGACGGCGGGGTGGGCGAGCAGGGCGGACTCGATCTCGGCGGGGTAGATGTTGACCCCGCCCGAGATGATCATGTCGATCTTGCGGTCGCGGAGGAAGAGGTAGCCGTCCTCGTCGAGGTATCCGAGGTCGCCGACGGTGAAGAAGTCGCCGATGCGGTTCTTCTTCGTCTTGGCCTCGTCCTTGTGGTACGAGAAGCCGCCGGTGTTCATCTTCAGGTAGACGGTGCCGAGTTCGCCGGGCGGGAGCCGGTTGCCGTCGTCGTCGAAGATCGCGAGTTCGCTGATCGGCCAGGCCTTGCCGACGGTGCCGGGCTTCTTCAGCCAGTCCTCGGCGGTCGCGAAGGCCCCGCCGCCCTCGCTGGCCGCGTAGTACTCCTCCACGCAGTGGCCCCACCAGTCGATCATGGCCCGCTTCACATGGTCGGGGCAGGGGGCGGCGCCGTGGATGGCGTGCCGCATGGACGAGACGTCGTACGCCTGCCTGGTGTCCTGCGGCAGGGCGAGGAGCCGGTGGAACTGGGTCGGGACCATATGGGTGTGCGTGCAGTCGTGGGTGTCGATGAGGCGGAGCATCTCCTCGGGCGTCCACTTGTCCATCAGCACCAGCCGGTGGCCGATGTGCAGCGACGCGCCCGCGAACTGCAGGACGGCCGTGTGGTACAGCGGTGAGCAGACGAGGTGCACGTTGTCGTCGAAGGGCTTGATGCCGAAGATGCCGAGGAAGCCACCGAGGTAGGACTCTTCGGGGGCCTTTCCGGGCAGCGGGCGCCGGATGCCGCGCGGGCGGCCGGTGGTGCCCGAGGTGTAGTTCATGACCCAGCCGAGGGTGCGGTCGGCGGGCGCGGAGTCCGGTTGTCCGTCAAGGAGTTCGGCGTACGGCCTGAAGCCCTCGACCGTGCCGACGGCGTACCGGTGCGTCGCCGGGAGTCCCGCCTCGTCGGCGGCGTGCCGGGCGGGCTCCGCGAACCGCTCGTGCGCGACGAGCACCTTGGCGCCGGAGTCGGAGACGATCCAGGCGATCTCCGGTCCGACCAGGTGGTGGTTGACCGGGACGAGATAGAACCCGGCCTGGGAGGCGGCGAGATACGCCGTGAAGAACTCGACGCCGTTGGGCAGGACGACGGCGAACGCGTCGCCGCGTTCCAGGCCCGCGGCGCGCAGGCCGTGCACGAGCCGGTTGGCGGCGGCGTGCAGTCGTCCGGCGGTCCACTCCTCGCCGTCGGGGGCGACGAGGACGCCGCGGTCGGGGTCCTCGGTGGCCTGGGCCCAGAAGCCGGTGGGGGGTGTGCTCACTGGCCGCTCCTTCCGGCGATGCGGTTGATACGGTCCACGGCTTCCTCGAAGCCGCGGGTGAGGTCGTCGAAGACGGCCCGGACGCTGCGTTCGCTGGTCATCCGGCCGACGATCTGACCGACGGGTGTGCCGAGCAGCGGCTCGACCTCGTACTTCTGGATGCGCGAGACGGCCTCGGCGACCAGCAGGCCCTGCAGGGGCATCGGGAGGGTGCCGGGCCCGCCGGGGTCGTCCCAGGCGTCGGTCCATTCGGTGCGCAGCTGGCGGGCCGGCTTCCCGGTCAGGGCCCGGGAGCGGACGGTGTCGCCGGACCCTGCGGCGAGGAGTTTGCGGGTCAGGGCGGGCGAGTGGAGCTCGGCCTCGGTCGTGGTCAGCCACAGGGAGCCCAGCCACACTCCCTGGGCGCCGAGCGCGAGGGCCGCGGCCACCTGCTGTCCGCTGCCGATGCCGCCCGCCGCCAGTACGGGCAGCGGGTCGACGGCCTCGACGACCTCGGGTGTCAGCACCATGGAGGCGATCTCGCCCGTGTGGCCGCCGGCCTCGTAGCCCTGGGCCACGACGATGTCGATGGCCGCCTCCTGGTGCTTGCGGGCGTGCCGGGCGCTGCCCGCGAGCGCCGCGACGAGCACGCCCCGGTCGTGGGCGCGGGCCACGATGTCGGCGGGCGGGGAGCCGAGGGCGTTGGCGAGCAGCTTGATCGGATAGTCGAAGGCGACGTCGAGCTGGGTGCGGGCCACCTGCTCCATCCAGCCGGTGATGCGCCAGCCGGAGGCCTCCCCCCGCGCCAGCTCGGGCACGCCGTACTTGGTGAGGGTCTCCTGGACGAACGCCCGGTGCCCCTCGGGGATCATCGCCTCCACGTCGGCCTCGGTCACGCCCTCGACCTTCTTGGCGGGCATCACGACGTCCAGCCCGTAGGGCCTGCCCTCGGCGTGCGCCTCGATCCAGTCGAGGTCGCGTTTGAGGTCGTCGGGGGCCGTGTAGCGGACCGCGCCGAGCACTCCGAAGCCGCCGGCCCGGCTGATGGCCGCGGCGACGGCGGGGAACGGCGTGAAGCCGAAGACGGCGTGCTCGACTCCCAGTTGCTTGCTCAGCTCCGTCTGCATGGGCGCAGGATGCCGCAGTCCTCCGGACGACGGAAGGCCTATTCTGATACACCGTCAGATTTCTGCGGTCCGGGCGACGCGCCGCCGGATGTCGCGGGCGGCGGTCCGGGCGGCGACTTCACGTCGACTTCAGGGCGGCCCTGTTGACACCCTGCACAGGCGGCACGAGGGTTTCAGCGGCGCTACGACGGGAGGCTCCTCGATGGCCGAAGACGCGGCGGACCGGGACACGGGCGACGGCCGCGGGCCGACACGCCGCCAACTGGGCCGTGCCGCCCTGGCCCTGGGCGGCGCGCTGACGCTCGCCCCCTTCCCGGCCGGCCCCGCCGCCGCGGCGGCGCCGAAGTCCGCGTCCGGCCACCCCACCCTGCGCCACGGCACACCGGAGCGCGCCGGACTCCTCGCCCCGCACCTGCGGCAACTCGTCACGGACGCCGAGACGTTCCTCGGCCCGTCCCCCAAACACCCCTGGTACGCGGGCGCCGTACTGCTCGCCGGGCGCGGCGGCACCGTGGCCCTGCACCGGCCCATCGGCATGGCGGTGCGCTACGTGGCGTACGACGAGAAGACCGACACCGGCGTCGAGTTCCCGGCCGAGGGGCAGATCCCCATGGCCGAGGACACGGTCTTCGACCTGGCCTCCGTCTCCAAGCTGTTCACCTCGCTGCTCGCCGTGCGGCAGCTGGAGCGGGGCGCCCTGGAGCTGGAGGCGCCGGTCGCCTCGTACGTCCCGGAATTCGGGGCCGCGGGCAAGCAGGGCATGACGATTCGTCAACTGCTCACCCACACCTCGGGCTTCCGCCCCTGGATCCCGCTGTACAACGCGCCGACGCACGAGGCGAAGCTGCGCCTGATCTACGACGAGGCGCCGCTCAATCCGCCCGGCACCGCCTACCTCTACTCGGACCTGAACCTGATCTCCCTCCAGCTGGTGCTGGAGCGGATCACCGGCCGCACCCTGGACGTCCTCCTCCACGACGACATCACCGCCCCGCTCGGCCTGCGCCGCACCCGCTACAACCCGCCCGCCTCCTGGAAGCCCGGGATCGCGGCGACCGAGGACGCGCGCAGGCCGTGGTCGGGGCTCGACCGCGGACTGGTGTGGGGCGAGGTGCACGACGAGAACGCGTACAGCCTCGGCGGTGTCGCGGGGCACGCCGGGGTGTTCTCCTGCGCGTGGGACCTCGCCGTACTCGGCCGCACCCTGCTCAACGGCGGCGCCTACGGCCGGGCGCGCATCCTTCGGCCGGAGTCGGTGGAGCTGATGTTCACCGACTTCAACACCGCCTTCCCCGGTGACGAGCACGGGCTCGGCTTCGAGCTCTACCAGCACTGGTACATGGGCGCGATGGCCACCCCGCGCACGGCGGGCCACACCGGTTTCACCGGAACCTCGCTGGTCCTCGACCCGTCGACCGACTCCTTCCTCGTCGTGCTCGGCAACTCGGTGCATCCGGTGCGCGGTTGGCGCTCCGGCTCCGCTCCCCGGGTGGCCGCGGGCAACAACCTGGCGCGTGCCGTGCCCGTCCACCCGGCGCGCGGCCGTACGGCCTGGTTCACGGGCATGGTGAACGCCACGACCGCGACGCTCACCCTGCCGGCGCTCGACACCTCCGCCGGCGCCGCCCGCCTGCGCTGCGCCCTGTGGTGGGACACCGAGCCCCGCTCGGACCTGCTCGCCCTGGAGTCCTCCACGGACGACGGCGCCACCTGGCGGCCGGTCCCCTTCACGACCGTCCGGCACGGCGAGGCCCCGCAGGACCACCCGGCCGGCACCGTCACGGGCTGGTCCGGGCGCGTCTGGCACCGGCTGACCGCCGAGCTCCCGGCCGACCGGCACCTCGCCCTCCGCTGGCGCGGCACGACCGACCGGCTCTATGTCGGCCGGGGCGTGTACGTGGACGCCCTGCGGGTGGAGGCGGGCGACACGGTGGTGTTCGACGAGGCGCGCCCGACGGACGGGGCGCGCCTCGTGCCCGTCGGCTGGGAGCCGTCGGCCGACTAGGTCCTGTCCGGCGGCAAGGCCGTCGGCGATCAGTCCGTGGGCGCGGCGGGCTCCAGTACCGCCATCGCCGCGTTGTGCCCCGGCACCCCGCTCACCCCTCCGCCGCGCACCGCGCCCGCCCCGCACAGCAGGACGTTGGCGTGCCGGGTCTCCACGCCCCAGCGGCCGGTGTCCTCCTGGGCGTACGGCCAGGCGAGGTCTCGGTGGAAGATGTTGCCGCCGGGCAGGCGCAGGTCGCGTTCGAGGTCCAGCGGGGTCTTCGCCTCGATGCAGGGGCGGCCGTCGGCGTCGGTGGCCAGACAGTCGGCGAGCGGTTCGGCGAGGTGGACGTCGAGCTGGGCGAGTGTGGACTTCAGGAGCGCGTCGCGTACGGCGTCGTTGTCCCGGGC
Organism: Streptomyces olivochromogenes; assembly: GCF_021538895.1. Classification (GTDB taxonomy): domain Bacteria; phylum Actinomycetota; class Actinomycetes; order Streptomycetales; family Streptomycetaceae; genus Streptomyces; species Streptomyces olivochromogenes_A. The sequence continues at coordinate 25,363 of NZ_JADDRL010000034.1, read as the reverse complement.
GAAGAGCCGGGCGGGCGTGTGCAGGCCGAACAGGGTGAGGGTCTGGTAGCCGCGTTCGACCAGTTCCGGGCCGAGGATCGTGGGGTCGGTCAGGGAGTGGCAGTAGATCTCGGAGGGCGGCGCGGCGGGCAGCTCGCCGGACGCGGCCTGGGCGTGGGCGGCGGCCAGTTGGCCGTATCCCTCGGCGATGTGGAAGGTGCCGGCGAACGCCTCCCTCGGGTCGACGGAGGTGTCCCGCAGCCGGGGCAGCCGCTTGAGGAGCATGTTCACCTTGAGCTGGGCGCCCTCGGTGGGCGTGGGCGCCTCGTCGCCGGTGAGGGCGGCCAGTTCCTGCGGGGAGGCGTTCACCAGGACGTGCCGGGCGGCGGCGACGCCCTCGCCGTCGGCGGTGCGGTAGGTGATCTCGGCCGTCCGCCCGTCCGTCTCGATACGCAGCGCCTCGTGACCGGTGGCGATCACCGCGCCGGCGGCCCGTGCGGCGGCGGCCAGCGCGTCGGTCAGGGCGCCCATGCCGCCGACCGGCACGTCCCAGGCGCCGGTGCCGCCGCCGATGACGTGGTAGAGGAAGCAGCGGTTCTGCCGCAGGGAGGCGTCGTGCGCGTCGGCGAAGGTGCCGATGAGGGCGTCGGTGAGGACCACGCCCCGCACCAGGTCGTCGGTGAAGTTCTCCTCGATCGCGGCGCCGATCGGCCGCTCGAACAAGTCCTGCCAGGCGTCCTCGTCGTCGACGCGACGGCGCAGTTCCTCGCGCGTGGGCAGGGGTTCGGTGAGGGTGGGGAAGACGCGCTCGGCGACCCGGGTCGTCATGGCGTAGAAGCGCTGCCAGGACGCGTACTCGCGCTCGCCGCCGGTCAGCCGGGCGAAGGCCTCGCGGGTGCGTCCCTCCCCGCCACCGACGAGCAGCCCCGTGGGACGGCCGTCCCGCTCCACCGGGGTGTACGAGGAGATGGTGCGGCCCCGGACACGGAAGTCCAGGCCGAGGTCGCGCACGATCTTCTGCGGCAGCAGGCTGACCAGATAGGAGTAGCGGGACAGCCGGGCTTCCACCCCGGCGAAGGGTCGCGTCGAGACGGCCGCGCCGCCGGTGTGGTCCAGCCGTTCCAGGACCAGCACGGACCGTCCGGCCCGGGCCAGGTAGGCGGCGGCGACCAGGCCGTTGTGGCCACCGCCGACGATCACGGCGTCGTACGTCCGGTTTCCCTCGTGTGCAGGCATGGTTCTTGGTAACACGCGATGATCCGCGCTGGCGAGAGCACGGTGCGCCCGGGGGCCCGGCCATGATCGGCCGGGCCCGCGGGCGGGCCGGTCACCCTTCGTCGTCGCCGCGGGCGGGTCCCGGCTGCGGCGGGCCGTACGGCTCGATGCTCGGATTGGCGTACGGGCCCGCCGCGCCGGGGGTGCCGGGAGTGCCCGTGATGCGCTCGGCGGCGTCGGCGGTGACCAGCAGGGCGTACAGACCCTGGGCCGGATCCACGGACACGAGTCCGTACTCCTGGTCGACCTGGTCAGGGGTGAGGTCGTACCGGCGCAGGGCGTCGCCGAGCGTCGCCCCGGCCGGCAGCGTCACCGTGACGAGGACGACGGGACCCTGGGTCATGGCTGCTCCTCAGTGATGACGGCCGTTCTTCCTGCGCCGGCGCACCGCCTCGACGATGGCCGCCGCGTCGATCGTGCCGTAGCCGTAGTCGAAGTCGTAGCCGGCCATCCCGAGGTCGTCGGCCGTTCGGCGGAGCAGCGTGCGCATCTCGGCCGGGGAGAGTTCGCCGACCGGCAGCTGGGAGCGGATCGCGGCCACGACACCGGCCGCGACGGGGGTGGCCGCCGAGGTCCCGGAGTCCGGCTCGTTCGGGCCGAACGCCTTGGATCCGGCGAAGTGGGTGTACGTGCAGATGTCCGGCTTGCGTCGGCTGAGCCGTCCGGGGCCCTGGGAGGAGTAGCCGACCCGGGCGCCCCGGGTGTCGACGCCGCCCACGGACAGGACGCGGGGGTGCGAGTTGGCCCCGTTGATGGGGCGGTCGGGGAAGCCGCAGCGGCCGTCGGGGCACTCCCGGCCGCAGTTGCCGGCCGCGAACAGGATGTCCGCCCCGGCCTGTTCGAGGGCGCTGACGGACAGGTTGAAGGGGTGCGCGGGGTTGTCCGAGTAGTTACCGGGGTGACCGGGCGGGAAGTCCCAGGTGGGCTTGAAGGAGCCCCAGCTGTTGCTGACCACGAGCGCGCGCTGTTCCTGCGGCATCGCGTCCAGCACGTTGCGCAGGTGCGCGAAGGCCGCGACGGCGTCGGAGAGCAGCCCGAGGATGACGGGCTTCGTCGACAGCAGCACGGGCAGGTCGAGGAGCGTGGCCCGCGGGGCGGTGATCCGGGTGTCGAAGGCGCACATCGAGCCGTGGTCCACCGGGAACTGGCCGAAGTTGCCGGTGACCCCGGAGGGCTTCCAGCTGCGGCTCTCGTCGACGGTGACCGGCTGGCCGAGCACCTCGGACACGTGGGCGACGTTGATGCCCGTGTCGAGGATGGCCAGGGCGACGCCCTCGCCGTCCATGCCCTCCGACTTCAGGTGGTCGGTCAGCTTGTTCTGGACGTCGTGCCAGTCCCCCACCGGGCCGTCGCCGCCGCAGGTCGGCATGGACTCGATGACCGGGTCGGAGGAGATGGCGACGATGTCCGGGCGGGCGAGGCCGAGCATCGCGTAGCGGCTGGCCACGTCGTAGTCCTGGATCTCGCCGCGCACGAGGACGGTGGCCCGCTCCGGGGTCATGGAGAAGGTCATGGACTCCAGGGACAGGGGGTCGCCGCCCGGTGCGGCGGGCTGGGGCCGGGGCACCGGCACGGGCTCGTAGTCCGGGTCCAGCGCGACGCCGGGGATCGGGCCGGCGACGTCGGCGGCGGTGGTTCTGACGGAGGGATCGATGACGGCCTCGACCACATCGGGCGCGGGACGCATCTGGATCATGACACGCACGTTTGACTCCTGGTGCTGTGCGGGCGGTCGCGGGGCCGAAGAGGGGAAACCGGCGCGGGCGACGCCTGTGTGTGTGGGGGGGAGGGATCTCACCGGTGGCCGAGTGGCCGGTCACCGGGGCTGACTCCACCGGGACAGGCGCCACGCTCTCAGGCCGGGCACGGCTCTGGGCACCGCCAATCAGGCGAAATACCCCGGGCACATGCCAGCGGCAGCCCGGACGCCGTGCGGGGGAAGCGGGTCAGGGCGCGTGATGCACCCGTCGGGACGGGTGTCTCACCGGCCGCCGGACGCCCGCTGCCGGCGCAGTACCGCCACCCTGCGGTACAGCTCGTCGGCCTCGGCGCCGCGGCCGAGCTGTTCCAGGCAGTGGGCCTCGTCGTTGCGGCTGGCGAGGGTGTCGGGGTGGTCGGCGCCGAGCACGCGCTCACGGGCGGTGGCGACGCGGCGGTACTCGGCGAGCGCGTCCGGCCAGCGGCCGAGCCAGCCCAGGCCCACCGCGACCTCCCGCCGGCTGACCAGGGTGTCGGGGTGGTCGGGGCCCAGGATCCGGCCGCGGATGGCGCACACGTCACGCGACTCGGCGAGGGCTTCCTCCCAGCGGCCGAGCCGGCCGAGGTTGACGCCGAGGCCGTGCCGGGCGCGCAGCGTCTCGGGGTGGGCCGGGCCGTGCACCCGGGTGCGGTCGTCGACCAGTTGGCGGTAGAGCGTGAGCGCCTCGGCGCTGCGGCCGAGGCGGCCGAGGCTGATGCCGACCTCGTAGCGGGCGGCGAGCGTGTCGGCGTGGTCCGGGCCGAGGGCCTGGGCACGGGCCTCGGCGACCTCGCGGTAGCTGCGCAGGGCTTCCTCCCAGCGGCCCAACTGACCGAGCGCGTAGGCGACTTCGTACCGGGTGACCAGGGTGTCGGGGTGGTTGGCGCCGAGCACCCGGGCGCGGGCGACGGCCACCTCGCGGGCCATGCGGTACGAGTCGTCCAGGCGGCCGAGTCTGCTGAGGTTGAAGGCGAGGTTGTGGCGGCAGCGCAGGGTGTCGGGGTGGTCGGGGCCCATGGCGCGTTCCCGGGCGGCCAGCACCGCGGTGTAGGCCTGATGGGCGTCGAAGTGCCGGCCCAACTGGCCGAGGACGAAGGCCGTTTCCTGGCGGGCGGCCAGCGTGTCGGGGTGGTCGGCGCCCAGCGCCCGCTCTCTCGCCGCGGCGACCTCGGTGTACTCGCGCAGGGCGTCGGCGGCCCGGCCGGTCCGGCTGAGCGTGAAGGCGAGCTCGTAGCGGCTGGCGAGGGTGTCGGGGTGGTCGGCGCCGAGCAGCCGGGCGCGGTCGGCGGCGACCGCGCGGTGCGCCTCGCCCGCATCGGCCCAGCGGCCGAGCCGCCCCAGCGCGAGGGCCGCGTTGTGCCGGCCGACGAGCGCGGTGACGGCCTGCGGCGACGGGCCGGAACGTACCGGCACCGGGGCCGGGCCGCCGGCCGGGCGGGCCGTCCACTCGGTGGTCAGTCCGGCCGCCGCGTCCGGCGGGGTGGTGCGCAGCCCGGCGCCGGTGGCCTTGTGGCCGGTGGTCATGCCCCGGGTCCAGGACGGCAGCCGGACCTCGCGGGCGGTGGGCTCCGGGGGCACGAGGCGCGGCTGGGGCGTCACCACTGTCGGCACGTACGCGGGTGCCGTCCGGCCGGCCGTGATCCGGCGGCCCACCTCGCGCGCGTCGTCGGGGCGTTGCTCCGGCCGTTTGGCGAGCAGGTCGAGGATGATCCGCTCCAGGTACTCGGGGAGCTCGGCGCGGTGGCCGCGTGGCGGGCGGGGCGGGGTGTCGCGGTGGCCGACGAGGATGGCCCAGGCGTCGTCCAGGTCGAACGGCGGTACCCCGGTGGCGATCTCGTACAGCACGCAGCCCAGCGAGTACAGGTCGCTGCGCCGGTCGACCTCGCCGCCGCTGATCTGCTCCGGCGACATGTAGTGCGGGGTGCCCATCGCGATGCCGGTGCCGGTCAGCCGGGAGGTGAAGCCGATGTCGTGGCCGAGCCGGGCGATGCCGAAGTCGCAGATCTTCACCGTGCCGTCGGTCAGCCGCATGATGTTCGCGGGTTTCAGGTCCCGGTGCACGATGCCCTGCTGGTGGGTGTAGCCGAGGGCGGCGGCGACCTGCTCGGCGATGTCGACGACGTCCGGCACGGTCAGCGGGTGGTGCTTGTTGTCCTCCAGCATCTGGCAGAGGTTGCGGCCCTCCAGGAGTTCCATGACGAGGTAGAGGACGCCCTCGTACTCGCCGAAGTCGTGGACGACCGTGACCCCGCGGTGGGAGAGGGCCGCGGCCACCCGGGCCTCGCGCCGGAACCGCTCGCGCAGCACGCGGGTGAAGGCCTGGTCGTGCTGCGGGCCCAGCGGCTTGAGGCATTTCACGGCGACGTGCCGCCCCAGGGACTCGTCACGGGCCCGCCACACCTCGCCCATTCCGCCCCGCCCGATCAGGTCGAGCAGCCGGTACCGGCCCTGGATCAGCCTGGTGTCCGCCATCGCGCGCCGTCGCCCCCGTCGCCGTCCGCCCCCGGGGGATGCTTCAGGCGCGGCCGTGCCGGGTCGGCCCGATCCGTGACACACCCCCCTGCTCGTCCAGTATGGCGGCCTATCGCCCGACTTTGTACGGTGCCGGGCGTGCGCCTGGGCCGAGTCGGTCCATGGCGCGCAGGATGTGTTTGGGCGGGAGTTGCCAGCGCAGACGTGCGGGAACACCGCGCAGGACGGTGCCGGTGGCACGCAGTCGCCGGGTGACCGTGGCGGGTGCGGGGGCCGGTCTGCCGTACAGCTCGTGGGCGTACGGCGGCAGAGAGGCGTACGCCAGCTGCGCCACACGCCGCCACAGCACCTCCCGCGCCGGGACCAGCAGGGGATGCGTCGGCGGACGGAGCAGGAAGTCGTCCACCGCGCGTGCCTCGTCTCCCGCGGCCAGTTGCGGGCGCACCGTGTCGAAGTAGCCGGCCATCTCCTGCCGGTCACCGGGCACGGCGTCGGGATCGAGGCCCACCAGGCGGGCGCTGACCCGGTGTTCGGCGATGTACCGGTCGGCCTGCGCGTCGGTGAGCGCGAAGCCCGAGCGGCGCATGACGTGCAGATAGGAGTCGATCTCGGCGCAGTGCACCCACAGCAGCAGCTCGGGTTCGTCGACGCCGTACCGCTCCCCCGTGTCCGGATCCGTCACCCGGAGCATGCTGTGGATCTTCCGTACCCGGGCTCCGGCCCGTTCGGCGGCCTCGGTCGTGCCGTACGTCGCCGTACCGACGAAGTTCGCGGTGCGCAGCAGCCGGCCCCAGGCGTCCCGCCGGAAGTCGGAGTTCTGCAGCACGCCGCGCACCGCGCGCGGGTGCAGCGCCTGGAGGTAGAGCGCCCGGATCCCGGCGACCCACATCATCGGGTCGCCGTGCATCTGCCAGGTCACCGAGGACGGTCCGAACAGCCCGGGGTCAGGTATGTGGTGGTCACCCATGGCCGCAGGCATACCCGCAGGCTAGCGCCGTACCCGCGGCATCCCCAGGCCGATCCACGAGATGATCTCGCGCTGGATCTCGTTGTTGCCGCCGCCGAAGGTGAAGATCACCGCGGAGCGATAGCCGCGTTCCAGTTCGCCGTGCAGGACGGCGCCCGCCGAGCCCTCCCTGAGCGGGCCGGCGGCAGCGACGATCTCCATCAGCCAGGCGTAGGCCTCGCGGCGGGCCTCGGAGCCGTAGACCTTGACCGCGGAGGCGTCGTGCGGGGTGAGGGTGCCGTCCTGGACGGCGGTGACCATCTGCCAGTTGAGGAGCTTCATCGCGTCCAGCCTGGTGTGGGTCTGGGCGAGGCGGCGGCGCACCCAGGGCAGGTCGACGACCCGGCGGCCGTCGGCCAGCTTGGTCTCCATCGCCCAGCGCTGGACGTCGTGCAGGGCGCGGATCGCCATGGTGCCGTGGGCGGCGAGGGTGACGCGCTCGTGGTTGAGCTGGTTGGTGATCAGCCGCCAGCCCTGGTTCTCGGCGCCGACCCGGCGGGAGACGGGGACGCGGATGTTCTCGTAGTAGCTGGCCGTCGTGTCGTGCGAGGCGAGGGTGTTGATGACGGTGCAGGAGTAGCCGGGGTCGGAGGTCGGCACGAGGAGCATGGTGATGCCCTTGTGCGGGGGCGCCGCGGGGTCGGTGCGCACCGCGAGCCACACCCAGTCCGCCGTGTCGCCGTTGGTCGTCCAGATCTTCTGCCCGTTGACGACGTACTCGTCGCCGTCGCGTACGGCCCGGGTCTTCAGCGCGGCGAGGTCGGTACCGGCGTCGGGCTCGCTGTAGCCGATCGCGAAGTCGATCTCGCCGGACAGGACGCGCGGCAGGAAGTACGCCTTCTGCTCGTCGGTGCCGAAACGCATGAGTGTCGGGCCGACCGTGTTGAGCGCCATCAGCGGCAGCGGTACGCCGGCCTGCGCGGCCTCGTCGAAGAAGATGAACTGCTCCATGGGGGTCAGGCCGCGCCCGCCGTACTCCTTCGGCCAGCCCACGCCGAGCCAGCCGTCGGTGCCGAGCCGCCGGATGGTGTCGCGGTAGAAGCGCTTCTGCGCCGCCGGGTCGGCGTAGCGGGCATAGGCGTTGTCCGGTACCAGGTCCGCGAAGTAGGCGCGCAGTTCGGTGCGCAGCCGCTGCTGTTCGGGCGTGTGGTCGAGATGCACGGCGCCTCCAGGCTCCCGATGGCCGGTCCTGACGGCGCACACCGTAGAACGTGTTCCAGAAATTGGGAATGGCGACGGGGCAGTGGCTCAGTACAGGATCCCGATGAAGTCCGTGCAGGCCCTGGCGCACGCCCGGCACACCGCGGCGGCCTCCTCGGCGCCGGAGTGTCCGTCGAAGGCGTGCGCGCACTCGACGCAGACCGTGCGGCACCACTCCAGCTGGATGCGGATGCCGGCCTCGTCCTGGCAGTTCTGCTCGGACAGCACGCGGCAGGTCGCGTCGCACACCTCGGCGCACATGATGGCGTGCCGCCGCACCCCTTCCTGCCCGTCGACCTCACCCGGGTCCATCAGGCTCGCGCGCAGCGCGCACGCCCGGGCGCACTCCGTACATGCCTGTGCGCACGCGAAACGGTCCTCCAGGAACCGGTACAGCTCCTGCTGGGAAGTCGTCGTCGGTGTCACACCCGGCGAGTAACCGGAGTCGCCGCGACCAAACGCCGCCTCTTTCCCGGTGACCCTGTGTCGACGACCGACCACACAAAGTGTCCGGTTCGCCCCGTTCTGAGTAGGGTATTCCTGTCCTATGAGTACCGAATCGATACAGCTGGCCGCGGCGAGCGGCGGGTTGATGGGTCTCTTCTTCTTCGTGGTGGCCGTCGCCGTACTGGCCGTGCTCGCCGGGGGTTACTGGATGACCTCCCGGGTGAAGTACAGCGAGTCGCTCCGGCCGCGTCCCGAGGAGCAGCCGAAGCTGCCGCCGGAGGGCGCGGTGCACGAGATCCGTGAGAACCGGGAACCCGACGAGATTCCGTTGATCCCCAAGGGCGAACGCCCGCTCACCCCGTACGACGTGGGCAACTTCGGCACCAAGCCCAGCACGTCGCAGGACCGCCCGCGCTGGAGCAAGGGCACGAGCGGCTCGTTCGGCGGCGGCGGACTCGGCGCTCACTGAACACCGCTCACCGAACACCGCCGGGGAGCCGCGCCGCCGAAGGTCCGTCAGCGGGCGTCGAGACGTCCGACGTGGGCCACGTTCGCGCGGTCCTCGGTGTCCGCGCTGGGCTCGGCCGCGAACCAGGCGTCGAGGATCTCCTTGAGGACGGGCTCGGAGGTCAGGCGCAGGCTGAGGGCGAGCACGTTGGCGTCGTTCCAGCGGCGGGCGCCGTCCGCCGTGTACGCGTCGGCGCACAGGGCCGCCCGTACGCCGGGCACCTTGTTCGCGGCGATCGAGGCACCCGTGCCGGTCCAGCAGCAGACGACGGCCAGGTCCGCCGCCCCGGCGGGCACGTCACGGGCCGCCGCCTCGGAGCAGACCGCCCACTGCGGGTCCACCCCGGGTTCCAGCGCGCCGTACGTGCGCACCTCGTGGCCGCGGCGCCGCAGTTCCTCGACGAGGAAGCGCGCCACGGGTTCGTCCATGTCCGAGGAGACGGAGATCCGCATGCCTCGGAGCCTACGGCCTGCCGTTCCGTCGCGGGGGCCGGGAACGTCGCCGGTGCCCCGGCGCCGGAAAGGGCCGGCCGGCTCTGGACCGCGACCGCGCGCGGGCGCAGCCTGGTAAGTGGGGGTTTCGCCTACGGAGGTGACCACGGTGGATGCCAAGCAGTGGACCGTGCAGATCTTCATCACCGAGGACGGCGACGACACGCAGGCGCGTGCCGTGCTGACCACCCGCGACACGGCGACCGTCACCGGCCGGGGCCACGCCCGGCGCAATCCGCTGGACCGGCCGATCCCCGAGATCGGTGACGAACTCGCCGCCAGCCGAGCCCTGGAGGACCTCGCCGTCCGCCTGCACGACGTGGCCTCGGACGACATAGTCCAGCTGACCGGCCCGATAGAGGCCTGACCGAGCGGTTCGCGTCACGCGCCGGGCGGCGCCGGGTCCCCGAGCCGCAGCCGGGACGTCCCGCCCGGCCGGACGTGGAGCGTGCGGTCCGGCAGCCTCAGCTCGATCGGTGAACGGTCGGACGGGGGCACCGTCACCTCCAGCAGCCCGTGCTCCCACCGCAGTCGTACGCCCCAGTGCCCGCGGTAGCGCAGGGAGAACCCGAACGACGAGAGTTCGGGCAGCGGCGCGGGATCGAGCCACAGCGCCCCCTGCCTGGTCTCCAGCCCGGTCAGTCCGCGCTGGACCAGGTCGAGGGTGCCCGCCATGGCGCCCAGGTGGATGCCCTCGCCGGTGGTGCCGCCCTGGACGTCGGCGATGTCGCCCCGCAGGGCCTCCTGGCAGAACTCCCACGCCCGAGCGCGTCGGGCCCGTGCCAGGATCCAGCCGTGGACCAGGCCGCTGAGCGTCGATCCGTGGCTGGTGCGCGGCAGGTAGTAGTCGACGGTGCGCTGCCAGGTCCGGTCGTCGAGTCGGTGGCCCAGCCGCTCGAAGAGGCACCGGAGTTCCGCGGGCGAGAAGAGGTAGCCGAGCATCAGGACGTCCGCCTGCTTGGACGCCCGGTAGCGGTTGACCGTGTCGCCCTCGGCCTCCAGGATCCGGTCGAGGCGCCGGATGTCGCCGTACCGCGCGCGATAGGCGTCCCAGTCGAGTTCGGCGAGGTCGGCGTAGCCCTCGAACTGGCTGATGACACCGTCGTGGAAGGGCACGTGGAGGGTGCGGGAGACCTCCTCCCAGCGCCCGAGCTCGCCGTCCTCCAGGCCGGTCCGCTCGACGAGTTCACGCCGGCGCGGCTCGGGCAGGACGGGGAGCAGCTCCAGGGCGCGGGCGAGCACCCACGCCGCCGTGACGTTGGTGTACGCGTTGTCGTCGAGGCCGGGCCCGTCCGCGCCGGGGTAGGCGTCGTGGTACTCGTCGGGGCCGACCACGCCCCGCAGGCGATGCCGGCCCAGGCCGTCGTCGTAGACGGCCGAGTCGGCCCAGAAGCGGGCGATCTGCAGCAGCATCTCCGCGCCCTGGGTGTGCAGGAACTCGGTGTCGCCGCTCGCCTCCCAGTAGCGCCACACGTTGTGGGCCACGGCCGAGCCGACGTGCCGCTGGAGCCGGGAGTGGTCCGGCAGCCAGCGCCCCGAGCGGGGGTTGAGGTGCAGTTCCTGCGTCTCCTCGCGGCCGTCGCTGCCGCTCTGCCACGGGTACAGCGCGCCGCGCCGGCCGATCGCCCGGGCCGCCGCGCGGGCCCGCTCCAGGCGCCGGTGCCGGTAGCGCAGGAGCGCCCGTGACACCTCCGGGAAGTGCAGGTTGAGGTAGGGCAGGACGAACAGTTCGTCCCAGAAGACGTGGCCGCGGTACGCCTCGCCGTTCAGCCCCCGGGCCGGTACTCCGACGTCCAGATCGGCGGTGTGCGGGGAGAGGGTCTGCAGGACGTGGAAGAGGTGCAGCCGCAGGATGCGGCCCGCCTCGCCGGGGACGTCCAGTGCGGCCCGGCGCCACAGCTGGTCCCAGGCCGTGCGATGGGTCTCCAGCAGGTCGTCGAAGCCGGGCGCGGCCGTCACCCGGTCGACGGCGGCGCGCAGCGGGTCGCCGATCGCCCGGTCGCGCGAGGTGTGGACGGCGGCGGTCTTGTCGACGGTGACGGTGCGGCCCGGGGCCAGCCGCAGGCACGTCTGCTGCACGGCGCGGGGCGGTTCGTGCCGGTCGGTCACCGGGGCGTCGGCGGTGAGCCGGGCCGCCATGCCGACGCCCATGTCGGAGGTGCGGGTGCGGCAGCGCAGCCACACCGTGTCCGGGGCGGCACTGCCGGTGTGCACATGGACCAGGTGGTGGCCGTCCAGGTCGCGGTAGCGTGCGACCCCGGCGTTGGTGACACCGCCGTCGAGCGCGGCCTCGACGTCCAGGCCGAGGTCGCCGGTGACGCCCTCGGCGGTGAACTCGGTGCGCAGGGCGGCCAGATGGGGGTCGCCCATGTGCACCAGGCGCCGCTGCCGCACGCTCAGCGCGCGGCCCGCACCGAGCCCGTAGCGGGTCCGGCGCTCCAGCAGTCCCCTGTCCAGTCGCAGCGTCTGCCGGTGGTCGAGCACCGGCGCGGTGTCCGGGGTGAGCCACTCCCGCCCGGCGAGGCGGAACCGCAGCGGCAGCCAGTTCGGCAGGTTGACCATGTCCTCGTTCTCGACCCGGCGTCCCGCCACATCAGAGGTGAGCCGGTTGTAGCAGCCGGCCACATAGGTGCCCGGATAGTGCACGTCGTCCGCGGCGCACTCGGGCAGCGCGCCGCGGATGGCGACATAGCCGTTGCCCAGGCTGCACAGCGACTCCCTGAGGCGTTCGTCCGCCGGCTCGTATCCCTCGTACTCCCAGGTCCAGCCCGTCACGGTGGCCTCCTCTGCCGGGCGTCGGCGCCGGGGCGGATACGGCGACGCCGGGCGCGGCCGCCACCGGAGCGCTTCGACATCGGGTCCGGTCGGCCCTGGCGCCGCGCCGGTCGGCGTGGTGTGCTGGAGGTGGCGGGAAGGACAGCTTCGGACGCGGGGAAGCGGCCGTCGGCCGCGCACCGCGCAATCAGGATCCGCGAGAAGCGGATGGCATCCTTCCCGCCCTGTCGTGCCGCGCCGTACGTGCCGCCCGGCTCCTCGCGCCGTGCCGTGGGCGCCCGTGGCCCCGCCGTCGCCGTACGCGCTTCGCACCGTCCGTCACAGGGCCGAACGACCCCTTGTCGGGACCGAGCGGCCTGTGGTGCCCGGTGCCCGCCGGCCGGAGGCTGGGAGTCACCGTCGAGCGCACCGGACTTCTCCGAGGAGGACACCGTGTACGGCAGCCCGCACATCGTGAGCGACGTGATGACACGCAACGTCGTCACCGTGGGACGCGAGGCCGCGTTCAAGGACATCGTCCGCCTCATGGGGCAGTGGAGGATCAGCGCCGTTCCGGTGCTGGAGGGCGAGCGCCGGGTGATCGGTGTGGTCTCCGAGGCGGACCTGCTGCCCAAGGAGGAGTTCCGGGACAGCGACCCGGACCGGCTCACGCAGCGGCTGCGGATGGCCGACCTGGCCAAGGCGGGTGCGCTGACCGCGGAGGAGCTGATGACCTCGCCGGCCGTCACCGTGCACGCCGAGGCCACCCTTGCCGAGGCCGCCCGGATCATGGCCCTGTGCCACGTCAAGCGGCTGCCCGTGCTCGACGCCGAGGGGACCCTCGAAGGGCTCGTCAGCCGGGGCGACCTGCTCAAGGTGTTCCTGCGGCCGGACGACGAGATCGCCGAGGAGGTCCGGCGCGACGTCGTCGACGTCCTCTTCCCGGCTCCTCTCGAACCCGTGCGGATCGCGGTGGCCAGAGGCGTGGTGACCCTCACCGGACGGGTCCCGGACGTCGCGCGGATCCCGCTGGCCGTCCGTCTGGTGCGGAGCGTGGAAGGCGTGGTGAACGTCGACTGCCACCTCGCCGTCGCGCGCGTGGGGTGACCGACGAGGACCGCCGCGCCGCGGACGGCGGTGGGCGCGGGCGGGACAGGGCGTGCGGGGCCGGACATCGGTGTGCGCGGCCGGGAAACCCCGGCCGCGCACACGGGTGCGCGTCGGCCCGAACCGCCGTTCAGGCGTGCCGCACCGGACTGGTCCTGGTACCCGTCTTCTCCTCCGGGCCCCGGACCCTGATGGTCATGACGTCGTTCCCCGGCCGTGGGTCACCCTCTTCCTCCGCTGAGGTTGCGCCACTGCGGGCCGATCCGCTTCCACTCCTCGTCCCACTCGGCCATGCGCCGGCGCATCAGGCGCCCGCACACCAGCCGGCCCCCGGCCCACACCGCGACCGCGGCGACCGGCGCCACGAGCACACCGGTGACGGCCGCCTGGAGCATGGATTCCGCCGGGGTGAGCGGCTTGGAGACGGCGCGGTCCGCGCGGTCCGCCCACACGGTGATCCGGCTGCCCTTGTCGACCCCCGGGACGACCTTCACCCGGTCCTGGTGCACGGAGCCGTCCTTGTCGGTCCAGCGCACGGTCGCCCACACCCGGCCGTCGTCGTATCCGCTCGCCGCGGGCACGGAGTCCGCCGCGGACCGGGTGAGCACGGCGGAGACGGCGTGCACCTGCGCGCGGCGCTCGGCGAGGGTGTGGTCCACCACCGCCGCCGCCAGCACGCCGGCGAACACCGCGCCCAGCACGGTGAACACCCAGGTGCCGAGCACGATCCAGGCCTCGACGGCGTCGCTGCGGCGCCGCAGCGGGTTGCTGCGCCAGCGCCAGGCCCATCGCCGCGGCCCTGGCCCGGCCGTCTTCGTCCGCTTCGTTCGCTTCGTTCGGCGTGTTCTCGCCATCGGCCGTCGCCTCCTTCCCGCGTCGCCGGCCGTCCGGGTGTGTCAGGCCGGCCGGGCTCCTTCGGTCTGAGGAAGGTCCGGGTCGAGGTTGGGCTGGCGGCGCGGTCCGGCGAGCGCGCAGTCCACGTCCACCACTCCCTCGACGGTGCGCACCAGCCGTACGGCGACGGGCACGAGCGCGGTGTCGCGGATGCGGCCGGTCAGGGTCACGACGCCGTCGCGCACCTCGACCTCGACCGCGTCGTACGGCCCGTCGAACAGGTGGGCGACAACTTCGCGGCGGATCTCCTCGGCGATGCCCCGGTCCTCCCGCAGGAAGACCTTGAGCAGGTCGGACCGGCTGACGATGCCCTTCAGCACACCGTCGCCGTCGACCACCGGCAGCCGCTTCACGCCGCCGCGGGCCATCGTGCGTGCCGCCCGGGCGAGGGTGGCGTCCGGTGGCACCGTGACGGGCGGGGTGGTCATCAGCTCCCCCGCGGTCACGGCGGCGGCCTTGGCGAGGTCGGGCCGGCGCAGCGGGTCGACGTAGGCGTCGAGACCGCCGTCGGAGACCTCCTCCTTGCGCAGCAGGTCCGCCTCGGAGACGACACCGACGACCCGCTGATCGTCGTCCACCACCGGCAGGGCACTGATGTCCCACTGCCGCATGGTCTTCACGATGTCCTTGAAGGCCGCTCCTGGGCGCAGCGCCACGACGGTGTGGGTCATCACATCGCTCACGATGTACCGCGTGTCGCGGTACCTGGTGTCGTGCATGGCGACCTCCGGGGGGGCTCAGGTCCCTGCGTCCGACACTTCCAGGCTCGGTCAAGAGTCCGGTGATCGCATGGGCCGAACGGTCCAGACCGCTGCGCGCTGCCGAGCCTACGCCTCGAAGACGGCGCCGGGGGCCTCCCGCTCGGGCAGCGGCACGCGCCAGACCAGCGCGGTTCCGCCCTCGTCGGGCGTGTCCAACGTCAGCTCGCCGCCGAGCTGTTGTGCGCGCTCGGCCATGTTGCGCAGTCCGCTGCGGCGGCCGTCGGGCGGGATGCCCACGCCGTTGTCGGTGACCGACAGTCTCAGCTCGTGGCCGTCGGTGGCGAGGGCCACGTCGGCACGGCCGGCGCGGGCGTGCCGGGCGACGTTGGTGAGGGCCTCGGACAGGACGGCGACGACGTGGTCGGCGATCTCGCGCGGCACGTCGGTGTCGAGCAGGCCCTCCATCCGCACGCTGGGGGCGAAGCCCAGCACCGGCGCCGCCTCGCCCGCCACGCGGACGACGCGGGCCCGCAGGCCGGTCCCGGCGGTGCCCTCACGGGCCCGCAGGCCGAAGATCGTCGACCGGATGATCTTGATGGTCTCGTCCAGGTCGTCCACCGCCCGCAGCACCCGCTCGCCCGCCTCGGGGTGCTCGATGAAGCGGCCCGCGCTCTGCAGCGTCATGCCGGTGGCGAACAGCCGCTGGATCGCCAGGTCGTGCAGGTCCCGGGCGATCCGGTCGCGGTCCTTGAGCACCGCGATCTCCTCCGCGTCCCGGCGGCGTTCGGCCAGCTCCATCGCGATGGCCGCCTGCGCCGCGAAGACCTGAAGGGGCTCGGTCTCCTTGTCGGTGAACGGGGTGTGACCGGTCTCGCGGACCAGCAGGACCACGCCGCGCACGCCTCCGCCGACCGTGCCGATGGGGACGGCCACGGCCGGGCCGAGGCCGGTGAGCTGCGGCAAACCGGCCGCGAAGCGTTCGTCGTCCGTGACGTCCTCGCAGGTGACGGCGGCGGCGCGGGCGAACGCCTCACCGACCAGGCTGCCGTCCTCGGGCAGCACCAGGCCGCGCAGGGCGTCCGCGCCCTGTCCGAGAGCCAGTTCCACGCTGAGCGGGCCGGTGTCCTCGGCCATGGGCATCGCGACAACGGCCAAAGCGGCGCCGGTGATCTCCCTGGCGCGCTCGGCGATCAGTCCGAGCACCTCGGCGTGGCCGGCTCCGGACATCAGGCTGTGGGTGATCTCCGCGTTGGCCCGCAGCCAGCGCTCGCGCAGCCGGGACTCGGCGTACAGCCGGGCGTTGTCGATCGCGACACCGGCCGCCACGGCCAGGGTCAGCGTGACCGAGACGTCCTCCTCGTCGAACTCGCCGCCGCCGCGCTTCTCGGTCAGGTACAGGTTGCCGAACACCTGGTCGCGCACGCGGATCGGGACGCCCAGGAACGTGTTCATGGGCGGGTGGTGCGGCGGGAAGCCGTACGAGGCCGGGTGCTCCGAGATCTTCGCCAGGCACAGCGGCTCCGGGTGCCGGATCAGCTCCCCCAGGATGCCGTGGCCCTCCGGGAACGGGCCGATCGCGGCGATCTGTTCCTCGCCGACGCCGACCGTGTGGAAGGCCGACAGCCGTCTGCCGTCGGGGCCGATCACGCCGAGGGCGGCGTACTCGGCGTCGACCAGTGCGGCGGCGGCCTCCACGATGCTGTGCAGGGCCTGTTCCAGGTCCAGTTCCCGGCCGACCGAGAGCACCGCCTCCAGCAGGCTGTGCACCCGGTCCCGCGTGCCGCGGGCCGCGTCCAGCCGGGCCTGCAGCTCTTCCAGCAGCTCGTCCAGCCTCAGTTGTGGCAGCCGTACACGCGCCTCCTCGGGGCTTCCCACCCGCGCTCCTCCAGGTCCCCTCTACACGGATCTTCACAGAACCCGACCGGTCCGGTCATGTGCCACCGTAATGGCCGGGGCGCAGGGACGGTACCGGATCGCGCAGGATCTGACCTGCCGGGCCCACCCGTTCGACACTGGAGGCGGAACGAGTCCCCGGACCGAGGAGACCGACGCCATGGCCCGTTACGTGTACGACTTCGCGGAAGGCGGCCGTGACATGGCCGACCTGCTCGGCGGCAAGGGCGCGAACCTGGCCGAGATGACCCGGCTGGGGCTGCCCGTCCCGCCCGGGTTCACCGTCACCACCGAGGCCTGCCGCGCTTTCCTGGCCACCGGTGCCGAGCCGGAGGGCATGGCGCAGGAGGTCGCCCGGCACCTGTCCGCGCTGGAGGACTCCGCCGGGCGTCCGCTCGGGGCACCGGACGATCCGCTGCTGCTGTCCGTCCGCTCCGGCGCCCGGTTCTCCATGCCCGGCATGATGGAGACGGTCCTGGACGTCGGCCTGACCGACGACTCCGTCCTGGGCCTGGCCAAGGCGTCCGGCAGCGAGCGCTTCGCCTGGGACTCGTACCGCCGGCTCGTCCAGATGTTCGGCAGTACGGTCATGGGCGTCGACGCGTCCCGGTTCGAGGAGGCCATGACGCGGCTCAAGGAGGCCCGCGGCGCCCCGGACGACCTGCACCTGGACGCGAGCGACCTGGCCGGGCTGACGGACACGTACAAGGACCTGGTCCTCGACGGGACGGGCGAGGAGTTCCCGCAGTCCCCCGCCGAGCAGCTGCGCCGGGCGGTCCTCGCGGTGTTCCGCTCCTGGAACGGCGCGCGCGCCCGCCTGTACCGGCGGCGCGAGGGCATTCCCGACGACCTGGGCACGGCGGTCACCGTGCAGCGCATGGTGTTCGGCAACCTCGGCGCCGACTCCGGCAGCGGTGTCGCCTTCACCCGCGATCCGGCCACCGGGCGGCCGGGCCTGTACGGCGACTATCTGGCCGACGCGCAGGGCGAGGACGTCGTGTCCGGCATCCGCAACACCGTGCCGCTGGCCGAGCTGGAACGGCTGGACCCGCGGTCGTACCGGCAGCTGCGCGACCACATGCTCACCCTGGAGCGGCACTACCGCGACCTGTGCGACATCGAGTTCACGATCGAGCGCGGGCGGCTGTGGATGCTGCAGACCCGGGTCGGCAAGCGCACCGCCGAGGCCGCCTTCGCCATCGCCGCCGAGCTGGCCGAGGAGGGGCTCATCACTCCCGACGAGGCCCTGATCCGGGTCGGCGGGCAGGGGCTCGCGCGGCTGATGTTCCCGCGCTTCGACACCTCGGTGACCGGTGCCGCGCTCGCCCACGGCATCCCGGCCTCACCGGGGGCGGCCGTCGGCGCGGCGGTGTTCGACTCCGCGGAGGCCGTACGGCGCGCCGCCGCCGGGGAGCGGGTCGTCCTCGTACGGCAGGAGACGACGCCCGACGACCTGCCCGGCATGGTGGCCGCGCAGGCGGTGCTGACCAGCCGGGGCGGCAAGACCAGCCACGCGGCCGTCGTCGCCCGCGGCATGGGCAGGGTCTGCGTGTGCGGCGCGGAGGAACTCACCGTGGACACCGAGAACCGCTGCTTCGCCACCCGGGACGGCACCGTCGTCCAGGAGGGCACGGTCATCTCGGTGGACGGCTCCACCGGCGCCGTCTACCCGGGGGCGGCACCGCTCGTTCCGTCGACGGTCATGCGGTACCTGGAGACCGGCGAGCAGTCGGCGGGCGTCGTCGCCGCGGTCGCCCGCGCCCTCGAACAGGCCGACGCGGTACGGCGGCTGGAGGTGCGGGCCAACGCCGACACGCCCGAGGACGCGGCGCGCGCCCGCCGGTTCGGGGCCCAGGGCGTCGGGCTGTGCCGCACCGAGCACATGTTCCTGGGCGAGCGGCGGCACCTGGTCGAGGAGATGATCCTGGCCCGCACGGACGGCGAGCGGGACCGGGCCCTCGCGGCGCTGCTGCCGCTTCAGCGGGTGGACTTCACCGGGATCCTGGCGGCGATGGACGGCCTGCCGGTCACCGTCCGGCTGCTGGACCCGCCGCTGCACGAGTTCCTGCCCGACCACACCGAGCTCGCCGTCCGCGTCGCCGCCACCGAGGCCCGCGGGGAGCTGCCGTCCCTGCGGGACACCGAGCTCCTGGAGGCCGTGGGCCGCATGCACGAGGAGAACCCGATGCTCGGCCTGCGGGGCGTGCGGCTGGGGCTGGTGGTGCCGGGGCTGGTCGCGATGCAGGTCCGGGCGATCGCCGAGGCGGTCGTGGCGCGCGTGCGGGCCGGGGGCTCCCCGCGGGCGGAGATCATGGTGCCGCTGGTCGGCGCGGTCGAGGAGCTGCGGATCGAGCGCGCGGAGGTCGAGCGGGTACTGGCGGAGGTCTCCGCGGAGACGGGTGTGCCGCTGCCCTGCCCGGTCGGCACCATGATCGAGCTGCCGCGGGCGGCGCTCACGGCGGGGCGGATCGCCCAGGAGGCGGAGTTCTTCTCCTTCGGTACGAACGACCTGACCCAGACCACCTGGGGTTTCTCCCGGGACGACGTCGAGGCGGAGTTCTTCTCCGCCTATCTCGACAAGGGTGTCTTCGCCATCTCCCCGTTCGAGACGCTCGACCGCGACGGCGTGGGCCGGCTGGTCCGTATCGCCGTGGACGAGGGCCGTGCGGCCCGCCCGGACCTGAAGATCGGCGTCTGCGGCGAGCACGGCGGCGACCCCGACTCGGTGCACTTCTTCCACGCGGCCGGCCTGGACTACGTCTCCTGCTCGCCGTTCCGGGTCCCGGTGGCCCGGCTGGAGGCGGGCCGGGCCGCGCTGGAACGGACCGGCGGAGGCGCTCGTTGGTGACACGGCCCGCCGGGCGGCCGGTGACACGACCGGTCGATCACCGGGTGATCCGGCCCACGAGCGGCGGGCGAACCGGCCAACCGAGCGGCCGCCCCGCCCGGCCCGGCCGCGCGGCGCCGGTCATCCCCTGGCCAGCCCGTGCGGACGTCCCCGTCGGCGCCGGATCCACCGGCGCACCGCCCCGATTCGGCCGGTCGGGGCCGTCCGGACCGGCGCGAGAACCGATCGGCCCTTGGATCCGGGACGGGATCGCGGGACAGTGGAGTCAGGAGCGGCACCGATCCCCCGCGGTGTCGCTCCGTCCTGCGTCCGTGCCCCGGCACGGCACCGGATTGCCGTGGCCCGGCCCGAAGCCCGTCCGCCCGGACACCGGGCACGGGACCGGCCGGACGCGAGTCAGGGCCGAACGGCCCTGGCGCCGAGCGGGCCGCCGCGGCTCCAATGGTCTGATCGAAGCGTCCGAGGCCGCACCCGGCGGCGTGCGACACGACCACCCCGGAGTACCGGCCGGAGACCGAGAGCAGTGAGCGACACACCCGTCACACCCGTACGGATTCCCCCCATGGCCCGCGACGACGAACGACCGGCCGGCCCAGGCCCGCGCCGCAGGATCGACCTCGACAGCGCCGAGGCCCTCCGCCTGCTGGGCAGCGTGTCCCTCGGCAGGATCGTGTTCACCCGCCAGGCGCTGCCCACCGTCCGCCCGGTCAACCACGTCCTGGACGGCGGCGACATCGTCATCCGCACCCACGAGGGCGCGGCCCTGACCTCGCACACCCGGCGCTCCGACGGCCCGGGGGTGGTCGTCGCGTATGAGGCCGACGTCATCGACCCGGACACGCACCTGGGCTGGAGCGTGGTGGTGACGGGCTTCGCGCAGTTGGTCACCGACCCGGAGGAACTCGCCCGCTACCAGGCGCTGTTGCGCCCCTGGATCGAC
The DNA here is from genome assembly GCF_021538895.1 of Streptomyces olivochromogenes. Taxonomy (GTDB): domain Bacteria; phylum Actinomycetota; class Actinomycetes; order Streptomycetales; family Streptomycetaceae; genus Streptomyces; species Streptomyces olivochromogenes_A. The sequence continues at coordinate 5,110 of NZ_JADDRL010000034.1, read as the reverse complement.
CAGACCATGGACCTGGCGGTGCGCATCCGCCCCGACCTGGTCACCGGCGTCCTCCTCACGGCCGACGACGGCCCCGGCAACGGGCCCGACGACTGTCCCGGGGACGGCTGAGAGCGGCTCACCCGCCGCCGTTCACGTGGCGGGCACGACGACCACCGGGCAGCGCGCGCGGTGCAGCAGGGACCGGGCGACCGGGCCCGGCCGGCGGCCGGAGCGTCCGGCGGGCCGCCGGGAGCCGATGACCACGACCGCGGCCGCGCCGGTCGCGTCCAGGAGCGCGTTCGGCGGGCGGACGGGGACCGCCCGGGACTCCAACGCGACGTACGGATGCTGTTCCCGCAGCCTGGCCAGGACGAGGCGCGTGACGGGGTGCAGGACACACAACCGGCCACCGCGCCGCTCGGCCTCCTGGACGGCGTAGGCGGCCGCCCGGCCGTCCGTGTCGCCCTCCAGACCGAGCAGTACGTCCCGCGCCGCCCCGCCGCCGCACGGGTGGTCGCCGCGCACCACGGCCAGCGGGCCGCGCGCGTGGGCGGCGAGCCGGCGGCCGACCGAGCCGAACACCGCGCCGGACAGCCGCCCGAGGCCCCGGGTGCCCACGACGGTCAGGGCGGCCCGTTCGCTCGCGCGGGCCAGCGCCCGCACGGCGCCGCACTCCGCCGCCACGCTCTCCACCGGCAGCCCCGGATGCCGGGCGCACACCCGCGCCGCGGCCGAGCCGAGCACCGGTGCCGCCTCGTCGCGGTCCGGCACGGCGTACAGCACACGCAGCCCGGCACCACGCCGGGCCGCCTCCTCGGCGGCCCAGTCCAGGGCCTGTACGGAGACCACTGAGCCGTCCACTCCGACGACCACGTGATCGGCAGTCATGTCCCGTGTCCCTCCTGTCGGCGTCCGCACCGCTCGGGGGCGGCATCCCGGCCGGGGCGGGCCGGGACGGCGCTCACGCGGACGATGTTCGTCGTCCGCCGACGGCGGGCCGAGGTGCCGAAAGCCCCCCGGACACGCCGAACGGCCCCTTGTGGCGGGGCCGTTCGGGGGTCGTTCGGGGGTCAGGGTCAGGTGCGCAGGTCGACGCCGTACAGGGTGCGGCCGCCGACCAGCTCCCGGCCGGTGACCAGCTCGGGCTCGATGCGGACGAAGACCTCCTGCGGCGCGGGCACCCAGGAGCGCGGACCGCTGCGCACCAGCCGCTCGTGCTCGGCGGGGTCGGTCACGACGGTCGCGGGCCCGGTGACGACGACGCTCCAGCCGGACTGTGCGACGGCGTCGACCTGATCGGCCTCGAACGCGACCACCGCGCCGTCGATCGCCCGCACCAGCTCCGAGGCCGCCGACGTGCGCAGCAGCACCGCGCCGTCCTCGTCCAGGCCGAAGTTCACCGGAAGCACGGCGGGCAGGGCGTGACGCGTGTGCACGATGCGGCCGAGGGGCACCTTCGCCAGCAGGCGCAGGCACTCCTCCCGGTCCAGCTCGCGGAAACCATCGTTGGGGTACATCAGCCGTCTCGTCTCTCGCCGGGTACAGCGGCACTGACTCCTCCATCCTCCGGCGGCGGGGGCCCCGCGACGAGGGCCATCGGTCCCGGTCGGGCCGGAGAAGGGCCCGCGTCAGAGGCTGATCCGGCGGCCGGTGACGGTGTCGAGCCCGATGCGCACCCACAGATCGCGCCGGCCGCCCGGCCACGGGGTGCTGTGTGCCTGCGAGTCGAGCAGGCGCTGCTCGTCGGCGTCGGTCACGGCGCGGGCGTCCCCGCGCACGAGCACGCTCCAGCCGCGGCTGAACGCGTCGTCGATGCGGTCGACCTCGAAGGCGACCCGGGAGCCGGCCGCCAGCGCCGGTGTCGCGCCGAGCGTGGTGCGGAAGACGACGGAACCCTCGATCACGCTGTAGTTGACCGGCACGATCACGAGCCCCGACTCCGTGGACACCGCGAGCCGGCCGACGCCGTGTGTCGCGAGCAGGGCCCGGCACTCGGGCGGCTCCAGCTGCGTGAACTCCGGCGTGCGGGCGGCGCGCGCGGGGCCGGGCGGCAGGTCGATCTCGCCGCCGGTGAGCTCGCTGACGGTCGTCTCCAGCGCCTCGGCGAGCCGGAGCAGGGGGCCGGGGCCCGGCGCGGCGCCGGGGTGCTCCTCCAGGTAGGCGAGATAGCTGGGCGCCATGCCCGCGCGGGTGGCCGTCTCCCGCCGGGTCAGGCCGAGTTGGGAGCGCCGGGTGGCCAGCCGGCGGCCGAGATCGCCCAGCGGAACGCCCTCGACCCTGTGCGTCGGAGTCTGTTCGGGGTGCGCCCGCGTCTGTTCGGGGTGTGCCCGAGTCCGCTCGGCCATGGCACGTCACGTCCTCTCGTCAGGCCGCCCGGACGGCCACTTCGTGCTGCTCCCCGCCGAGTACCACCTTGAGCGCGCCGGTCTCGGCGGCCCGGCCGAAGACGTCGTACGCCTCTTCCATGCGGTCGAGCGGGAAGGTGTGGGTGACCATGCGCTCGGTGGGCAGCCGGCCGGCGGCGGTCATGCGCAGCAGGGTGGGCGTGGAGCGGGTGTCGACCAGGCCGGTGGTGATGGTGACGTTCTTGTTCCACAGGTCTTCGAGGTGCAGGGTGGCGGGCCTGCCGTGCACGCCGACGTTGGCCACGTGGCCGCCGGGCCGGACCATCTCGGTGCACAGCTCGAAGCTCTCCGGTGTGCCGACCGCCTCGATGACCACGTCCGCGCCGAGCCCGTCCGTGAGGTCGGCGACCAGCTGCGCCGGAGCCTCCTCGACGTCCGCCACGGCGTTGGCGCCCAGCCGCCGGGCCGCCTCCAGCCGGGCCGGGGCCAGGTCCACGGCGATGATCCGCTCGGGCGCGAACAGGCGGGCGGTGGCGATCGCCGCGAGTCCGACGGGGCCGGCTCCGACGACGGCCACGGTGTCGCCGGGGCAGACCCGCCCGTTGAGCACGCCGACCTCGTAGGCGGTCGGGAAGATGTCCGCGAGCAGGACCGCGTCCCTGTTGTCCACGGTGGCGGGCAGCGGGTGCACGGACAGGTCGGCGTACGGGACGCGCACGTACTCGGCCTGGGTGCCGTCGGTCAGGTGCCCGAGGATCCAGCCGCCGCCGTCCCGGCACTGGCCGTAGACACCCTCTCTGCAGTAGTGGCAGCGTCCGCAGGCGCTGATGCAGGAGATCAGGACCCGCTCTCCGGGACGTACGGACCGAACGTCGTCGCCGGCCTCGACGATCTCGCCGACGGCCTCGTGTCCGAGCACGGTGCCGGGCTGCACCTCGGGGACGTCGCCCTTGAGGATGTGCAGGTCGGTCCCGCAGATGGAGACCGCGTCGACCCGCACGATCACGTCGGTGGGTTCCTTGAGGGCGGGGTCGGGAACCTCCTCCCAGGCGGACTGCCCGGGGCCGTGGAAGACAAAGCCTTTCATGCGCTCCTCAGCCTCCTCGTGGTCCTGCGTCGCGCGCGTGCGGGAGCCTTGCCCGTTTTGCCGCGCTCTTCCAGCTTGTCCGGTCTCGGCGGATCGCGCTTGGGCCGACCGGCCCCCATGACCGACCGGACGGAATCTGTCCCCGCCCAGGCACACCCGGTTGCCGTCCCGTTCCAGGGCTGAACGGCCCCCTGTACGGCGCTCGGGACCGGAGCCCGACCGGCCCTGCGGCGGCCCCTGGTCGGCCCATGCCGCGCCGACGCCCCGGCTGTCAGCGTGGACGTGAGGACGGCACGGTGACGACGGTGACGAAGGGGAGGGCGGACCCATGCGCGGCAGCCAGTGCGCGAGGAAGCGGCTGTGGCGGTGGCGGACCAACCCCTTGCGACGGCACGACGACGTCGTCGAGGCCTGGACCGTGCTGGTCGTGTGGGCGGTCGTCCTGCTGGGCGGCGCCGCGGCCGGACTGGTGACGGCCCAGGCCACGGAGGCGGCGTTCGCCCGGCAGCGTGCCGAGCGGCATCCCGTGCGGGCGGTACTTCTCGCCGACGCCGCCGGGAACGCCGCCGCGTCCCGGCGGGCGGAGGACCGGAGCCCGGCCTCGGCGCGCTGGACGGCGCCGGACGGCACCGTTCGCACCGGAGAGGCCCGGGTGGACACCGGCCTGAAGGCGGGGTCCGAGGTCCGGGTCTGGCAGGACGACACCGGCGGGCTCGTCCCCGAACCGGCGGGCCGCACGCAGGCGGCCGTCGAAGCGGGACTGGCCGGCACCGGCGCCGCCTGCGCCCTGGCCGGCGCCGCCCTCGCCGCCGGCACGGTGGCGCGGCGACGGCTCGACCGACGGCGCCTGGACGGGTGGGACCGCGAGTGGGACCGGATCGGCCCCCGCTGGGGCCACCGGACGGGCTGACTCGACGCTTGGCCTACCGGCCGGGAAGCAGGGGGTCGGGGGCTGGAGGGCTGACGGGGCTGGAGGGGGCTCGCTCCCGCGGGGCGAGGACGCGTGGCAGAGAGGCGTAGGTTCATGGAACGAGTGGTGCTCGCAAGCGCCGGCCCGGCGACGGACGGCAGAGCGGCGGCGGACTGGGCCAGGCTGGAGGCACGCCTACGCGGTCTGCCCCTCCAGGTACTGACCGACGGTTCGCCACCGGACCCGGACGGGACGGCGGCGGTGGTCCTCGGCGTGAGCCGGGCGGAGGGCGGGGGCGTGAGCCGCCCGGAGGGCCGGGGCGTGAGCCGCGCGGAAGGCCGGGGCGTGAGCCGCCCGGAGGGCCGGGGCGCAAGCCGCCCGGAGGGCCACGGCGCAAGCCGGGCAGATGGCGGAGGCGTGACCTGGCCGGACGCCGGGGACCTGCCCTGGCCGGACGCCGGGGACCTGCCCTGGCCGGACGACCAGGGCGTATGCCGGGCGGACGACGACCGGGTGACCCGGTCCGATGGCGACACCCCGCCCCAGCCCGATGGCGAGGCCCCGTCCCGGCCAGATTGTGAGGGCGTGCCCCGGCCGGACGACTACCCCGTCCCACGGCCGGACAACGACGCCCTGACCCGGCCGGACAGCGACCGCGTACCCCAGCCCGACAGTGACGATGTACCTCGGCCGGACAACAACCCCGCGACACAGCCGGACAACGACACCCCAACCCGCCACAACAGCGACGCCCAGACCCACCCCGACCGTCACGACGCACCCCAG
>NZ_JADDRL010000033.1 GCF_021538895.1 Streptomyces olivochromogenes | reverse complement strand
GGCCCAGGGACGGGAGCAGGGCAGCGGCGGCCGCGACCTGTCCCAGCACGGTCATCACCGTGCTCCACGTGAGGACCGCCACCAGAACGGCGACGGTCACCACCTTCTTACTCGACATCGCACTCGATTTCTGTGAGTGGGACACACACCAACTGCCCTTCCCGACAGCGGTGCTGAAGCGTCATCAGGAAGGAGACGCCAGCATGCCCCGCCCCGCGCGCGCCACGCCACGTGATCATGGTGTTACGGAACAATGCCGCCGCGACAGCCGTGTCCCGCTATCCCGCGCCACCCCCACTCCGGGGCCGGACGGCAGATGATTCAACCCTTTGAGGGGGAAACATCACTCCTTCACATGTCCGGCCGCGCATCCCGCATCATGGAAGGGCAAGGCGCCACTCGACGCCGCACCTTCCCGCGAGGGAAACCGTGCGGCCCCCTGTGCTGAGAAACACCCCAAGAGGGGGCCGCACGGCGCCGCGCCCGGTGCCTCCGTGCCCACGCACCCACGCACCCACGCACCCACGTGCCTCCGCGCCCGACCAGGTCTGCGGGATGATGGCCGGCATGCGCATCCGCATCGACGCGGTCGACCTGCCCGGCCTCACCTGCCACCCCGGCCCCTCGGCCTACGCCAACATTCACGTCGCCGTGCAGCGCCGCAACAGCCCGACCGAACTGCTCGAACCGCAGCCCGGCGATGCCGCCTCGGCGACCTGGACGCTGGAGTGCACCACGGCCGCCTCACCGATCGGTACGGATGTGAAGGGGCCCCACGTACAGGGCCCGCCGGGCGGCCGGTTCGTCTACCTGTCGTGGGGCACTGTGGACGAGGCGGGTGCCTTCACCATGTTCCGCCGCGCCAAGCTCATGCTCGACGCCGTCCCCGCCGACGTCCTCGACGCCGCCGCCCGCAGCGGCCTGCTGGTCGGGCGCCTCGGCCTGACCGACGCCCGGGGCAACCCCCTGTGTGCCCGGGTCGTACCGCCGCACATCACCTGGACCGCGGAGGCGGTCGAACAGCGCGCGGGATGACACCCGCTCGCAGGTGCGGTGACGTCAACCCACGCGTTCCCAGCCCCGGCGCGGTGCCCGGGCGCCTAGGCCGACGTCGCGGCTTCGGTAGACGATGTACGGGCGGGTGACATAGCCCAGCGGCGCGGTGAGCATGTGGACGAGGCGGGTGAAGGGCCAGGCCGCGAAGAGCAGCAGGGCGCTGAGCGCGTGGAGCTGGAAGAGCACCGGCGCGCCCGTCATCAGGGCCGGGTCGGGCTGGAGGTAGAAGATGGAGCGGAACCAGGGGGAGATGGTGTCCCGGTAGTCGTAGCCGCCGAGGATGTTGGCGGCGACGGTGGCCGCCAGGCCGAGCACGATCGTCGCGGTGAGCAGGACGTACATCGCCTTGTCGTTGCGGGTCGTGGCGGAGAAGACCGGGCCCACGGTACGGCGCCGGTAGATGAGGATGGCCAGTCCGCCCAGGGTGCACACGCCCGCGACGGTGCCGAGGGCGACGGCCGTGACGTGGTACGTGTGCTCGCTGATCCCGGCCGCCTCGGTCCAGCTCTTCGGGACGAGCAGCCCGCCGATATGGCCGATGAGCACCACGAGGATGCCGAAGTGGAACAGCGGGCTGCCGATGCGCAGTAGCCGGTTCTCGTACAGCTGGGAGGAGCGGGTGGTCCAGCCGAACTTGTCGTAGCGGTAGCGCCAGATGTGGCCGAGGACGAAGACGGCGAGGGAGAGGTACGGCAGGACGACCCAGAGCAGGACGGGGCCTGTGCCGGCTGTGGCCGCCAGGGTCGGATGGTGCGTGGGGGCGGTCATCGCGGGCCTCCCGCGGGGTCGGGCAGGAACTGCGGGGTGGGGTACGGGGTGAGGCCGACCTGTTCTTCGGGTGGGCCTTCGGCGGCGAGCCGGGCGACTGCCGCACGCTCGTCGCCCGCGAGCGCGGGCAGGGTGGCGCAGACGGACCGCAGGACGCCGGCCCAGGGCGAGTCCTCGTCCTGGAGGGCCAGGCGCAGCAGTTCCAGTCCCGCGCGGTGTTCGGTGAGCAGGCGGAGCCCGGTGGCGGGGTCGGTGGCGGCGAATTCGAGGACGACGGCCAGGTGGTCGGGCAGTTCGTCGTCGGTCAGGCGCCGGCCGGCGGCGGCGTAGGTCCGCTTCAGGCCGAGGAGCGCGAGGCCGCGGTTCCGGGTGTCGCCGTGGGCGTAGTAGGTGAGGTAGAGGCAGCAGCGTTTGCGATGGTCGAAGGTGGCGACGTAGGCGGCGGCCAGGTCGGCGGGGGCCGTCCGGTCGGCGTGCGTCACGAACTCCAGCAGGGGCTCGGCGGCCGGCCGCGGCAGTTGGGCGGCGACCCGACGGGCCAGGGCCAGTCGGGAGGCGAACTCGTCGTCGGGGTAGGCCAGCAGCAGGGACTGGATCTGCCAGGCGTGCGGCAGCCAGGGTTCGGTGCGCGGTGTGGTCTTGCTCTTCCTTCTCACGGCTTCGGTTCGACCTCCCCGCCCGTGTCGGTGTCCTCGTCGCCGGCCGCGGTCCCGCCGCCGGACGGTGGGAAGAGGCCCGGTGGGGTGCCCTTGCCGTCCCAGTTGAGGAGGTTGACGCGGGTCGCCTTGTCACTGGGGGTCGCGGGGGTGTCGGAGGACTGGCGGTCGCGCAGAGCCCGGTAGTTCTCCACCGCGATCGGAGCGGCGCCGCCCGAGGTCTCGCCGAACGGGCCGGAGCCTCCCATGCCGGGTCCGCCCTCGTAGTCGAGGCTGCACTCGGTGGCGAGTTCCTCCAGGCGGTGGGCCTGTTCGGCGTGGGCGGGCGGGATGACGTACCGCTCGTCGTACTTGGCCAGGGCCAGCAGCCGGTACATGTCGTACATCCGCTGCTCGTCCATGCCGACTTGTTCGGGGATGGTCGCGTCGGGTTCCCGGCCGATGTTGATGTCGCGCATGTAGGCCCGCATGGCGGCCAGCCGGCGCAGCACGGCGTCGACGGGGGCGGGGTCGCCGGCGGTGAAGAGCTGGGCGAGGTAGTCGACGGGGATGCGCAGGGCGTCGACGGCCGCGAACAGGTTGCGGTGGTTCTCGGCGTCGTGGCCGGTCTCGCGGACGGCGTCGACGACCGGGGAGAGCGGCGGGATGTACCAGACCATGGGCAGGGTGCGGTACTCCGGGTGCAGCGGCAGCGCCACCTTGTAGGTGTTGATCAGCGCGTGCACGGGTGAGCGCTGGGCGGCCTCGATCCAGTCGCGCGGGATGCCGTCGCGCTCGGCGGCGGCGATGACCTCGGGGTCGTCCGGGTCGAGGAAGACGCGGCGCTGCGCCTCGTACAGATCGGTGTCGTCGGGGGTGCAGGCGGCGTCCAGGACGCGGTCGACGTCGTAGAGGACGAGGCCGATGTAGCGCAGCCGGCCGACGCAGGTCTCGGAGCAGACGGTGGGCAGGCCGACCTCGACGCGCGGGAAGCAGAAGGTGCACTTCTCGGCCTTGCCGGTGCGGTGGTTGAAGTAGACCTTCTTGTACGGGCATCCGGTCACGCACATCCGCCAGCCCCGGCAGCGGTCCTGGTCGACGAGGACGATGCCGTCCTCGGTGCGCTTGTAGATCGCGCCGGAGGGGCAGGAGGCCGCGCAGGACGGGTTGAGGCAGTGCTCGCAGATGCGCGGCAGGTAGAACAGGAAGGTCTGCTCGAACTCGAACTTGATCCGGTCCGCGACCTCGCTCAGCAGGACGTCCTTCTCGCCGTGCTCGGCCGAGCCGCCGAGGCTGTCGTCCCAGTTCGCCGACCAGGAGATCTTCATGTCCTTGCCGGTGATGAGGGACTTGGGGCGGGCGACGGGGGTGTGCTCCTGCAGCGGGGCGCTGGTCAGCGTCTCGTAGTCGTAGGTCCACGGCTCGTAGTAGTCGTCGAGCGTGGGCAGTTGGGGGTTGGAGAAGATGCCGGCCAGCTTCTTGAAGCGGCCGCCGGCCTTGAGGGTGAGGCGGCCGCGCTTGGTGAGGGTCCAGCCGCCCTGCCAGGTGTCCTGGTCCTCGTAGCGGCGGGGGTAGCCCTGGCCGGGGCGGCTCTCGACGTTGTTGAACCACACGTATTCGACGCCGGTGCGGTTGGTCCAGGCCTGTTTGCAGGTGACCGAGCACGTGTGGCAGCCGATGCACTTGTCGAGGTTCATCACCATCGCCATCTGGGCCATGACGCGGCCGATGCCGGTGTCGCCGGGGGCCATCAGTACGTCACCTCCTGGTTGGCGCGGCGGCGGACGACGGTGACCTCGTCGCGCTGGTTGCCGGTCGGGCCGAGGTAGTTGAAGGCGTAGGACAGCTGGGCGTAACCGCCGATCAGATGGCTGGGCTTGATCAGCAGGCGGGTGAGGGAGTTGTGGATCCCGCCACGCCGGCCGGTGGTCTCGGTGCGAGGCACGTCGATGAGCCGGTCCTGTGCGTGGTACATGTACACCGTGCCCTCGGGCATCCGGTGGGAGACGACGGCGCGGGCGGCGACGACGCCGTTGCGGTTGACCGCCTCGATCCAGTCGTTGTCGTGTACGCCGATCTTGGTGGCGTCGGCGGTGGACATCCAGATCGTCGGGCCGCCCCGGGACAGCGACAGCATGAACAGGTTGTCCTGGTACTCGGAGTGGATGGACCACTTGCTGTGCGGGGTCAGATAGCGCACGGTCACGCCGAGTTCGCCGGTGTCCCCGATCTCCGGCTCGCCGAACAGGGCGTGCATGTTCAACGGGGGCCGGTAGACGGGCAGTTGCTCGCCGAGTGCGGTCATCCAGTCGTGGTCCAGGTAGAAGTGCTGGCGGCCGGTGAGGGTGTGCCAGGGCTTGCTGCGTTCGACGTTGATGGTGAACGCCGAGTAGCGGCGCCCGCCCGTCTCCGAGCCGGACCACTCGGGGCTGGTGATGACCGGGACGGGGGCCGCCTGGGTGTCGGCGAAGGTGATCTGCTTGCCCTCGTGCTCGGCGGCCAGGTCCGCGAGCCGGGTGCCCGTGCGGGCTTCGAGGGTGTGGAAGCCCTGGGTGGCCAGGTGTCCGTTGGTCGTACCGGACAGGGCGAGGATCGCCTCGCAGGCCTGTGCGTCACGGGCGATGAGCGGGCGGCCGTCGGCCACTCCCCCGCGCGCGGTGCCGTTCTTGTGCCGGAGGTACTCCAGCTCCCGTTCGAGGCGGAAGGTGATGCCCTTGGTGGTGGCGCCGAGGGTGTCGAGCAGCGGGCCGAGCGCGGTCATCTTCTCGGCGACGGCGCCGTAGTCGCGCTCGACGGTGAGCAGTTTGGGCATGGTGCGGCCGGGCACGGGCTCGCACTCACCGGCCTTCCAGTCCTTGACGCGGCCGTGCGGGTTGGCCAGTTCGTCCGGGGTGTCGTGCAGCAGCGGGGCGGCCACCACGTCCTTGCGCACCCCCAGGTGGCCCGCGGCGAGCCGGCTGAACTCCTCGGCGATGCCGTTGAAGGCGTCCCAGTCGCTGCGGGTCTGCCAGGGCGGGGCGATGGCCGGGTTGAACGCGTGCACATAGGGGTGCATGTCGGTGCTCGACAGGTCGTACTTCTCGTACCAGGTGGCGGCCGGCAGGACGACGTCGGAGAACACGGTGGTGCTGGTCATCCGGAAGTCCAGGGTGAGCAGCAGGTCCAGCTTGCCCTCCGGTGCCTCCGGCCGCCACACCACGTCCCGGGGCCGGGCCTGTGGGGGCGCTTCCGTCGCGCTGACCGAGGAGTCGGTGCCGAGGAGGTGCTTGAGGAAGTACTCGTTGCCCTTCGCGGAGGAGCCGAGCAGGTTGGCCCGCCAAATGGTCAGTACGCGGGGGAAGTTCTCGGGTGCGTCCGGGTCCTCCCCCGCGAACCGCAGCCGCCCGGCCCTCAGTTCGTCCACCACGTGCTCGGCGACGCCCCGGCCGGCGGCCTCGGCCTCGTCGGCCAGGTCCAGCGGGTTGCGGTCGAAGGTGGGATACGAGGGCATCCAGCCCATGCGCGCCGAGGCGGCGATGACATCGGCGGTGGCCATGCCCGCGAACGGACCGCCGGAGCCGGCCGCGGCGAGGGTGCCGGCGGAGAACGGGTCGTAGCGGAACTGGTCGGCGTGCAGGTACCAGTACGCCGTCTGGATCATCTGGCGCGCCGGACGGTTCCAGTCGGCCGCGGTCGCGAGCGCCGAATAGCCGGTGATGGGGCGGACCTTCTCCTGGCCCACGTAGTGCGCCCAGCCGCCGCCGTTGACGCCCTGGCAGCCGGTCAGCGTCGTCAGGGTGAGGAAGGCCCGGTAGATGGTGTCGGAGTGGAACCAGTGGTTGGCCCCCGCCCCCATGATGATCACCGAACGGCCGCGGGTCTCCTCGGCGTTGGCGGCGAACTCCCGCGCGATCCGGGCCGCCCGGTCCGCGGCCACCCCGGTGATCGCGGTCTGCCAGGCGGGGGTGTACGGCTCGGTCGGGTCGTCGTAGCCGGAGGGCCAGCGGCCGGGCAGTCCGGCGCGGGCCACCCCGTACTGGGCCAGCAGCAGGTCGTACACGGTGGTCACCAGCCGCCCGGCCACGCGCCGCACCGGCACCCCGCGCCGCAGCTGCCGCGCGCCGCCGTCGGGGGCGTCGAAGCACGGCAGTTCCACCTCCACCGGGGCCTCGCCGCCGCCATCGGCCGACAGCAGCGGGTCGGTGTCGCCGAGGTCCAGGTTCCACTTGCCGGCGCCGGACTCTCCGAACCGGTCGCCGAGCGTCCCGTTGGGCACCGTCGGACGGCCGGTGGCGGCGTCCAGCAGTACGGTGCGGAACTCGGCGTGCTCGACCACCGCCTGCTCGCCGTCGAGGTCCGCGGCGGTCAGGAACTTCCCCGGCGCGTAGGAGCCCGGCTCACGTTCGTCGAGCGTCACCAGGAACGGCAGGTCCGTGAACCTCTTGACGTAGTCCTCGAAGTACGGGGTCCGCCGGTCGACGAAGAACTCCTTGAGCACCACGTGCCCCATCGCCATGGCCAGCGCCCCGTCGGTGCCGGGCTGGGCGGGCAGCCACTCGTCGGCGAATTTCACGTTGTCCGCGTAGTCCGGGGAGACCGCGACCACCTTCTGGCCGCGGTAGCGGGCCTCGACCATCCAGTGCGCGTCCGGGGTCCGGGTCACGGGCAGGTTCGAGCCCCACATGATCAGATAGCCGGCGTCCCACCAGTCCCCGGACTCCGGTACGTCGGTCTGGTCGCCGAAGACCTGCGGGGAGGCGACCGGCAGATCGGCGTACCAGTCGTAGAACGACAGCATCACGCCGCCCAGCAGCGAATAGAAGCGGGCGCCGGAGGCGTGCGAGACCATCGACATCGCCGGGATCGGCGAGAACCCGGCCAGCCGGTCCGGACCGTACTCCTTGATGGTGTGCACATGGGCGGCGGCGACCAGCTCCAGCGCCTCGTCCCAGCTCGCCCGCACCAGGCCGCCCTTGCCGCGCACCGACTTGTAGCGGCGGGCGCGCTCGGGGTCGGAGACGATGTCCGCCCAGGCCGCGACCGGGTCGCCCAGCCGGGCCTTCGCCTCGCGGTACATCTGGAGCAGCACGCCGCGCACATAGGGGTAGCGCACCCGGGTCGGCGAGTAGGTGTACCAGGAGAAGGCCGCGCCGCGCGGGCAGCCGCGGGGCTCGTACTCGGGGCGGTCCGGGCCGACCGAGGGATAGTCGGTCTGCTGGGCCTCCCAGGTGATGATGCCGTCCTTGACGTACACCTTCCACGAGCAGGATCCGGTGCAGTTCACGCCGTGGGTGGAGCGCACCACCTTGTCGTGCGACCAGCGGTCCCGGTAGAAGTCGTCCGCCTGGCGGCCGCCGGCTCTGCGCAGGGTGCGCAGATCGCCGGACACCTCCGCCCGGGTGAAGTACCGGCGGGAGCGCACCAGCGCCTCCGTCAGTTCACCGTCGAGCCCCACCGGGTGGGTGCGGCTCGTCTGTTGGGTGCGGGAACCGGTCTGGTCGGCCACCGTCTCGACCTCTTCCCGGGCAAGTGCCCGACGGTGTTCTCTCTCGGCCCCAGCGGTGGCGGAGTACTCCCCGCGCGCCGCTCGGCGCGGAACGTCCGCACCGAGCGGCGCGGACTCCTTTGCATCTTCACGCCGCCCCCAGGGCGGCGCGATGGGAGAGCCGACGCCACAAGCCGTCACGGACGCGAGGACGGAACGGATCTACCGCCAACACCCCCTCGCCCTCCTGCTCTTCACCCTCCGCAAGGACGGGCCGTGCGGCGAGGAGTCCCCCGGGGCCGTTCGGCCAAACACGTGATGCCGCGTTACGGTGCGGCGGTCACCGCACCTGCGGCTGGGCGACCCGCACGCGCCGGTCCACGGCGTGCCGTACGCCGGTGGCGGTGAAGACCAGCGCCGCCGTGGCGACCAGGGCCAGCAGCACCAGGCCCAGCGCGTAGGAACCGTAGGCGCCGTACAGCGAGCCCATGACCAGGGGCGGCAGGAACCCGCCCAGGCCGCCGGCCGCGCCGACCACTCCGGTGACCGAGCCGACCTGGTTCGCCGGGGCCAGCAGGGCCACCAGGGCGAAGACGGCTCCGCTGGCCGCGCCGAGCGCCGCGGCCATGGCGAGGAACGCGATCGTGCCGACCGGCGCCAAAGAGGGGGTCGGGGACTGCAGGAGCGCACCGACGACCACCACGCCCAGGGCCCCGACCAGGACGCGCACCGCCCCCACGCGGTCCGACAGCCAGCCGCCGACGGGCCGCATCGCCACCGCGAGCAGCACGAACCCGGCCATCCGGTTCGCCGCGTCGGCCTGGGTCAGCCCGTACGCGGTCCTCAGATACGTCGGCAGATAGACCGAGAAGGCGACATAACCGCCGAAGGCGACCGCGTACAGGGCCGAAGCCTGCCAGGTGACACCGAGCTTGAGCGTGGTGGCCAGACGGCGTGAGAGCGGCTCGGTCGGCACCACGCGTCCGGGGGCGTCGCGCAGCACCAGCGCCGCCACGACGGCGTACACCGCCAGCACGGCGGCGGTGATCAGGAAGGGGGTGGCCATGCCATGGGCGTCGACGAGCTTCACCGTGGTCAGCGCGCTGATCGCGGTGCCGCCCATGCCCATGCCGAAGAGGCCGATGGCGAACCCCCGCCGCGCGGGCGGGAACCAGGCGTTGACGAGGGGCACGCCGACGGCGAAGGCGGTGCCGCCGATGCCGAGGAAGAAGCCGCCGACCAGCAGGGCGGCCAGCGAGGAGTGGCCGGCGAGGCCGAGGTAGAGCACGGGGACGATGGTGACCGCGGAGACCAGCGGGAACATCACCCGTCCGCCGAACCGGTCGGTGAGCCCCCCGACCGGGATGCGGCCCAGCGAGCCGACCACGACCGGCACCGCCACCAGCAGTGACTGTTCGAAGGAGGACAGGTCCAGGGAGTCCTTGAAGCGGGGGCCGAGCGGGCTCAGCAGCGCCCAGGCCCAGAAGTTGACGGCGAAGCCGACCGTGGCCAGCGCCAGCATCAGCCACGCCCGGCCGGGAACCGCTGCCGGTCCTGCCTCCTGCTGCGTCGGTGCCTGCGGCATCCTGTCTGCTCCTTCGCTCTCACTGCTCCGACCCGGTTCACCCGGCCGAGTGAGCCGGGTCGGTCACGGCCCTCAGGGCTGTGCGGGTGCGCGCGGGGTCCGGCCGCCCTCCGGGCCGTATCCGAAGCGGATCAGCAACTGCGGACTGCAGCGCCGCTCCTGTCCATTGCGCATCGCCCACCGCAGATCCGGCCACTCCAGCGCCTGGTGCAGCATCGAGGTGCGCAGCCCGTGCGCGGTGGCCACCAGCAGTACGCGCTGCAGGGCCTGCCCGGCGCGAAGCCAGTCCACGCGCCGGTCCCGAACGGTGCACAGCAGGGCCACCTGGGCGTGCCGCTCGAAGCGGAGCCTGGGCAGACTCCGTGAGCGCTGGGTGCCGATGAAGTCCCGCACGGGCATCCGTCCGGCCGCGTCCTGCGGTCCCAGCGCGGTCACCGGAATGCCGTACGGTCCCCCTTCCGGGGCCGTGATCCAGGCCCTGGCCTCGGCCGCACGCCCCACGTCGGAGTGGTTGCGGGCCTCGCCCGCCGCGGTCAGCTGCAACAGCCGCCGGGTCCCGGCGAAGTCCGGCACGCGCAGCTTCGCCGCTTCGAGCCGGGCGGCCTCGACCATCTGCGCCACGATCGGCTCCGGGACGGGACGCCCGGTGAACGGCATCCGGCTGGTGTGCCGGCGCGCGATGGCCTCGTACAGGTCCAGCTGCCGCCACTGCTCGGTCGGCAGGTCGGGCGAGTCGGAGCGGCCGCACGGCCACAGGGCGGCCAGCAGCCCGGGGTCGGACGGGTCCGGCCGCAGCCGCACCATCGCGTCCAGGCCCAGGTGGTCCGCGGCGACGCGCAGGTTGAACAGGGCCGCGCCCACCGACAGATACTGGGCCCGGAACTCCGGATCCGTCCGCGAGAGCGACTTCTGCGGTACGGCGCGGACCTCCAGCAGCCGGGTGACGGGGTCCAGCCGGAACCGCCAGGGCTGGGTGTTGTGGATCGAGGGCGCCGCCGTCGCCGCCGACAGCAACACCTCCAGAGCGGTGGCATCCATCTTCGGTATGCCTGGTGCATGCATGCGCTTCTCCCTGACGACCGCCGGGGTGCGGGCCGTTCGGTACGGCCCGGGCCGAGCCCCTGGTCCGTCCGGCCGCCCGGGTGTCAGGGCAGACATGGCGGGTGGCCGGACGGCGGCCGAACCGGTGCGGACGCCGTGCCGCCGGCTCCGGACGGGGAGCCGGACGGGTGGGCGTCCGTGGGATCCGTACACGTGATCCTCCGGTTCGGTCGCTCCCAGCTTGCGCGATCGGGCGGCCTGCCACCCATGGCCGGACAGGCCACGGTCGCGGACCACAGGTCTCTGCCGCGGCCGGGTTTCGGGGACCGGCCGGCGTCCCGGAGCGGGACCTTCGGCCCAGGCGGGACACCTCCACCGCCCGGCCCGGCCGTCGTTCGGGCGTACGACGACACCGGCCCGCCTCCTCGGGCGGTCCGGTGTCGAACGTGGGGCCGTCAGCCCTCGGCGTGGGCCAGCCACAGGTCGGGGCCGAACACCTCGTAGCGGATGTGGCGCGCGGGGATGCCGGCGCGCAGCAGGTGGCTGCGGACGCCGCGCATGAACGGGAGCGAGCCGCACAGGTACACGTCGGCGTCGGCGGGCAGCTCCAGCTCGTCGAGGACCATCAGCCCGGTGCGGGCGCCGGCTTCCCCGTCGGCGCCGTCCTCGTACCAGAACTCGGCGCGCGCGTCGGGCAGTTGCTCCACCAGGTGGCGGGTGTCGGCGCGCAGGGCGTGGTCCTTCGGGGACCGGTCGGCGTGCAGGACCCAGACGGGCCGGGTGGAGCCGATGGCGGTGAGGTGTTCCAGCATGCCGACCATCGGGGTGCAGCCGATGCCGGCGGAGACCAGCAGCAGCGGGGTGTCGGCGTCTTCGAGGACCACGTCGCCGAACGGCGCCGACAGGGTGAGCTCGTCGCCGGTCCGCACGGTGCGGTGCAGCTGGTTGGAGACCTCGCCCTCGGGGGCCTCGGCGACGCTCGCGACCCGCTTGACCGTGATGCGGCGCAGCTCGCCGTCGGGGCACCCGGACAGGCTGTACTGGCGCAGCTGGTGGATGCCGTCGGGCATCACGACGCGCACGCTGACGTACTGGCCCGCACGGGCGGGCGGTACGGGCGACCCGTCGGCGGGGCGCAGCAGGAAGGAGACGACGTCCGGGGTCTCCTCACGGCGCTCGACGACGGTCCACTGCCGCCAGGGGTGCCGCGGGTCCACCTCGGCCTCCTGGTAGAGGCGGGCCTCGCGGGCTATGAGGGCGCCTGCCATCAGCCAGTACACCTCGTCCCAGGCGGCGGCGACCTCGGGGGTGACGGCGTCGCCGAGGACGTCGGCGATGGCGCCGAACAGGTACTTGTGGACGATCGTGTACTGGTCCTCGGTCACGCCGAGCGCCGCGTGTTTGTGCGCGATGCGGGACAGCAGCGCGTCCGGGCGGGCGTCGGGGTCGGCGAGGAGGGCCTGGGCGAAGCCGGCGATGGAGCCGGCCAGGGCCTGCCGCTGTTCGCCGTTGGCCTGGTTGCCGCGGTTGAACATTCCGTCCAGCAGTTCGGGCTGCTCGCCGAACATCGTGCCGTAGAAGCGTGTCGTGATCTCGTCGAGGGCACCGCCCACGGCGGGCAGAGTGGCGCGGACGACGGCAGCGGATTCGGGCGAAAGCATGGCTCTCCTCGGAGGTGCAGAAGGGCGCGGGCCAAGAGGCTCACACATCACAGCTGCAATCCGTCTATCAGTGAATCGGCCCCGATTACGGGCTCCGGGCCCGATCGAGGCCGAACGACTTCGCAGGTCAGGCCACTTGGTCCCGCCGCCGAGCCGGAACCGGGGCCGGACGGCCCTAGCGGGTTGCCCGACGCTCCCGGTCGCGATCGGAGTGCCGAGCCAGCCCCCGTGGCGGGAGCGGCCGGCCACGGACGCCCGGCTAGTGCTCCCCGACGGGCGCGCGCCACACCAGCGTCGTGCCGCCCTCGGACCCCGTGGTCAACTCCATGTCGCCGCCCAGCCGCCGGGCCCGTTCCTCCATGTTGCGCAGGCCGCTGCGGCGGCCGGTGGCGGGGATGCCCACGCCGTTGTCGGAGACCGTCAGGCGTACCTCCCTGCCGTCGGTCTCCAGCGCCACGTCGGTCTTGGAGGCGTGCGCGTGGCGGGCGACGTTCGTCAGCGCCTCGGACAGCACGGCCATCACCTCGTCGGCGGTCTCCCGGGACACATGGGTGTCCAGCAGCCCCTCCATGCGCAGGCTGGGGGCGAAGCCGAGCAGCGCCGCCGCCTCGCCGACCGCGCGGACCGCGCGCGCCCGCAGACCGGGGCCGGTGCTGGTGTCGTGCGCCCGCAGGCCGAAGATCGTCGATCTGATGATCTTGATCGTCTCGTCCAGGTCGTCGACCGCCCGCAGCACCCGGCCCGACGCCTCCTGGTGCTCGATGAACCGGCCGGCGCTCTGCAGCGTCATCCCGGTGGCGAACAGCCGCTGGATGGCCAGGTCGTGCAGGTCCCGGGCGATCCGGTCGCGCTCCTCCAGCACCGCGATCTGCTCGCTGTCCCTGCGCCGCTCGGCCAGCTCCATCGCGACCGCGGCCTGCGCGGCGAAGCCCTGCAGCGGCTCGGTCTCCTCCCCGGAGAACGCGGGCCGCCCCGCCGCCCGAACGAGCAGGACCACGCCGCGCACCCCGTCGCCGGAGCCGATGGGTACGGCCACGGCGGGGCCGAGCCCGTGGAACCGCGGGGGGCCCGACGAGACCCGTTCGTCGCGGCAGACGTCCGCGCTGGTGATGGGGGCGCCGCAGGAGAAGGCCCGGCCGATCAGGCTGTCGTCGACGGGCAGCACGAGACCGCGGTGTGCCTCCGCCTCCTCCCCGATCGCCAGATCCACCGTGAGCGCGTCGGTGTCCGCCATCGGCACGGCGACCACGGCGAGGGACGCGGAGGCGATCTCCATCGCCCGGTCCGCGATCAGCCCGAGGACGTCGCCCCCGTCCATGCCGGACATCAGCCGCTCGGTGATCTCCGTGCTCGCCCGCAGCCAGCGCTCGCGCAGCCGCGACTCCTCGTACAGGCGCGCGTTGTCGATCGCCACACCGGCGGCCACGGCCAGCGTGGACAGGACCGCCTCGTCCTCCTCGTCGAACTGTGCCCCGCCCCGCTTCTCGGTGAGGTACAGGTTGCCGAAGACCTGGTCGCGCACCCGGATCGGGACGCCGAGGAAGGAGTTCATCGGCGGGTGGTGGGGCGGGAAGCCGTACGAGGCGGGGTGGTCGGAGAGCTTGGCCAGCCGCAGCGGTTCGGGGTGCCGGATCAGCTCGCCGAGGATGCCGTGGCCCTGCGGGTAGGGGCCGATCCGGGCGATCTGCTCGTCGCTGATGCCGACCGTGAGGAAGTCCGACAGCAGCGTTCCGTCGGGGCCGATCACGCCCAGGGCCGCGTACTCGGCCTCGACCAGGACCGCCGCGGCCTCCACGATGCTGCGCAGCGCCTGCTCCAGGTTCAGCTCCCGGCCGACGGAGAGAACCGCCTCCAGCAGGCTGTGGACCCGGTCCCGGGTGCCCCGGGCCGCGTCCAGGCGGGCCTGGAGCTCCTCCAGGAGCTCGTCCAGCCGCAGCTGCGGCAGCCGAATGCGCGCCTCACGAGCCTCGTCGGGGCTTGCCACCGTCGGTCCTCCGTCCCTGGTCACGGTGCCGACACCGATCCTTCTGAACAACTGCCACGGTATCGGTACGGGGACGGGTGGCGGCACGGAGGGCCGTACGGAGGCCGACCGGGGCCGAACGGCCCTGGCGCGACCCGGGCGCAGCTCGTTTCACTGGTCTGATCGAGGCCCCTGAGCGAAACCGCTCAACGCCTACGTTCCGGATCCCTCCCTACGGACACACACCATGCCCCTCAACGACACCAGGCCGGTCCCCGTGGAACCGCGCCGGACCACCGAACTCGACAGCGCCGAGGCGCTACGGCTGCTGGGCAGCGTGCCCCTGGGCAGGGTCGTCTTCACGCGCGACGCACTGCCGACCATCCGCCCGGTCAATCACGTCCTGGCCGACGGTCACATCGTCATCCGCACCCACGAGGGTGCGGCCCTGACCTCGCACACCCGCCACAACGGCAGCTCCGGGGTCGTCGTCGCCTACGAGGCCGACGCGATCGACCCGGACACGCACCTGGGCTGGAGCGTCGTGGTCACCGGCTTCGCGGAGCTGGTGACCGACGAGCAGGAACTGGAGCGCTATCGGACGCTGTTGCGCCCCTGGGTGAGGCAGACCATGGAGTACGCCGTCCGTATCCGGCCCGATCTGGTGTCCGGAATCCTCGTCACGGAGGCGGACCGGGCCGCCGACGCATGAACCGCACGTCCTCGTGAACCGCACGTCCGTGCGCGTGACGAGACCGGGGCCGCGGCATCCGCCGCGGCCCCGGTCTCGTCGGTGCTGGTCTCAGCGATTCGGCGCCTGTGTGAGGCCGCCGACGCGGCTGCGTACCGCGTCCACCATCTCCCACTGTTCGGTGTCCAGGACGGCCAGGGCGGCGGGGAAGACACCGTCCTGCTCCTTGAGGATGTGCTCGCGCAGCAGGGCGAGCACCTCGATCAGCCGGTCCGGCCACGCGGGATCGGCCGGCACCCCTTCCTCGGCCTCGGCCAGCACCGCCTCGATACGGCGGTGCTCGGCCTCCAGTACGGCGATCTGGTCGGGGAACTCCTCGGCCATGGCGGGGAAGAGCGCGCCTTCCTCGACGGCCGTGTGGGGGACCAGCACCGCGTCGATCTCCCGGGCCAGCACCGCCATCCGCGGCACGTCACCGTCGCGCCGGGCGCCGCGCACCTCGCCGATCAGGTTGACGACGGTGTCGTGCTCGCGGGTGAGTTCGTCGATGGCGGCCAGTGACTGGCATCCGCAGTACTCGCACATCGTGCGGCTCCTTCCTGTCCGGCGGGTCCGGGTGTCAGTGCGACGGGACGGTGGCCACGCGGCGCGTGACCGCCTGGCGCACGCCGGTGGCGGTGAAGGCCAGGGCGGCGGTGGCGACGAGTCCGAGCAGGCCCAGGCCGATCGCGTACGAGCCGTAGGCGCCGTAGAGCGTGCCCATCACCAGCGGCGGCAGGAAGCCGCCCAGGCCGCCCGCGGCGCCCACGACGCCGGTGACCGAGCCGACCATGTTCGACGGGGCCAGGAGCGCCACCAGCGCGAACACCGCGCCGCTGCCGGCACCGAGCGCGGCGGCCATCGCCAGGAAGGCGACCGTGCCGACCGGGGCCAGCGAGGGGGTCATCGCCTGGACGAAGGCGCCCACGAGGACCACGCCCAGCGCGCCCGTCAGCACCCGCACCGCGCCGATGCGGTCCGACAGCCAGCCGCCCACCGGCCGCATCGCCACCGCCAGCAGCACGAACCCGGCCATCCGGTTGGCCGCGTCGGCCTGGGCCAGTCCGTAGCCGGTCTTCAGGTAGGTCGGCAGGTAGACGGAGAAGGCGACGTAGCCGCCGAAGGCCACCGCGTACAGCGCGGACGCCTGCCAGGTGATGCTCAGCTTGAAGGTGGCCGCGAGCCGGCGGGCCAGCGGCTCGGTCGGCACCGTGCGGCCGGGGGCGTCCCGCAGCAGCAGCGCGGACAGCACCGCGTAGGCCGCCAGCATGCCCGCGGTGATCAGGAACGGGTTCGCCATGCCGTGCACGTCCACCAGCTTCACCGTGGTCAGCGCGCTGATCGCGGTTCCGCCCATACCCGCGCCGAAGATGCCGATCGCCGTGCCCCGCCGCTCCGGTGGGAACCAGGCGCTGACCAGGGGCACGCCCACGGCGAACGCGGTGCCGCCCATCCCGAGGAAGAAGCCGCCCAGCAGCAGCTCGCCCAGCGAGGAGTGCCCGGCGAGACCGAGGTACAGCACCGGCACGATGGTGGCGGCCGACACCAGCGGGAACATCACCCGCCCGCCGAACCGGTCGGTCAGGGCGCCCACCGGGATCCGGCCCAGCGAACCCACCACGACCGGCACCGCCACCAAAAGTGACTGCTGGAACGAGGAGAGGCCGAGGGAGTCCTTGAACCGCGGGCCCAGGGGGCTGAGCAGCGCCCACGCCCAGAAGTTCACGGCGAATCCGACCGTGGCCAGCGCCAGCATCAGCCATGCCTGGCGCGGCACGGACGTCGTCGCGCCGTCCTTGTTCTGCGATGCCTGCAGCATCTGCCTGCTCCTCTTGCTCACAGGGTCCGGCCCGGCCGATCCGGTCCGGCTCCGGAGGGGATGCGCCTCGCGCGTTCCGCCCGTAAGAAGACTCATCCACGCCGTGCCCGCGAGGGGTGGGCCATCAGTCCCTGTCGGCCCGCCGAGCGGGCCACGCCCCCGAGGCCGTTTCGGGGCCCGGTGGCCCTCCGGTCCGCACTCGGGTGGGGAAAGCACGAGGCGACCGTCGCCGCCTTCGGCACGGTCGCCCCGGGATGCCTTCCTGGGCTGGTCAGGTGGCGGGCAACGCGGTGGCCAGCAGTACGACCCCGATCGAGCCGACGAGGGAGACGACCGCCAGGGCGCGGGCCAGTTCCGCCCGGCCCTTGGCATGGGCCCAGCCGTGTGCGGCCGCCGCCAGCATCACCGCGACGAACAGCGCCAACTTGGCCGCGAGGACGCGCCCGTAGCCGGGCTCGGCGAGGGACGCCCAGGTGACGCCCTTGTGCCAGGCGAGGGCCCAGCCCGTGCCCAGTTGCAGCGGCAGGAACACCGCGCCGGTCAGGATTCCGAAGCGGCGGCCGGCCGCCGCCGCGAAGCCGGCGAAGGCCTCCGTGTCGAGCAGTCGACGGCCCAGCGGCAACACCACGAGGGACAGGGCCAGTTGGCCGCCCACCCACACCACCGCGCCGATGACATGGATGAAACGCACCAGGCTCCACAGGCCGACGGCGCCCGTCACGGCGTCACCTCGACCATGCCGTGCGCGCCGGCTTCGGCATGGCGCATGTCGTGGTCGACGAAGGAGTAGTGGCCGGCCCCGGCGAACGTGGTCTCGACGAAACCGCCCTGGGCCGCGGAGAGATCGAGCACCTGGGACCCACCCGGCTGTTTCGGCGTCAGCAGGTACGCGCCCTCCTTGTAGACCGTGTCGAAGACGGTGCCGACGATGTGGAAGGCGATCCCGTCGCTGGGTCCGGCGGCGACGACCCAGAAGCGGGCCCGCTCCCCGGCCTTCAACTTCAGGGGCGCCTTGGCGTATTGGGCGGCGATGCCGTTGAACACCCAGGCGTCCGGGGTGTCATGGCGCATCTTGTCGACCTGTGCCGTGCTGCCGGGTGTGCCGAGATACAGCTCGGAGGAGACCAGGGCGTACTCGTGGTCCACCTCGGGCAGTCCGGGCGGGTCGATGACGACGGCGCCGTACATGCCGTTGCCCATGTGCTGGAGCATGGGCGCCGTGCTGCAGTGGTACAGCCAGGCTCCGGCCCGTTCGGCGCGGAACCGGTAGACCAGTCGCTCCCCCGGGTCGATGGTCCGCATGGGCCGGTCGGGGGCGAGGGCTCCGGCGTGGAAGTCGATGCCGTGGCCCATGCCGGTGTCGTCGTTGACGAGCGTGATCTCGAAGACGTCACCGATCCTGCCGTGCAGGGTGGGGCCCGGGGCGGTGCCGCCGAACGTCCACATCTGCTGCCGGACGCCGGGCGCGACCTCGACGGTGCGGTGGGCGGCGTGCAGTTCGACCTTGTGTACCGTCGCGCTGCCGGCGGCCGGCAGGTCGGCCGAGCGGGGTTTCCAGCCGGGCGAGAAGGCCTTGGCGAGGTCGAGTCCGCCGCTGTCGGCGGAGTCCATGGAGTGCCCGCCGTGGTCCATGTCCATGCCGGAACCGGAGGACGGGGTGCTCCGGTCGGCGGCCGCGCCCGTGCCGGACTTCACGACGATGTCCATCCGCATTCCGGCGGCACGGTGGCCGGGCACGGTGCACCACACCTTCAGGTCGTCGGTGACCTTCCCGATGTCGAGGACGTGGCTCTGGCCGTGGGACAGCAGCGGGGTCGCCGGGCCGTTCTCGGACTTGAGGTCGTGGCGCTGGGCGTCCTTGTTGGTGACCTTCAGTCGCAGCGAGGTGCCCTTGACGACCACGATGCGGTTCGGGCTCAGGCTCATGCCCGAGATGGACACATCGACGGTACGGGACCCGGCGGACGGCCCCGAGCCGCCGCCGGCCGTGTCGGTCGAACCACCGGTGTCCCAGCCGCCGTTCGCCACCAGCACGGCCAGCACGGTCAGCACCACCCCGGCCGCGGTGCCCAGCAGCGCGGGCCGCCGGGAGCCGGGAGCCGGCGACTGCCCCGGTCCGGAGCCCGCCGCGGCCTGCTCCTGATCAACGGCGCGACGGCTGTGGGCCAGCACGAGTCCGACGAGGACCAGGAACGCGGCCGCCGAGGCGCCGACCAGGCCCATGCCCACGACGGCACAGGGCCCGGGCAACGGAAGCACCGGCAGCGCCACGCCGAGGTTGAGCGCCACCAGGCGCGGCAGCCATCCCCGCTCCAGCACCGCCCGTACGACCGCCCGGTCCTTGGGGCCGCGGCTGAGCACCACGGGCAGCAGATAGGTCAGCGCGCCGATCAGGACCTGGGCGACGAAGCCGACGAGCAGCACCGGCACCAGGTCCTCCAGCACCGTCTGGACCCCCGGGACCGACCGGGCGGCCAGCATCACCAGATCGACCGCCACGCAGATCAGCAGCCAGCACGTGGCCGCCGCCAGCATCCAGGCCGCCGCCGCGGAGACGGGCCGATTGCCGCGTACGGTACGGACGAACAGCCCCGCCGCGAGGGCGACCCCGGCCGCGTACACGGCGAGGCCGGCCGCGGCCGGCCAGCGCCACTCCAGGGCGAGTGCGACGGCGGCCAGCGTCAGCCCGCCGCCGGTGAGCCACAGCACCCAGCGCGACACCCGGGTGGTGATGTCCTTCATCCGTACGCCGAGCACGGTGGGCCACAGCATGAACAGGGTCCCCACGACCGGGAGTCCGATCCAGCCGAGCATCGTGGCGTGGATGTGGGCCAGGCGCAGCCCGGCGTAGTGGGTGGCGCCCGCGTGGCCGGTGGCCAGCAGCCCGCCGAGCACGGCCCCGGCGATCAGGGCAGCGGTCGCGACGCGGTAGTAGCCGACGACCGGCTTCAGCCGGCCGCCGAGGGCGCCCCGGCCCATCCGTATCAGCACCACCAGGTGTGCGGTGGCGACGGCGACCAGCAGCACGCCGCCGACGCCGGTCAGCACGGGCAGGTCGGCCAACACGCCGACGAGGATGCCGGTGACGGCCGCGTTGGCTCCCGCGAGGCGGGCGTCGCTCCAGCGTTCGTCGGGGATCCTCGCGTGCAGCAGTGCGACGGCGAAGTGCTCGCTCCAGATGAGGATGGCGGTGGTCGCGCCGCCCAGCAGGAACATGTGGATCGCCAGCCAGCGGGCCACGGGGAGCGAGTGCTGGGCGGTGGCCGCCAGCAGGGCCAGCCCGAACCACGCGGCGACGACCACGTGGGCGCGCATGTGGCGCACCCGCAGCCCGGACTCCCTGAATCTGCTGGGGTACTTGGCGGGTCCGTGGGGGCCGTCGGCCTGCGCGGGTCCGCGCCCGATGGTGATCATGCCGTTCCGCCGGGGGTGTCGGGCAGGAGCTCGGCCAGCTCCCGCTGGTAGGGGAAGGACCCGGGGCGGTAGCCGCACCAGGGTTCCTCCGCGTAGGGGTCGCCGGTGACGCCGTACGCGCGGGAACGCGATCCGCCGCACACGCGGCGGAACTCGCAGCCACCGCACCGCCCGCCGAGCCGGTCGGCGTCCCGCAGGCCGGTGAACAGGTCGGAGTTCCGGTAGATCCCGGTCAGCGGCGTCTCCCGCACGCTGCCCGCGCCCAGGGGCAGGAAGCCGCTGGGATGGACGGTGCCGGTGTGCGAGACGAAGACGAAACCGCGGCCGGCGTTGACGTCCAGCGGAGGCCGGCGGGTGCGCCGCTCGCCCGCGTCGAGCCCGAGTTCGGCGGCGCGCTCGCGCAGCCGCAGGTAGAGCGGGCCGAGCCCGAGGACGGCCACCGGGTCGCCGCCGGTGTCCGCCAGGATCCGGCGTTGCAGGGCGACCCGGCGGAAGTGGTGGGCCTCGGTGGTCTTGGCGGGCACGCTCAGCCCGACGTCGTACACGAAGTTGAGGACGTCCTCGGTCTCGGCGGCGGTCAGGGCGCCGAGCGCCCGGCCACGGCCGGTGGGCACCAGGAAGAAGGCGCTCCACAGCATCGCTCCGTGCTCGCGGACCAGCCGGACGATGTCGGGCAGGTCGTGCAGGTTGTGCCGGGTGACCGTGGTGTTGATCTGCACCTTCATGCCGAGGGCGCGTGCGGTGTCCCAGGCGTCGAGCGTCCAGCCGTAGACACCGTCGACGCCGCGGAAGCCGTCGTGCAGGGCGGCCGTGGAGCCGTCCAGGCTCAGGGAGAGGCCTTTGGCGCCCGCCTCGTGCACGGCCCGGAGCCGGTCCGGGGTGAGGGTCGGGGTGCCGGAGGGCGAGACGGCGACCGGCAGCCCGATCTCCCGTCCGTACCGGATCAGGTCCAGCAGGTCGGGGCGCTGGAAGGGGTCTCCGCCGGTGATCACGAACAGCGGGGCGGGATGCCCGAAGGCGGCCACCTGACGCATGAGGTCCTGGGCGGCGGCGGTGTCCAGTTCGCGCGGGTCGCGGTCGGGTACGGCCTCGGCACGGCAGTGCAGACAGGCCAGCGGGCAGGCCCGGGTGCTCTCCCAGATGACGATGAAGGGCCTGTCGGCCGCGTCCTGATGCTGCCGACGCACCACACGGGCGGCGCTCATCGCCCTGCCTCCGGGCGGCCGTTCACGCACAGGCCGGCTCGCCCCGCCGCCGGGCGGCCGCTCGCGCGGCGTCCGGTTCCGGCCGCCCCGCCGCGGTGGCAGTCGCGGTGGGCGGCCGGCCGGCGACCGGACCGTTGGGTACGCCCCGCCCGCCACGGCACTGTCGGGGGGAACTGTCCGGGCGAGCGCCCGATGCGGTCGTACACGTCAAACCTCCGGTTCGGTCGACGCCAGCATGTCCGGGAGCCGGCCGGCGACGCCTGTGCCACCGGTCCCTGCGCCGCGGGCCGTGGGTCCCCGGCCCGGCCGGATTTCTCGGGTCGGTCAGACCCGGTGACAGGGCCGTTCGGCCCAGGTGCCGGGGCACGCGCGGCGCTTAGCGTTCGCAACCATGGAGAAAGACGAGAACGCCCGCCCCGCCAAGCCGCGCGCCGGAGAGGGCTGGCCGCTGGCGGCCCGGCGGCTGCTCACGCGCCGTGAGGTGTCGGCGGACGGTCGCGCCGTGTTCGGTGAGGGCGACCCGCAATGGGAGAGCTTCTACCGGGACCGCTGGTCGCACGACAAGGTGGTGCGCTCCACCCATGGCGTGAACTGCACCGGTTCCTGCTCGTGGATGGTGTACGTCAAGGACGGCATCATCACGTGGGAGCACCAGGCCACCGACTACCCGTCGATCGGCACCGACTGCCCGGAGTACGAGCCGCGCGGCTGCCCGCGGGGTGCCTCCTTCTCCTGGTACACCTACTCGCCCAGCCGGGTCCGCTACCCGTACGTACGGGGCACGCTGCTGAAGCTGTGGCGCGAGGCCCGGCGCCGGCTCGGCGACCCGGTGGCGGCCTGGGCGGAGATCACCGGCGACCCGGCGAAGGCGCGCGCGTACAAGCGGGCCCGCGGCAAGGGCGGCCTGGTGCGCGCCGACTGGGACGAGGTGGCCGAGCTGGTCGCCGCCGCCCATGTGCACACCGTCCGGGCGTACGGCCCGGACCGGGTGGCGGGCTTCTCGCCGATCCCGGCGATGTCCATGGCGTCCTTCGCGGCCGGCGCCCGGTTCATGTCGCTGATCGGCGGCACGCTGCTGTCGTTCTACGACTGGTACGCCGACCTGCCGGTCGCCTCGCCGCAGGTCTTCGGCGACCAGACGGACGTACCGGAGTCCGCGGACTGGTGGAACGCGGGCTATCTGATCATGTGGGGCTCCAACATCCCGGTGACCCGCACGCCCGACGCGCACTTCCTGACCGAGACCCGCTACAACGGCACCAAGGTCATCGCGGTCAGCCCCGACTACGCGGACAACGTGAAGTTCGCCGACGAGTGGCTGGCCCCGCACCCGGGCACGGACGGGGCGCTGGCCATGGCGATGGGCCACGTGATCCTGCGCGAGTTCCTCGTCGACCGCCAAGTGCCCTACTTCCAGGACTACTTGCGGAAGTTCACCGACGCCCCGTTCCTGGTCACGCTGCGCGAGCGGGACGGCGGCCACGTGCCGGACGGGTTCCTGACGGCCGCCGACCTCGGCGACACGAGCGAGCACGCGGAGTCCAAGACCGTCCTGGTGGACAGCGCGAGCGGCGAGCCGGTCGTGCCGAACGGCTCGCTCGGCTTCCGCTGGGGCGAGGAGGGCAAGGGCCGCTGGAACCTCGACCTGGACGACACCGTGCCCGCGCTGAGCCTGCTGGCGGAGGCCGGGGACGCGGTCGCCGTGGCCCTGCCGCGCTTCGACGAGGGCGCCACCGAGGGCGGTTCGTTCATGGTGCGCGGGGTGCCGGTGCGCCGGATCGGCGGCCGCCTCGTCACCACGGTGTTCGACCTGATGCTCGCCCAGTACGGGGTGCGGCGGCCGGGTCTGCCGGGCAGCTGGCCGTCCTCGTACGACGACGCGGACCAGCCGTACACCCCGGCCTGGCAGGAGACGATCACCTCGGTGCCGGCCGAGCAGGCGGCCCGGATCGCCCGGGAGTTCGCCCGCAACGCCGAGCGCACCAACGGCCGTTCCATGATCGCCCTGGGTGCGGGGACCAACCACTGGTTCCACTCCGACACGATCTACCGGGCCTTCCTGGCCCTGACGACGATGACCGGCTGCCAGGGCGTGAACGGCGGCGGCTGGGCGCACTACGTCGGCCAGGAGAAGGTCCGTCCGGTCACCGGGCAGCAGCACCTGTCGTTCGCCTTCGACTGGCAGCGGCCCACCCGGCACATGGCGGGCACCTCGTACTGGTACCTCAACTCCGACCAGTGGCGCTACGAGGCCTTCGGGCCGGACGAGTTGGCCTCGCCGCTCGGTGAGGGCCGGTTCAAGGGCAAGGGCTTCGCCGACTGCCTCGCGCAGGCGATACGCCTGGGCTGGACGCCCGGTCACCCCGGCTTCAACCGCAACCCGCTGGATCTCACGGACGAGGCGAGGTCGCAGGGACGCGAGGTCGGCGAGCACATCGTCGAGGAACTGAAGTCCGGACGGCTGCGGTTCGCCGCAGAGGACCCCGACGACCCGGCCAACTTCCCGCGTGTCCTGACCGTGTGGCGGGCGAACCTGCTGGGCTCGTCCGGCAAGGGCAACGAGTACTTCCTGCGCCACCTGCTGGGCACGGACGCGGCGGTCCGCTCCACGGAGACTCCGCCCGAGGCCCGCCCGAAGGAGGTGGTGTGGCGCGAGGAGGCCCCCGAGGGCAAGTTGGACCTGATGGTCGCGGTGGACTTCCGGATGACCTCCACCGGCCTGCTCGCCGACGTCGTCCTCCCGGCCGCGACCTGGTACGAGAAGGACGACCTGTCCAGCACGGACATGCACCCCTTCGTGCACGCCTTCACGCCGGCCATCGCCCCGCCCTGGCAGGCGCGCACCGACTACGACACGTTCCTCACCATCGCCGACAAGTTCAGCGAGCTCGCCGCCGACCACCTCGGCACCCGCACCGACGTCCTCGCCGTGCCGCTGCTGCACGACACACCGGACGAACTCGCCCAGCCCGGCGGTGTCGTACGGGACTGGAAGGCGGGCGAGTGCGAGCCGGTGCCGGGACGCACCATGCCGAAGCTGGTCGTGATCGAGCGGGACTACGCGGCGATCGCCCAGAAGATGCGCGCGGTCGGCCCCCTGCTGGACAAGCTGGGCACGACCACCAAGGGCGTCACCGTCCACCCGGACCAGGAGATCGAGGAGCTGCGCCACCGCAACGGCACCGTGCGCGACGGGATCGCCGCGGGCCGCCCCGCCCTGGCCACCGCCAGCCACATGTGCGAGGCCATCCTGGCCCTGTCCGGCACGACCAACGGACGGCTCGCCACGGAGGGCTTCCGCGAACTGGAGCGGCAGACGGGCAGCGAGGGCCTGGTGGAACTCGCCGCCGAGCGTGAGGCGGAGCGGATCACCTTCGCCGACACCCGCACCCAGCCGCGCGCGGTGATCACGTCGTACGAGTGGTCGGGTTCGGAGACCGGCGGCCGCCGCTACTCGCCGTTCGTCATCAACGTCGAGCACAAGAAGCCCTGGCACACCCTCACCGGACGCCAGCACTTCTTCGTCCAGCACGACTGGATGGCCGAGCTGGGTGAGCAACTGCCGGTCTACCGGCCGCCGTTGAACACGCCCCGGCACTACGGCGACGAGCACCTGCGCGAGGACGGCCGGGCCGAGGTCACGGTCCGCTATCTGACCCCGCACTCCAAGTGGTCCATCCACTCGAACTACCAGGACAACGCCCACATGCTCGCCCTGTCCCGCGGCGGCCCCGTGATCTGGATGTCCACCGGCGATGCCGAGAAGATCGGCGTCAAGGACAACGAGTGGATCGAGGCGTACAACCGCAACGGCGTGGTCGCCGCCCGGGCCGTGGTCACCCACCGCATGCCCGAGGGCACGGTGTACATGTACCACGCCCAGGACCGCAACGTGAACGTGCCGAAGACCGAGGTCAGCGGCAGGCGCGGTGGCATCCACAACTCCCTGACCCGGCTGCTGCTCAAGCCCACCCATCTCGCGGGCGGCTACGCGCAGTTCACCTACGCCTTCAACTACTACGGCCCGACCGGAAACCAGCGCGACGAGGTCACGGTCATCCGCCGTCGCTCGCAGGATGTGGAGTACTGACATGCCCCGTGACGGAGCCACCATCGGACGCGTCATGGCCCAGGTCGCGATGGTGATGAACCTCGACAAGTGCATCGGCTGCCACACCTGCTCGGTCACCTGCAAGCAGACGTGGACCAACCGCACCGGCGTCGAGTACGCCTGGTTCAACAACGTCGAGACCAAGCCCGGCGTCGGCTACCCCCGCCGCTACGAGGACCAGGAGCAGTGGAAGGGCGGCTGGATGCTCGACAAGCGCGGCCGGCTGGTGCTGCGCTCGGGCGGCCGGGTCAAGCGGCTGCTCTCGTTGTTCTCCAACCCCGACCTGCCGTCCATCGAGGACTACTACGAGCCGGTCACCTACGACTACGACAACCTGGTCAGCGCCCCGGCCGGGCCGGACATGCCCGTCGCCCGCCCCCGCTCGGTCCTCACCGGCAAGCCCACCGACATCACCTGGGGCGCCAACTGGGAGGACAGCCTGGGCGGCGCGCCCGAGCACGCCGGCGCGGACCCCAACCTCTCCGGCGAGTGGGCGGAGAAGGTGAAGTTCGAGTTCGAGCAGACCTTTCTCTTCCACCTGCCCCGGCTGTGCGAGCACTGCCTCAACCCTGCCTGCGTCTCGGCCTGCCCCTCGGGCGCGATGTACAAGCGGGTGGAGGACGGCATCGTCCTGGTCGACCAGGACCGCTGCCGCGGCTGGCGGATGTGCGTGACCGCGTGCCCGTACAAGAAGGTGTACGTCAACCACGTCACCGGCAAGGCCGAGAAGTGCACCTTCTGCTTCCCGCGCATCGAGGCCGGTCAGCCCACCATCTGCTCCGAGACCTGCGTCGGTCGGCTGCGCTACCTGGGCCTGCTGCTGTACGACGCCGACCGCGTCGGCGAGGCCGCCGCCACGCCGGACGAGAAGGACCTGCTGGACGCCCAGCGCGGCGTCTTCCTCGACCCGTCCGACCCCGAAGTGATCGCCGCGGCACGCAGATCCGGCATCCCCGAGGACTGGCTGGACGCCGCCCGCCGCTCCCCCGTGTACGACCTGGTGATGACGTACAAGGTGGCGCTGCCGCTGCACCCGGAGTACCGCACCATGCCCATGGTCTGGTACGTGCCCCCGCTCTCCCCCGTCCTCGACGCGGTCGACGCGGCGGGCGGCAACCAGGACGACCCCGACCATGTCTTCGCCGCGGTCACCCAGCTGCGCATCCCGCTGGAGTACCTGGCCGAGCTGTTCACGGCCGGGGACGCCGACGTCGTCGCGGGCGTGCTGATGAAGCTCACGGCGCTGCGCTCGTACATGCGCGAACGCATCCTCGGCGAGCCGGGCGACGAGAGCGCGCTGAAGGCCGTGGGCCTGACGGCCCGCGAGGCGGAGGACATGCACCGGCTGCTCGCCGTCGCCAAGTACCAGGACCGGTACGTCATCCCCGCAGCGCACAAGGAGGACGCGGCCGCCCTGTCCGCGATGGAGAACCGCTGCCCGGTGGAGTCCTCCGGCGATCCCCAGCCCACCGACGGCCGCCGCGTGATGCTCGGCATCCCCACCCTGCGCCGCCGCAACCCCGACGCTCCCGCCGGAGGCCACCCGTGAGCCCGCTGCCCGCCACCGTCCCCGAGATCGTGCGCACCCGTATCCGCGCGGCCACCCGCCGCCGGGCCCCGCTCACCCCGCGCGAGGCGGAGGACCGTGCCCTGCTGCTGCGGCTGATGTCCCTGCTGCTGCAGTACCCGGACGCCGAACTCGTCGCCGCCCGCCCGGTCGTCGAAGCCACCGTGGCGGCGCTGGACCCCTCGCCGGCCGCCACCGAACTGGCCGCCTTCACCGCCTGGTCGACCGCGCAGGAGTCCGACGCGCTGGAGCAGCACTACGTCGAGACGTTCGACCTGCGCCGCAAGAGCAGCCTCTACCTCACCTACTACCTGCACGGTGACACCCGCCGCCGCGGCATGGCCCTGCTCGCCCTGGCCCAGCGCTACCGCGCCGCCGGCTGGGACACGGACGGCGGGGAACTGCCCGACCACCTCCCGGTCGCCCTGGAGTTCGCCGCGCTCTGCGGGCCGGGCCCCGGCGAGGCGCCGCTGCGCCAGCACCGGCGCGGGCTGGAGCTGATCCACCGGGCGCTGACCGACACGAAGTCCCCCTACCGGCACGTCCTGGCCGCCCTGCTCAGCCTCCTGCCGCCGGCCACCGAGGCAGACCTGAAGGCCGTGGCCGAGCTGGCCGCCCAGGGGCCGCCCAACGAGGACGTCGGCCTCGACCCGTACGGCAGCGGGGAGTTCGCCCCGCCCGGCACCTTCGTGCCGCCCGAGCAGGCCCCGCCGACCCTCATGCCGCCCCTGTCCTCCCCGGAAGGCCTCCGATGAGCACCGCCGCCTCCCTCGCCACCACCACCAGCGGCGCCGACCTGCTGCTGTGGGTCGCGTTCCCCTACATCTGCCTGGCCGTGTTCACCGTCGGGCACATCTGGCGCTACCGGCAGGACCAGTTCGGCTGGACCTCCCGCACCAGCCAGCTCCTCGAACACCGCTGGCTGCGCTGGGGCAGCCCGCTGTTCCACCTGGGCGCGTTCATGGTCATCGGCGGACACGTGGTGGGCCTGGCGGTCCCCGCCTCCTGGACCGAGGCCGCGGGCATCAGCGAGCACCAGTACCACACCACGGCCGTGTGGGCCGGCTCGGTGGCGGGCGTCGCCATGGTCACCGGGCTGGGCATGCTGTGCGCCCGGCGACTGCTGACCCGCCGGATCCGCCTCGGCACCGACCGCAGCGACAAGTTCCTCTTCCCGCTGCTGTCCGCCACGGTGCTGCTGGGCATCACCGCGACCGCCGCGCACAACGTCTTCGGGCCGGGCTACGACTACCGGGAGACCATCTCCGTCTGGTTCCGCGGCATCTTCACCCTGCAGCCCCAGCCGGAGGCGATCACCGGCGCCCCGCTGCTGTTCCAGCTGCACGCCCTGACCGCCTGCCTGCTCTTCGCGGCCTGGCCGTTCACCCGCCTCGTGCATGTGTGGAGCGTGCCCATCGGCTACCTGGCCCGCCCGTACCTGGTCTACCGCCGCCGCACGAACACCCCGGTGGCGCCGGCCAGGGCACGGCGCAGCGCCCGGCGAGCGGCATGAGCCAGGCCCACACAGCCCCTCGGGCAGTACCGAGTACGGAGCGGGAGCACACGATGGACACATGGATCGACGCGGTGAAGGAAGAGCTGGGCATCGACCTGGAGGTCGACCGGGCCGTCCTCCTCGATCTCGCGCGCGACACCGCGCACGGCATCGCCCGGCCCGCCGCGCCGCTGACCGCCTTCCTGGTGGGTTACGCGGCGGGCCTGGAGGGCGGCGGCCCGCAGGCCGTGGCCGTGGCCGCCCGTCGGGCCACGGAACTGGCGGCGCGCTGGGGCGATGAGACCGATCACGGCCCGGCCACCCTCGG
Source organism: Streptomyces olivochromogenes (assembly GCF_021538895.1). Lineage (GTDB taxonomy): Bacteria > Actinomycetota > Actinomycetes > Streptomycetales > Streptomycetaceae > Streptomyces > Streptomyces olivochromogenes_A. Next base: position 57,209 of record NZ_JADDRL010000033.1, on the reverse strand, counting down.
CTGAGCACCATGAACGGACCCGCATCCCTCACTCTCGACCGCGAGCCGTGGCAGGAGGAATGTCCGCGCGTTCCCGACTCCCCGAGCACCGCGTCCGCGTCCGCGTCCACACACGGTCACGGGCACGGGCACGGTCGTACGGACTGGTTCGAGGCACATCGCACGGCGGGCGGCGCCGCGGTGGCGCTGCCCGCCGTGCGTCTGTCCCTGGCCGAGGCGCTCGGCCAGGTGCTGGCCGAGCCGCTGTGCGCGCTGACCGACCTTCCGTCGTTCGACACCTCGGCGATGGACGGCTGGGCGGTGGCCGGTCCCGGGCCCTGGCAGCTGTCCGGCCGCCTGCTGGCCGGGCAGTCGCCCGGCGAGCGGCTCTTGGACGGCCGTGCCGTACAGATCGCGACCGGCGCCCCGCTGCCGCCCGGGGCGAGCGCCGTCCTGCGCCGGGAACACGGCCACGTGGAAGGCTCCTTCCTGCATGCCGCGCACGAGGTGCCCGAACCCGGCCGGGACATCCGGCCGCGCGCCCAGGAGTGCCGGGCGGGCGAGGCCCTGCTCGGTGCCGGGGCGCCGGTCACCCCGGCGGTGCTCGGGCTGGCGGCCGCCGCCGGGTACGACGCGTTGTGCGTCGTCAGGCGTCCCCGGGTGGACGTCCTCGTGCTCGGCGACGAGTTGCTGGAGCGCGGTCTGCCCTCGGGCGGCCGGGTCCGGGACGCGCTCGGCCCGCTCCTGCCGCCGTGGCTGGGCATGCTGGGCGCGGAGGTGACCGCCGTACGACGGATCGTGGACGACGCGGACGCCTTGCTGGAGACGGTCACCGGAACGAGCGCGGACCTCGTCGTCACGACGGGAGGGACGGCCGCCGGTCCCGCGGACTTCGTCCATCCCGTGCTGCGAAGGATCGGCGCCGGGCTGCTGGTCGACGGCGTCGCGGTGCGCCCCGGTCATCCCATGCTGCTGGCCGAACTGCCGGCCGGCGGGCACCTGGTGGGGCTCCCGGGCAATCCGCTGGCCGCCGTCTCCGGCGTGCTCACCCTCGTCGAACCCCTGCTGCGCACGCTGAGCGGCCGAGCCGCCCAGGCGCCGGTGACGGCCGCGGTGGCCTCCGACGTGCCCGGCCGTCCGTCCGACACCCGTCTGGTGCCGGTGGCCCTGGACGACAGGTCACGAGCCGTACCGCTGCGCTTCCACGGCCCGGCGATGCTGCGCGGGCTGGCCGGCGCCTCCGGCATGGCGGTCGTTCCGCCGGGAGGGGTTCGCGCCGGCACGCGGACCACCGTGCTGGCCATGGGCTGGGGAACGCCCGGAGCGGCAGGCGTGGGGTACTGATCGATCCCGGCAGACTCTCGGAAGACGGCGAGGACCGCTCGGCTCAAGTGCCGAGCGGTCCTCGTGCGCGTACGGCCACCAGTCCCGGGCAGCGGCGGCGCAGTTGCTGTTCCAGGCGCTGGTGCAGGGTGATCCAGGAGGCCGGGCAGCCGTGGCAGGCGCCGCCGAGCCGCACGGTGACGATGCCGTCGCGTACGCCGACCAGTTCGATGGCGCCGCCGTGGGAACCGGCGAACCGCCCGACCGTGCCGTCGAGGAGTTCTCGCGCAGCGCGGTACAACAGCGCGTCGTCGTCCGCGCCGTGGTCTCCGTCGGCCGGGATCCATCCCGCGCGGTCGTCGAGGGCGGCATGGATCGCGGTACGGACCCGGGCGCCCTCCTGGGGCCAGGAGCGGTCGGGGGCGAGCTCGGTGACGAGCGCGGCGGGCTCGGCCGTGACGCGGGCCAGGGTGCCGTCCGCGAGGAGTGCGGCCAGCGGTGCGGGGACCGCGTCCAGCGCGCCGGTGCAGCGCAGCGCACCGGCGGGCAGGATCCAGCGCAACTGCGCCGGACGGTCGAGGACTTGCTGCGGGTGAAGCGGAATCATCCGTGTCTCACCCGCCCAGCGCGGCGGTGGCCGTGGCCGCCGAATACGCCATGATCCAGGCCAGCCCGGTCAGATAGGTGAAGGCGATGGCCGGCCACTTCCAGCTGCCGGTCTCGCGCCGCATGACCGCGACGGTGGCCATGCACTGCAGCGCGTAGGCGAAGTAGACCAGCAGCGCGGCGATGGTCGGCGCGGTGAAGACGCGCTGCCCGGCACGCGGCCCGTCGGAGTACGTCATGGCCCGCAGCGCCTCCTTCGGGTGCTCGGAGTCCTCGGCGGCGGCGACCTGCCCGAGGGTGGCGACGAAGGTCTCCCGGGCCGCCTGGGCCGACATCACACCGACGTTGATGCGCCAGTCGAAGCCGAGCGGGTCGAAGACGGGGCCGACCAGGCGGCCGAGATCGGCGGCGTAGCTGTGGTCGACGGTGTACGCGGACACGGCGGTGGGGTTCGCGGTGTCGACGCCCTCGGCGCGCATCTGCGCCACCGAGTGCAGGGGCAGGTTCAGCAGCAGCCACAGCCCGATGCTGGTGGCCACGATGACGGTGGAGCACTTGCGCAGGAAGGCCTGTGCGGAGGAACCCATCGCGATCAGCACCGAGCGCGGCGCGGGCAGCCGGTAGGGCGGCATCTCCATGTAGAACGGCACGAGCGGGCCGCGCAGGTCCCCGATCTTCTTGAACACCCAGGCGGCGAGCATCGCGGAGACCGCGCCGAGCAGATACAGGCCGAACATGATCAGGCCCTGCGCGCCGAACGGGCCGACGTGTGCGGACGGGTCGACGAGCATGCCGATGAGCAGGACGTAGACCGGCAGCCGCGCCGAGCAGGTCACGAGTGGGGCGGCCATCATGGTCGCCAGGCGGTCCTTGGCCGAGGGCAGGGTGCGGGTGGCCATGATGCCGGGGATGGCGCAGGCGAACGACGACAGCAGGGCCACGAAGGCGCGGCCCTCCAGCCCGGCGCGGGCCATCACCCGGTCCATGAGGAAGGCGGCCCGCGACATGTAGCCGACACCCTCGAGCAGTGCGAGGAGCAGGAACAGCAGCAGGATCTGGGGGACGAACACCAGCACGCCGCCGACGCCGCCGATGAGGGCGTCGCCGAGCAGCCCGGACAGCCAGCGGTTGTCGACGTGGTCGGTGACCAGGCCGGACAGCCATCCGAAGAAGGTGTCGACACCGCCCTGGAGCGGGGCGGCGAGGGTGAACACGGTCTGGAAGAACAGCATCATCACCGCGAAGAACACGACCGTGCCCCAGAGCGGATGCAGCAGTACGGCGTCGACGCGCCGGGTGATCCGGTGCAGTTCGGGGGCCCGGTACCCGGCGAAGGCGAGCACCGACTCCGCCCAGGCGTCCCGTTCACCCGGCTCGGCGGGCGGGGTGAGCGGCGGGGACGTCCAGGCCTGCCATGCGGCGAGTCGCTCGCGCAGCCGGCCCAGGCCGTGCCCGCGGTGGCCGATCACCGGAACCACCGGCACGCCGAGGGCCTGGGCGAACGCGTCGATGTCCAGGCTCCCTTGACGGCGGGTCAGCTCGTCCATGAACGTGACGACCACGCAGGTGGGCAGGCCGCGCGCCAGCACCTGTGCGACCAGTCCCAGGGACCGCCGGAGTGTGGTGGCGTCCACCACGACGAGCAGCGCGTCGGGGCGGGTGGCGTGGTCCAGCCGTCCGTCCAGGACGTCGACCGTGATCTGTTCGTCCGGGCTGATCGGGGCCAGGCTGTAGGTGCCGGGCAGGTCCTCGACCACGCATGCGCGTCCCCCGGTGCGGCAGGTGCCGACGAACCGGGAGACGGTCACTCCGGGGTAGTTGCCGGTCTTGGCGTTCAGGCCGGTCAGTCCGTTGAAGATGCTGGTCTTGCCCGAGTTGGGGCTGCCGACCAGGGCGATCCGTGGCTCCTCGGTCAGGAGCCCGCCCGCCTCGTCGACGCCGTGACAGCCCGCGGTCACCGGTCCGCCCCGACCGTCCGCACACAGGCGGCCTCGGTGCGGCGCAGGCACACCTCGTAGTCCTTGACCCGGTAGACGACCGGATCGCGCAGCGGTGCCCGGCGTACGACCTCCACCGCCGCTCCGGGGGTGAAGCCGAGGTCGCCCAGACGCCGGGCCACCGCGGTCGACCGGACCGGAAGGACCTCGACCACGGTGGCCCGGGCTCCGGGCGGCAGATCGGCCAGGGACCGTATCCGGTCGGCGGAGAGTATCGCCGGCGCCGGACCGGCTCCCCGCTCGAAGTCCATGCCACCGCTGCGCATTCCTGCCTCCACCACGCCGAGCCGGGACGAGCCGGCCAACTGCCCTGTTCAGTAAGGCGAGGCTAACCTCACTGACTCCCGGCTTTCTGGGGCCCTTCCGCCCCAACCGGCGGGCCGTACGGCCCCATCACCCGGGAGCGAGGGGCCCGTTCGGCGCCTTCAGCGGTGGGTGATGACGAGCCGCCAGACCTCCGGACCCCGCTCCGTGTACTCCACGAAGAACCTGCCGGGCGAACGCTGTTCGATCTGCGCCAGCAGCGGCAGCGGGTCATGGTGCGCGACCAGGACGATCCCTCCGCCGACCCGGACCGAGTCCAGCGCGCCGAAGACCGTGGCGTGCCGCAGCGCGTGCGGGACCGACCGGACGTCCAGTTCGGGAACCTCCGGCTCGTCCCCGCCGCCACCACAGCCACAGACCCCGCCGCAGCCGCCGGCTCGCTCGCCGTCCTCCTCCGGTACGGTCCCGCCGTCGCCGGCGTCCAGGTCAGGCCCGCACAGTTCCCGCAGGCCGGCGACCACGGCGGACAGGGAGAGGCCCGGCTGTCCGGCGAGCAGGGGCAGCACGAGGTCGTTGTCCTTGGCGAAGTGCTCGCCGCAGAGCACCTCCAGCGCGCGGGCCTCCGCCGCGGCGGCACTCGCCGTGGGCGCCGCGCGCAGCGCGCCGACGAGGGCGAGGATGCCCCCGCGTTCGGAGATCAGGCTCTCGGCGAGCAGCCGCGCCTCGGTGACCTGGTGGGCGGCGGGGTAGAGAACCGTCTCCTCGGCGGCGAAGTACGGCAGGAGCACGCGTTCGCAGAAGTCGACGAGGCCGGTGCGGATGTCCTCCGCGGCGCCGGGATCGCGTTCGGCGGCCTGCCGCAGCATCGCGACGCGTCCGGCGAGCTCACCGGCCAATCGGGTGTGGTACGTCTCGGCGGCGGTGGCGGCCGCGGCTTCGTCGGGCGTCGACGCGAGAGTGACGGTGTTCATCTTCGATATCTCCAGCGGGTCTTGACCGGTCGCGTGCGACCGGGGCCGGTGAGGGGCCAGGTGCCGGCACACGCCCTGGATGCGGGCGGTGCCGGCACGGCGTACGGACCGGCCGCCTGGGTGGCCTGGCAGGCGGCCGGACGGTGACCGGACGGGAAGGACACCGCCCCGGCGGCGCCGCGTGATGCGAGAAGACGCGGCCGGCACCGGGCGCGGTATTCCGTGGCGCCTCCCCTTCCGATCCCCGGTCGAGCATCCCCGGCCGCCCGTCGGCGGCGCCTGGGCCGGGCGGGTCCGGCACCCTGGACCACTGGTCCTCGAAGGCCCACGGCGACAAGGGCCGGTCGGCCGCGCGACAGGGGCACTTCGGCCGGGTTGCGCCCGTCCCGGCTGCCTTACGGTTCGAACCCATGAAGAACGGCATCCCTGATCGCCGTCGTCAGGGCGGCGGTGTCGGCGAACCAGCCACCGTCCGAGTCCACGGAGAGACACCGCATGATCGTCGAAGACCTGCGCACGGCCTGCCGCAAGGATCCGGCACTGCACGGCATCCACGTGGCCGAGGTCCTGCTGTATCCGGGGCTCTGGGCCATCTGGTTCCACCGGCTCGCACACCGGCTGCACCGCACGGGTGTGCCGCTGCTGCCCCGGGCGCTGTCCCAGTTCTCCCGTGCCGTCACCGGCATAGAGATCCATCCGGGAGCCGTCATCGGCCGGCGCTGCTTCATCGACCACGGCATGGGCGTGGTGATCGGCGAGACGGCGGTGGTGGGGGACGACGTGATGCTCTACCACCGCGTGACGCTCGGCGGCACCGGCTGGTGGCGCGACCGCAAGGCCGCCAAGCGGCACCCCACCATCGGTGACCGGGTCGTCCTCGGCGTCGGCGCGACCGTACTCGGTCCCGTCCGCGTCGGCGACGACACGGTGATCGGCGCCCACGCCCTCGTCCTGACCGACGTCCCCGCCCACTCCGGCGTCCGCGCCGGTCCCCCGGACGTCACCACCCGCGCCCGCCCCGCCCCGGACCCGGCGGACCGGGCACCGGCAGCACCCCCGTCCCCGGCCGAAAGACCCCACGTCGCACCGTCTCCCGCGACCGAACGATCCCCAGAGGACAGCCATGCCAGCCATACACCCCTCGATCACGGCGCTCATCGGCCGGACACCCCTGGTGGAGCTGTCCCGGTACGGTGAGGACCTGCCGGCGCGCCTGGTCGCCAAACTGGAGTCCGGCAACCCGGGCGGCAGCGTCAAGGACCGCATCGCCCTGGCGATGGTCGAGGACGCCGAAGCCACCGGTGCCCTGCGGCCCGGACAGGGCATCGTCGAGCCGACCAGCGGCAACACGGGCATCGGGCTGGCCATGGTGGCCGCCGCCAAGGGCTACCGCGTCACCTTCACCATGCCCGAGAGCATGAGCGTCGAACGCCGGGCCCTGCTGCGCGCGTACGGTGCCGATCTGGTCCTCACCCCGGCGGCCGAGGGCATGACCGGAGCGGTCGCCCGGGCCGCCGAACTCGCCGCGGCCGAGGGCTGGTTCATGCCTCAGCAGTTCGCCAACCCCGCCAATCCGGAGGTCCACCGGCGCACCACCGCCGAGGAGATCTGGCAGGACACCGACGGACAGGTCGACATGCTGGTCGCCGGTGTCGGCACCGGTGGCACCGTCACCGGAGTCGGCCAGGTGCTGAAGCGGAAGAACCCGGCCGTCACCGTGGTGGCCGTGGAACCGGCCGAGTCCGCCGTACTCTCCGGCGGCACACCCGGCCCCCACGGCATCCAGGGCCTCGGCGCCGGCTTCGTTCCGGACGTGCTCGACACCTTCGTCTACGACGCCGTGTGCCGGGTCGCCGTCGCCGAAGCCCGCGCACAGGCGCGCCGGCTCGCCCGTACCGAGGGCATCCTCGCCGGCGTCTCCGGGGGCGCGGCGCTGCACGCAGCCACGACCGTGGCGCGCCACCCGCGGCACAAGGACGCCCTGATCGTCGTGGTCCTGCCCGACACGGGCGAGCGCTACCTGAGCACCCCGCTCTTCCAGGATTAGTAGGAACGACACCCAGCGAGGAAGAACACCCATGACCCACACCAACCGCGGAGCCGACACCCTGCTCAAGGCGATGGGCGCGGCGCTGCTGGCCGCCGGGCCCGTGATGCTGTGGCGCAGCCGCAGCGGCCGGAACGAGATCCGCACCGAACTGGCGGCCCAGAAGATCACTTTCCCCGAGCGCGGACTGCCCGCCCACCTGGCGCCGTTCGCCGGCCGGCCCCTCGCGACCGGGCCCGAGGCGCGGGCCTTCGCCGACATGATCAAGGGGAACCTGGCCCGCGCGACCGACGGCCGCACCTACTCCGAGATCACCGCGGAACTGCACGCCGCCGGGAACGACGAGAAGCTCGCCAAACTCCGCCAAACCGCGTTCATGGCCGAGACGTTGCGTGCCTCGCTGATGTCCGCCTACCAGGCCTGGCAACTGACGTCCCTGGTCACCGGCCTGGGCGCACTGCTGACAGGGCTGGGCGCGGCACTCGTCGTCGCGCCCCGGGGCGACGCCGCCACCGGGGCCGCCGCGGTGCTCCCCGTACTGAAGGACCGCAGCTGACGGACCGCAGCTGACGGACCGCGAGCAGGTCGGGGAGCGTCCGCCACGCCCCGGACACGGCCGGCGCACCTGGCGGGCCAGCACTCGGTGCGGGCCGACGCCGGGGACGTGGCGGAAGACCGTCCAGGACGCAGAGCGGATGGCCGGACGGTGACCGGCCGGGAGCGCGCCGCAGGGCACGACCTTGCATTGGAGAAGACGAGGCCGCACAGCCGCCACGCGGCGGTACGTGTCGCCACCCGGCCGGTCGCGGACCAGCCTCCCGTGCCGCCGACGGCACGGCATGGGCCGTACGGCCCCCTTCACACCGCCCATCGGTCCCTTCTCTCAGGGGGACCAGGGACGTTCGGCCCCAGCCCCGGCACCGGGGCAGCGCCTAACGTTCCCGACCATGGAGAACGATCACCCGTGGACGCCGTCCGCCACCCAACGCCGTACCCCCAGCCCCGTATGACGCCGTCGCACTCCGCAGGGACCGGCAGACGCATCGGCTGGCTCCTGCTGCTGACCGGCACCATCGGCTGGCTCGCCTCGCTCCGTCTGAGCATCGACGACTGGCGCGTGCTCAAGAACCCGGGCTACCGGCCGAGTTGCAACATCAGCCCGGTCGTCGGCTGCGACACCTCCATGGCCAGCTGGCAGGGCAACCTCTTCGGCTTCCCCAACATGCTGCTCGGCCTGGGCGCCTTCGCCGCCGTCGCCGCGCTCGGCGTGGCGGTGCTCGCCGGAGCCCGCCTGCACCGGACACTCCTGCTCGCCCTCAACGCCGGGACGCTCGTCGGGATCGTGTTCACGCACTGGCTGATCCAGCAGTCGCTGTTCGAACTCAACCGGCTGTGCCCCTACTGCGCCGTCGTCTGGGTCGTCACCATCGCGCTGTTCTGGTACGTCACGCTGCACAATCTCAAGTACGGCGTCATCCCCGTCCCGGCGGCGGGCCGCAGCACCCTGAACCTGGTGCTGGAGTCCCACTGGTTGCTGCTGGCCGCCTGGTACGGCGTGATCGTCATGCTCGTCCTCACCCGGTTCTGGTCCTACTGGAGCAGCCTGCTGTGACCGAGCCGCCCCCCCCCGAATAATTCCGTGTCCCCCGCGGTGACCGTGAGGCAAGATGCCAGGCATGTATCCAGACGACTCCGAGCGGGTCACCCTGTTCGTCTACGAGAACGTCGACGGCTCCCCGAGGGCCGGGCGGCTGATGGCGGATTGACTGCGCGACCGGGGCATCGACTGGTGGCCCTTCACGGAGCAGGACATCTGGGTCGACCTCCTGTGCGGGAAACATCCCGACGGGCGTCCGTGGGGCACCATCGTCGTCCGCGTCCGCGCGGACACCCTGCGGCGACTGGGCCTGCACCCGGATCAGCCGACCTCGGCCCCGGCGGACCCGTTGCCGCCCAAGTGGTGGGGTAGGTGGGGGCGATGACCGACGATGAGCAGCTGTTCGCCGGCAACCTGGTCAGCAAGCGGCTGCTGCGGGTGACCACGTCCTGGCACGTATCCGGCGAGGCCGAGCCTTCGCTGCTGCACCTGTGGCTCCACCTGGAGGGACTCGGCCCGGTGCACTTCCACACGCCCGGCACCGGCCTGTCCCTCCGGACCGGCCGGCCCCCGGGGCCGTACTCCATGGAGCGGTACGGCGACGTCGTGGTCGTCGACGACCCGCCGGACGTCCCGGTGACCCGATTCCTCGGTGAGCCGATCCGTTCCGCCCGGGAGATTCGGTATCGGGACGCCCACGGCGATTTCCCGGCCGGCCTCACTCTCCGGTTCGCCACCGGGAGCGTCCGCCTGCTCGCCCTGGACGACGATCTCCTGCTCGCCCACGACCAGCACCTGGGCCCTGTCGAGGCCCACCTGCACGAGGACACGGTTCTCGCCCGGGTCGTCCAGACCTGCGGGGAATGCCCGTCGCAGTGGGACGCGTGGACGACCAGTGGCCAGTACCTCTATCTGCGGTACCGGCACGGGGAGGGAAGCGTGGAGCAGCATCCGAGCGAGGACTGCGACACATGGGACGGCGAGGAGTCCAGCCTCTGGACGCAGTGGGACGACGGGACCGACGGCGGCCACATCGAACTCGCCGATTTCCTCGCCGCGGCCGGGCTACGGCTGGCACCCGACGCGCAGGTTTCGCCGGGTTGAGCGAGCCGAACCGAGCGCCGAGCTCAGGCTCATGCGGGTGATCGGAGGGAGTAAACCCACCTGGCCCCCTACTGGGTGCGGGCCGTGTGGGGTGGTGTGACGCTGGGCGTGTCCCCATCCGGAGCAAGAGAACGGAGGTCAGCATGCGCAAGCCGACAGGTACCGCGAGCATGCGACTGGACCCTCATGTGTGGGGCGTGCTCGAAGACCGAGGGGTGAGTGTCTCCCCCATCGCACCCGCCGCCCCGCTGAACGGCCCGCTGCCGGGAGTGAAGTTCTCGATGGGCAGCGGGGAGGTGAACCCGACCGGCAACGGCGAGGCCAGTTTCCCGGGCGGGATCCGACTGGAGAACGACGAAGGAGCGTTCATCGAGTTGACCCATCCCCGCGGGACGATTCCCCACGGCAGGGTCGACTTCGCGGTCAAGACCAGCAATGGCAACAGCGCCCAGCGGGTCCAGGCCTTCGAGTACTCCTTGGTCAACACCCTTGAGGTGGCGCCGCTGGAGCTGTCGTTCGCCATCCACGACACCCAACTGAAGGCCACCCAGGACTTCGCGGATCTCATCGCCGACGTCCTGGACGTGGCGGCCGTCGACGCGGGTGACGTCTTCGCCATCGCGTCCGCCGAGTTCGGGCTCAAGAAGGCATAGGGCCGGTCCGCAGGATCACGTCGCGGACACGAGCGGGGGTGCCCCAACTCCGTCGAGGGGGCGGCCGGGCGTTCTCGCTCACGGCTCCTTCCGCCCGGCCGGGACCGACGACTCCGTGGCTCCCGCCTCAAGGCACAGGCCGTGAACGGCGGCTTCACGGCCCACCGCCCCTGAAGTCGCTCAGGCGAACTCCCCCAGGATCCTGCCCGTGTACGCGGCCAGCTCCGCCCGCAGGTGCTCCCGGGACATGCCCCGGTCGACCAGATGGTCGACGAGATCGGCGCGTACGGCCGCGAGCAGCGCGTGCGCCGCGAAGTCAGCGCCCTTGAACCCGGGCAGCTGCTCCAGTACGCGGTGAAGCGTGTCGTGCCACCAGTCGTAGTGCTCCGCGCTGTACGGGCTGTCGCTGCCCGTCCCCTCCAGCGCCAGGGAAAGGTGCCGGTGGTCGAGCTTGAAGCACAGGACGGCGTCGAGCAGGGCGGGGACACGCTCCATCGCCGGGGTGTCGGGCCCGAGTGGGGGCGGACCGTCCATGACGGCGTGGCGAATCGGTTCGAGGCGGGTCTCGTAGAGCGCGCGGATCAGGCCGGTGCGGTCGGTGAAGCCCCGGAAGAGGGTCGCCTTGCCGACGCCGGCGGCGGTCGCGATGTCGGCCATCGTCACCTGCTCGGGCCGCTCGCAGCTCGCGAAGAGCCGGTCGGCGGCCGCGAGGACGGCCTCGCGGTTGCGTGCGGCGTCCGCACGGGGCTTGCGCTCGGACACGGGCTTCCTCCAGTTGAGTAAACGGACCCTGGGTCCGTATCTTCGAGGCGTTAAGCGGACCTCGGGTCCGTATCGTATCGGAGGGACCCCCATGACCACGCCTACGCAACCGGCGGACCTGTACCGCCACGGCCTGCGCCTGTTGCTCGACAAGGACATCTCCGCCTGGGTCGAGCTGTGGGCGCAGGACGGCGTCTTCGAGTTCCCCTTCGCCCCCGAAGGCCGGCCGAAGCGACTGGAGGGCAAAGCCGCCGTCGCCGACTACATGCGCGACTATCCCGACCACATCGACCTGCACGACTTCCCCGAACTGAAGATCCACCGGACCGACGATCCGGAGACGATCGTGGTCGAGATGCGCGGGGTGGGGCAGCTGGTCCCGAGCGGAGCGCCCTTCGACATGACCTACATAGCCGTCGTGACGGTCGTGGGCGGCCGCATCACTCACTACCGCGACTACTGGAACCCGCTCGCCGTCCCCCAGGACGGCTCGGCCGACTTCACCCGGAGCGGCCGATGAACACGCCCGTCACCGCCCTGGTCATCGGCGCCACCGGCAACACCGGCGGCCGCGTGACCCGACAGCTCGCCGCCCGGGGACACCGGGTCAAGGCGGCCAGTCGAGGCGCCACCGACGTCCAGGGGGCGCAGGGTGTCCGCTTCGACTGGTTCGACAGCTCGACGTACGAACAGGCCTTGAGCGGCGCGGACGGCGTCTACCTCGTCCCGCCCCTGGCCTCCGCCGACCCTGCCGGCATCATGCTGCCCTTCCTGGAGCAGGCCCGGGCGTGTGGAGTGCGCCGCGCCGTACTGCTCAGCTCCTCGGCGATCCCCGCCGGCGGCCCGGCCGTCGGACAAGTGCACCAGGCCTTGCCCGACCTGTTCGACGAGTGGGCGGTACTGCGGCCGTCCTGGTTCATGCAGAACCTCACCGGCGACCACCTGCACGCCCGGAGCATCCGCGAGGAGGGCACGATCCGGACCGCGACGGGCGAGGGGCGCGTGGCCTTCATCGACGCCGACGACATCGCGGCCGTCGCCGCCCACGCGCTGACCGATGCCCAGGCTCCCGACACCGACCTGGTCATCACCGGCCCCGAGGCGCTGAGCTACGGCGAGGTCGCGTCCGTCCTCAGCGAGGTGACCGGCCGCGCCGTCACCCACCAGCGGCTGACGTACGAGCAGATGCGCGAGCACCTGGCCCGGACGATGCCGCTTGAGTTCGCCGCCCTGCTCGCCGGCATGGACAGAGCCATCGCCGAGGGAGCCGAGGACCGCGTCACCGACACCGTCCTGCGCATCACCGGCCGCCGGCCGCGCGGCTTCCGCGAGCACGCGGAACACCGCTGACAGCTCGCCACGGCACTCGCGGAGGCGGACCATGGAGGTGGAGCGACGAAGGAGGCCTCCCATGAAGACCGGAGCCTCGGATTACGACACCTACCTGTACTCGCACACCCCGTCGCAGGCCGAAGGAGAGCGCGACGAACCGAGCGAGCGCAGCGCCATGGAACAGCACCCGGACGTACCCCGCACGGAGCCTTCGCAGGCGGAGGGCGAGCGGGCCGTGGACGACTGAACGGGCGCGCACCCCGCATCGTCGAGCCGGGTCCGCTACGGGCCCGGCTTGACGGTCTTCATCGTGAAGTGCGACGTGACGTTCTTGATCCGCGGGATGGTCATGACCCGCTGGCTGAGGAACGTCTCGTACGCGGGCAGGTCGGCGACGGCCACCCGCACGAAATAGTCGGGCGAGCCGAACAGCCGGCGCAGCTCCAACACCTCCTCCGCCCGCGCCAGGGTCTCCTCGAAGCGCGCGACGGTCTCCGCGTCCTGCGACTCCAGACTGAGGTCGAGCAGCACCTCGAAGGACCGGTCCCGGGCGACCGGGTCGATCACCGCGCGGTAGCCCCGGATGACCCCGTCGGCCTCCAACCGCTGGACGCGCCGCAGGCAGGGCCCGGTGGTCAGCCCGACCCGTTGTGCCAGTTCGACGTTCGTCAGCCGCCCGTCCCGCTCCAGCTCGGCGATGATTGCTTCATCAATGGCATCCATGGCAGAAGATTGCACCAGCGGACGGCTGGCGAGCAATCTTTGCAACCACATGTCGCGGCTTCTACGCGACCATGGACGTGTGCAGCAACACCAGATCGCCGCAGGCGTCCGTGACTCCTTCTCCGCCGGACTCGGGATCTTCCCCCTGGGCATCGCGCTCGGCCTGCTGATCCTCCAGGCCGGCCTGCCCTGGTGGCTCACCCCGGCGCTGTCCCTGGCCGCGTTCGCCGGTTCGCTGGAGCTGCTGCTGGTGGGCATGCTGGCCGCCGTCACACCGCCGGCCGCGGTCGCGCTGACCGTGCTGGTGGTCAACTTCCGGCACGTCTTCTACGCGTTCTCGTTCCCCCTGCACCTGGTCAGGCACCCGGTGGCGAAGGCGTACGCCGTCTACGCGATGATCGACGAGGCGTACGCGGTGAGCGCCTCCCTGCCCGAGCACAAGCGCTCCGCGCCCCGTCTGCTGGCGATGCAGCTCGCCTGCGAGGCGTACTGGGTCGGCGGCGGCCTGGTCGGCGTCGCGCTGGGCAGCGCGCTGCCCGCCCCGATCGAGGGCCTGGAATTCGCCCTGTGCGCGCTGTTCACCGTGCTCACCCTGGACGCCTTCCGCTCCCGCCAGCAGATCCCCTCGGCGCTGCTCGCCTGCACCGGCGTCTCCGTCGCGCTGCTACTGACCCCCGGCGTCGCCCTGTTCACGGCGCTGCTGCTGTTCGTCGGCCTGCTCCTCGGCCGCCACGCCCTCATGTCCCGGAGGCCCGCCGATGCCTAGCACCACGTACCTGATCACCGTCCTGGCGATCGTCTTCACCGTCACCTTCGCCCTGCGCGCCCTCCCCTTCGCGCTCCTCGGCAGGCTCCGCGGCTCGGCACTGGTCCAGCGGCTGTCGGTGTGGATGCCGGTCGGCATCCTCCTGATCCTCGCCGTGACCGCCCTGCACGGCACGATGACCAAGGACCCGAACGGCGCCTGGTACGCGCTGCTCGCGGTGGCCGTCACCATCGGCGTCCACCTGGCCCTCGGGCGCCGCACGATCCTCAGCGTGGGCATGGGCACCGCCGTCTACGTCGTGCTGCTCAATGCCGTGTGAGCGACCGGCGGACCGGAAACATGGACCCGAGGAGAGGCATTCGGTGAATCCCGGCAGTTATTACGAGCGCATCGACGACCACCGCTACAAGCCCACCCCGCACGCCGGCGGCGCCTGGGCCCTCGACGAGCAGCACTTCAGTCCGCTCGGCGGCCTGGTCGTCCACGCCATCGACCGTCATCTGGCCGCACGCCCGGGCCCCGGGCTGCTCCTGTCCCGCATCAGCTACGACATCCTCGGGCGGCTCGCCCTCGACGAGTGCGAGATCCGGGTGGCGACGGTCCGCCCCGGCCGCACCATCGAACTCGTGGAAGCCGTCGTCCGGATCGCCGACCGCCCGGTGGTCCGCGCCCGCGCCTGGCTGCTGGCCGCCCTCGACACCAGCGCCGTGGCAGGCGGCCCCGACGAACGGCTCGCCCCGCCCGACTCACTCGCCCCGTGGCCCATGACCGACGTGTGGCCGGGCGGCTACATCGCCTCCCTCGACGTCCGCCCCCTCGGCGAACCCCGGCCGGGCCGCACCACCGCCTGGGTCTCCACGCCGCTCGCCCTCGTCGCCGGCGAGCCCAGCAGCCCGCTCGCGTCCTACCTCGCCCTCGTCGACACGGCCAACGGCATCGCCGTACGGCAGCCGCCCACGGCGTGGATGTTCCCCAACGTCGACCTGACCGTCCACCTCCACCGCCCACCCGGGGGTGACTGGACCGGCCTGGACACCACCGTCACCTTCGGCCCCACCGGCCAGGGCCTCACCAGCACGGTGCTGCACGACATCGACGGCCCGGTCGGCCACGCCCAGCAGATCCTCACCGTCCGCCCTCGGCCGGAGCACTGACCGAGCCCGCCGCGTGTCGTCCCCGCGACGGCGCGCACACCGCGGCCCCAGTGATCACACTCGTGGTACGGGTCCTCACACCCCGGTGATCCCCCCGCTCCCCCACGCAGAAGGAACCCGACTGATGGCTGCCAGCAACCTCGTGCTCCTGTCCAACGCCGGCGACGTGGGCCGCAAGGTCCTCGAGGACCTGCGCGCGCGGGATGTGCCCGTACGCGTGATGGTCCGCCGCGACGACGAGCGTGCGGCCGGGCTGCGCGCACTCGGCGTGGAGACGGTCGTCGGCGACCTGACGCGGCCCGAGACCGTGGCGGCCGCACTGGAGGGTGTGGGGCGGATGTACTTCGCGATGTCCGTGTCACCGGACCAGCTCCTGGCGGCGACCGTGGTGGCCAGCGTGGCGCGCGAGTACGGGGATCTGGACGCCTTGATCGACATGTCGCAGATGACGGTGTCCCAGATGACCGCCATCAGCACCGGCGAGTCGAACCAGCAGCGGCTCCACTGGCTGTCGGAGCAGGTACTGAACTGGTCGGGTCTCCCGGTGGTGCACATCCGGCCGACGTCGTTCCTCGACAATCCGCTGTTCACCACGCTGGCGGCACGTTCCATCCAGGAGAACGGCACGCTCGCACTGCCCTTCGGCACCGGACGCACCTCGCCGATCGCCACGGAGGACGTCGCCCGAGTGGTCGCCACCGTGCTGCGCGACCCGGCCGCACACATCGGCCACGTCTACGAGCTCACCGGGCCCCAGACCCTCGACATGACGCAGATCGCCGAGCAGTTCTCGCGGGCGTTGGGCCGCCCGGTGACCTACGTGGACGTACCGCTGGACCAGTGGCGACAGGACGTCCTCGCCAAGGCCGGCCTGCCACCGCACACCGAGCAGCACATCGCCACCATGGCCCGCCTGCACCGGGAGAACCGCTACGACCGCATCTCCGACGACGTCGAACGCCTGACGGGCGAACCGGCCCGGACGGTCGAGTCGTTCGTGGCCGCCCGCAAGGACTTCTACCTTGGCTGAACACACACCGTCCGGTCGACCAGCCGTGTGATCGGCTGGTCGACCGGACCGGCTCCGCGGATCAGAACTGCTCGACGAAGTACGGCTCGACGGTCATCCAGCCGTTGCCCCTCGCGCCGTTGAGGCGGCCCGAGGAGGTGCGGGCGAGGGTGTACCAGGACTCGACGTAGTCCGGGTCGTCGGTGAACCAGGAGTCGGGCATCGCGCTCAGTACCGCGTTCACCAGCGGGATGTAGGTTCCCTGGTCCGTGATGGTGAGCAGGGCCGTGGTGATCGCCTGGGCGAGGGCCTTGTAGTTGGTGCCGTCGTCGTCCTCCATCATGACGACGTCGGCGAGGTTGTACTTGTAGTTGGACCAGTTGACCAGGATCTGGTTGGGGTAGTAGACGGTGTTGTCGTAGTCCAGGTACGGCATGTCGACCGAGTCGACGCGGGCCTTGCCGTCGAGACCGAAGCCGGTCACGAGGGAGAACATCTCGGCCGCGCCCTTGAACCAGGGCTCCTCGTCGTCCCGTACCTCGATCGCGTCGACCTTGGTGGCCCACCAGCCCGCCGCGGCCGTGGTGTTCAGGGCGCCGGACCGCGTCTGGGGCTTGCTGAGCCCCTTGGCGACCAGCTCCTTGTGCAGCAACGCGAGCCCTGCCCGGTGGGCCTTGGAGACGTCGATGTCGACGATGTACAGGGGCCGGTCCGGCACCTTGCTCGTGTCGATGGTGTGGCGCCGGCCCTGGCTGTCGTAGGCCGTGAGGGTCTTGGCGTGGTCGTCCGTGGCGGCGACGGCGACCCAGGGGGCGCTCGCGGCGGTGAGGTGCGGGCGCATGGACTGCGCGCCCAGGCGTATGCGCAGCATGGAGCCGGTCCGCGCCGGAAGCCCCTTGAGGGAGAGGATGCGCTGGTCGGCGCCGGCGACCGCGGACTTGAGCCCCGTGCCCGCTGTGTCGGCAGCCTTGCCGGTCAGGGCGTGCAGGTCCACTTCGCCCCTCTTGAGGACGGCCTCCCTGACCTGCTCCCGCCACTGCTGAGACAGCAGAGAGGAGGCCACGGTGCGGGCGATGCCCTCCTCGACGCCGAACACCGGGGACTGCCGGGAGGCGGACGTCTTGGCCTCGGACATCGGCGCCGCCGAGGCGGCCGCGGTCGGCTGGAGCGTCCCGATGGCGAGGGCCGCCAGCGTCGCGCCGATGAGGGTGGCGTTGCGTCTCTTTCTCGCTGTGCTCACGGGGATCCTCCTGTGATCGAGCACTGATGCACCGGGGTTGGCGGTGCGACGGTGAAAGGAGCGAGGGTCCCTCGCGGTGCGGACCGCTCGGGATCGTGCCTCCGCCCGGCATCACACCCGGCGGACAATTGTGTTGCGTCCATGACAAGTCAATCGACTGATGGACGCGCGTAGATTTCTGCCAACACTGGCCTGGAGACATGAAGTTGGACGTACCGCGATGGGTGCGTGGTGCGAACTCCGGCGTACGGAACCGGGTTCGGCCGACTCGGAGTCGGCCGAACCACGGCAGGTGCCTTTCCGCTCGCGCGCCGGAGCCGGCCGCACCGCGCCGAGCCCCTCCGGGGCTACCGGCCCCGGCAACCGGCCCCGTTCACCCCGATCCGGTGCTCTTGCCCCCGGACCGCGACCGGCCGGGGCCGAGCGAACCCAGCATGAGCTTCTCGGTGCCGCGCAGATACTTCTCGGCCGCGCTCTGCGCCCCCTCGACGCGGCCTTCGACCACCGCCTGCACCACCGGCGCCAGTCGTCCGGCGGCCTTGGCAGGGTCCTCGAACGGGGCCTGGAGCGCCAGTCGCACCGGCAGATACGCGTTGAACAGCGTGTTCGTGAGCAGCAGATAGACCCGGTTGCCCGTGGCCCGCGCCAACTCCCGGTGAACCTCCACATCGGCGAGCTGGGTCGCGTCGGCATCCGGGGCCTCGGCCACCGCCTCCAGCAGTTCCTGAAGGCGGCGGGACTGCTTGACCGTGCGCCGTGCGGCCGCGCGACCGGCGATGAGGGTCCCGATATGCCGTCGCGCCTCGAAGACCTCCTTGAGCCAGGACGAGTCCTGGGAGGCCAGCATCGGCAGCAACTCGGCCCCGCCGAGCCGCAGGAAGTCGATCACGCGGGTACCGATGCCGTGCCGTGTACTGAGCAGCCCCGCCTGCTCAAGGCGGGTCAGGGCGTGCTTGAGGGTGGTGCGGGTGACTCCGTACCCTGCGGCGAGCTCACGCTCGGGAGGCAGCAGGGTGCCGGGTTGGTGCTCACCCCGCAGAATGTCGTCACGCAGCCGGGCCTCCAGCACATCGACCACGGACTGACGGGGAATGCTTTCGACGGCCACGGACGGTCTCCAGAGGGGCTGGTCAGTGGGTGAGTGGCTCAGCCACGCCCGTTCAGTGAAGCACCTCGCCCAACAGGCCGTCAATCCTCCATCTCTGGCCAGCATTTGACACTGCGTCGACAGGACGGAGTCACGCCCGGCCGGATTCGAGGATCCTCTTGAGCGTGGCCAGCTCGGTGTCGACGAGGTCGACCTGCTGCACGAAGAACTCTCGGCCGAGGGTGGGTGGTTGATAGAAGGTCATCATGAATTCGGCGCCGTCGCCGTTGGGCACCACGCGGGCCGGGACCCGCCAGGAGGCGGTGTCGTCGACGTAGTCGTGGTCGAGGACGCCGAGTTCGGCGTCGGCGTGCAAGCGCAGCCTGGCCGGACCCACGGGGGTGGACATCTGCCACCAGTCGGGGTCGGCCGTGGGCTCGATCGATCGGATGTTGACCACGGCCCACTTGGACCAGTTCGCGGGGTCGGCCAGGAAGGCGTACACATCCGCGAAGGGGCGGTCGATGCTGACGGTCTTGGTGATGGAGAGGGCGGTGCTCATGGCGCGCTTCTTCTTCCAGGTGTGTCGTCTAGGAGTTGTCGTCCTCGGGTGCGGGATGGACTTCGCCCACCAGGCGCCTGATCCACGCCTCCAGTTGCTGACGCTGGGCCGCGTCGAGCGAGCCGAAGTAGTGGGCGTCGTTGCGGTCGGCGATCTCGGCCAGGAGCGGCACGAGGGCCTGGCCCTCGTCGGTCAGGACGAGCCGGACGATCCGCCGGGAGGCGGGGTCCGGCTCGCGCCGGATCAGGCCCTTGGCCATGAGACGGTCGACCAGCCGGGAGACGGCTCCGGGGTCGATGTCCATGTGGGCGGCCACGGCCTTGGTGGTGCCGTGTCCGTGGAAGACGCCGACCATCACTCCCCACTGGGAGACGGTCACGCCGTGCCGGTCCAGCTCTGCCTCGAACCGGCTGTGGACCTCGTCGGACAGGCGTCGGAGCCAGTATCCGAGGTGGTCGTGCAGCCCGCTTGTCGTACTCACACATCCATCTTCGTTGCCGCGACAATAGTTGTCAAGGCAATCGTTGACCGAGCCGTCTCCCTCGGACATGGAGCCGTCCCCTTCGGACATGGAAGGGGACGGGTTCCGGCAGCCGCCGGAACCCGTCCCCGGTGTTCGTGCCGGCCCGGTCAGCCGCCGACGTACTCCGCGAGGTGTTCGCCGGTGAGGGTGGAGCGAGCGGCGACCAGGTCGGCGGGGGTGCCCTCGAAGACGATGCGGCCGCCGTCGTGCCCGGCGCCCGGGCCGAGGTCGATGATCCAGTCCGCGTGTGCCATGACCGCCTGGTGGTGCTCGATGACGATGACCGACTTGCCGGAGTCGACGAGCCGGTCGAGCAGGCCGAGCAGCTGCTCGACGTCGGCCAGGTGGAGGCCGGTGGTGGGCTCGTCGAGGACGTAGACACCGCCGTTGTCGGCCATGTGCGTGGCCAGCTTGAGCCGCTGCCGCTCGCCGCCGGACAGCGTGGTCAGCGGCTGGCCGAGGCTGACGTAACCGAGACCGACGTCGGCGAGCCGGCCGAGGATACGGTGCGCGGCCGGTGTGCGCGCCTCGCCGTTGCCGAAGAACTCCTCGGCCTCGGTCACCGACATCGCCAGCACCTCGGTGATGTCGCGACCACCGAGGTGGTGCTCCAGCACCGATGCCTGGAACCGCTTGCCCTCGCACTCCTCGCAGGTGGTGGCGACGCCCGCCATCATCGCCAGGTCGGTGTAGATGACGCCGGCGCCGTTGCAGTTGGGGCAGGCGCCCTCGGAGTTGGCACTGAACAGCGCCGGCTTGACGCCATTGGCCTTCGCGAACGCCTTGCGGATGGGTTCGAGCAGTCCGGTGTACGTCGCCGGGTTGCTGCGCCGGGAGCCGCGGATCGGGCTCTGGTCGACCGACACCACACCCTCGCGGGCGGGGATCGACCCGTGCACCAGCGAGCTCTTGCCGGAGCCGGCCACGCCCGTGATGACGGTGAGCACGCCGAGCGGGACGTCCACGTCGACCTCACGCAGGTTGTTCGCGGTCGCGCCGCGGATCTCCAGCCTGCCGGTGGGTTCGCGCACGGCCTTCTTGAGGGAGGCCCGGTCGTCGAAGTGGCGGCCGGTGATGGTGCCCCCGGTCCGCAGTCCCTCGACGGTGCCCTCGAAGCACACCGTGCCGCCGGCCGTACCGGCACCGGGGCCGAGGTCGACGACGTGGTCGGCGATCGCGATCGTCTCCGGCTTGTGCTCCACGACGAGCACCGTGTTGCCCTTGTCGCGCAGCCGCAGCAGCAGGCGGTTCATGCGCTGGATGTCATGGGGGTGCAGGCCGGTGGTGGGCTCGTCGAAGACGTACGTGGTGTCGGTGAGCGAGGAGCCGAGGTGGCGGATCATCTTGACGCGCTGCGCCTCGCCGCCCGACAGCGTGCCCGCCGGCCGGGCGAGCGCGAGATAGCCGAGGCCGATCTCCACGAACGAGTCGAGCGTCCGCTGCAGCGTGCCGAGCAGCGGCGCCACCGACGGCTCGTCGAGGCCGCGGACCCACTCGGCCAGGTCGCTGATCTGCATCGCGCAGGCGTCGGCGATGCTGATCCCGTTGATCTTCGAGGCGCGCGCGGCCTCGCTGAGCCGGGTGCCGTCGCAGTCGGGGCAGGACGTGAAGGTGACCGCCCGGTCCACGAACTCGCGGATGTGCGGCTGCATCCCCTCCCGGTCCTTGGAGAGCATCGACTTCTGGATCCGCAGGACCAGGCCCTCGTAGGTCATGTTGATGCCCGCGATCTTCATCCTGGTCGGCTCGCGGTGCAGGAAGTCGTGCAGCTCCTTCTTGGTGTACTTGCGGATCGGCTTGTCCGGGTCGTAGAAGCCGGACTCGGTGTAGAGCCGGTAGTTCCAGCCGCCCGGCTTGTAGCCGGGGATGGTGAGCGCGCCCTCGGACAGCGACTTGGAGTCGTCGTAAAGCTGGGTGAGGTCGATGTCGGAGACCGTGCCACGGCCCTCGCAGCGCGGACACATGCCGCCGGTGATGCTGAAGCTGCGACGCTCCTTCACGGTCTGTCCGGCGCGCTCCACGGTGACCGCGCCGGCTCCGCTGATCGAGGCGACGTTGAAGGAGAACGCCTGGGGCGAGCCGATGTGCGGCTTCCCGAGCCGGCTGAACAGGATGCGCAGCATCGCGTTGGCGTCGGTGGCGGTGCCGACGGTGGAGCGGGGGTCGGCGCCCATCCGCTGCTGGTCGACGATGATCGCGGTCGTCAGCCCTTCGAGCACGTCGACCTCGGGCCGCGCCAGCGTCGGCATGAAGCCCTGCACGAAGGCGCTGTACGTCTCGTTGATCAGCCGCTGCGACTCCGCGGCGATCGTGTCGAACACCAGGGAGCTCTTGCCCGAGCCGGAGACGCCGGTGAACACCGTGAGCCGGCGCTTCGGCAGCTCGACGTCGATGTCCTTGAGGTTGTTCTCGCGCGCGCCGTGCACGCGGATCACATCGTGGCTGTCGGCGGCGTGCAGCGCAGGCGACGGCGTGTCCGTCCCCGTGGCCTTGCTCATCGTGTCTCCATCTTTCGGGCGGGCCGCGTGCGCGGTCTCCGTCGGCGTCAGCTGGCTCGATCTGGGCGGCTTCGAGCGTAACGTTCGGTTCTCCGGGGGTGGCGGGGTCGCGGGAACAGCCACCGGCTGCCTTCCGCACCCGCCCGAGGCGTCAGACCAGCCAATCACCGTCGCGCATCAGCTCGCGGCCGGTCAGCTCGTTCACCTCGCGCCAGGACTGGATACGGCGTGGGGTGACGCGGAACCAGCGGTACGGCGCGGCCGGCAGGCGCGGATCGAAGTCGGCGCCCTCGACGAACAGGTCGATGCGCTCCTTCGGCAGCCCGTCGATCTCGAAGACCTCGACCTCACCCTCGATCATGGTCACGTCGCGGGTGGGGCCGAGGCCCAGCCGGACGGACCGGCTCACAGCCAGGTTCCTGCCGGTCACGCTGTTGGTGGGCGTGGCCATCAGCAGCGCCTCGCCGTCCCAGTCGAAGGAGAGCGGCACCAGGTGGGGCACACCGTCCGCCGAGGCGCTGGCCACCCAGATGTCCACGTCGTGGCGGAGCCGGTACTCGGTGTCACGACGCCGCTGGGCGCCGGGGCGCGGGTCCCCACTCATCGGACCTCGTTGATGCGCACGAGATTGCCCGCCGGGTCGAGGAAGGCGCAGTCGCGGATCCCGTACGGCTGCTCGGTCGGCTCCTGGATCACCTCGGCGCCGTTGGCCGCCAGCCGCTCGAAGGCGGCGTCGAGGTCGGGGGTGGCCAAGGTGATGCGGCCGTAGTTGCCCTTGGCCATCATCTCGGCGATGGTGCGGCGCTCCTCGTCACTGACGCTGGGGTCGGCGGCCGGCGGCTCCAGGACGATGGACGTACCGGGCTGGCCGACGGGGCCGACCGTGATCCAGCGCATCGCGCCGCTCCCGACGTCCTTGCGGACCTCGAAGCCGAGGGCGTCGCGGTAGAAGGCGAGGGAGGTCTCCGGGTCGGTGTGCGGGAGGAAGGTCCAGTGGATGGTGATGTCCATGGCCGTCACGCTAGCCGCGGCCCTGTGACCGGCGCTTCTCCATTCCTGATCGGTCGCGCTGATCGGTCGTGCTGATCGGTCGTGCTGATCAGCACGGTGGGGCTTCCGGCGGGGCCGACTCACGGCATCGGGGGCGCGGTGCCGGCTCCCGCGTCGGCCGCTGCCCTGGCGTAGCGGCGGGCCAGGACCGCGAAGGCGTCCTTGAGTTCGGCCGGGCCCACGACCTCGATGTCGGCGTCGAACCTGCCGATGGCGGCGGCCAGGCCGGCCCAGGACCAGGAGCCCAGCAGCAACCGGCAGCGGTCCGGGCCGAGTTCCTCGACGACTCCGTCATGCGTGTACGGGGACACGACGGCGGCGGGCAGGTGGAGGATCACCTCGCCGCGGCAGGGCCAGGTGCCCGAGCCGGCGGAGCCCTGAAACCTGTCGGCGACGAAGGCGGCCACGTCGCCTCCGGGCAGTTCGCGCGGGGCGAAGCGGGGCCCCGTCGGCGTGCGCGGGGTGATCCGGTCCGCGCGGAAGGTCCGCCAGTCCTCGCGGTCGAGATCCCAGGCGACGAGGTACCAGCGCGCGCCCCAGGTGACGAGGTGGTGCGGCTGCACCCGGCGCGGCGGAGCCATGGTGCCCCCCTGGCCGTCTCCCGATGGTGACGCGGGGGCGTAGTCGAAGCGCAGCACCTCGCAGGCGTGCACGGCGGCGGTGAGCGCCATGAGCACGCCGCTGTCGACCTGCGGGTTCGGCCGGGTCGTGGGCCGCTCGACGGCGGTGACGTGGAGGGTGTCGACGCGGTGGCGCAGCCGGGCGGGCATGACCTGCCGGACGGTGTTCAGCGCGCGCACCGCGCCGTCCTCGATGCCAGCGCCGGTGGTGGCGGCGATCCGGAGCGCCACGGCGAGGGCGACGGCCTGCTCGTCGTCGAACAGCAACGGCGGCAGCTCCGTACCGGCGTCCAGCCGATACCCGCCGTCGGGGCCCTTGACCGCCACGACGGGGTAGCCGAGCTCGCGCAGGCGGTCGACATCGCGGCGCACGGTGCGCGCACTGATGCCCAGCCGCTCGGCCAGCAGGGCTCCCGGCCAGTCCCGGCGCGACTGGAGCAGCGAGAGCAGCGACAGCAGTCGCGCTGAGGTCTTCTGCATGCTGCCGATGGTGCCGCAAGAAGCGGCCACATCCTGGCCGCTTCTCCTGGAACTGTCGTCATCGAGCGGGGCTGCGCGCGAGCAGGACCGCGGAGATCGGAAAATAGGTCGAATGGCAAGGAGCCCATCATGTCCGTCAGTGCTGTGACCCACCTGAACTTCCGAGGTGACGCCCGCGCGGCGCTCACGTTCTACCGGTCCGTGTTCGGCGGGGACCTGGTCATGGTCACCTACAAGGACGCCGGAAACGTCCAGGAGCCGTCCGAGGCGGACCAGGTGATGTGGGGCCAGGTGGCCGCCGACAGCGGATTTCGCGTCATGGCCTACGACGTGCCCTCGCGCATGCCGTGGAGCCAGGGCGAGAACGCGTTCTTCGTTTCACTCCGCGGCGAAACGGCCGAGGAGGTCACGGCGTATTGGAAGAAGCTGTCCGAAGACGCCACCGTCCTGCGGCCGTTGGAGCCCGCTCAGTGGGCGCCGCTCTACGGAATGCTGAGGGACCGTTTCGGTGTCACCTGGGTCGTGGACGTCGTCAGCGAATACAACGCGTCCTGACCATCAAGTCCCGGGCGGCGGACATCCGCCGCCCGGGGTGGCAATCACTCGAACACGACGGGCACGTGGAGCTTGTCCCAGGTGTTCTTTCCCGGAATACCGTCCGCGTCCGCTCCGCTGAAACCGAGTTTGCGCTGCCATTTGGCGTACGACGCGCGGTCCGCGTCGCTCCACTGGGCGTCCGGCTCGCCGGGGTACACGGAGCAGCCCTCGTCGATCAGGCGATAGCCCATGACCTCGATGATCGGGCTGACCGTCGCCGACTGGAAGAAGTCCGCGCCCGGGAAAGGCTCGAACTCCTGGTCCGGGATCGGTACCCCTTCCGGCGGGGAGACACGGATCCGCTGTCCGAGGCGAATGATGTTCGGGTCGGTGATCTCGGGGTTCCACTCCAGGAGCTGCGCCAGTGTCACATGGATCCTGGCTGCAATCTTG
The DNA here is from genome assembly GCF_021538895.1 of Streptomyces olivochromogenes. Taxonomy (GTDB): domain Bacteria; phylum Actinomycetota; class Actinomycetes; order Streptomycetales; family Streptomycetaceae; genus Streptomyces; species Streptomyces olivochromogenes_A. The sequence goes on along the minus strand of NZ_JADDRL010000033.1, from coordinate 31,872 downwards.
GAGAGAGTGTCGCCAGTTCTCACCGTGTAATACAGCGTTGACGTATCCATGCGACCACTCTATCGAGGAATATCGGATCCCATAAGGGGAGATATCGGAAAATTGACGGGAACGCGGCAGGCACCCGCTGTTTCCTCTTTCACTTATTTACGACTCAACGGATCCACCGGAGTCGGTCGGTCGCCACAACAACCCATAAAGAAGGGGAAGGAGCGTACTCACCCCTTCCCGCCCTCAACGTATAGCGCACCGGGGGGCTTGCGGCAAGATCCGGGTCGTAGCGAAGACTTGCCGGGCAATGCCGGGACCTGTGGTGGTGGGAGTCGCGAAGTGCGTGTGCTGTTGACGGGATATGACTCGCGTGGGGGCGTCGAACCGCTGGTGGCCCTCGCGGTGCGGTTGCGGGAACTCGGCGCGGAGGTGCGCGTGTGCGCGCCGCCGGACGAGGAGTTCGCGGAGCGGCTGGCCGGGGTGGGTGTGCCGATGGTGCCGGTCGGTCAGTCGGTGCGCCGGCTGACGACCGGGGCGACGCCGCCGTCGCCAGGGGGTGTGCCTCAGCGTGCGGCCGCGTTGATCGCCTCGTATTTCGACACGGTTGCCGCGGCGGCCGAGGGCTGTGATGTGCTCCTGGCGTCGGGCCTGCTGCCGGCCGCTGCCGGCGCACGGTCGGTGGCCGAGAAACTGAACGTCCCCTATGTGTACGCGAGTTTCCAGCCGATCACCCTGCCGTCGCCGCACCACCCGCCGCACCCGCGGCCGGGCCGCCCCTTCCCACCGGACGTGACCGACAACCTCGCGCTGTGGGACCTGGACGCGCAGAGCGCGAACGCGCTGTTCGGCGAGGCCCTCAACACCCAGCGGGCGTCGAACGGCCTGCCACCGGTGGACGACGTCCGCGACCACGCCTTCACCGAGCGCCCGTGGCTGGCGACGGACCCGCTCCTGGGTCCGTGGCACGAGCCGACGGACCTGGACGTCGTGCAGACCGGCGCGTGGCTCCTCCCGGACGAGCGCCCCCTCCCGGCCGACTTGGCGGCGTTCCTGGAGGCCGGCACGCCACCGGTGTACGTGGGCTTCGGCAGCATGCCGATGCACGGTTCGCGGGGCGCCGGCCATGCGGCCATCGAGGCGGTCCGGGCACAGGGCCGACGTGCGCTCGTCTCCAGCGGATGGGCGGACCTGGACCTGAGCGACGACCGGGACGACTGCTTCGCCGTCGGCGAGGTCAACCACCAGGCGCTGTTCCGCCGGGTGGCCGCCGTCGTGCACCACGGCGGCGCGGGCACCACGACGACCGCCGCGTGGGCCGGTGCGCCTCAGGTGGTGGTGCCTCAGCAGGCGGTGGACCAGACCTACTGGGCCGACCGGGTGGCCGAGTTGGGCATCGGCGTGGCCCACGCCGGCCCGACTCCGACCTTCGCGTCCCTCTCGGCCGCGCTCGGTTCGGCCCTCACCCCGCAAACCCGCGCACGAGCGATCGCCGTGGCCGGCACGATCCGCACGGACGGAGCGCTCGTGGCCGCGAAACTGCTGCTCGACGGGGTCGGCTGAGGAAGGCCGACCGCTCGACGCTCCGGGCGGGACTACGCGTCGTACGACGGCACGCGGGCGGCGAGCCCGGCGGCGAAATGCCGGGCCTGCGCGCCCCAGTCATGGTCGGTCGCGCCGAAGTGCTGCAACACCTCCAGCAGTTGCTGTGCCTCGGACAGGGTCAGCAAGGGCAGCCGCGGTTCCTCGAGGTCCAGCAGGTCAGAGGTGTCGGCGGCGAGAAGGTGGTCGTCCATACCCGACACAACCGGGAGCCCGCGCAGGGGTTACGGGCACCCGGCCCAAGGCCGGGCAATGATCGCGTCCGCTCGGATGCCGGCCCCCTCTACGCCTGCCCCCGGCAGGCGGACCACACCTCCTGGAGGAGTACCGGGTAGTCCTCGCCGTAGGTGGCCACGGCCGCGAACACCGCGTCGAGGGCTGCCCGGAGCGGGTCGGGGTGGGCGGCGTCGAGCAGTGCGGGGATGGCCATGTGCGGCTGGGACATGCGCAGGGACGGGTCCGGCTCGCCGATCGTGGCGACCAACATGTACCTGGATGTTCCGGCGGGCGGCTGCACCGGCGGATCGGGCGGACTCAGCGGCTCCGCCATGGGTGCCGCCGGGCCCACGATCGCTGTCATCGCCTCGGGGAGGGGTATCGACACGTACGGGTCGTCGTCGGCGGCGGGCGGCTGGAAGGGCGGCCACTCCGGAGGGACGGCCCGGCCCACGGTCCCGTCGGGAGCATGCGGGTCCGCGTCCAGGGCCTGCCAGACGGCGTCCGGCTCGTCCAGGGGCGGCGGCAGCGGGCGTCCCTCGGCCAGGGCGGTGAGCCCCCGGGAGATCCAGTCGAGCTCCGTGAGACCGGCGGTCTCGCATGCGCGTCGCGCGGCCAGCAGCGCCACCGCACGCTGGACCTCGGGGCCGGCGGCGTCGATGGTGTGGACGAGGGCCGCGTCGAAGCGGACCAGGCCGCTCACGTTGCCGTCGACCTCGCGCAGGGCCTGGCTGGGCAGTTGCCCGCCCCAGTCCCACAGTTCGTAGGCGAGTTCGCGTTCTCTGTCGGCCTGTTCCTGTGCGAGGCGGGCGAGGCGTTCGGCCTCGGCGCGTTCGGCGGGGGTGGGAGGGGGCGGCAGCTCGCGGGCGTAGCCGTGCCAGTAGGCGGCGGAACCGGAGGTCTGCTTGAGGACGCGGTCCGGCGACGGCGGAGCCGGCCAGAACTGGAGGAGGTAGCTGTCCAGTTGGGGCTCGTCGTCGAGTCGGGTGTCGCGCTCGCGTGCCGCGTCCATGTCCTTGGCGCAGTAGCGCACCCGGTAGTCCGTCTCTTCCAGGCCCAGGTCCCAGTCGCCCATGCCTCCCCACAGGACGAGCGCGGTGCTGTCCGACACGGGCCGGAAGGACACCTCCACCACGTCCTCCCATTCCGGGTCCAACCGCGGTGGGTCCTCGTGCACTTCGACGGTGAATCCGACCTCGCCGGTGTGCAGCCCGGTCGTCAGCCACAGCGTGCCGGGGATCGCCGCCCCGCAGAGCCCGGAGCTCTGCCCCGCGAACGCCTCGGCGAGGTCCGGGCCGTAGCTGTCCGGATCGCTCTCGACGTAGATCTGGCCGTAGTGAACGGAGACCTCGCCCTCGACCGGCCTGCGCATCATTACCCCCAACGCTCCGAGTGGCACGCCATGTGCGGATATCCGGAAGGCTACGGCTCGGCACTGACAGCGCCCTCGGACCGATGTCCGGGCCGGCGGCGTCAGACGGGGTAGAGGATGAAGTCCGCGCAGGCGCGCCGGCCGGGCCGGTCGCCGGCCTCCGCGATCGCCGCACGGATCCGGCGCAGGTGATCGGTGGTCATCTGGAGCGGGGGCTCGTCGGGCTGGTAGGTGGTACGGATCGGATAGTCCACACCCGGCCGACTGGTCATCTCGATGTGGCAGCCGAGCACGTACGTGACCGGCCGGCGGTCGGAGAACTCGATCAGCCGGTCGATGGTGCGGGCGAAGGCGTGCCAGTCCTGGATGTAGAGCCGCCCGGGGTAGACCGTGTCTCCGGTGAGCAGGAACCCGGTCCACGGGTCGTAGAACGTCACCGCCGCCTCGTGGTGGCCCGGGGTGGCCAGGCACTCCAGGACCCGGCCGCTCAGGTCGACCGTGCTCACGGCGTCGGGGTCCGCGTCGAACCGGAAGTACTCCCAGGCGGTGGCCAGGTCCGCGCCCACCACGGTGGTGTGGGGGCGGTCGGCGAACTGCCCGTCGCCCGCGACGTGGTCACCGTGTGCGTGGGTGTGCAGAACGAGGAGGTGATACTCCTCCCGGGGGTGCCGGGCGAGCCACCCGTCGACGAGTTCGTCGACCACCCGGCGCAGCGGAAAGAACTCCGCGGACGCGGTGGCACCGGTGTCGATCAACACCGCCCGGGAGTTGCCGAACAGCAGGAACAGGAACGGCGCTTCATAGTCGATCGCCATGTTCTGCCGCAGGATGAACGTGTGCTCGTCGTAGGCATGGACCTGGATGTCCGGATCGGCGTTGTGCTTCGCCGACGGCGAGCCGTGGATCCACCGGACGTCCAGCGCCTGGGGCCGGGGAACACCACCGGCGAAATCGATCAGGCCCGTACCCGCGTCCATGACGTCTCCTCCGGCGCGTCGTCTTGGCAGACCGGGTACGGCGCGCATCTCGTCCGGGGCAGGCACGTACGAGCCTCCGCGCTGACGCTAACACGGCATCACCGCGACGTTTCGGCTCCCCGAAAGACCTCAGCCGGCCGGCACCGGAAACAGCATGCAACTGCTCGTCGCGTGGGCCAGCAGGCGGTCGTCGGAGTCGAGGAGTTCGGCCTGCGCGAGGGCGGTGCGGCGGCCGTGGTTGAGGAGGGAGCCGACGGCGCGGACCTTGCCCGTGTCGACGGTGATGCGGCGCAGGAACTTCACGCTGAGGTCGAGCGAGGTGTATCCCATGCCCGCCGGCAGGATGGACTGCACGGCGCAGCCCGCGGCCGAGTCGAGCAGGGTGGCGTAGACACCGCCGTGCACGCTGCCGATGGGGTTGTAGTGGTCCTCCCCCGGTTCCAGGACGAAGACGGCGCGCCCGAAGTCGACCTCTTCCAGGCAGAAGCCGACGGTCGCGCCGATGGGCGCGGCGGGCAGACGTCCGTCGAGCACTCCGCGCAGGAAGTCGAGTCCGCTCTCCTGGCCGACGGCGGCCGCGGAGATACCCGGGTCCTCCCACTCGAACGTGCGTGACCTCGACATGACCGTGCCCTCCTCAGCTGGCTTCCAGATTTGAAGTTAGCCAGTCGAACCTCTGGCTGTCAATGTCGCAGTCAGCCTACGATGGCCCCATGGCCTGGCTGGACCTGAGCACCGAGAACTGCACCGTGCAGCGCACCCTCGACCTGATCGGCGAGAAGTGGTCTCTGCTGGTGTTGCGTGACGCGATGAACGGCGTGCGCCGCTTCGACGACTTCCGGCGGCACGTGGGGATGTCCGAGGCGGTGCTGGCGGACCGGCTGCGCAAGCTGGTCGCGGCCGGGATCCTGGACACCGTTCCGTACCGTGAGCCTGGGCATCGCACCCGCCACGAGTACCGGCTCTCGGCCAAGGGCTGGGACCTGTGGCCCGTGATGATCGCCCTGAAGCAGTGGGGCGACCGCTACACCGCGGATCCGGAGGGACCGCCCCTGGAGGTGCGGCACCGTGACTGCGACGACCCGCTGGAAGTCGTCGTCGTCTGCGCGGGCGATCACGGGCCCCTCAACCCGCGGCAGGCCTACACGCGACCCGGCGCCTCGGCACACACGGCGACCTGACGGGTGGCCCAGAAGTACGGGTGGACCGGGGGCCACGGTTTCAGAGGTTGATCATGTGTCCCGCGAGGCCGTGCAGGGCGTCCTGGACCGCCTCGCTCAGCGTCGGATGCGCATGGACGTTCCGGATGAGCTCGGTCACCGTGAGGTCCCATTTCTGCGCCAGCGTGAGCTCGGGCAGCAGCTCGGTGACGTCCGGACCGATCATGTGGCCGCCCAGCAGTTCGCCGTGGCGGCCGTCGCTGATCAGCTTCACGAAGCCCGCGGTGTCGCCGAATCCGTGCGCCTTGGCGTTGGCGGTGAACGGGAACGTCGCCACCCGGACGTCGAAGCCCTCACCGCGCGCCTCGCTCTCGGTCCAGCCGAAACTGGCGATCTGCGGCCGGCAGAACGTCGCGCGCGGAATCATGCGGTAGTCCAGCTCCATGGTCTCCGCGCCGGCGATGCTCTCGGCGGCGACGACGCCCATCGCCTCGGCGGTGTGGGCCAGCATCTGCTTCGCCGTCACATCGCCGATCGCGTAGATGTGCGGCTGGTCGGTGCGGCAGTACCCGTCGATGGCGATGGCTCCGCGATCGGTGAGCCGGACGCCCGTGGAAGGCAGCCCGTAGCCACCGGTCCGCGGGTGGAAGCCCGTGGCCTGCAGCACCTTCTCCGCCTCCAGGACCTCCGGCCGGCCCTCCCGCTCGACGACCACACGGACCCGGTCGTCGGCCTCCTCGATGCTCCGCACCCGCGTGGAGGTCAGCAGGTTGATCCCCTGGCGCCGGAAGCGCTTGGTGAGCTCGGCCGAGACCTCCTCGTCCTCCAGGGGCGCGATCCGGTCGAGGAACTCGACCAGCGTCACCTCGACCCCGTAACACCGCAGCAGATACGCGAACTCGACCCCGATGGCACCCGCACCGGCGATGATCAGGCTCGCCGGGAGGCTGTCGGAGAGGATCTGCTCCTCGTAGGTGACGACGCGCCTGCCCAGTGTCGTCCCCGGGAGCAGCTTCACGGTCGCTCCGGTCGCGATGACGCAGAAACGGAAGGACAGCGTCGCCTCGCCGTCCCTCATCCGCACCTGCATCGTGTGCGGGTCGAGGAACGTGCCCTGCCCCTCGAACTGGGCGATCTTGTTCTTGCGCATCAGATAGCCGACGCCCTTGGCGCGCCCGTCGGCCACCACCCGGCTTCGCTCATAGGCGGCCCGGTAGTCCAGGGTCACGTCTCCACCGATCTTCAGGCCGAACTTCTCCGCGTCGTGCGTGACCAGGTGGGCGATCTCCGCGTTGCGCAGCAGGGCCTTCGCGGGGATGCATCCGATGTTCAGGCAGACTCCGCCCCAGAACCGGCCTTCCACGATCGCCGTACGCAGTCCCAGCTGGGCGCACCGGACGGCGGCCACGTATCCGCCCGGGCCGGCCCCCAGGACGACGACGTCGAAGTCCGTGTCCATCGCTCCACCTCGCTCCGCCTCGGTCCGCCTCGCCGTCGCTCCGAGCGTGGTCAGGGTGGTCAGGGGGTCGGGTACTGCAGATCCAAGGGGCCGGACAGGGCGGCGCGCACCTGGCGGGCGGGTTCGTCGACGAGGACTTCCGGCTCGTCGCGTGCGATGGCGTCCATCGTCATCTCGGCCACGTCCGCCGCCTCGATCTTCGGGGCGTCGACCGTCACGGTGGCGTCGGTGTCCACATAGCCCGCGTGCACCCCGACGACGAGCGTGCCCTGTTCCCGCAGCGCGACGCGGAGCGCGTTGGTCAGGGACCACTGGGCGGACTTCGACGCCGCGTAGCTGGGCCAGCGGCTGTTGGCTCGCCATGAGGCCACCGACAGCATGTTCACCAGGGCTCCGCCACCGTTGGCGGCGAGCACCGGCGCGAAGGCCCGCGACACGGACCAGGTGCCCAGGTAGTTCACCTCCAGCTCCCGCCGCGCACCGTCGAAGGATCCCTCGAAGAGTCCGGGCCCCGCCTGGATGCCCGCGTTGTTGATCACGATGGTGACGTCGGTCGCGGCCGCCGCCGCGGCCGCGACCTGTTCGGGGTCGGTGACATCGAGGCGTAGGGCTTCCAGCCCGGGCTCCTCGAAGTCCTCGGGCCGGCGGACGCCCGCGTACACCTTGGCGGCTCCCCGGGCCAGCAGGGCGCGCGAGAAGGCCAGTCCGATGCCCCGGTTCGCGCCGGTCACCAGGGCGACCGATCCATTGATTTCCATGATCGGACTCCTTACTCCGGGGGTTCCCACTCCCGCACGGCCCGGTCCGGCCAGTGCCTTCGGGGCAGCGACGCGCCCCGCTACGGAAGGCGCCCCGAACCGCGTTCATGAAGGTCGCGCACGCCTCGGCACCGCATCATGGGTGGCTTGTGACGCCGGTGCGTGGGCTCCGCTGAATGACAGGCAGGGTCGGCGATGGTGACGGGCAGGGTCGGCGATCGATGTCCGGGACCACATGCTGTCCTCGCAGGAGCGGGTGTGCACGACGTGATGGGATCAGTCTTCCCTTCGCCGTGGCCGCCTGTCACTTCGAGCGAGATCCGGGCGCAGGCCGTCGCAAGCGCCCGCGCGCTCGCGCGCTCAAGTACGGCGACGACTCCGCAGCCGGGTCAGGGCGCGCACCGACTTGGTGCCGAGGACCCCGGCCAGCACGGCCACCAGCGGGAGAGCCACGTCCGTCCACGGGTCGCGGATGGGCTTGTAGACCGCCGTACCGTCCTTGATCTCGATGAAGCCGAGCGGGCGGGCCTCCAGGCCGCCGCCTCCCCCGCCGCCCTCGGCGGTCTTGGCGGTCTTGGCGGTACCGATCTCGCGCCCGGTGCCGCCGCCGAAGCCGAAGCCGACCCGGGCCACGGGGATGACGGTGACGCCGTCCCGGGTGACGGGTTCGCCGTACACCGCGGCCACCGAGGCCCGGGCGCCGAGTTTGTCGGCCAGCCGCTCCAGCAGGGTGACGGAGGCGTGCTCCGCGGTGAGGTCCCCGAGCGGGACGGAAGCGGGGGTCTTCTCGGTGCCGCTCATCGGGGGCTCGCTTCCTGGTGAGGAGGGCAGGCGTCCGTACGGGATGTGGCGGAGTCACTACAGAGCGAAGTGACTTCACGATAGGCCGCGCCCGGCCGCATCTGCCAGGGTCTCGCCGGTGCGGCGGTGCGGCGCTGCTCAGGTGATCCAGCGCGCCGCGAAGACGCCGGACACGGCCGTGAGGACGGCGGCGGCGACGACCGTGGCGTTGAGTCCGAGCGCGTCGGCGAGGATGCCGGCCACCAGGGCGCCGACCGCGTAGCCGATGTCGCGCCAGAAGCGGTAGGTGCCGAGGGCGTTCGCGCGCCAGGTGGGGTGGGCGTGGTCGGAGACGGTGGCGATCAGGGCCGGGTAGACCATGGCGGTGCCGATGCCGAGGAAGACCGCGGAGACGACTCCGGCGAGCAGCGGGCGGCCGAGGAGGGCGAGCGCGAGGACGAATCCGGCGGCTTGGACGAGCATGCCGTGGACGATCAGGGGTTTGCGGCCGATGCGGTCGGCGAGGTGGCCGGTGGGAATCTGGCCGAGGCCCCACAGGATGGGGTAGAGGCCCTTGATCAGGCCCACGGCGGCGAGGCCCAGGCCGTGGTCGGTGAAGAGCAGGGGAAAGACACCCCAGGTGAGGCCGTCGTTGAGGTTGTTGACCAGGCCGGCCTGGCTGGCGCCGCGCAGGGAGCGGTCGCGCCAGGAGGTACGGGCGAAGGTGGCGGCCAGTCCCGCGTCCTCGCCGGTGGGCAAGGGCTTGGCGTGCTGGGCGAGTTCGAGGGCCACGTGCGCCGCGGTGTCGCGGACGACGAGGGACAGGGCGAGGCCGGCGGCGACGAAGACGACGCCGATGAGTTCGGGGGTGGGGCGCAGCCCGTGGTGGGTGGCGAGGTACCCGGTGAGCAGGGCGGTGGCGCCGACGGCGGTGTAGCCGGCGGCTTCGTTGAGGCCGGTGGCCAGGCCCCGCCGGGACGGTCCGACGAGGTCGATCTTCATGTTGACGGTCATCGACCAGGTCAGCCCCTGGTTGAGTCCGAGCAGGACGTTCGCGGCGACGATCCAGCCCCAGGAGGGCGCCCAGGCGAGGGCGAAGGGGACGGGGATGCCGATCAGCCAGCCGGTCAGCAGGAGTTGCCTGCGGCGGAAGCGGGCGGTGAGGGCGCCGGCGGCGAGGTTGGTCAGTGCCTTCGTGACGCCGAAGGCGATGATGAAGGAGAAGACGGCGAGGTCGCTGGTGAGGCCGAAGACCTCGGCGCCGATGAGCGGGACGGTGGTGCGTTCCAGGCCGACCAGACCGCCGACGCAGACGTTGACGACGACGAGCAGGGTGAACTGGAGCCAGTTCTCCCGCAGGCCCAGGCGGACGGGCCGTCCGGACGCGTCGGCCGGTGCGGCGGTCGCGGGAGTGGCGTTCACGCGTCCGCCCCCTGGGTGAGCCGCCGGCTGTGGGCGGCCGCGTACTCGGCGGGTCCGCCGTCGAGGACGGCGATGTCGATGCGGCCGGCGCGTTCGAGGAGGCTGGCGGCGGTCATGGCCCGCTCGCCGTGGCCGCACGCCACGATCGGCCCCTCGGGGGCCTCGACGGCGTGCGCGGCGAGCCCGCCGAGCTCGATGTGGCGGGCGCCGGGGACATGTCCGGCGGCGAACTCCGCGTCCTGCCTCACGTCGAGGTAGGGGCGGTCCCCTGCCTGGTCGGCGGTGACGAACGCGGTGGTGGCCCGCGGGTTGCCGTCGGCCAGCCAGGCGGTCATGCCGCCCGTGAGGCGTCCGGTGAGCCGCTCGTAGCCGATCTTGTACGCCTGCCAGACGATCTCGTCGAGGTCCTGGTCCTCGCCCGCGACGAAGGCGAGCGGTGCGGTGTCGGGCAGGAGCCAGCCCAGCCAGGTGGCGAACTGGCCGCGCAACGGGATGGACAGGGCACCGGGGATGTGGCCGGCCGCGTAGTCGGCGGCCGGACGCACGTCGACCACCTGACCGCCGTCGGCGAGCAGGGACCTGACCTGTCCGGCGTCGAGGTCCGGCAGGAGGGGTGCGGAGGTCAGGACGGCGGGACCGCGCCGGTTGGCCTCGGCGAGCCGGTCGAAGTAGTCCGGGTAGCTGCCCTGGCCGTCCAGGAGCAGTCGTACGAAGGTGTCCTCGTCCGGGGCGGACAGCAGCGGGTTGGTCCGCTTCTGGGCGCCGACGGTGGAGGTGCGCTCGGTGCCGGGCGGGGCCGAGCAGAAGGAACCTGCCCCGTGGGTGGGCCAGAGCGCGACCTCGTCCGGCAGGGCGGCGAGACGCCTGAGGGAGTGGTACTGGGCGCGGGCGAGTTCCTCGGTACGGGCCGCGCCGAGGAGGTCGGTACGGGCAGCCGAGTCCACGATCAGCGAGCCGCCGCTGAACACGCCGAGTTCCCGTTCGCCGTCCAGCAGCAGGAACGACAGGTGCTCGTCGGTGTGGCCGGGCGTCGCGAGGGCCCGCAGGGTCAGGCCGCCCAGGTCCGTCTCGTCGCCGTCGGCCAGCGGGGTGTGCGGGAAGTCGCGCCGACCAACGGCGGAGGCGAGGACGCGGGCGCCGTCGTCGTGGGCGAGCTGGACGGCGCCGGAGAGGAAGTCGGCGTGCAGGTGCGTGTCCGCCGCGTAGGCGACGGTCAGGCCGCGCCGCTCGGCCGCCCTCCGCAGGGCGCGCAGGTCCCGGCCGGCGTCCACCGCCAGCGCCCGCCCGTCGCCCAGGTCGACGAGGTACGCGCTGTTCCCCAGACCCTGGTCGACCAGCGGTATCAGGTGGTCGTCGGCGAAGCCCATCCCATGTCCTTCCGAGCAAGGCACTGCCGAGCGGGAAGCGATGCCCTCGGCTCCACTTACAGTAATCCATAGATTTATGGAGTAAGCAATGCGGACAGGTGCTCCGCGTGGCCCTGCCGCTCCGCGACCGGCCCGGGGCAGGACCGGTCAGGCCGTGGTGTCCGACACGGGGTACGGCACGAACGTGCTGGTGTTCTGGTCGATGCGGAGGGGGCGGCCGAGGGGTGGTGCGGCGCACTGGGGGCAGTCGAGGCGTTCGCAGACGCGGCAGCCCGTGCCGATGGGGGTCGCGGCGGAGGCGTTGGCGAGGTCGAGGCCGTCGGAGTAGACGAGGCGGTGGGCGTGGCGCACCTCGCAGCCGAGGCCGATGGCGAAGGTCTTGCCGGGTTCGCCCCACGAGGAACTCGCCGCGCTCGGCGCCCGGTTCCCCTGGGCGCCCCTCGACGACGTACGGGCGATCTTCGAACGCACCGCCCTGAGCGGCGAGTTGCCGTGCTTCTTCACCCCCGATTGCCTACACCCGCCACCTCGTGCGCCGCGCGAAGCCGGTCTCGTGAGCGGCGGCATCCGGCGCGCGAGAGGGGTCGGCTGCGGGCAGACGGGCACGGGCATCGCCGAGGTGCGCGCGGGCCGGGCTGGACACTGTGGTCCGCGAGGCCGACGCCACGGCAGCCCGCGCCGCGCCGCACCGGGTGTCCTCCTCCCTGGACCGCGCGGTCCAGCGGGGCAGGCCGGCGCCGGAGGCGGCGCGGGACGCCCTGCCCAGCCTGGACCATCCGCCGGAGCAGCGGGGGAAGGGTGTAGAGGGGTTCCCGCACTCCTCGTAGAGCGACTCGGCGGTGGCAGCGGTGGTGTCCAGGCCGATCAGGTCGGCGAGTCCGAGCGGTCCCTGGGTTGGGCGCAGCCCAGCTCCAGGCCGGTGTCGACGTCGGCGGCCATGGCGAAGCCGGACTCCGTCATCCGGACGGCCGCCAGCGGGTACGGGGCGAGCAACGCGTTGACGACGCACCCCGCCCGGTCCCGGGAGCTGAGTGGGCCCCGCCCCGGTGTCCACGGTGCCGTCCGAACCGTGGGACGGCGCTCCGGTGGCCCGCGTCACCCTCTAAGCTGATCGACGCAGCTGGTTCGCCCCGTCCGCCAGGCGGGAGGCGTCGCAAGAGGGAACCCGGCGGGAATCCGGGACTGCCCCGCAGCGGTGAGCGGGAACGACCGCCGTCATACGCACTGGGTCCTGAGGGCCTGGGAAGCGACGGCCAGTAGGTGTCCTCCTCGGTGAGGACGTGCCCGCGAGTCCGAAGACCTGCCAACTGCCCGCGCGCGAAGCACTCGTGCGCGGACATCCCGGTGACCTTCGAGGGCGGGTCGACGTACACACCGAACGCACGGCCCTGCGCCGTCGCCGTCCGGTGTGTCACTCCCTTCGCGCTCTCCTCCCGTCCCCGGGATCTCAGGGATTCATCTCGCGAAGGAGATCTCCGTGACCACCAAGTCCGCGGCCGCGGCAGCACGGGCCACCGTGTACGGCTACCCCCGTCAGGGACGGAACCGGGAACTGAAGAGGGCGATCGAGGGCTACTGGAAGGGCCGCGTCGACGCCGACGCCCTCCGCGCCACCGCCGCCGAACTGCGCCGGAGGCACTGGCGCGAGCTGGCCGAGGCCGGCCTCGACGAAGTACCGACCGGTGACTTCTCGTACTACGACCACGTGCTCGACACCACCGTCATGGTCGGCGCGATCCCCGCACGGCACCGGGAGGCCGTCGCCGCGGACGGGCTGGACGGCTACTTCGCCATGGCGCGCGGGACGCAGGACGTCGCGCCGCTGGAGATGACCAAGTGGTTCGACACCAACTACCACTATCTCGTACCGGAGTTGGGCCCGGACACGACGTTCGCGGCCGACTCCGCCCAGCAGGTCGCCGAACTGCGGGAGGCCCTCGCCCTCGGCCTGACGGCGCGGCCGGTACTGGTCGGACCCGTCACCTACCTGCTCCTCGCCAAGCCCGCCCCCGGTGTGGCCGCAGGCTTCGACCCGCTGACCCTGCTCGACCGCCTGCTGCCGGTGTACGCCGACGTGCTCGCCGACCTGCGCGCGGCCGGCGCCGAGTGGGTGCAGCTCGACGAGCCCGCCCTGGTCCAGGACCGCACCCCGGCCGAACTCGACGCCGCCGGCCGCGCCTACCGCGACCTCGGTGCCCGCACCGACCGTCCGAAGCTGCTGGTCGCCTCCTACTTCGATCGGCTGGGTGAGGCCCTGCCCGTCCTCGCCAAGGCGCCCGTCGACGGACTCGCGCTGGACTTCACCGACGCCGCCGCCGCCAACCTGGAGGCGCTCGCGGCCGTCGGCGGTCTGCCCGGCAAGCGGCTGGTCGCCGGGGTCGTCAACGGCCGCAACATCTGGGTCGCCGACCTGGAGAAGTCCCTGAGCACGCTCGGCACCTTGCTCGGCCTGGCGGACCGGGTGGACGTCGCGGCCTCCTGCTCGCTGCTCCACGTCCCCCTCGACACGACGGCCGAGCGGGACATCGCGCCACAGATCCTGCGGTGGCTCGCGTTCGCCCGGCAGAAGACCACCGAGCTCGTCACCCTGGCCCGCGGGCTCAACCGTGGTACGGGCGCCATCGCCGCCGAACTGGCCGCCAACCGCGCCGACCTGGCCTCCCGGGCGAACTCCCCCGTCACCAACGACCCGGCCGTCCGCGCCCGCACCGGCGCGGTCACCGAGGCCGACGCCCGCCGCTCACAGCCGTACGCCGAACGGGCCGCGGCCCAGCGCGCCCGCCTCGGCCTGCCCCTGCTGCCGGCCACCACCATCGGCTCCTTCCCGCAGACCGGCGAGCTGCGCACCGCCCGCGCCGACCTGCGAGCGGGCCGGATCGACACGACCGGCTACGAGGAGCGCATCAGGGCGGAGATCCAGGAGGTGATCGCCTTCCAGGAGAAGACCGGCCTGGACGTCCTCGTGCACGGTGAGCCCGAACGCAACGACATGGTCCAGTACTTCGCCGAACAGCTCACCGGCTACCTCGCCACCCAGCACGGCTGGGTCCAGTCGTACGGCACCCGCTACGTCCGCCCGCCGATCCTCGCCGGCGACATCTCCCGTCCCGATCCGATGACGGTGCGCTGGACGACGTACGCCCAGTCGCTCACCGACCGCCCGGTCAAGGGCATGCTGACCGGTCCGGTCACCATGCTCGCCTGGTCCTTCGTCCGCGACGACCAGCCCCTCGCCGAGACCGCGCGCCAGGTCGCGCTCGCCCTGCGCGACGAGGTGGGCGACCTGGAGGCGGCGGGCACCTCGGTCGTCCAGGTCGACGAACCCGCCCTGCGCGAGACGCTGCCGCTGCGCGCCGCCGACCGTCCCGCGTACCTGACGTGGGCGACGGAGGCGTTCCGGCTGACCACCGGTGGCGTACGGCCGGACACCCAGATCCACACGCACATGTGCTACGCCGAGTTCGGTGACGTCGTCCAGGCCATCGACGACCTCGACGCCGACGTCATCAGCCTGGAGGCGGCCCGCTCCCATATGCAGGTCGCCCGCGAACTCGCCGCCCACGGCTACCCGCGCGAGGCCGGACCCGGCGTGTACGACATCCACTCCCCTCGCGTGCCCGGCGCCGAGGAGACGGCCGAGCTGCTCCGTACCGGTCTGAAGGCCATCCCCGCCGAACGGCTCTGGGTCAACCCCGACTGCGGCCTGAAGACCCGCGGTTGGCCGGAGACCCGCGCCTCGCTGGAGAACCTGGTGGCCGCGGCACGGAGGGTGCGCACGGAGCTGTAGCGGGCCGCGGCCGGTGACCGGGCCTGCCTCGGGTCCGGTCACCGGTCCACCCGCGGTCACCCGCCCCACCCCGGCCGCGCAGGATGCTGCGAGGATGCGTGGTGTGGTGACGGATACGGGGTGGGACAGAAGGACGGTCCGGCGACCCCGCCGCAGCGGAGCAGGAGGAGTAACGCGGTGACGAGCAGAGTCACTCTCATCTCACCGGCGATGACACCATCGCTGCGGCGGGCCCGCTTCGACGACGACGACTCGATCGAGGACAGCGCGGCGGTCCGGGCGGGGGCGACGGCGCTGTCCCTGCCCACCGCCGGTCGTGTCTTCGTCTCGCCCAGCGTGCGCTGTCGGGAGACGGCGGCCGCGCTGGGCCTCGACGCCTCGCAGGAGACGGGGCTCTCGGGCCTGGACGTGGGCCGGTGGCGGGGGCTGACCCTGGACGAGGTCGGCGCCGCCGAGCCGGAGGCGGTGGCCCGCTGGCTCGCCGATCCCGGTGCCGCGCCGCACGGCGGTGAGTCCGTACGGGACTTGTGTGCGCGCGTCGCGCGGTGGCTGGAGACGACCGGCCTGGCGGACGGCAGGACGGTCGCCGTGGCGGAGCCGGAGGTGATCCGGGCGGTGGTGCTGCACGCGCTGGGCGCGCCCGAGACCGCGTTCTGGCGCGTCGACGTCCCCCCGCTCGCGGCGACGGAGGTCACCGGCCGCTCCGGGCGCTGGAATCTGCGGCTCGGACCCGTCCTCTCCCCGCCGGGGGGCGCATCCGCGCCCTGACGCCGGTCGGCGCGAGGCCTGATCAGGCGGTCTCGTCCCGGTGGCGGCGCAGGAGCGCCGCTATCGCGCAGCGCAGGCAGTCGGTATCCGGGGCGCCGGTGGTGTCGTGGTGGCGGTCGCACTCGGCCGCTTCCAGCGCCCCTGTTCGCTCCTGGGGCGGGGGACAGCCGGGCTGCGGGCCGCCGACCAGGGCTTCGAGCTCCCGCAGGAGTCTCTCGGTGCGTTTGGCCTGTTGGGCCAGGACCCGCACGCGCGCGCTCTGACCGCCGATCTGGCGTCGGCTGGCGACCAGTCGCCGGTACTCCTCCGGGGTCAGGGCGACCGCCTCGCGTCCGCCGAGAGTGATGTGGCGCGGTTGGGGATGTTGGCGGGCCACTCGGCTCCTCCGCTCGTCGCCTCCGTCGGTGTCCCGAGAACGCGAGAGGCCCCTCGGACGGTTCCGAAGGGCCGACTCGTGTCCGGAAGGGATCAGTGGGCGGCCGGAACCGCCCGCCCCGACGTCGCGGTCGCGGGCTTGGGGTTCAGCTGCCGCTCGGCCAACTCGCCGAAGAGCAGACCGAATCCGCCCCACAGAACGGCCTGGATGGCCAGTGCGGAGAGACGGAACCGCCACAGGAGGGTGGCCGGGAAGTGCTGCGGCACCTCGTTGACGGCCGGCAGGAGTGCGTACGCGAGCCCGATCACGGTGGCGAAGGCCGCCACCGCGACCACGGTCGCCCACCAGGTGCCCAGGGTGGGCGCGAGCCGCTTGCCGAGGATGGTGGCAGCGATCGCCAGGAGCAGGCTGAGCACCATCATCAGGAAGTACAGGCTGGTCCGCTTGCTGATGGTGTCCGGGTCACCCACCGACGGCGGGTTGGCCGGGTACTTCAGGAACGGCACGACGTACACGGCGAGCAGCGCGCAGCCGGACAGCAGCAGCGCGGTCGCCCGCGGGCTGAAGCGGCCCACCCGGCCGAGCGCGAAACAGAAGGCGAGCGCCGCGATGCCGCCGAAGGCGACCCCGTAGACCAGGACGCCGGTGGCAAGGCCGGCGGTGGACTGCAGGGAGCGGGAGACGACTTCCATCTCGTGCTCGTGGGAGTGGGCCTCCTCGAAGCTGATCGCGCTGTCGACGTTCGGCTCACCGAGGAAGTAGGCGGCGACCAGGGCGAGCACGCCGGCCGCGAGGCCGGCGAGCATGCCCCGCACGAGGAGGTTTCTAACCGTTGCGGAATTCATGGGTGTGCGGCGTCCCTCGCGTCAGTGGCAGGGGAAACCGAGCAGGTGGCGGGCGTCGTGCACCCACTCGTGGACGTCCGTGCCGTTGAACACGGAGGTGGCGCCCTGCTCGGCGCCGACGAAGTAGAGCAGGATGAGCATGAGGATGCCGAAGAAGACCGCCCAGGGAGCTATCGCCTTCAGCGGCAGCGTGGCGGGAACGGCGGGGGTGGTGGCTGTCGGCTGGGCGACGGTCTGCGCCATGGCAGAACCTCCTCTGGGAGTTCGCGTCCCATCTCGGTGGTGCACAGGACGACCGCTACGGGTCTGACTCACCAACAGCCCTGGCGCTGCAGGGCTGTTCGTTCACAGTGGCGCGACCGTGCCGGACTTCCACCGGCTTCCGTTCTGCCGTCGTCGATATCGGACCGACGGTACCGCGAGTCCGGAGCCTGGCCAAGACCGCATCGGCGAACGTGATCTTCCCCTCTTGTCCGGCCTGCCAGGATTGGCGGCACCTCCGCCCCCGCACGGGTCTCCTAGACGCCGAAGGGTGCGGCGTAGTGGACGGTACCGCCGGGCAGCGGGTGACCGGCGTGCAGGGTGAGGGCCATCAGGGCCTCGTCCGGGACGTCGAAGGTGACGCCGATGCCGTGGGTGGAGGCGCGGGTGAAGCCGAAGCACGGGTAGTACGCCGGATGCCCGAGGACGACGACGAAGTGCTCGCCCGTGTCCCGGGCGGCCTGGAGCGCGGCGCGGACGGCCGCGGATCCGGCGCCGGTCCCCTGGTACTCGGGCAGTACGGCGACGGGGGCCAGGCACAGGGCCGGGGTGGCGTCGATGTGGCAGCGAGTCAGCAGCGCGTGGCCGACGGGCCTGCCGTCCGGCGTGGCGGTGACGATGGACAGACCGTCGATCCAGGACGCGTCGGCCCGCAGGGCGTCGACGAGGTCGGCTTCCAACGGCGTCTCGAAGGCCGCCAGGTCGATCTCGCGGATGGCGGGGAGGTCGGCGCCGGTCTCGACACGGGTGATCCAGTCGGTGCGCATGATCCCAGCCTCCCGCATCGCGGACGGAAGCGGGACACTGCCTACGACACCTTCGGGTGGTCCAGGCCCGTCACCGGGTGCGGAAGATGCCGCTGTAGACGTCCGTACGGTTGTCCGGTGCGCCGGAGTTGGTCTCGGTCAGCGCCGGTCGCACCCCGGTCCCGACGGACACCAGGCCCTGGTAGTCACCGATGAAGTAGCCGCCCGCGTACGGCGCTTGCAGCCAGTCGAAGACCCGGGAGATCCGCCGCTCGGACAGCGACCGCGGGTCGCCGTGCGGCAGCGTGGCCAACTGGTAGGCGGTGGGCAGCGTGGTGGTGTCGCCCGGCTTGAGGAAGCGGACGTCGTAGTAGGTGAGCGCGACCGTGCCCCGTTCGTCGACGGCGACCGACGGGGAGAAAGCCGGCACGCGCCGTGGGCTGATCAGCGTCGGGGTCCTGCTCCAGGTGTGCCCGCCGTCGGTGGAGCGCACCAGTTGGACGGAGTTGTGCCTGCCGCCGGAGAAGTCCGAACCCTCGTAGGCCATGTACAGCGTGCCGCTCTTCGGGTCGATGGCCGGGCTGGGCAGGGTGGAGCCGGCGCGCAGTGCCTTGGTGGGGTCGTTCGGGTGGACCTCCGGTACGGCGGTGTCCTTGGCCACGGTGACCGGCGCGCTCCAGGTCGCGCCGCCGTCGGTCGAGGTCACCACCGCGTAGTGGGCGTCGGTGACGGTGGTCAGGTCATCGGCGTAGGTGATCCAGTCGAAGAAGTCGTACAGGGCGCCGCTGTGCCGGTTGACGACGATCACGTGGCCGATGGTCTGCGTGTTGGGAACGGCGCTGGTGTCGACGAACCGCCGGCCCTCGCTCCAGGTGCGGCCGCCGTCGCGGGTGACGGAGATGTAGCCCGGACCGTCGAGGTCGCTCGGCTCGGGAGGGTCGTTGTCGAGGCGGTCCCAGACCTGGTAGGCGGTGCCCCTGCGGATCGGGTCGGCCGTGATCGAGGGCTTGTCGTTGAAGAACGGCTGCTCGTCGACGTGTGTGGTGGTGAGGTTCTCCCAGGTACGCCCGCCGTCGTGGGAGGTGGCGGCGAGGAGGCCGGTACGCGTGCTCTTCGTGAAGTCGACGCCCTCTCCGCCGGCGTAGACGGTGCCGTCCGGTCCGGTGCTCACCCAGGGGTCGGTGGCCCGCTCGAAGTCCGCGCCGCCCGGCGCGCAGGCGCTGAACGGCAGCGTGCTCTCGTGGAACGTACGGCCGTCCCTGCTCCAACTCGCCACCAGGCCACGGGCGCCGCCGTCGGACCAGCGGTCCTGCTGGAACACGGTGACCACGCGCTTGGCGTCGCGCGGATCGACGGTGAGGTAAGGCTCGACCTCGGTGCCCGGATAGACGACGCTGTCGGGGGACCTCGCGCCGATGGTGCAGTCGGCGTAGGGGTCGCCGTGGGACACCTTGCTCAGCGACCCGCTGTCGCTGCCGTGCTCTGCGGCCGCCGGAGTCGCACCGGTGACAGCGGTGAGCAGGAGTGCGGCGGTAGCGGTGGCAGTGGCGGTCAAGGGCGGACGGACGCGCATGAAGGATCTCCTCCGGACCTCGACAGCCGAGCGACGGCACTGCTTGATCTCTTTCGGCGTCGTGGTCGATGCCCTTGATGGGCCGAAAGGCGGAGTGCCGCGCGGGCGAGCGCCCCGTGCGGGGCTCGGGCGCATGTCCGGCTCGCGTTCCGCGAAGTGCACCTGAAATGCCGCGCAGGTTTCAGCCGCCCCTTCGGCGCGGTGACGGTCAGGGGTGTGTCGTGCGCCCAAGGTCAGCCTTGAACCGTTCGATCAGTTCGTATCGACGCCGGTCGACCTCGGCCACCCCGGCCTCCGCGACACTCGCGCCCGCGGCGATCGCCGTATGCGCCTGGATGACGGAGTTCACCAGGTCCCGAGCCGGCCCTGACACGTCTCGCCCCGCCAGGACCTCGATCTCAGCGGTGACAGCCAGCAGGCGGCCGTCCTCCGAACGGTTCCGCTGACCGGACACCGCTTGCGCGTAACTGGCGCTGATCGACCGCAGATACTCGGCGTAGGCGGTTCGTTTGGCGTCGCTGAGCGAGTCCTCCCGCTGCCACTTGCGGTTGCGCGACGCCTGCGACTGCTGGAGGGCGCCGCCGATCAGGACTCCGAGCAGCGTTCCGATGACGCCCACGACGACGGCACCCATGTCCAGCCCCCCAGTACGCCGTTGACTTCCCGGAACGCCGGACGAGGAAGCCGACGGCGCACCGCGGCTCCCTCGTCCGACACCCTCAGGTCAGCTCCACTGCTCGGACGGCTTCGCGCCGGGAATCGGCTTGCCTATCACGGCCAGCGGGATGAAGAAGTTGACCTGGCCGAGCGCGAGGATCAGGGTGACGAGTGCCCTGTCGTCGTAGCTCCTGGCCACCCGGGCGTAGAGCTCGTCGGAGACGCGCTCGCCGTGCGCGGACGGCTGGAGCACCGCCTCCGCGAGGGCCAGCGCGACGGCCTCGGCCTCGGTGAAGCAGCGCGCGTCCTGCCAGGACGACACCGCGGTGATCCGTTCCTCGGACTCCCCCGCCTTGCGCAGGCTCTCGGTGTGCATCAGGGTCAGGTAGGTGTTGCCGACGATCTGACCGGCCCTCAGGTGCATGAAGCTGATCGTGCTCTGCGGCACCGTGCCGTTGCCGATGGTCTTGTACAGCAGTCCCGCCACTTCCCCCAACTCGGGGACGAGCTTGAGCGGGTCGGGCAGCCGCGAACCGGCCGTCTGCGCGGCGGTCGACTGATCTCCCATGACTGTGTTCCTCCGGGTGTCTGACATAGCTGACACAGCACTGACGGAACCGACGACGAGGATGTGACGCCTCCCGGAAAAAAATCTTCGGGCAGCAGGCAGCCGTTCTACAGTGACGCTCGGGGGCCCTGCCGTGCGGGCCTGAGGGGAGACGGGGAAACTCATGGGTGACAAGACCGCGACCCAGTGGTGGGAGCTGCTGCCGGCCGGGGTCCGGCAACAGGTCGACGGGTACGTCCTCCAGGACGCCCACATGCAAGCGATCCGCGTCGTCCTGGCGGCCGGCCGTGCGCGTGGCCTGGGGCTCACCGACGCTCAGTACGTGGTCGCCGAACGCTACGACCACCACGGCGACGCAATCGCCCGCACCCCCGACAGCCCCCTCGACCTGGAGTCCCTGGCGGCCCGCGCCGCCGGCCTCCACGGCCGCGTCGTCGCGGTCGAGGCCGTGTGGGACGGCGACACCTTCCACGACTGGTTCGTGGTCCTGCTGGCCATCACCGCCGACCCCGACGCGGAACACCCGCTGGCCACCATCTACTGGGGCACGGCCGTACGACACCTCGGCGACACCGGGAACCGAGGCACCCGCCATCCCTCGGCCGCAGCCGCCGACCAGGCCGGCCGAGCCCTGGCCGACCACCTCTGCGTCCCCTTCCACTTCGCCAGCCCCGACACCCCGGACGACGAGGCCCCACGCCGGCGGTCCTGAGCCCTTGGCTCGTGGACGGGTGGGGCCGCCCGCGCGGGCCCGTCCCGCGGCGTACCACCTCATCGATTTCCGCCGACTTCGGGGAGTTTCCCCGGTACATTCGCTGCCTGAGCATCTGCTACGGGGGAGGCAGCATGGCTGATCAGAATGCCCAAGAGGGTATCGAGTTGGCGGACGCGGTCCAGGCGGTCCGGGACCAGCTCCTCATCGCCGCGAGTCGGGCTTCGGGGCAGGGCGTCGCCTTCGAAGTGGGCGACATCCAGATGGAATTCACGGTGGAGCTACGTGCGGAGGAGAAGGCGGGCGCGAAGGTCCGCGCGTGGGTCCTGGATGCCGGTGTCGACGACACACGCTCCACCGCCCGCACGCACAAAGTGAGCTTCACGCTCTCACCCACGGACGCCCGCACAGGTGGGCCATTGCGTGTGGGAAACCCTGCCCCGGGCGGCACGGGGCGCTTCGGTCGCCCCATCACCGGCGACTGACGCCATGCCGCGCGCCACTTCGTCGGCAGACCGGGTGGTCCTGGTCAACGGCGCCGTACAAGGCACCGGGGTGCTGATCGGGCCCCGGCACATCCTCACGGCGGCACATGTGCTGACCGGACCGCCCAGAGCGCGGGTCCAGCACCCTGAGAACGTCACTGATCTCCGGCGCAAGCCGCCCAAGCTCGTGGTCGTCCCCACTCAGCCCCCTCGCACCGCCAAGATCATCCACCCGCACAGCTCCGAATGGGCCACCTGCGAAGTGCGATGGATCGACACCGCCCGCGACCTCGTACTGCTGAGGACACGCAACGAGGCGGTGGGACCCGACTTCCTGCAGCCGCTGGGCCGCATGCGCCTGGGACGGATCGCCACCTCACAGCCCATCACCGACTGCCAGATCATCGGGTTTCCCGCCGTGCAGCGCGACCCCGTCAGCGGTGAAATCGAATGTGATCAGTACGAGGTCACCGTGCTGCCCATGGCGAGCCGTCTACGGCCGGAGGTCACGGTCTGCGAGTTTTCCCGAAAGCCCGTGGCGGAGACGGACAACCGCCACTCCCCGCTCGCCGGCCTCTCGGGCGCGCCACTGTTCGCCAGCGGCGTGCTGCTCGGCATCGTCACCGCCGTCCCCCGCGGACGGGAGCACATGCGCATCGAGGTGGCCAACGTCGACGCGGAGCAACTGCGTCTGCTGGACCGTGCCGAGGCCGGACTGCTGACCCCGCGCACCGAGGACGTCGCGGAGAACCACCGCCGCGACGAGGCATTCGAGCAGCAGTACCGACGGGCGATCAAGAACCGCTACCGCAAGATCGACATCATCGGCCTGGACGAGCTGAGCACCCGCGAGTCCCGCTGGGACCTGGACACCGCGTACCTCCACCTTGAAGCCGAGGCCGCCCCGCCGGCGGCCGGTTCCAGGGGCGTGTCCTCCCGGCCACGGCGCGTCGACGAGCTGCTGGCCGAGGCGGGGCCGTGCGTGCTCCTGAGGGGAGAAGCCGGTGCGGGCAAAACGACTCTGGTGTGGTGGCTGGCCTCCCACGCGGCTTCGGGCACGCTCGGTGGAAGCCTGGCCCACCTGAACGGACAGGTGCCGTTCGTCGTACCGCTGCGCAGTCTTCGAGCGAAGGGCGAGGGATTCCCGCGGCCCGGCGAACTCGACCGGGCCGCACGCCTGCTGACGGACCAGGCTCCGCAGGGCTGGGCCCGCAGGGTGCTGATGGCGGGGCGGGGGCTGTTGCTGGTGGACGGCTTGGACGAGGTTCCCCGGGGCGACAGGATGAACGCTCACCGGTGGCTCGGCGACATGCTGGCCGAATTCCCCGGTCTACACTGCCTCGTCACGGTGAGACCGCTCGCGGTGGAGATGAACTGGCTGAGCAATGAGGGGTTTCGCGAGCTGCGGCTCCTGCCCATGCGGGACACCGACATCCAGGCCTTCGTGCACGCCTGGCACGACACCGCTCGCCTGGAACCAACTCAGTCGGCCGACGAGAGTGGACATCTCGCGGAGCTGGAAGCCGAGCTCAAGGCGAAGTTCACGAGCAGCCCGGCACTGCGCAACCTGGCCAGAACGCCCCTGCTCTGTGCCGTGATCTGCGCCCTCAATCGCCGCCGCGAAGGGGACTTGCCGGTGAGCCGCCCCGAACTGTATGCGGCAGCGCTGCACATGTTGCTCGGAAAGCGCGACGTGGGGCGCGACATCCGCGAGCCGGAAGGGATCAAGCTGGATCTTGAGAAACACGAACTGCTACTCCAACGCATCGCCGCCTGGCTGGTGCGCAACGGGCAGTCCCAGCTCTCCCGTGAGCAGGCCAGAAGCCGGCTGGTCCCCACGCTCAGCGGCATGTCCGAGGTGCAGGGCTCCGTGGACGAGGTATTGCGGCACATCCTCAATCGCAGTGGGGTTCTGGAGGAACGCGCCGAGGACAGTATCCAGTTCATCCACCGCACGTTTCAGGACTACCTCGCGGCAAAGGAGTTCCAGGACAGCGAAAGCCTCAAGGAGCTGCTCGGCCATGCCGCCCAGGAGGAATGGCAAGACGTCGTCCTCCTGTCGATCGGTCACTGCAGGACCGCCGAAGTCGAGAAAGTGATCGACAACCTGATGGAACAGGGCGATGCCCAAGAGGGCCATCAGCGCTGGAACCTGCATGTCCTCGCCGCGAGTTGCGCCGCCGAAGCGGTCTTCCTACCACAGGACAAACGCGCCGCCGTGGCCGAACGTCTCAGGGCTTTCATGCCTCCCAAGGACATACTCCAGGCAACCGAGGTGGCCAAACTCGGTGCCTACGTCCTTCCCATGCTTCCCGGGCCGGAAGGACTGCCGGAGCACGTACAGCTACTCGTTGCCACAACGCTGACCAAGATCGGCACCCCGGACTGCCTGCCCCTCGTCGGCGAGTACGCCGACCAGCCAAGCAGGACGCTGCGTCAGTTTCTGGCCTCTGCCTGGGGAGACTTCCCGGCCGAGCCCTATGCGCGCAATGTCCTCGCCACCATGCGACTCGACGACCTGGAGATCGTGGTCAACCGTGACCACATGCTCAAGCACCTGCATCACCTCGGGCCACTCAAGAAGGTCGTCGTGCACGGTAAGTTCCCCGCTGACCAACTGCATCGGGACCTGCCGTACACACCGCTCGAACGTCTGGGCGTCGCCGACAACCCGGCCCTGACCGACCTGTCGTTCCTCAACGGACGGCCAGGCATCAAGCACCTCATCGTCGATTCCACCGCCCAGATAAGGAACATCTCCCATCTGGCCCACTGTCACCTGGTGACCCTCGCACTGAACGCGGCGCTCCTGCTCCCCGAGGATCTGGAAGTCATTCCCACCGTGCACGGGCTCCGGGAACTCCACCTCCAAGGGCTGCCGATCGGTCAATACGCGTGGCTTCCCCCGCCTCACCGCTCCGTGGCGCGGCTGTCCGTGTCGAGCCAAGACCTTCAGGTGGACACGCTGCATGGCTGGGTCGGCCTGCGCGGCCTTGCGATCTGGCAGCCGACGGCGCTCGACGAACTCTTCGCACAGCTGACCGAGCTCCCAAGACTCCAAGCGCTCCAGCTACCCCTCGCGAATCCCGCGTACGAGCTTCAGCGCCTCCCCGCGCTCCACCAGGTCCACTCCCTCACACTGCCCAGCCTCCTGAATGACCCCCATCTGAAGGGAGTGACGCGTACCTTCCCGGCACTCCGCAGACTGACCATCGACCTCGGAGTCACTCCCGATCCGGTGGTCGATCTCAAACCCCTCCACGGACTCCCCGACCTCTCCGTGACCGTCGTCTCCATGGAACGACCCACGATCCGAGAACCGGGACCGCTGGTTCATCGGCTCCGTGCCACCCCGGGCCAGCCGCCTTCACTGACGACTCCGGACAGCCGGGGAGGCAGACGGAGCGGATGACACAGCTCGCCACGTCGTGGGAAACCCCCTGGCCGTAGCCCCCGGAGACATGTGAAGGTTCGGGGCGTGGGCAACTCCATGGCATATCCCGTTCTTCGGACCAGCGACGCTGCCGAGGCATACGCGCAGGCCAAGCGTCTGTGTGCGGTGCTGGAGGAGCGCGAGGACGAGGTGTGGTTCTACGCCGAGCTGCGGACGGCGGCGGAGTTGCGGCGGATGGCCGAGGTCCTTCCCGGGGCGGACTTCGATTTTCTGGATGTCCGTACTGATCCGGCGACGGGTGAGTACCTCCGGTACGACCTCGACGTGAGTGCGGTCGACGACCGGGCGTTGGAGGCGCACCTGCCGCTGAGCGTGATGCAGGAAGTTCCGGGAGGCGGTGTCGAGGAGCGGTTCGTCGCGGCTCTCGGTCAGAGCCTCGCCTCCTTGGAGTGGCACGGCGTGTGGCCGGACGACCCGGAGGCGGACAGCTTCGGATGGGCGAAGTACGACGGTGTCCAGGTCGTGTTCCACGGGGACCATGCCCAGTGGGCCGGGTGGGCGGAGCATCACACGGTCTTCGTCCACGTGACCAAGTTCGGTGACCTGCCCCGGGCCCAGAAGCTCGCCGCCCTCATCGGCGGCGAGGTCCTGGGCGAACCACAGCTCGGCTGGTGACGGGTGTTCGCCTCACGTCTGTGTGAAGCGGCGGACGATGTCCGGTCTCGTTCTGAGGTGTTCCGGGTAGCCGGGGCCCATCCGTACCGACGTGTTCTCGGAGCGCATCGGCTCGCCGCACGCCGAGCAGACCACCTCGGCGTGCGCGTCGTGGTCGCAGGTGTCGTGGTGGAGGGTGACCGGCGCGCCCTCCTCCCCCGCCAGCCAGCGGTCGCCCCACCGGCTGAGGGCGGCGAGGACCGGGAAGAAGTCGCGGCCCTTCTCCGTCAGCACGTACTCGTAGCGCGGCGGCTCGCTCTCGTAGCGGCGCTTCTCCATCAGCCCCTCGTCGACCAGGCGGCGCAGCCGGTCGGTCAGGGTGTTGCGGGCGATGCCGAGTTCGCGCTGGAACTCCTCGAAGCGGCTGCTGCCGTAGAACGCCTCCCGCAGCAGCAGGGAGCTCCAGGCGTCGCCGAGCACGTCCACCGTTCTCGCGATGGAGCACGGCCAGTTGGCGAAGGAGGGGCGCGCCGGGCTCATGACGCGTCGCCGACTTCCCGTACCAGTTCGATCGCCCGGCCCAGGGTGTCGAGCTTCGCCTCCATGGTCTCCCCGGCCGGGTAGAGACGTACGGTGTCCACCCCCGCGTCGCGCCAGACGCGCAGCCGCCGCCGGACCATGTCCTCCGTGCCGATGAGGGTGGTGGCCAGCACCATGTCGTCGGTGACCAGGCCCGCAGCGCCGTCCCGGTCCCCCGCCTGCCAGCGCTCGCGCACCTGCTCGGCGACCTCGCTCCAGCCCTGGCGGCTGTAGGCGCGGTTGTAGAAGTTGGTGGACGCGGAACCCATCCCGCCGAGGCTGAAGGCGAGTTCCTTCTTGCGCCCGGCGACCATGGCGCCGAGCGCCTCCTCGTCCGGCGCGAACGCGACCTCGGCGCCCTGGCAGACGTCGATGTCGGCACGGCCGCGGCCGCTGTCGGCCAGCCCCTCGTCGAGCGGGGCGAAGTACGCCTCGGCCGCGCCCTCCGGTACGAAGCTGGTGCCCAGCCAGCCGTCCGCGACCCGCCCGGTGAGCCGGAGCATGGCCGGGGACAGGGCGGCCAGGTAGATCGGGACCGGATGCTCGGCCCGCATGGACAGACGCATCGGCACCGCCTCCCCGCCCGGCAGCGGGATCCGGAACTCGGAGCCCGTGTACGAGAGTTTGCCGCCCGCGACCACCTCCCGCACGATCTCCACGGTCTCGCGGACACGCGCGAGGGGCCGGGCGAACGGCACGCCGTGCAGGCCTTCCATCACCTGCGGCCCGGAGGGGCCCAGGCCGAGCAGGAAGCGTCCGCCGGAGAGGTTGGAGAGCGTGATCGCCGTCTGCGCGAGAGCCACCGGCGTGCGCGTGCCGACCTGCATCACGCCCGAGCCGAGCAGCAGGCGCTCGGTGCGGGCCGCGTAGAAGCCGAGCGCGGATGGCGCGTCCGAGCCCCAGGCCTCGGCCACCCAGCAGATGTCGAGGCCCAGTTTCTCGGCCTCGATCACGAAGTCGGCCTGCCGGGACCAGGATTCGAAGCCCGCCGCCTCGACGGTCGTCGCGGTCCGCATCACGCCTCCGCCAGCTTCTTGATGTGCGCGAGCGTCGCCGTCATGTTGTGCTCGAACTCCCGCATCCGTACGAACACGATCTTCTGCTCCTTGTCCGGCATGGCGTCGATCGCCATGGACAGGCCGGAGCGTCCGGGGCCCATCCGCATCCACTGCGCCAACTCCGTTCCGTCGTCCTTGGGTTCCAGCCGGAACCGCCAGAGCGCCGACGGCCGGTCCGGGTCCTCCACCGCCCAGGCGAACACCCGGGCCGGCTCGCACTCGACGACGGTCGAGGTGGTCGCCCACTCCCCGAAGGCCTGGTGCTTGCTGCGCCCGACGAACCGCGCGCCCAGGGCGGCCCCGGTGGCGCCGTCGAGCCATGCGGTCGACGCCAGTTCGTCGCTCATGCCCGGCATCAGGGTCACGTCCGAGACCAGCTCCCACACCCGCTGCGGTGGGGCATCGATCCAGGTCGTCACCTCGACCGTCGGTGTGTCCGCGTACCGCGCGCCCGTCCACTCCATCGTGAGTCGGCCTCCTCGAGGTCCAGGGGTCTGCCTGCCCCTTCAGAGTTGCGTAACAAGACTTAGCAAGTCAATAGCGGCGCGAGCCTGGAGCGCCGAGGGCTCCAGGGCCGATGTCCCAGCCCCCTTGCGGCCAGTGACCAGGGTCACAGCCGCCGAGTGCATAGCGGAGCGGCCGCCACCGTCTTTCTCTCCGTGAAGGCAACTGGCGAGAGCGGGGACATTGCGGATGGCGCAGGCTCGGGCCGGTGAGTTCGACGAGTTCGTGGCGGTCCGCTGGTCGGGATTGCTCCATCTCGCCCGGCTGCTCACCGGCGGTGATCGACACAGAGCCGAGGACTTGGTGCAGGAGTCCTTGGTCAAGCTCTGGTTCGTGTGGTCGAAGGTCGCCGACGAGGCCCCCGACGCGTACGTACGGAAGGTGATGGTGCGCGCGGCGGCCCGGTCGGCGAGGCGGCGCTGGTGGGGTGAGCGTCCCGTCGCGCAGTTGCCGGACACGGCGGTCGCCGGCGATGTCTCCGCGGTCGTCGCCGAGCGGTCGCGCCTGGAGGCCGCGCTGGGCCAGTTGCCGGCGAAACAGCGGGTCGCGGTGGTGCTGCGGTACTACCAGGACCTGCCCGAGGGCCAGGTCGCGGAGGCGCTGGGGTGCCCCCTGGGCACGGCCAGGTCACACACCGCACGCGGTGTGGCACGACTGCGGCAGCTTCTGGCCGACGTCATCGAGCCGGTGGGGTGAGGGAGAGACCATGGACCACTTCGAACGGCAGCTGGCTCGCATGATGCACCACTCCGAGCAGCAGTCCCCCTTCGAGCCGAGGCACCGGGAACGTCTCCGGGCGGGCGTCCGGGCCCGTCGCCGTGCGCGCGCGGCGCAGGCGGCCGTCGGCTCCGTCCTGGCGGTGGCCGGGCTCGGCGCCGGACTGTTCCTGCTGCCCCACTCCCACGCCAGAGACGAACCCAGCGCCCCGCACCCCCGGCCCGCGATCAGCCCGACGCCGTCGCCGACCACGACACCGACGCCGGGCATGTCGCCGACGCCCCCTTCCTCGACCGCCACCAACTCCGCGCCCCCGAGCGGGACCGCCACCTCACAGCTGCCGACGCCCGGCAGTTCGAGCACGGGCTCCGAGCCGACACCCGCGGACTCGGAGACGGACACGGCGTCGGCGCCCCCGGCGACATCGACGGCGAACTACACCTCGGAGCCACCGCCCGGCCGGTCGGCCCCACCGGCCACGTCCTCGGCCCTGGTCGGCCCGACCGGCTGACCGCACCCCGCGTCACCTGAACCCGCCCTCGCCAGGCGTGCCTTCGGCATGCCCCGAAACCGCGCACGAATGCATACAGAAGCTGACAGAAAGGACGAAAAATGAGAGAGGCAGGTCTGGTCACCGTGCCAGGTCCGCACCGGCCACCGGTGCCGGCCCACCACCCGGAGCCGGTCCTCGAGTTGGTCGTCCCGGTGTTCAACGAGGAGGCCGCGCTGGAGCCGAGCGTGCGGCGGCTGACCGCGCACCTGCGGGAGACCTTCCCCTACCCGTTCCGCATCACCGTCACCGACAACGCCAGCACCGACGCGACCCCGCGCATCGCCGCCCGGCTGGCCGCCGAACTGCCCGAGGTCGAGTGGCTGCGGCTGGCCGAGAAGGGGCGGGGGCGGGCGCTGCGGGCTGCCTGGTCGCGCTCGCGGGCGCCGGTCCTGGCATACATGGACGTCGACCTGTCCACCGAACTGACGGCCCTGTTGCCGCTGGTGGCCCCGCTGATCTCCGGGCACTCCGACATCGCCATCGGCACGCGCCTGGCACCCGGTTCGCGCGTGGTACGCGGTCCCAAGCGGGAAATCATCTCCCGCTGCTACAACGCCCTGCTGCGCTCGACCCTTTCGGTCGGCTTCTCGGACGCGCAGTGCGGTTTCAAGGCCGTACGACGTGATGTCGCCGAGCGACTGCTGCCCCTGGTGCGGGACCCGGAATGGTTCTTCGACACCGAACTGCTCGTCGTCGCCGAGCGGGACGGGCTGCGGATCCACGAGGTGCCGGTCGACTGGGTGGACGATCCCGACAGCCGGGTCGATCTGCTGGCCACCGCGCTGGCCGATCTGCGCGGCATCGCCAGGATCACCCTGGCTCTGCTGCGCGGCACGCTTCCGCCGACCGGACTGCACCGGGGCGCCGACGGGCCGTCGGGGCGCCTGGTCACGCAGTTCGCCCGCTTCGCCGCCGTAGGAGCGGTGAGCACCTTGGCACACCTGCTGCTGTACGCGGCGCTGCGTCCGGCGGCGGGAGCCCAGGTGGCCAACGCGCTGGCGCTGCTGGTGTGCGCGGTGGCCAATACGGCCGCGAACCGGCGGCTCACCTTCGGAGTGCGCGGCCGCGCGGGCGCGCTGCGCCACCAGGCCCGGGGCATGGCGGCCTTCCTCGTGGGGCTCGCACTCACCGGCGGCTCCCTCGCGCTCCTGCACCACGTGGCACCCGAGGCCTCGGACCGCGCCGAACTCGCCGTCCTGATCGCCGCCAACCTGACCGCGACGCTGCTGCGGTTCGTGCTGCTGCGCGCCTGGGTGTTCCGGCCGCGCCGTGACCGTACGGGAGCCGCCGCCTCATGAAGACCCTGACAACCCTCGCCGCCCGTCCGCCCGCCCTCGCGACCGCCCCCGGACCCGTCCGACAGCGGCTGCGGTGCGCGGTGCAGCGGTACGGCCCGGCGGCGGCGATGTACGGCGGCCTCAAGCTCGTCGGCTTCTCCGTCTTCCTCTTCCTGCTGGACTCGGCCGGGGACTACCGGAAGAAGCCCCCGCGCTTCGGCGGCGGCGCCCACCCCTGGGACGTGCTGGCCAGCTGGGACGGCTGGTGGTACCAGCAGATCGCCGCGCACGGGTACCACCCCGCGCTCGTCCAACTGCCGCACGCCGGCGGGCTCTTCACCGTGCAGGAGAACTCCGCGGCGTTCTTCCCGCTCTACCCGGCGCTGATACGGCTGGTCTCCGAGACCACCGGCCTCGGCCTGTACGGGGCCGGGCTGCTGGTCTCGGTCGTCTCCTCGTTCGCCGCCGCGCTCGGCATCTACGTCCTCACCTCCCAACTCACCGGCAGAGGAGCCGGGTTGGCCGCGGCCGGACTGTGGGCGGTGTGGCCGGGTTCCGGCGTGGAGTGGTCGGTCTACTCCGATTCCCTCTACGTGGCCCTGACCGTCTGGGCCTGCCACGCCCTCCTGAACCACCGCTGGCTCACCGCGGGCCTCCTCACCTGCGCCGCCGGGCTCTGCCGCCCCACCGCCGTCGCGCTGATCGCCGCGCTCTTCGTCACCGCCCTGTCGGCCCTCCGCCGACGCCGGGTCGGCGTCCCGCGCCCCGTGGCCGCGATGGCCCTCGCACCGCTCGGCCTGCTCGGATACCTGGCCTGGGTGGGCCATCGCATGGGCTCCTACGGCGGCTACTTCACGCTCCAGAGCGGCGCCTGGGCCCACGAGTTCGACTACGGGCGGCACACACTCGACGTGCTCACCTCCGTCCCGGTCGGCCACTTCACCTATCTCTTCGCGTTCCCCTTCGCGGACATCGTCGGCATCGGTGCCGTCCTGCTGACCCTCGCGCTGCTCCCGCTGCTGGTCCGACTGCGGCTCCCACCGCCGCTGCTCGTCTACACCGTGCTGACGATCGCTCTCGTCCTGGGCAGCCAGCAGATATTCGGCAACGTCTCCCGCTATCTGCTCCCCGCCTTCCCGCTCTTCATCCCGCTCGCCACCGCGCTCCGCCGCCTCCGCCTGCCCCTGCAGATCAGCCTGCTCGGTCTCGCGGCGCTCGCCTCCGGCTCGTACGCGGGCTACGTGCTCTTCGAACTCG
>NZ_JADDRL010000032.1 GCF_021538895.1 Streptomyces olivochromogenes | reverse complement strand
AAGCGCCTGCGCCATGACCGGATCGACGACCGGCGTCCCGGCTCCGGGCCAGCCGCCGCAGCCCCAGCCCGATGCGAACGACCCCCTCGCCCTGACCGAGCTCTTCGACGGCGGCGGGGAGGCCTGGCTCCCGCTGCTGAAGCCGGTCATCGAGGCGCAGCCGGACGCCGCACGGTTCATCGGGAAGGGCCGCAGCCACGAGGTGGTCCCGGTCCGCGAGCTGACGTTCCAGGCGCTCAAGCCGAACCCGCCGCACAAGTGGAAGGTCGTGGTCTTCGGACAGAACCCGTACCCGCGGCCGGAGAGCGCCACTGGCATAGCCATGTTCGACAACACCTTCAGCGACTGGAAGGACAGCCAGTTCGGCCGGGTCGTCAGCATCCGGTGCCTCATCAAGGCGGCGGCGATGTGGAAGTACGGCATCGCCAAGAAGACCCCGATCGCCGACGTGCGGGCGCTGCTGAAGGAGCGGGACACGGTCCAGCCGCCGGAGTGGTTCCAGGCGATGCTGACGCAGGGCGTGCTCCTGCTGAACGCGTCGCTGACCGCGAGCGGCGACGGGGCGATGGGTGCCGACCAGCACACGGCGTTCTGGCGGCCGGTCGCCGAGCGGATCGTCGAGGAGATCCTCAAGGCCAAGCAGGACGCGACCGAGGAGGACCGCGGTGTCGTGTTCGCGTGGTGGGGGGCGCACGCCCGCAGCCTGAAGCGGGTCGTGCTGCGGCTCCAGCAGAAGTACCCGGACGTCGAGGTCCGCCACCTCGACCACGCGAACCCGGCGGCACAGGGCGACATCTTCTGCGAGGGCGACCACTTCGCCCAGGTCAACGACGCCCTGTCCTCGCTGGGCGCCGACCGCATCGACTGGCTGCCGAGCAAGGGGTGGAACGGGCCGGCGGTCGGCGCGGGCGGTGCGGACGGGGGTGTCGCGGCGCGCATGGGCGCTTTCATCGAGTCGACCATGAACCTGCACCAGCTGTACCTGGAGCGCCTCACCAGCGTCAAGGACGAAGGCCTGGTCCTGCCCGCGATCACCGGTGTCTTCGACACCCCGCTGATGGACTTCCAGGACGCCGTCGCCCCGGTCTCCACAGCGCTGTCCGGGCTCGCCGGGCACGTCCAGCGCTCCCGTGACTTCGGCAAGCAGCGTGTGGACCAGGCGGCCGGCGGCCTGTCCGCCGACGCGATCGCCGCGCTCCACCTCTACACCTGTGAGTCGGCCTTCTACCGCGAGATCAACAGCGTTCTGCGCTCCCCCGACCGCACCAGGGTCACGC
Organism: Streptomyces olivochromogenes; assembly: GCF_021538895.1. Lineage (GTDB taxonomy): Bacteria > Actinomycetota > Actinomycetes > Streptomycetales > Streptomycetaceae > Streptomyces > Streptomyces olivochromogenes_A. Next base: position 85,803 of record NZ_JADDRL010000032.1, on the reverse strand, counting down.
CCTACCTGCCCTACCTGCGGCTGCTGTTCTCGGCGGTCTCGGAGCTGCCGGCCTACACGCAGCCATTGTGGCGGGGGGTGTCGCTGGACCTTCGGGCGCAGTACCCGGAGGGCCGGACGGTGACCTGGTGGGGCGTCTCCTCGTGTACCTCCGAGCTGAAGGTGGCCAGGGCGTTCTTGGGCAGCCGCGGCAAACGAACCCTCTTCGAGGTGACACCGGCCCGGGCGGTCGGGATCAAGAGCTTCTCCGCCTTCACCGGCGAGGAGGAATACATCCTTACGCCGGGTACCCAGCTCAAGGTGACCGAGGTAAAGAGCGAGCCCCGCGGACTGTGCACCGTCCGGCTGAGCGAAGTCACAGACACCGCACCCGTGGTGTCCTAACCCCCCGTTCCACAGTGGCCACGGTTTGCCCCGAGGGCGGCGTCAGCCTCCACGGCGGAGACGCGTCTGCTGCTGCCCCATCGCCACAAGGGTCGCGGCACGTTCCCCGGCCTTCTCGCCGTCGTGGCCGAACTCTGACCGCCGCACGTGCCGAGCGCGGTGCAGCGGGTGTGAATGGGTGCGTTGGTGGCACTGGGTAGGCGTCAGCCAGGTCGAGGGGGTAGTCCCTGATCGCGCCCCACCGCAGTCTTGATCATGGCTGTCATGGAGCGACCAGGCCGCTGCCGCGACGGGCCCTTCTGGAGGTCGGCCGGCTGCCATGAGCTCGACTGTTCACAACTCAGAGAGAGCTACCGACCAACAGCAGACCCATAGACACCGCAGCAGACCGACAGCACTCAAACCACAAACCTGCCACCACGCACATCGCAGCAACGTCAGCAAAAACCCAGAAGACCAGACACCCACCAGCAACAACACCAACCGACACCCACACGGCCGCCAACTGACAGAACACCGCCGCCCATCACCGAATGACAAAGGATATGACGCCCGCCGGCCGCTACGGCTAGCGTCTGCCCGTCTCTTACAAATGGATCGGGGGCAGGCATGGCTGCGTTGATGAAGCGATGGATACCGGCACATACGGCGATGGTTGCCGGGGCACTCGTCATGTCCGGCTGTTCGGCCACAGAGGGAAGCCAATCATCGGCGTCTGCGACAACGGCAACACCTTCAAGAACCTCTAGACCTCCGCTGACGTCTGAGCAGTTGAAGGTTCTCGCCTTGAAGGCCAACGAGGTGCCCCGCGCTCACAGCGCGCCGATCCAGGATCCTGTTCCGACGAGCGAGCAACGAACCTTCCCGCCGGTCTCCGACGCCTCGTGCCAGACAGCTCTCGACGTGCTCAACGCCGAAACCGCCTCCGCTGTCGTGTTCCAGATCTTCAACTGGAAGGGCGACATCTGGGGAGGCGGCTCCACACTCGCTTCGTACGAGGACGCGAAGGCGCAGATGGCGTTCCGTCAACTGCAGGACGCACTCAAAACGTGCAAGTCCTACACCGGGGTTGGCTGGACTGGAAAGTTCAGCGCCAAGATCACGTTGGACACGGCCCCCGACGTCGGGGACGAAGCCCTGAGTTTTCACCTGAGCTCGCAGCTGCCAGAAGGACGCGGACTGCGAGATGAGCACCATGTCTTCGTCCGAGTCGGCGACACGACGGCGAGCTTCGAAAAGCTGAACGTGGGCAAGAAGGCGAGGTTCCCTCTCGCCCTCCTCAAGAAACAGGTCGACCGGTTGAGCAGCGCGCAGCACCGCTGACCGACTGCACGCCGCCACCTGCAGCCTCCGAGGTGGGGTTCCGGGCGTTTCCAACCCGCCTCGCCTTGTGCCCTTCAGAGGCTGTCTCCATGAAGTCGTCTGCCGCCGCCGAAGAGCTGCTGCTCGTCACCGCCGGCACGGTGCCCGGAACCAATCCTGATGTGCTGGGCAAGCTGCTCGCCAAGGCCGGGTTCACCGGGATGGCTGCCAACGTACTGCCTGCCACAAGCGGTGAGCAGCGCACCGCCGATACCCTCCTGGTGAGCGCATACCTCCCGCACTGAAAGGGCATGGCCGGCGCGCCTGGATGGCAGGGAGCGCTGGCAGCCAGCCGCGATCGACAAGCCTGACCAGCTTGCTGCGCAGCGGTTCCAGCTTGGACCGCATGCTGACGTCCACCCCCACCACCTCGCCGACCTCGCGGGCCATGACTGGTCCGGTGGCCTGCCGTACGGCGGCGAGGATGCGCTGGTAGTCCGGCGGGAGCGAATCCTCCGCCACCCGCGGTGCGGGATCAGCATCACCGCCCGGCCTCCCGCCTGACCGGGTATCGGCCGGGCCCAGCCGTATTCTTCGGCGAGTTGCCCGGCCATCCGTTCAAGGACACATTCAGCGCCGACGAGTTCGTCCCGCTCGGCCCGCACTTCCGCCAGCTGTTTGACCAGCAGTTCTTCGAGTTCGTCCAGTTCCGCACGGCGCACGGTAATCCGTTCCAGCAGCTCGGGATCCAGCATGCACCGGATCGTAGGAGGCAGCAGAACCACAGCGAGCACGAACCGGGCAGGTCAGCTGTCGGGCTCAGGGATCGATCGGGTCGTTGCCGCTCGACTCAGGTGTCGAGGAGTTCCGGCACGAAGATGTCCTCGCACGTCAGCTGGCGCTTGGACAGGCCCTGCTCGTGGTGGTAGCGCAGGAAGGTGTCGATGGCCTTGCGGTTCGCGGCGATCCCGTAGGGCCACCAGTCGTCGCCGAGCAGCCGACGGTTCTCCTCGAACAGCGCGCTGAACCACGGTGTGATGACGCCCATGTGCTGCTTCGCGGCGTCGTCGAGGTACTTCCGCTCGGCGAGCCTCTTGGCTTGCGTGAAGGCGTCGTAGACGGCCCTTGCGAGGCCCGGTCGATGTGCCAGTTCCCTGCGGATCGCGATGATGTGCATCGGGGGGAAGATCCCGGTGCGGCGGTAGTAGTCACGTTCCACGGCCTGGTAGTCGGGGAACAGGCGGGCGACCTTCGGGGAGCCGTCCAGCACCGCCTGCGGCACGTCGACGGAGATCAGTGCGTCGATTTCGCCGGATTCGAGCATGGCGCCCAGGGTCTGACCGTCCTCCGCTCGGCGCACGTCGACGCCGTCCGGGACGGGCTGCGGGAGCCAGTCGAAGGCGGGGATGGGGTAGTTGGTGCCGCCGATGACCCAGCGGCACTGGTCGGGGGTCACGCCGTACTCGTCCGACAGGATGCCCTTCGGCCAGATCCCGGCGTCGTGGCCGTAGAGCGCGAACTCGCCGACGGTCCTGCCGGCGAGGTCCTGCGGCTTCTCGACCCCGCTGGCGGTGTTCACGAAGATCGACGAATGGCGGAAGTTGCGGTTGGGCAGGATCGGCAGCGCCAGGAACGGCGCATCGTCGAGGTCGAAGGTGCGCAGGAAGTAGGTGAGACCGAACTCGGCGAGGTCGTAGTGCCCCTCGACGTTACGACGGAAGATGTCCGACACGAGGGATGCCGTCTCGAACACCGCATCCACCCCGTCGACCGCGACCCGGCCGTCGAACAGTGCCTCGGTGTGCTCGTAGGTGTAGACGCCGATGCTCAGCTTGGTACTCATCAGTGGATCTCCCCTCCAGGAGTCCGTGGAGTGGTCCGCTTCCGTAAATGATCGTTCACTTTTATATTGATCCCGTAGTGGCCGAGCCGTCAAGATGAATACTTGTTCACGATGAAGAGGAAGGGGGCGACCATGCCGCGCCTCACTGCCGAGCGTCGCGAGGCCAAGCGCGCCGAAATCGTCGCGGCGGCCCGCCGCTGCTTCTCCCGCGACGGGTTCCACCAGACCTCGATGCCGGACATCGCCGCGGAGGCGGGCGTCTCGGCCGGCGCGCCCTACCGCTACTTCACGAGCAAGGAGGAGATCATCCTCGCTATTGCGGGCGACGCGTTCCGGCTGATCTTCGAACCGGTCGAGCGGCTGGCCGACAACACAGACGCCCCGACCGTCGCGGAACTGGTGGCCGCCGCGCTCGACACGATCAGCGGCGAGACGGTGCACGACGCAGCGGGGTACACGGTCCCAGTCGACGAGCTGCTGCGCTGCGTCGTGCAGGCGTGGTCGGAGGTGCTGCGCAACGACGAGGTGCGTGGCCCGGCTACGGAGGGCTTCGAGAAGGTCCGCGCCAGTATCGCCGACGCGCTGCGCCGCGGCCATGCCGCGGGCGCGGTGCCCGCCGCCGTGGACCCGGACCGCGGAGCCCGCGTGGTGATGGGGCTGCTGCACGGATTCCTGCTCCAGCGCGTGGCCTTCGGACTCACGGACACGGCCGGCTTCGCAGACGACCTGCACGCCGGGCTGACCTTGTGATGGGTGACTGCGCCAAGCCGGCGCGATCGGCTCAGGCAGCGCGACACGGGCATCACGGCGGACGGACACCGACGCGCTGATCCCCGCGCCGCGCGCGTCGCAGTAGCTCACGGCGAAGTGCAGGAGCGCTGGTCATAGCCACTCGTTGATGACTGCGACCAGGGCGGTCACGTAGCCGGTGGACGGCTCTGGGAGGGCACGGCGGCCGCGGACACGCATGTGAAACCGGTGGCACGCCAACCGACCACCAGCCCCGCCGACATAGTCCAGGCAGGGCAGCCGACTGCGGATCAGGGACCCGGTCCGGGTACCCGGGGCCGCATGTCGGCCCGGCTGCCCGGCACTGGCGCGCGGAGGCCCCGCCGACGCGCAACACCCTGGATGGCCGTCCGAGCCCGCGGCCGCGCCACCACAACACCGCCCTCCCCTTCCTTCTCCCTGGGTAGCGCTGTTGGTGGGGGTGCAGAGGGGGATGCCGGGGTCGCCGACCACGCCCAAAGGGCACGGTGACCTGCGGATACGCCCAGGCAGCCGCTCTAGAGGAATGGATCATTCAGCGACCAAATCTCCAGATTCGTTAAATACTTGCCCCGGACTGCTCATTTCGCACTGGCCCGCCGCGCACAGCGAGGCCGACAGTGGACTCGGCGCACGGCACTGCCTTGCCACCAAATCCGTGCCGAAGCCGACGGTTCTTGCGGTCAAGTAGTCCTGTGGCTGCCGTACTTGGGGCCATGGGGGAATTTGTGGAGTTCACCTTCGACGACGGCCAGGCTGTGCTGCTGGAGGTGTTCCCCAGTCCGCTGGCCGACTCAGCGACCGCAGGGGCGACACCCGGCTCTGCTCCTCTTGTGCCGGTCGCGGGCGCCGGGCACGGACGGGTCGGAGCAGATCCGGATCGGCAAGACGGACTACATCCACCCCAACGATGCGGACCTCGAGCAGTGGGGGGCGGACGACGGTCCCCGCGATGCGGCACAAACCTTGGCTGAAGAGCCCCGCGAGCGCGGCAAAGGGAGCAGACAACCTCGTCGACTGCCCCTGGCCATTCTCGTCATTGACCGAAGGCAAGGCTACGAAGGGCACATTGACCGAGCTCGACGGCAAACCGGACGTCTGCACCTTCTCCATAGTTGCCGGGGGCAAACCGTATCTGCTGAGGATCGACTACCAAGAACTTCACTACCACACCGTCAGGAAGTTCAGCGGCTTCAACCACCACGTGGACATCCAGCCCCCAGCAGCGGCCGATGTCCTCGATCTGAGTAGCCTGCCGTCGGACGCGTCATAGGGCCTGACAGACAGGCAAGGGTTCACTCGCCTGAACACCCATCACCCAGCCTCGACCGGCTGATCAGCACCTGTCACTCTCAGTTCGCTTCGTAAACCTGCGCCGTTCGTACGTGCTGTGCACCCGGCTCGAACGAACCGTGCAATCCGGGCACGGCACACTCTGGTCCCGAGTCCTGGCCGAGACTCGAACCGTCCCGCACGCAAGGAACACCCGCCCACCAGCACCGCGCTGAAGTGCAGAGACAGCACCGCTATGAGGTCATCGCCTCGCACCACGTGCCCACATGACGCGACGTCACAGGGATCCCAGTGATCGCCCTCACGGAATGTGTGCCTGATCCCACAACTCAGGAACAGAGCCACCGCGTCCGAGGCCCGCGGCCCCCGGCTCCCCTGCCGTAGCGGACATGCAGCTTGCCGAAGGCGCCCAGGTCCGGGCATCAGTCACTGACATCGAGCATCACCAACTCGTTCAACCCGAGCCCCACCCGACGCCACAGCGACGCCGCCATGTAATTCCTCGCCGCCGACAGATACTTCCGCGGTTCTTGGGTGTGGGGCTGGTCTGTCGAACGAGCGATTTACAGTCCCCAGGCGATGACGTCCCGGAGCTCCCGTGCCAGCGTCCTCGCGGTGGTGCTGGGCAGGGAGCGCCTCGTACAGGTCCAGCGCGCGGCGGCGGATCAGCCCGGTGCGGTAGCCGCCCGGGAGCGCTGTCAGGGTGGCAATGGTGCGGTGACTGCGTCCTCGGAAGTCGGCCTTCCCTGATCCGCCCATGCCCGGGATCCTCCCCAGGACCGATCCGTCGGACTTTAGTTGGCTCTTGACTCGATGCCCGTCGGGCAGTGCCGAGCTGCGACGCCAGGTGGTGTGCAGCGAAAGAGGGGAAGTCACCGGTTCGCATGCCAGGGGGCCTTGTCGCGTGACCGCCTCGTGGCACGGCCTCAGTCGCCTGCCAGACACACGGATTCGACGGCGCTCCGGATCGAAAGGCCGTCGCTCAAGAAATGAGGCCCCTATGCTCATACAGCGTTCCCGCCATAAGTATCGGACGAAGCACGGACGGGCGCTGAAGGCCGCGGCAGTCGTCGCCGGGCTCGCCGTCGGCGGGGCTGGAGTCGGGGTTGCAATGGCCTCCACATCGACAGACAGCCCGGCTGCAGCGGTGCCGGTGAAAGGCACCCCCGGTGCGGATGGAGTCAAGGACTCCTTCTTCCCCAAGGCCGGCAATGGGGGCTATGACGCGTTGCACTACGCGCTGGACCTCGCCGTCGAGCCGAAGGGGAAGACGGTGCTGTCCGGCACCAGCACCATGACGGCGAAGGCGACCCAGGACCTGTCGCGTTTCAACCTCGATCTGTCGCGACTGACTGTCAAGAAAGTCATGGTCGACGGCACGGAGGCCACATTCCGCCACAAAGGAACGGAACTGGAGATCACCCCGGTCAACTGCATAGCCAAGGGCGAGCGTTTCAAGGTTGCGATCACCTACGGCGGGCGACCGGGAGTCCTGCCGGATTCCACCGAGGAATCGCCTGACGGATGGGTCACGACGGACGACGGTGCCATGGTCATGGGTGAGCCACTCGGTGCCATGACCTGGTACCCGGTGAACAACACCCTGCATGACCCGGCGACTTACGAGGTCGCGGTCACCGTGCCCTCCGGCCTGACCGCAGTCTCCAACGGCCGCTATCTGGGCAAGAAGAGCGCCGGCGCAGGCAAGGACACCTTCCGCTGGAACAACGATAATCAAATCGTTCCCTATCAGACTGCCCTCGCCGTCGGAAAGTTCACACTGCAAACCGGGAAGACAGAGTCCGGAGTGCCGATCGTCAACGCGGTCGACCCCAGGCAGCGCACCGCATCGCGTGACATCCTGAGGCGGATCCCCGAGGTCGTCGAGTGGGGCGAGAAGCTCTTCGGCGCCTATCCGGTCGACACGGCCGGGGCGATCGTCGACCACGCCCCGAAGGTAGGCCTGGCGCTCGAGACCATCGGCCGTCCGACCTACGCCAAGGCGCCGGTCAGCACGGTGATGGCCCATGAGTACGCCCACCAGTGGTTCGGTGACTCGGTCTGGCTGTCCGACTGGTCGCAGATCTGGCTGAACGAGGGCCTCGCTACATATGCCATGTGGATGTGGGACGAGGAAGAGGGCCGGGCGACCACGCAGCAGTGGTTCGACGGCCTCTACCGGCTCCCTGCGGACAACGAGTTGTGGGCCTTCCCGCCCGCGAAGCCCGGCAAGCCGAAGGACCTCTTCGCGCCTCCGGTTTACTACCGAGGCGCCATGGCGCTGCACAAGGTACGGCAGGCAGTAGGCGACAAGGCCTTCCTCAAGATCCTCAAGACCTGGACGGCCGAGCACAAGCACCGCCACGCGACGATCGAGGAGTTCATCGCCCTCACGGAGAAGATATCCGGAAAGGAGACGCGGAAGATCTTCAACGTCTGGCTGCACAGCAAGGGAAAGCCGGCTCACCCCTGAGCCCAGGGCGGTTCGAAAGTCTTGCCGACCAAGGATCCGTGCTGGTCACGGCATCTGGACAAGGGGGTGGCGGGCCAGGGCGAGTAAGGTCGGGGCTGGAAACGGAGCGCTACACGTCACCGCGCCAGTCCCCGACCTCGATATGTAGGGCCGTTTGCAAGGAGACGTTGTCAAGCTGTCTGTGGGCTTGTTGTCCGAGAGCTTGTTGTCGTTCCGATCTTGAGCGGTGTTCCTCGACCGGGAGTCTCGATCGGGTGATGGTGACCGGTCCCGGGCATGAGAGCAGGGCCTCTTGGTAGCTCAAAGGGTGTCTACGCCAACGAGTCGTCCAGGAAGCCCTGTTGCCGCGGTTCTGTGGCGCCGTGGAGGCGGAGTCCACTTCGGCCATTCCTCGTGGCTGCCTGACTCACCGGTTCGGCAACGCCGGCGACACCGGGGTACGCGAGCGCCGCTGTCCCACCGAAATGCCGGATGCCGAGTGGGCGGTGGTGAGGGCACTGCTGCCGATGCCGGGCTGGCTGCGAGGTCGGGGCGGGCAGCCAGAGGCGTACTGCCACCGTGCGGCGGCGCAAAGTCGCCTTCAAGGCTCCCCTGAGCACCCAGGAGTTCTCCGCCTTCACCGCCGGTGCGGGCTGGTGGTATGCGGGCCACGAGAATCATCGGCCGGGCGCATCCCCGCTGATCTGGCACAGCCTCGACGGCGCGATCATCCAATTCTCCCCAGCCGAGGCACATTGCCTTCGCCGAGGTCAGCGCGAACGAACCCCAGACACACCAGAGGGCCATGGCCGACGCAGAGGCTCTGAGACACCGGGAATTCCTCACCGCCGCCGCATGCGCCCCCGATCGCTACTGCCGCGAGGTCGCCGACGCAGTGACCTCAGCGCTCTTCGCCCCCCAACCGCCACTGCGACAAGCGGCCCTTCGCGCCGTCATGCTCACCACCTGGCCCCAGTTGGCGCGTCCGCTTGCCGCCCACGCCCTGACCGAGCCCGACGACGCCCTCGCCTCCTTCGCACACTCTTTGATGGAACGGCTCTACCACGAAAGCTCCTCCGCGCACCTCCTGCAGCCACCACAGGAACCGGACCCCGGCGACCACACGGGCGACGACGCCCAGCCGAACGAAGCGTCACCACAGTCCACGCCCACACAACCGGTGCACAACACTCCCCTCTGGCTCTGACCTTCCCCTCGTGGCGTGGGGGGCGCCGCCTACTGACCACCGCAAAGCACACCGGTGCGAAGCCGACACGGCCCGCAGGGCCCCCAGCATCGGGTATCGGTCCTTCCTGCCCTCGTCAGCCGGATCCGGCCAAGTCAACCAGGCCTGGCTCTCGCCGACCTCACCCAGGAGCACACCGACCACTGGATCGCCGAGGCCAGCAGCCAGCGGCGCTACCTGATCCGCTACTTCCTGAAATGGACCACGAGCCGCACGCTCACCCGCGAACTGACCGTCCCCTCCAGCCCGCCCCAGGCACCCCAAGACGTGCTCGACAACGACGATCGCCGGCGATTCCTCCCACGCGGCCTGACCGACGGTGCCCTGCCGTTCGGTGACAAGTACGCCCTCCAGTATCCCGCGGTGTCGGTGCGGACGAGATCTTCCAGACCGATGCACGCCGCCCCCGCTGCCGCCAAGACGAACGCCGTCACTACGACGGCGGCCTCACCTGCTTCTGGGTGGCCTGTAGGTCGGCGAGGAGTTCGACCTGGTCGGCCAGTACCCCGGACAGGATCGTGCGGGCTACGCGGAGCAGTTCCGCAACCTGCGGGCTGGCCAGCGAGTAGTACACGTTCAAGCCTTCCTTGCGTGTCCTGACGAGATTCGCTCGTCGCAGCACGGCCAGCTGTTGCGAGAGGTGCGCGGGCTCGATGCCCACCTCGGGCAGCATCTCCGACACCGCATGCTCGCGTTCACTCAGCAGTTCCAGGACACGGATGCGGGCCGGATGGCCGAGGGTTTTGAAGAACTCGGCCTTCAGCTGATACAGCGGCGTACTCACCGTGGCATCGCCTCCCGGGTGCAGCAGCGAGCCCCGGTCGGCCGGGCTTCAGCGCAGCGCATCAATCCATTCATCGACACCATGCGGCCTATCCTCGCGTGCGTTCTTGGCCAGACCGAATCCATGCTGAGGACGAGTGCCACGGCCCACCGGCAGATACCTTATTAATTGCACTTTTTCGCAACTACAACGGTGTGGGAGGTTGTGCGTGAAGATCGTCCCGCTGCGCGACACCGGCGCCACATGGAACAAATGTTCTACCTGCCGTCTCCATGCCGATCCGCTGCCCTGGGCCCGGACGGCACCTGTCCCCGGTGCGGCAACGCCCGGCTGCTGAAGCTGTCTCTGGGCGCCCAGCCCGATGAGCCAATGCCGGGCCCCGCTGACGACTGACCCACACACAGCGGGCGGCGGGCAGAGCAGCAAGGCCCACGATGGGTGACCGGGGTATCCAGGGTCCCGTGTCGCATGAAACCCGCGGTGAGCGTCGCCGCCAAGACCAGGAAGATGAGTACACCGTCGGGCTCTACGGGCCGGCGACGGTGCCTTGGCTCGGGGCTGGCCGAAGGGGTCACCCGCCTGCACCCACCTGCCTGATCTCCAGCCGGCAATCCTGTCGTGCGCCACGGCGCCGGGCAGCCTCGGCGATCGCTGGCTGCCCCTGGCGTCGACCAGCTGCGCAAGTCGGCCAGGTCGAGCACGACCGGGCCGGTGCCGCGCGCCAGCACCCAGCCGCCGACCGTGCCGGTCCCCATCACAGCCCAGGTATCCGGCGACGGATAAGACGCCGAAATGGTCCTCGGCGGTGTGGTGCACTTCCCTGCTCAGGTTGCTGGCCGAAGAAGCAAGAATCAGAGCGGGAGGGTGATCCAGACGCTTTTGCCGCCGCCGTCGGCATCTGCACGGACCACCGCGGTACCGCCCAGGGCGAGCGTGAGCTCCATGACGGTCGCAAGGCCACCCGTCCCATTGCCCGTAACGGCTCCGTACAGCGAGGGCTGGTACGGGTGGCGGTCGTGGACGGCCAGGGCCAGGCAGTCCGAGCCTGCCGCGTAGATCACCGTGACCTGCGGGGAAAGCTCGGCGGCGTGCCGAACGCTGTTGGTGACCAGTTCGGCGAGGATCAGCAGGGCCGGGTCCACCGTGGGGTGGCGCAGCCCGATCCCCCACTCGACCAGCGCCTGCTCAGCTGTCTCACGGGCCATCCGGACGGCGGACGGTTCGGCGGGCAGGGTGAGCACGTGCCGGTAGGGCAGGGCTTCCAGCTGTGTCGACATCACTCACGCCTCCGCGCGGCCGAGACGGAAACCCGCGACAGTCTTGAGGTGCAGGCGCAGCAGGGTGTCGTGCGGGCCGTGCGTCCAGCCGGTCAGGGTGCGCCGATAGTGGGCGGCCTCGTGGGGGTCCGTGATCACTTCGGCCGGTCCAGAGGCGGTGACCGTCCAGCCGGTGCCGGGCACGGCACGGATCTCGTCCACGTGGTAGGTCGCCGTCGACGGCATCGCCGCGGCCGGGGCCGGTGTGCGGACGACCAGGCGTCCGTGTTCCCAGACGTGTCGGGCCGGCCGGATGACGGTCTGGTCCCGTTGTACGTACACCAGGCGGCCGTGGCTGCTGCCCTCCAGCAGCCACAGGGCCTCGGCACCGGAGACCTCGACCATCCGCAGAGCGGCGGGGACAGTGCTCATCGCAGCGCTCCCTCATCGAAGGTTCGGGGCTTCTGCGTGCGAAGGGCGGACAGGAGCCCAAAGCGTTCCAGGTGGTCACGGGCAGCCCGGATGGCGTCGGGGGTGGTGGCGTAGTCGCGGTCCTCGTCGCGCAGCGACTGAAGCGCGCCGACGGAGTCGAGGACCTGACGCTGACCGGGGCGTATGCCGGACGCCAACACAAGGATGCCGCGCCGATGCAGCTTCTCCACCGCGTCTTTGAGAACCAGAGCGCCGGTGGCGTCCATGGTGGAGATGCGGGACATGCGCAGGATGACGACGCGGACGTCGGCGACTTCGGTGAGCTCCAGCAGGAAGCGGTGGGCGGCGGCGAAGAACAGCGGGCCGTCGATGCGGTAGGCCACGATGTGCTGCATCAACAGCGCGTGTTCCTCGGCGCTGTGGTCGCCACGGTCGAGGGGCACCTGGTCGAGGCGGGCCTGTTTGGCCACCGCGCGCAGGGCGAGGGCTCCGGCCACGGCAAGGCCGATGATGACCGCGTACACGAGGTCCAGGGCCAGCGTCGCCACGGCAGTCAGCACAAGGGTGACGGCGTCGGAACGGGTCGCCTTCGCCATGGCCCTCAGCGAGCCGACCTCGATCATGCGGATTGCAGTGGCCAGCAGGACACCGGCGAGCGCCGCCAATGGGATCCGGGAGACGAGAGGCGCCGCCGCGAAGACGATCACGGCGAGAACGGTGGCGTGGGTGAGTGCGGCAAGGCGGGAGCCTGCGCCCGAGCGTACGTTCACGGCGGTACGCGCGATGGCGCCCGTCGCGGGCACGCCCCCGAACAGGGGGGCGGCGATGTTGGCCAGGCCCTGCCCGAACAGCTCCCGGTCCGGGTCGTGCTTCTGCCCCACCGTCATGCCATCCGCGACCGAAGCTGACAGCAGGGACTCCAGGGCGGCAAGGGCCGCGACCGCCACAGCAGGAGGGAGCAGTGTTCCCACCGAACCGAGGTCGAGGAAGGACAATGACGGCAGCGGCAGTCCCGCCGGAAGAACGCCGATGGGCTTCGCCTCGTCCATGTGGGCTACCTGCGCCACGGTCGTCGCCGCGATCACAGCGACGATCGAGAACGGCACGGTCGGCCGCCACCGGGCCCCGGCCAGCATGACCACTGCCACCGAAGCGGCCAAGCCGGCCGCCGTCCAGTTCGGGGCCTTCGCAAACTCCTCCAGAGCCTGCCAGGTCACCACCAGCACCCGGTCGCCTTCCGGCTTGGACACACCCAGCGCGTTGGGGATCTGCTGCAGGCCGATCACGCAGGCGATCCCGAGAGTGAAGCCCTCGACCACCGGGGCAGGTACGTACTGCATGTACTTTCCCGCCCGTAGCACCGCCAGGCCGACAAGCATCACGCCCGCCATCAGCCCGACGGTCAGCACTCCTGACGGCCCGTACTCCCCGACAATGGGCACCAGTACGACCGTCATGGCACCGGTCGGACCGGAAACCTGCAGGCTGGATCCACCGAAGACCGCGGCGAGCGCGCCCGCGACCACGGCGGTCGCCAGGCCCGCCTCGGCACCCAGCCCGGAGGAGACGCCGAAGCCGAGCGCAAGGGGCAGCGCCACGATCGCCACGGTCAGACCGGCGAGCAGGTCCCGGCGCGGGTCGCGCCGGATCTCCGCGAGGTCGGCGCGGCCGGGCAGCAACGCCATGATCCGAGTCAGTACCCGGCCGAATGCCGAGGTCACGGGGCGACGACCTCAGATTCCCGCAGCTCGACCAGCAGTTCGTTCCGACCCGCCAGCATCTCCGTCAGGATGCGCCGCGCGGCCTTCATAAGGTCCGCCACATCCCCGCCGGCCAGCTCGTAGACAACCGTCGAGCCCTCCCGCACCGCGGTGACGATTCCTGAGCGGCGCAATACCGCCAGCTGCTGCGACAGGCCAGCAGGCTCCACCTCGATGGCGGCCAGCAGCTCCCGCACCGGCATCGGTCCGTCCTGCAGCAACTCCAGCACCCGTATCCGCACGGGATGCCCCAGCATCCGGAAGAAGTCGGCCTTGGCCTGATACAGCGGAACGGACACGACCCCTCGGCTTCCCTACAGAACCCCACCAGGGGGCGAACGCGAAGAACTGTGTCAGCGGCTACCTGCAGGCACAGCCAATACAGTATCTAACTAATTGCGAACTTTCGCAATTACGCATCCTGTCGCTCCCCCGTCGAGTCCCGCATGGGGCCCCGACCGGCGTCAGGCCTTCTTGACCACGCTCGACTTGAGCTGCATCGCTCCGAAGCCGTCGACCCTGCAGTCAATGTCATGGCCATCGACCCCGTCGACCAGACGGATGTTGCGCACCTTGGTTCCAGCCTTGATCCCGGAAGAGCTGCCCTTGACCTTGAGTGCCTTCACGACCACCACGGTGTCGCCGTCACGGAGCACATTGCCCACGGCGTCCTTGACGATCCGCTCTGCGGCGAGGCCGCCGGCCTCCGCGCCAGCCTCGGCCGGGACCCACTCGTGGCCGCACTCCGGGCACACCACCAGGGCGTTCATCTCGTAGGTGTACTCGCATGAGCACTTCGGGCAAGGAGGAAGATTCTCGATCATCCCGTCAGCGTATCCGGCCACAGAACGTGAACCTTCCCTCCGACCGGGCACGGAGATGCCAACACCGCGGCCCTCTGCGATGGCTCAGCGGACGCCGATTCGCAGGCCTGCGCGTCAACCCTGACCATCAGGAGACCCTTGCGTGTCCACTATCGATCATTGTCTGTCACCTGCGGAGAGGATCCACTGGCGCCGGATCCGCAAGCCTACGGTGCGGCCACGAGGGCGGGCCCGGAACCCGCGGCCCGCTGCCACCGACAATCGAAGGGGAATTTCTCCGATGACGAGTGTGGAAGTGTCATTGAAAGAGATCATGACGGGAGTCGACGGGGCACTGGGCGCGGCAGTCGTCGACTACACCAGCGGCATGGCCCTCGGCGCCCTGGGCGGCGGCAAGGACCTGGACCTGACGGTGGCTGCGGCGGGGAACACGGATGTCATCCGCTCCGAGGTACGCACCATGGAACATCTGGGCCTCAAGGGCCAGGTCGAGGACATCCTGATCACCCTGGAGAAGCAGTACCACCTCATCCGGCTGGTCGCCGGCCGCAGTGGGAACGGGCTGTTCCTCTACCTGGTGCTCGACAAGGCCCGCTCGAACCTGGCGATGGCCCGCCATCAACTCAAGAAGGTGGAGGAGCAACTCGAGGTATAGCCCGCCCAGAGCCGGGGTGACGTGCGCCCACAAAATGAAGAACTCTTCAAGTCATCACATGCGCATGAACTCCATTCATGGACGGGTGTCACGGCACTGGCCGAGAACAAGGCAACGACGGCTTGCCCGGCCATCAGACCGTGCGGCCCAGCAGCAAACCGTCTCCGTCCGTGAGCCCGGCTTACGTCAGCCACCGCGACGGGCCACCCGTGGCCCGTCGCGGTCACAGATCCGTCCCAGGCGAACAGGCCGAAGTTGCGATCGTTCATGACCGGCCTCCTTCGCAGGAGGGGAGGGGCCGCGACCGGTGCGGCCTGCGGGTTTCAGGGTTTGGTGAGGGGTACGGCGTGCAGTGCGTGGTCGGGGTGTGAGTGTGCTCCTGGGGCCGGTTGAGGGAGCGGAAGAGCTGCACGGCGACTGTGATGATCAGCGCCCAGAACAGGATCCTGCCGGCGTAGATCGCGAACCAGCGCCAGCGAAGGGAAGCGAGCAGCCCAGGTCTTCCCCAATCCCACCGCCCTGGACCGGCTCGCCGCCGCCGTGCCGGCCGAACGCCACGACGAGTGGCAGGTCTTCGACCGCCGCTACCTCTCCGAAGCCTCCATGACCGAACTCTTCACCACCAAACCAACCGAACTCGACCCCGAACCGCAGATCGCCCCACAACCGGAACCGAGACAGCTGCCGTGACTACACCACCCCGCGGGACAGGCCCCCCTGCAGTGGGACTGCATAGAGCCTGGCCAGAAATGGCAGTTCGTCGGGGACTGGGGGAAATGGGGAAATACCGACTCCGCAAGCGCAACGGGCGGGGCCGAGTGCGGGGCAGTACCTCGACGTCGTCCTTGCCAACCGCCGTAACGCGACTGCCAAGGCCGGTGCCGACGGACCCCACCACCGCCCCACCGTCGGCTGTTCAGCGCAGCTCGCCAGCACACCCCCAATACGCTGCATCGCGGACAGAGTTCCTCGCCAGTAACCGCGGCAGGCACGGGCAGCCTCATTCTGGAGGCGAACAGCGACGTAGCGCCAAAGCCTTCGGTCGAGTACGTGCCAGGTGTGCCGCTTCCCCAGCCGGTGTAGCCAAGGCCCCCGGACCGGCAGGACGATCGGCTACCTGGCGCTCCAGTAGCCCAACTCGTTGTTGCCGACTTCCGCCGCGCGCTGTAGTGCCTCACGGGTGCCGAGCAGGGCGTGCGGGAGGTATCCGGAGCGGACGCCGAGCTCCCACCCGTGTACCTGGACGGCCAGCACGGACACGGCAAGGATGCCCACCGGCAGCAGCGTCCTGGGAGTGGGATCGGCTCCCACGCTGTCCCGGTGGTCGACGAGGTGGTCGACTAGGGCCTGTTCGAAGGCATGCTGGTCGTCGTTGAGGAGTACCCGAAGGAGACGCTGGTCCGGTGTCAGGGCGCCGACGGTGTCGAGCCGGCGGGCTGCCTCGGCCCGCTCGCCGGCGTCCGGCTTGCGCAAGGTCACGGTGGGCCAGTCGCGGGGCAGATGTCCGCTCTCCTCGGTCAGGTAGCCGCACAGGGCGTCCATCGCCGCGAGATCAGCCGAGTGCGACGTCGAAGTCAGCTTCGAGTAGGGCACCCCGTCACGGATCGCGGGAGCGTAATCGCCCCGCAGCAGCAGACCGATCACCCGCTGCCAGTCCCACACCAGGCCGCTGACCAGGCACAGATTGAATGCGTCGAGCCACGTCTGCGCCGTGGGCGCCTGCTCGACGACGCATTCGAACGCGATGGTCTCGCTGGTCAGCTGTTCACCGATCAGGGGGAAGAGGATCTCCTGGTCGCCGTCCGGGAAGCAGCCCACGCTCAGCACCCCCAGGGAGCACTCCGCCGCGGTCCGCAACACCGTGCCCACCACCTGGTCCTGAAGGTCAGGGTCCTCCACGGTCCGGGCTGCGACGTGCTCAAGGAGCTCGTCGCACATCTCCTTCATCTTCTCCGGGGACGGGTCGTCGTACCGCATCCAATGCCACCGCCGCCTCGTGCGGCGCGAGATGTCGTCGAGCGCCTGGGAAATACGCTGGTCACTGACCGTATGACGCATCACTTCCTGCATCGGGGCCCCCTTTCGTGATCACGTTGAGGGAGGCACGCTAGCAGCGGCCTAGGACAGTCCCTTCCCGGGAGCCATCCGGCGCTGGCCGGGGTCTCGCGTGAGTGTTGCCGCGCCTCACTCCCCGAATAACACAGCACAGTGGGACCCTGCTGACTCTTACGCCCCCGGTCGAGCCCATGCTGGCTCGGGCACGGCTCGCCTCCAGTCCAACAGAGGTGCCGACGTCACCGCGTAACTGATCGTGCGTGGGGATCATTTGCGGATGAGGCGAAGAGTCCATGGAAACGCCATGGTTTGCCCTGTTCAAGTCGATCCACGCTGCGCGGCAGTCGCGTACACGCCATATCCTGAGCGCCAGGAGGAGGAAGTGGGGCATGCGCGCGGAGCCCTTGCGCCGTGCACAAGACTTGCTCCTCCGCTCTCATGCCCGGAAGTCCCGTCGGCAACCTGTCCGAATCTGATCACCCTGAATGGATCACGTAATGGCGAAAGTCCGTCTGTCCGCCGCAGCTTGGGGCCTCTCGGCCATCGCCGTCGGCACGCTGATCGTCGGCTGCTCGGTCTCGGTCAACACGGGACACGCCAAGCCGAAGTTGCTCAAGGACAAGCTGGGCGACACTGTTGCCACACGACTCGCCGCCACCACAGGCCAGCCGAAGCCGGACGTCACCTGTCCCGAGGACCTCGTCGGGGAGGTCGGCAATACCACCCGCTGCACGCTCACGACGGGCGACGGCAGCTCGCTGGGCGTGACGGTCACTGTGACCTCCGTCGACGGAGACGACGTCAACTTCCACATCAAGGCCGACGAGACGCCAACCCCGGCTGCGAACTGACAGTTGCTGATCCTCGCAGGAGCGCCGGGCCGGTGGGCACTGGAAGTCAGTCCGGAGGCGCCTCACCCTCGGCCCGGGCGTCTCGTCAAAGTCTGAGCACCCCCCGCCAAGTCCAGCCCGCCTCGAGAACCGTGTTCCGCAAAGGGTCCCGCATGTCCCGCGAGTCGAACTGGATCACCTTGCGCCGACGGCCGTCCGGGCCGCCATCGTACGTCCACTGCCGCTGGACGTACGGTCCACGGCTCCACTGGCGCGACAAACCCCGCCGGGGAGGGTTCCCGACCAAGGCGACTTCCCGCACGTCGTCCAGGGCATGTACCTCACGCTTGGCAGGAACGAGGCGCATCCGGGTCTTCATGGTCGGCTCCACCTCGTTGGCGGTGAGGGTCTCGCCGAAGTAGGGCCAGCTGGACGAAGACGAGATCGACGAAGCCACGCCGGGCTTGCCTTCGAGGCCGCCGCGGTGCGGCAGGTAGCTCGCCTGGTAGATGGTCTCGTGGCCCTGCCGATCAGCGACGGCAGGGCCAGGAGGCGCGGTCAGGCACAGGTGTTGGCGTGCCTGACGTCGAGGACGAAGCGCTCCGGGGAGTGGAGCTTGAGTGTTGTATAGGCGGGCTTGGTGTGGAAAGCGGTTCCAAAGGTGACCACACCTTCGAAGTCGCCGGTGAGGGCGAGGCCCTTGAGTGCGGGCAGGTGGATCTGCACCAGGTGGGGTCCGCGGTATACGGACCGGCCTGCCTCGTTGTGTGCGGCGGCGGGAGAGAGCTTGATCTCCAGGAAGTACTTCCCGGCGAGCGGGACCTTCTTCCCGGAGGCGTCGTAGCGGAGCTGCTTGACCGGTTTGACGGTGACCGGGGGTATGGTGCCCCGGACGTCGATCACGAGCCGGTCGTATGTGCAGTGCCCGCCCCATCGGGCGTTGATCACCAGCGCGGTCGCGGGAGCCTGCCGGGACTGCGGGGCAGCGGAGGCGGGAACCGTGGCGCCGAGGGCGGCGGTGAGAAGAATTCCGGCCGCAATGGCCGTACGGCGTGGATGTTGGTGCATGACGCCCCCGATCTTTCGTGCAAGGGGACAGTGATTTCACCAGGGGAGACATCCGAGCGGGCCATACGGTTGCACAGCCCGTGAACAGCGTCTCATCCGCCCGTGCGCCGGTGATCGGTGAGCGGATCAGGCCTTGAGGTGGCTGAGGGTGGACTCAGGTCGCGCGTGGGGACCGGCCTGGGGTGCGGCCGGGTCGGCGCGTGCTCCCTGGACTTTGGGCCAGGGAGCACGTCAAGCTTTCGTCGTGACTGGGGCAGCAGTGAGCCGCCGACGGTTGCTGAGGGCAGCATGCCCCGCGGCCGCGGCCGCCGCGCTGGCCGGTTGCTCCCAAGACGCACAACCGGTGCGGCGGCTCCGGTTCGCGACGGGCCCGGAAGGCGGGCCGTACAACGCCTTCGGAAGAGCTTTGGCCACCGCGGTCGCGCGGCACACGGGCTGGCTGCGGATCGGTCCGGTGAGTACGGCGGCTAGCGTGGACAACCTGCGGATGCTGGACGACGGCTCGGCGGAGCTCGCTCTCGCGATGGCGGACAGCGCACAGGACGCCGTACGAGGCCGGTCACCCTTCTCCCGCCCGGCCGCGGTCACGGCGCTTGCGCGGGTCTATGTGAACTACACGCACCTGGTGGTGCCGGCGAACGGGCCGGTTCGGACCGTTCAGGATCTCGCCGGAAGGCCGGTCGCCGTCGGTGCCCCGGGCTCGGGGGCGCAGGTGGTGGCGCGGCGGCTGTTGCAGGTGGCCGGGCTGACCGGACACAGATCGGTACGGGAGCGGGAGCTCGGGCTCTCGGAGTCGGTGACATCGCTGCGCGCGGGTTCGGTGGACGCGCTGATCTGGTCCGGTGGCGTGCCCACGCCCGCGCTGTCGGCCCTGACACGCCAACTGCCGCTGCAATTCCTGCCGTTGGACGGGCAGGTGAGCGAACTGCGCGAGCGGTACGGACCGGTCTATACGGCGGTGACGCTTCCGGCGGGGACCTACGGACTGAAGGAGCCGGTCGGGACCATCGGGGTAGGCAACTACCTCATGACGCGCGCGGAGCTGCCGCAGCGTGCGGCGCGGGAGGTGCTTGAGGTGGTGTTCGACGAGTGGCGGGTTCTGTTGCGGGAGGTGACGGCGGGAGCGCGGCTGGAGCCCCGGTTCGCCATCTCCACCGGTGAGGTGCCCCTGCATCCGGGCGCGGTCGCCTACTACCGCTCGGTGTACGGCTGACTGGTCAGTTGGACGGGAGTGTCAGTTCCAGGACCAGTCCGTGCGGGAGGTTGCCGGCGACCGTGAGCCGGCCGCCGCTGAGCTGGGCGATCTCGTCGACGATGGCCAGGCCCAGACCGCTGCCGGGGACGTTCTGGTGCTCGGGGGCTCGGGCGAACCGCCGTATCAGCAGGGGAAGTTGCTCCTCGTCGGCGCCCGGGCCGTCGTCGCAGACGCTTACGGTCACCTCTCCGTCCCGCGGTACGGCCCGCACCTCCACATGGCCGCATGGAGGTATGAACTTGGTGGCGTTGTCGAGGACGGCGTCCAGGAACCGGCCCACCGCATCGGGCAGCGCCCGCGCGGTCAGGCCGTCCGGGACGGCGGTGACGGTCAGTTCCAGCTGGGCATCGCGGAACACCGGCCCCCAGGCCGCCACCCGCTCCCGTACCGCCCGGGAGACGTCCTGGTCGACCGGTTGCGTCGTGCCCGACTCCACGCGTGCCAGGGCGAGCAGGCCGTCGAGCAGTTCTTCAAGACGTTCCGCCTCCTCCAGGGCTCGGGCATGCTCGTCCCTGCCGGGGCCGGGGTGCAGGTGCGGCTCGACGTTCTCCAGCCGGAGCACCAAGGTGGCCAGCGGGTTGCGCAGTTGATGCGACGCGTCGGCGACGAAGTCGCGCTGGCGGCCGACCGAGTCGGCCACGGCCTCAGCCATGGCGTTGAAGTGCTTGCGCAGTCGACGCAGTTCCGGCGGTCCGCTCTCGGTGACCACCCGCGTCTGGAGACTCCCGGCGGCCAGGCCCTCCACGGCCCGGTCCAGGTCGCGGACCGGCCGCATCAGCCACCGGGCGATGGCCACCGCGGCCAGTGCCGCGGCAGAGAAGGCGGACAGCGCCCCGGCGGCAATGAGAGACCAGCGCACGGACACGTCCCGGCGGGCGGCGTCGGTGGGCGCCGCCACGAGCACCGCGCCGCTGACGCGTTCGTCCTGGCCGACCGGCTCGGCCAGCACCACCGTGTCGGGCCCCCAGGGCCGCACGGTGGGCAGTTGTTCGGTGGAGCGGCCGGTCAGCGCACGGCGCAAGGCCTCGCCCGCTGTGGAGTCGGCGGAGACGACGAGGGTTGTCCCGGCCCGTGCGACCGTGCGCCCTGTCGTGTCGACCACGACCAACGAGGCTCCGTACAACTCCGCGTAGCGGCTGATCTCGGCGGACAGCTCGATGCGGTCGGCGCGTGTGCGCACCCGGTCGGCCAGATCGGCGAACCGCACCGCCTCGGAGCGTCTTTGGAGCAGCAGTCGTTCGGTGCGTCCGCTCGCGTAGGAGTCGGCCAACGGCAGGGACAGCAGCAGCATCGCCGCTCCCATGAGCACCATCAGGACGATCATCAGGCGGCGTCTCATCCGCCGCCGTCGCCTTCGCCGTGCCCGGCCCGGTCGGCCGAGGGAGAGCCGAGCTGGTAGCCGAAGCCGCGGACGGTGCGCACCAGACCGGCCCGGCCGGTCTTGGCTCTGATGCCGGCCACGTGCACGTCCAGCGAACGAGATGCGGCGAGGAAGGCGTCGCCCCAGATGCGGTCCAGGATCTCCTCCCGGGAGTGGACCTGGTCCGGCCGCTCGGCGAGGAAGGCGAGGACGTCGAACTCGCGGCGAGTGAGCCGCACAAGCGCACCGGCTACGGTGACGGTGCGGCCCGCGAGGTCGATCTCCACGTCGCCCGCGCGGACGGAAAGCGCGGCGCCGCCGTCCGGGCGTCCGGGCGGCGACGCGGTCCTGCGGCGCACGCTGTCGATCCGGGCCATCAACTCGGCCATGCGGAACGGCTTGACCACGTAATCGTCGGCTCCGGCACGCAGCCCCTGCACGATGTCCCGCTCCTCGCAGCGGGCGGTGACGACGATCAGCGGGGCGTCGCACACGGTGCGCAGGCGCCGCAGCAGCTCCAGACCGTCCAGGTCGGGAAGGCCCAGGTCGAGGAGGACGAACTGCGCCTCGCGGACATACCGCAGGGCGTCCAGGGCCCGGCCGACCCGGCGGACACTGTGTCCGCGCTGGGCGAGGGCCGTGACGAGCGCCTGTGCCATACGGTCGTCGTCCTCGACGAGAAGGGCGTGCATGGGGAGTCCTTGGGGAGCGGTGACCTGGACAACCTGGACCGCAGCTTACGGAAACCGCCGGCCCAGGCCCAGGTCACCGGCACGATCAGCGGACGCCTTCGGCGCGGTACGTCGCGGCTGCCGGGGTGGGGGCGGGATCGGTGTCGGCCTCGGAGCGGCTGAGGACTGCCGTGCGGGTATCCGGCATGAACACGTAGGTGACCAGGGAGACCAGCGCGCACCCGGAGACGTACCAGAAGAACATCTTTTCGTGGCCGGCGTCCTTGAACCACAGCGCCACATATTCCGCCGTGCCGCCGAACAGGGCGTTGGCGATCGCGTACGGCAGCGCCACACCCAGGGCCCGCACCCGGGTGGGGAAGAGCTCCGCCTTAACGGCCGCGTTGATCGAGGTGTATCCGGTGACGACGACCAGGGCCAACAGGGACAGGCCGAGCGCCTGCCAGAAGGAGGACACGGACCCTAGCGCGGTCATGATCGGATACGTGCCGACGGTGCAGCCGACCGCGAAGGTGATCAGGAGCGGACGGCGGCCGATTCGGTCCGACAGCATCCCGGCGAAAGGTTGCAGCACGGCGAAGACGGACAGGGCGGTGAAGCTCACGAGGGTAGCGGTGTTCTTGGCCATGCCCGCGCTGCCGATGAGGTACTTGGTGAGATAGGTGGTGTACGTGTAGTAGGCGACAGTGCCGCCCAGGGTGAGCGCCATGACCAGGCCCGCCTGGCGGCGATGCTGCCACAGCAAGGCCAGCGTGCCGCGGCCGCTGTCGTCATGGCCCGCCTCCGATTCCTCGTTGAAGGCGTCGGTTTCCTGCAGTCGGCGCCGCAGCCAGAACACCACCACGGCGAAGAACGCCCCGAGCACGAACGGAATGCGCCAGCCCCAGCTCTCCAACTGGGCGGTACTGAGGGTGTGTTGCAGGGTGATCAGGACACCCAGCCCGAGCAGCTGCCCGCAGGTCATCGACACGTACTGGAAGGACGAGCCCAGGCCGCGCCGGTTGCGGGCCGAGGCCTCGGTCAGGTAGGTGGCGCTGGCCGCGTATTCGCCACCGATGCTCAGCCCCTGCAGCAGCCGCGCCAGCAACAGCACCACAGCCCCGAGGTAACCCGCCTGGTCGTAGCCGGGTGCAACGGCGATCAGCAGGGCGGCCAGCGTCATCATGGCCACGGTGAGCGTGAGCGCGCTCTTGCGGCCGTGCCGGTCGGCGGCGCGGCCGAGCACCCAGCCGCCCACCGGTCGCATCAGGAAGCCGACCGCGAAGATCCCTGCGGTGTTCAAGAGCTGGGTGGTCGGATTTTCGCCCGGGAAGAAGGAGTCGGCGAAGTAGATCGCGAAGCTGGCGTAGACGAACCAGTCGTACCACTCGACGAGGTTGCCCAGTGATCCTCCGATGAGGGCGAACCGGCGTTTCGCGCGGGCCTCGGGCGAGGTTTCGGGCATGACGGCAGAGGAGGACATGGCGGCTCCAGTCCGGACGGTTCGGGGACAGTGAACGATGCCCCTGGCGGGGAGTGCGCATGAGCATGCGGCGGCCCGGCTGGCCCATCAAGCTTCGGCGCCGAGATCTAACATGCGGCTAACATCCGCCTGGGTCCGCCGACGCGCCAACTCCCCTGGAGGAACTCTGGTGGCGACGGGTGTGATGTCGGCCTAGCGTTCGACTCAGGCACCGATTCCTTTGATGCTCAACTGTGAGGAAGCTCCTGCCGGAAGGATGGAGGGTTGACCCAGCGTCAAGGTCAAGCCCGCTCCGACCACGGCATCCGGATCGCTGGCGCTGATGCGGGTCGTCCCGTGACTCGTTCCCATCGGGCAATGGCTGGGTGTAACTTCGCCAGCGTCGAAGGAGTCTGCGATCAACGCGAACGTCACCTCGGGCGAGGGGCGGAGGCGGATCACGAGGTCGATCACCTGATGGCTCAGCACGATCGTGCCACGCCGCGCTCGCACAGGTCGAGCGGGTATCGTGCGTTTGGAACAGGTCGGCGGCGTCCCACAGCAGTTGCCGGCCGATCTCGGCCGACCGGCGCAGTTCGTAGCGGTCGTTGCCGACGGCGGCTTGGACGAGGCAGGTGTGCAGGGCGACGAGGCGCTGCAAGTAGCGGCAGGCGCTGGCACCTTCGACGCTGCGGACGTGCTCGCGGGCCCGGGCGTCCAGCGTGGCCGGCAGGTGTTCGGCGAGCAGCGGCGCGAGCACGATCGCTGGCAGGGCGACGTCGACGGGGATGCCATCGGCCATGGCGAACAGGCCGACGGCCAAGCTCAAGAACGCGACCGCGCCCCCAGAGCGGGGGCGGGTCCGACGGCGTGCGGATCTCCTGCCTCGCCGGCTCGAGCTGAGTGCGCGGCTTGGCTGTGGTGTTCCCGGTGTCCGCGGGCCCGACTCGACGCTAGGTTGACGGGACGTCTGACGGAATGCGATGGATCGGTGAGCACGCCTACCAGGATGCGAAAGGCGGCGTGTCGGGGATGCCTGGGGGCATTTCGCTGACAGCAGCCCGCGTTGTGGAGGCGGGAGAGTTCCTGGTCCGTCTCGGAGCGGACCGAGAACAGCTTGGGTGCCAGGATCTGTATAAGGACCGGCATGAGTTGGCTATGCCCGCCGGTGTGGACATGACGCACGTCAGCCGTGCGATGTACGGGAGAGGATCTGTCCGTGAGCCAGTCCCTGCCGCAGTTGCCGAAGCCCGAATTCGTCTTGATCACCATCGAGGCGCCACCCGAGGTGCCCACCCGGATCGCTGTCGATCTCAGGGAGACCGGCATCCCAGGCGGGTTGATCGGATACGAGTACCGGCCACTGAGCAAGCTGGTGTACTTCGGGACGATCGGTGAACGGGGGCTGGTCGCCATTGCAACGAGTGGCCTGTTCGGACGTATCGCCGTCGACGTGGCCAGTGGTCGCGTGGTGCAGATTCCCAATATCGAGTCATCGACGACCCATCACGTGAACCGTGACCTCGACTCCTTCAACCGATGCATCGCGGCCGTGATCGCACGCTTCCCGTTCTATGCGGAGGGCGACGAGGAGATGTGCGAGGAGGCGGCGGAAGAGCTGCGCGAGCTCATCTCCGGCGTCGACGGGACCGCTCTCGCGCATGAGGGGTTCTGGGAGACCTTCTGCGACGACGTGGCGATCGGAGACTATGCGGACTGGGATGCGCATCCGCCGCGATGAACTCCTTCATACCGGCGGTCAGGTGGAGGCAGACGCTGTCCCAGACCAGCATGATCGGGCCCCCGAGCTGGATCCTGGCTCGGACGACCAGGTCGCGGAAGTCCCGCCAGCCGAAGTCCTTCGGCTCGTCCTTGCGGCCCCGATACTCGTGGATTGCGTCAATGAGCCGGGACCGCCAGCCCTGCTTGAAACAGGCCATGCTCGCCATCGACACCCGCCCGGAGCCCCGGCCCCGCACCCGCACCCGCACCCGCACGACCGGCGTCTGACCGATCCAACCCCAGGTCCTGGCACGCGGCGGCGTCATCGATTGTCCGGCCTCGTCCTCATAGCTGCTGCCAGCTCCAGCCATGCCGCTCCAGCAACGGCCACGTGCCCTCGACGGTGTAGGAGACGTGAAACAGCCGGCCGATCAACGTCTTGATTCGCGCCAGCGTCCATCGCTGGTCCGCCCAGCCGTGGGCCAATGGGCCACGTTGCAACTCCCCCTCCAGCCTGGCGACCTGCGTTTCGCTGAGCCGGGACCGTCCCGGAGAGCCCTCCGACAGGACCCCGACCTCGCCGCGCTCCCGCCAGGCCCGGCGCCACCGCTCCACCGACCACTCGCTCACCCGTAGCGCGGCGGCGACCTCTCGGTTCTTCTCGCAGGCCTCGAAGCGGACGTCAGCCTGCAACGAGATCTGCTCCCGCGCGGCCCTCACAGCGTCGGTCAGCCCACCGCCCTGCGCGTATCTCACTCCCCAGGAGGTACCGGAGCCAGCAGACCGCTGTCCGGTGAACCGTCCCGACATCACTCAATCAAATTCAGTGGCGTGAGCGGCTGCAGAGCATCGAAGGACACGTCCCTGGATGTGGGGAGAGATCGCCGTTGCAGTACCGTGTGCCGCTCGACACACGAGGGGGGATTGTGCGAACCAAAGCGAGCACTGCTGCGCTGTGCCTGTTCATAGGCGCTGTCGCAGTCGGCTGTGCGGACGCCGGCGACACTGCTGACACACGCTCCGCCGACACACGCTCCGCCGGCCAACTGCTCAACGAGGCGGACCGCACAATGAAGACACTCACCTCGGTGACCATCGTCACCGACGTCTCGTCCACCGGCGGACTCGTAGGCTATTCAAGCCGTCTCACGACTGATCTTGAGCACAGGTGCACGTTGAAGGCCACCTGGTCCAGGGGCGCCGAAATGGAGCAGATCCGGATCGGCAAGACGGACTACATCCACCCCAACGATGCGTACCTCGAGCAGTGGGGTCGGACGACGGTCCCCGCGATGCGGCACAAACCCTGGCTGAAGAGCCCCGCGAGCGCGGCAAAGGGAGCAGACGACCTCGTCGACTGCCCCTGGCCATTCTCGTCATCGACCGAGGGCAAGGCTGCGAAGGGTGAATTGACCGAGCTCGACGGCAAGCCCGTTGTCCCTGTCGAAGTCACGGAAAACGTGACCTATGAAGGCGAAGGAGGCGTCTACACCTTCTACATAGCTGCCGAGGGCAAACCGTATCTGCTGAGGATCGACTACCAAGAACTTCACTACCACACCGTCAGGAAGTTCAGCGGCTTCAACCACCACGTGGACATCCAGCCCCCGGCAGCGGCCGATGTCCTCGATCTGAGCAGCCTGCCGTCGGACGCGTCATAGGGCCTGGCAGACAGGCGAGGGTTCACTCGCCCGAACACCCATCACCCAGCCCCGACCAGCTGATCAGCTCCTGTCTCTCTCAGTTCGCTCCGTAAACCTGGGATGCGGTCATCGTGAGGCATCGCCTTTCATCGGGTGGGGATTGGCCTGCCGCCGGGACCAGAAGGGGTGACCGGACCAGCGGGTCTCCTGGGTGTGCACAGTGCGATGGCCGTGCTCGTAGGCGGTGCCGGCGGCGGTGACCTTGGCCGCGTAGTCGTCGAAGGCTGTGCTGTCGCCGCGCAGCCGGGCGTCGAGTGCCTGGCCTGCGCTCAGCCCGGTGTAGAGGGCTGTGATGATGCCCTGCGACGAGACCGGGTCGAAGGCGGCTGCCGCGTCCCCGGCGGCCACCCAGCCGTCTCCGTGTACCCGGTCCAGGTGTGTGGTGTGTGCCGGGGCACGACGGGGGCGCTGCAGGGCAGCGAGTCCGTGCGGGCGGGCCCGGTGGGAGATGTGCCGGGTCCTCAGCAGCCTGCGGCGGAAGTCTTCGGCGCCTCGCGGGACGGCGATCGGCAGGTCGGCGTCGGTGAAGTAGCTGACCAGGCGTCTACGGGAAGGCAGCAGAGCCGTGTACCACCAGCCGTGCGGATCGGACTCCACGAGCGAGCAGCCGTCATTGGCAGCCGGGGCGGGATCCAGGCAGACGTGAAAGGCGGTCAGCCGGTCTGCGGTGTGCCGCCGGGCGCCGGCGGGCACGGCGATGGCTGCCCGTCGCCCCGTGGCGTCCACCACGTACCGTGCCTGCACGACGTGTTCCTCGCCGTCGGCGCAGCGCAGGGCGAACCGCCAGATGCCGTCCGGGCGCCGAACGGGC
Organism: Streptomyces olivochromogenes; assembly: GCF_021538895.1. Classification (GTDB taxonomy): domain Bacteria; phylum Actinomycetota; class Actinomycetes; order Streptomycetales; family Streptomycetaceae; genus Streptomyces; species Streptomyces olivochromogenes_A. The sequence goes on along the minus strand of NZ_JADDRL010000032.1, from coordinate 57,868 downwards.
CGACGTACGCAGGCGCGTTCGACGACGTCCGCCCCCGCCGCGCCTGCGGCGGTGCGCAGCCGGCGGTCGAACAGGGGGCGGTCCAGATGCCATCCGTGGCCGTAAGGATCGTTGATGAAGTCCACGGCGTGCAGGGCGTCGGAGCCCCAGGCGGACAGGTTGCCGTAGCAGGGCAGATGTCCGTCGCCCAGGACCGCCTCGGCGACGCCGAGATCGGCCAGGAGCAGGCGGGCCACGGGCACCAGTGCCTCGCCCGCCTTTGGCGGGCCGGTGCCGGCATCGGCCAGCAGGACGGTGCGGCCCGCACGCGCCAGCGTGAGTGCGGCGGCGCAGCCGGCGGGACCGCCGCCCGCGACGACGACGTCGTAGACACGGTGACCGCGAGCGACGACCGTGGGAACGGTACTCACCGCGCCTCGTGGAAGGGGTCCAGTTTTTCCAGGTACCCGGCGGCGATCGCCGCCTCGTCGCAACCGGTGGCCTGCATGACCTCGCCAACCGCCTGGTTCACCAGGGCGGCCTCCACGCGCTCGGCCGACAGCGCGCCGGTCCAGGCGCCCGCCGCGTCGGCCAGTTGAGGCGTGCCGGCCTGGGGCACATGAAGATTGATGAGGTTGGCGTGGTCCGGCTGCTGGTCGAGGTCGCCTCCCGGCGTGGACTCCACCTGGATGTGCTCGGGGAACTTTCCGTCCTCGCCCTGGTACTCGTGGACCTCGACGATCCCGAACTTGTACCAGTCGTCGATCATCTGTCGGCGCTGCTGGTTGAAATCGGTGCCCTCCAGGCCGCGCAGCCACACCGCCCGGCGTTCGAAGGCCTGTTCCCTGGTTTTGTCGTCGTTCGCCGGATCGTTGACGATCTCGAAGTCGGACTGCTTGAGGACGTGGTTGGGCATCTGGGCGGGCCAGAAGGTGGGCAGGTAGGGGCTGTAGCGGGGGCCCAGGCCACTCAACACCTGGTAGCCGGACCGGCAGCTGGCGGTGTCGCACTGCCAGGGTGCGGCCATCCAGCGGGTGAGGTCTCCGGGGCCCTGGGCGTACAGAGGGCCGTTCTTGCCGAGGGCGTCCTGCAGGCTGAGGACGACTCCGTAATCCCGTTCGGGGTTCTCCGGTTTGCGGTGCAGGATGCGGAACGGCTCGGAGTACATGGTCTTGTGGCGCAGCGGCCACGTGACCTCGCAGCCGGGGTGGAAGGCGTCCGCGGCGCAGTTCTCCAGCGCCGCCCGGTCGAGCAGGCCCGGCTGTTCCTGGACCGGTGCGTCGTCCACCTCCTCGTGCCGGCCCCGGAGGGGCTCGGGGACGAAGTCGCCGTCGGCCCATTGGGCGAGCATCCGGTCCTGGGTTGGGGAGAGCGGGATGTGCTGCCGCACGGACATGGCCTTCTTCCCGGTCATGGCATCGCCGTAGAGCCATGGCCACGGCAGCGGGGACATGCCGTCCCGCTCGTAGTCGCGCATCTGGACGTAGATCTGCCGGCGCAGTTCACGGCTGGTGCCCGACGGGTCGGCGAGCCGCTTGCGCATGTCCGGTTCGAGGAAGTGGTGCGGACCCTTCCAACCGAACTGGGTGGCGAAGCCATGGTTCACCCACTGGAGCTGGCAGAACCGGCTCAGGATCGGCTCGATGTGGTCCGCGTACGAGATCTTCGGCATCGCGGCGATGGTTCCCTCGTCCACGAACACGTCGTAGAGCACGTCGTACAGGGTCCGGACCGTCTTCACGCCGGGTGCGTAGCGTGGCGGGCCGACGACGACCCAGGCTCCCGCGGCCGTCTTCTTCTGGCCGTCGATGGTGACCTCCGCCGTCACCGGGCCGTCCGAGACGTCGTCGTACCACGTGTCGTTGTTGGCGACGCCGGTGATCTTCTTCTCCGGGTTCGCGTAGGACGCCGACCTGCCATCCCCGCCCACCACGAGGAGCCGTCCCGTCGCCTCGGTGGTGATTGAGCCCAGAGGGACCTTACGGCCCATGATCTCTCCAGTGTCGAAGGTGCCGGTCTCACGCTGTGACGCATGGACGGTGCGCGCCCCGGGGTCGATGACGAGTTTCTTCCGGTCCCCGACGTCGGCGTTGCGTCGTCCTCTTTGGTTCTCCTCGAGCCGCTCGGCCTCGGGGATGTCGAGCGGGACGTGGAACTGGTACCAGGCGGCCTTCTTGTTGGCCAGGTGAACGGACCACTTGATCTCGGTTACGCCGGCCTCGTTGAGTTTCAGTTCCCTGACCACCTCACCCGCCTTGTTGTAGCCGTAGACCCGGAAGCGGGCGGCCTGCTTGATGACGGCGCCCCACTCGTCCTTGTAGCGGCCGAGCGGCAGGGGCTTCTGGTCTGGTGACTCCGGACCGATGAAGGGCTGGCCACCGCTGTTGCCGACCCGGGCGATGCCGATGGCGGGATGGATCTTGACCTGCACAATCTGCTGGTCTTGCATCGAGGAACCTTTCACTCAGAGGTTTCCCCCTCGAACGCAATGTTGACCAGATTCCAGTCACCGTCTGTCGCAATTGACTGCGCATCGTCACATTGGGTGCACGATTTCATACCCCCAGATACGTCAGCCGAGCCCGGAACGGGATGACACCGCTCTCCCGTGCTGTCGACGCCTGCCGAATCCGCGAGGCGCACGATTCAAGGCAAGTCGGCGTGCGTCGAGACGCCGGATCGACCCGGTGACCGCAACGTGGATGTGGCGGCTCGGTGCCGCGGCAGGCCGGACAAAAGCGAGATGGAGGGGTCCGCAAGTAATCGGCACCGGCGACATCGACGTCTTCCTCGGCCTGGGCGTCGGCAAGGGCAGAACACCTCGCCACCGCCGTCACCTCGGTCGGCAAGCGAACTCCTCGGCCGTTCGGGGCCAACGCGCCAAGCGCAGTAGCCGGATGGCTGCCACGGCAGGCTCTCGAGCGCCCTCCGGAGTAATGGCGAGCCCGGATGGGGGCCTCCATCCAGGCTCGACATGCAGGTGGACAGTCACCCGCCTAGCGTGGTGGCCAAACGGAAGTAACCACGCAGCTTGGCGTGCCACCGGTTCACCGGCTTCGGCCATGTGGGCGTCCGTATGGCCAGTGCCGGGGTTGCCATGGCTGCCAGGTGCGCGCCTTCCCCACCCCCTCCGGGAGTTCCGCATGGCCCGTATCACCATCAACGGCGTCACGGTGGATCCGCTGGTCCAGGCTGACGAGCTGGCCACCGCATCGCTGACGTCCGAGGACGCCTCTGCGTCCAACTATCTGCTCGTCCAGACCACGCATCCGCCCACAGCTGAGGAGAAGGAACAACTGGCGGCGCTCGGGGTGGTGGTCCAGGAGTATGTTCCGGAGGACACCTACCTGTGCGGCTACCGGGCAACGGACCTGGATGCCGTGCGCGCGCTGCCGTTCGTGGCCTGGGCGGACGTGTACTTCAACGGCTTCAAGATCGGCCGGCCACTGCAGTCGACCCGGCTGCGTTCGAGTGTCGCCGCGCTGGCCGATCCCCTTGATGCGGCGGGCAGCGGGACTCGCACCGTCGACGTCGTCCTGCACGAGGACGTCGATGCGAGCGTGGACGGCGTACGGGACCGGGTCGCGGCGGCGGCCGGAGTCAGCCCCGGCGACGTACGGCCCAGCCGCGGCAAGGTGCGTATGACGGTCCGTGAGGAGGACCTGCCCGCGCTGGCCGCGCTCGATGAGGTGAAGGAGATCGAGGAAGTCCCGGAGCGGGTGCTGTACAACACCGTCGCGGGGACGCTGATGCACGCCCAGGTGTCCCTCAACGGCACGAAGTTCCGGGGTGAGGGCCAGATCGTGTGCGTCGCCGACACTGGCTTCGACAAGGGTTCGACCACCAATGTGCACGCTGCCTTCACCGGCCGGGTCAAGCGGCTGATCGCCCTGGGACGCACGAGCCCCGCACGGGCGGACGACCCCAGCGGTCACGGCACCCACGTGGCGGGCTCGGTCCTCGGAGACGGGATGTCGGAGCCCATGGGCGGCGCCATCACCGGTACGGCTCCCGAGGCGCGACTGGTTCTCCAGTCGGTGATGACCGAGAACGGATCTCTCGCCGGCATCCCGGACAATCTGCTCGACCTGTTCGAGCCGCCCTTCGCGGAGGACGGGGTACGGATCCACACCAACTCATGGGGTCCGGTCACCCCCGGGCTTCCCTACGGCCCGGCGGCAGGCGAGGCCGACCAGATGGTCTGGGACCACAAGGACTTCGTCATCTGCTTCGCCGCGGGCAACGACGGCACGGACCGGGACGGGGACGGCCGCATCAACCTGAGATCCGTCAGCGACGAAACGGCGGCCAAGAACGTCATCACCGTCGGCGCCAGCGAGAGCAACCGCCCCGAGATCCCCTTCACCTACGACGGCAGGCTGCTCAACGGACCGATCAAGTTCCCTGCCCCGCCGATCCACGGGAACAAGATGGCGGACAACCCCGCCGGGATGGCGGCCTTCAGCAGCCGCGGTCCGACAGCAGAGGGCCGGTTCAAGCCCGATGTCGTAGCCCCTGGCACATCGATCCTGTCGACGCGCTCGCGAGTGGCACCCGACAACGGGAGCTTCGGGGTCTCCACAGATCCCGCGTTCATGTTCGACAGCGGCACCAGCATGGCCACCCCGCTGGTCGCCGGCTGCGTGGCGGTACTGCGCGAGACGCTGGTGAAGAACGGCACCCCAAAGCCCACCGCCGCACTCATCAAAGCCATGCTGATCAACGGTGCCGATGAGCTCCAGGGCCAGTACATCCCCTCCGAGGCAGGCCCTTCCCCGAACAACAACTCCGGCTTCGGCATCGTCAACCTCCAACGCGCCGTCGTCCTCCCGACCGATGGCGACCGGGCGGGCTTCACCGACGCCAAGGAACTGGAGCAGGGAGAGGAACGCGAGTTCCACATCCCGATTCCGCAGGGAGCAGGCCATACCCTGAAGATCACCCTTGTCTGGACGGACCCCCCTGGCCCGGCCCTGCAGAACGACCTCGACCTGATCGTCCGCGCAGGCGGTCAGGAACGCCACGGCAACATGGGCACGGACCCGGGTTTCGACCGAATCAACAACGTCGAGCAGATCCAGTGGCGGGACATCCCCGCCGGGGAAGCCGAGGTCGTCATCCGCGCCCACCGGATCACCCGATTCGCCCAGCCATACGCAGTCGCCTGGCGCATTCTCTGACACCCATACAGGCAACGTCCCGGCCCGTCGGGCCGGGACGACGGTGGTCACGGGCCGACCGCCATCCACCCCCCAGTCCAGGACGATCACGCCCGTCACAGCACGTCAGGCATTCCATTCAGGCTACGCATGTTCTGGTGCGCAATCGGTCTGCGCGGGCCTGTCACTTGGCACTGTCCGGCGGATCATGTGGCCGTGATGGCACCAAGTCAGTTCTCGCGGGCCGGACTGCGCCCGGTTGCGAGGCGTTTCTGCCCCTCGGGCATGGGCAGGACCGCCAGTGCGGTGTCTGCGATGTTCCGCAGCGTCTCCGGGTCCAGGCCGGCCTTGCCTACCGCCTCGATACCGCGGACCACCGTCAACAGCAGTGCCGCCAACCGCTCCGGATCCGCAGCGCTATCGATGTCGCCGTGGCGCTGGGCGGCGCTGATCTCCGTCCGCAGCAGGGTCAGCAGTGCCGTCATGGTCTCGGCCGACCGTCCTGCGACCGTCGGATCGTGCTGGGCCAGTTCCGCCGCGCCCTTGGCCAACAGGCACCCGCGGCGCTCGGTGTCTGAGGCGGTGTTCTCCGCCATGAGGTGCACGTATCCCGACAGCCGGGCCAAGGCCTCTGCGTCCGGGCCACCTGCCAGCCGCCCTTCGGCCACCTCGACGACTGCGGTGCACCAGTCGCCGAACACGCGGTGGAACAGCTTGCCCTTGTCGCCGAATGCGCCGTACAGGCTGCCCTTGCCCAGGCCGGTCGCCTGGGCGATGTCGTCCATCCGGGTTCCTGCATAGCCGGTCGCCCAGAACTGTTCCCGGGCCCGCTCCAGGACTTGGCGTTCGTCGAATGCGCGTGGTCTCGGCATGGTCTCAGCCTATCGATTCTTGACTCGATCGTCCATTACTGGCTACGTTATGGACGATCCATTCCACAACTGAAGGGGTTCGACATGCCAGGCGTGCTGCAGGAGAAGGTGGCTGTGATCACCGGAGGGAGCAGCGGGATCGGGCTGGCCATCGCCCACCGCTTCGTCCGGGAGGGCGCACGGGTCTTCGTGACCGGCCGGGACATCGACCGCCTCGAAGCGGCAGTCAAGGAGATGGGCCCTGCGGCCACCGGCGTACGATCCGACGTCTCGGTCCTGGCCGACTTGGACGCGCTCTACGCGCGAGTCCGCGAGGAGGCCGGACGCATCGACGTGCTGGTGGCCAACGCGGGAATCGTCGCGGACGCCGCGCTCGGCGCCCACACCGAGGCGAACGTCGACCTGACGCTCGCCGTCAACGTCAAGGGCCCACTATTCACCGTTCAGAAGGCGCTTCCGCTGCTGGCGGAGAACGCCTCCATCCTGGTCGTCGGCTCGAGCAACAGCGTGCGGCCCAATGAGCAACTCGAGGTCTACAGCGCCTCGAAGGCGGCGGTGAGCAACCTCGTGCACAACTGGGCCCGGCAGTCGCGGGAGCGCCGATTCCGAGTCAACGTGCTCAGCCCGGGACCCACGCGGACCCCTGGCCTGCTGGGCGCCGCGGGGCCGGACGTCGACCAGTTCGCCGAGGCCGTCGTGCCACTGGGGCGGCTGGCCGACGCCGAGGAAATCGCCGAGGCCGCTCTCTTCCTGGCTTCGGACGCCTCGTCGTTCGTCACCGGCGCCGAACTCTTCGCCGACGGCGGCTACACCCGGGCCTGAACGACGGCCGGTGGTGCGCGTCCGGTTCCCGCGAAGCGATGGGGCGCGCTCCCGGCCGCGCGTGTGCGTCGTACGAGGCCAGTGCGCCCGAAGAAACGAGATCGTGGCCGCGGCCTCTTGGGATGACGCCGGCCGCCACCCCGGCTGTCGCTCCGGCAACGCCAACCTCCGCTGGATGCTCTTCCATCTCGTCGAGGAGACCGGACGGCACGCGGGGCATGCGGACATCGTGAGGGAGCTGCTTGACGGGGCGAAGGGGTACTACTAGCTCTCTCCGGTGGGTCTCGATCGGAGCCAAAGTCGGATCGAGGCAACGGTGACGGTGCCGTAGAAGACGCAGGCGCGTCTGTCGAACCTCGTCGCCACAGCCCGGAAGCTCTTGAGGGCATTGATCGTCCGCTCCACCTCGTTCCTGCGTTTGTACATCGTCCTGTCGAAGCCAGCGGGCCGATCGCCCCTGCTGCCTTTGTGCTGTCGGTTGGCCCGCTGGTTCTTCGGTTCGGGGATCGTGTGCTTGATCTGGCATCGCCGCAGGTAGCGGCGGTTGCGACGGGATGAGTAAGCCTTGTCTCCGCCGAGGCGGCCAGGCCGAGTCCGCCGTCGCCCGCCATCCCGGCGGGCGACACGGACACGCTCCATGACCGGGATGAGCTGCGGAGCGTCGCCCCACTGCCCCGGGGTGATCAGCAAGGCGAGTGGGCGGCGTCCACCCTCACCGGCAAGGTGGATCTTGCAGGTCAGGCCGCCCCGTGAGCGTCCCAGGCCCTCATCGGGGCGGTGCTGCAGGGGCGTGTGTCTTTTCCCGGAAGCCGCGGGGGTTTCTTACGTGCTCCCGCGGCGTGTTGGTGGGCCCGGCAGGAGGTGGAGTCCACGCTCACCATGGACCAGTCGATGCGGCCTTCCGCGTCAGCATCGGCGAGGACAGCCGCGAAGAGCTTGTCCCATGTGCCATCCGCTGACCAGCGCCGATGCCGCTCGTACACGGTCTTCCACCGAACGAAACGCGCAGGCACATCCCGCCACGGTACCCCGGTGCGCTGCCGGAACAGAACCTCGTTGATCACCCTGCGATGACTCTCCCAACGGCCCCCGCTCTGACCGGACTTCGGTAGATGCGGCTCCAGCCGGGCCCATTCTTCATTTGTGAGATCTCCGCACCCCATGAGCATGCCAACGAACCAAGGCTGGGGCAGTCCCAAAATCCGCCGGACACGGCCTAAGCTGCGGCGTGATACCGGGTCAGCGCGGTCCAGCGGCGTTCAAAGTCCTCGGCCTGCTCGGCAATGTAGTCGGGATCACCGCGGCCGACCGACAGCCCATCAGTGGAGCCGCTCTGCCATCGCGACGCCGGCAGCATCAGCATCGGCGTGCGATCGGGTGCTCGTGACGAAGGACAGGTCCTCGCCACACCGGGCTGGTCGACGGTCTCCAGGTCGCCGACGGCCGTGTCGTACACCGCGACAGGGCTGGGCCGTGTCGTTGACGACGGATCGGATCGGAGCACCGCGTTCCGCCTGCAGTTCGGTCCATGACATCTTGACCCGCTCATGCATGATGACGGGATGAACCATAGCGACCAGCGCTTCCACGTCATCGTGCTGTCGAACTTCGCGAAGGGCTTCGACAAGTACGCGTTCGCCTACGGCAAGGCGGGGATTCCGGAGAGTACCTATCCCGACCGGTTCCACCTGCTGACCCGTGCGGAGTTGGGAATCGGCATCGGCAAGGCGCGACGCTTGCTGGACCGTCTGGCCATTGAGGGCGACCGGCTGCTGGTGCTGGAAACCATGGTGGACCCCGACAAGCTGGTGCCCAACGTGTCGACCGGCCTCGGCATGGAACTGCACGAGGCTCGCATCCGGTTGTCAGCAGTCCACGAACTCGACCAAGAAGGCGACGAGTTCGCTCTGCGCCCGACAACCGTCGAGGATGCGATGGCGGCCTCCCTGCACCTGCACGGATCGGCACAGCGCCGCTACGCCGACACGCGACCGCGCTCGGTTTCACTTCTGCCGGTCGCCTCCGCCTGCCAAGCCAGGTGTTCGTTCTGCTTCTCCGCGGCTTCGATCTCCAGCGACCAAGCGCCGGCACGGGTCCCGTGGGACGCGGTCACCCACTGGCTGGAGCGCGCCCGTGCGGCGGGTGCCGAGCGTGCGGTGATCACCGGCGGCGGGGAGCCCACGCTCATACCCTTCGAACAGCAGCTGCGACTGGTGTCCGCCTGCTCGGCGGCCCTCCCGAAGGTCGTCCTGATCACCAACGCGCACACCCTGGCGAAAGGCCGGCACGCTGACCGCGCCGGCCGCCTTGCAGCCCTGAGCGCCGCGGGCCTGAGCGTGCTGGCGGTCTCCCGGCACCACCACGACGACGACGCCAACGAGCGGCTGATGATGCTGCGCACACCGGTGAGCTCTGTGATCGACACCTGGCGCGTGGAACGTGACCGCTGGCCGGGCCTGCGGATGAGGCTGATCTGCGTGCTCCAGCACGGCGGCGTTGCCGACGCCGCCGGGCTTGCCGACTACCTTTCGTGGGCCGCGGCTCTCGGCGTCGAGGAAGTCTGCTTCAAAGAGCTCTACGTATCCACCAGCACCGAGTCGCTCTACTTCGACCGCGCCGCCAACGTCTGGAGCCGAGAGCACCAGGTTTCGCTGTCCATCGTCACCCGGTTCGCCGACCAGCACGGCTTCGAACTGGCGAGCCGACTGCCCTGGGGCGCGCCGGTCTACCACGGCAGTTGGGACGGACGGCCGATGCGGATCGCCGCCTACACCGAGCCCAGCCTGCTCTGGGAACGCACCAACGGGATCGCACGCAGCTGGAACGTCATGGCCGACGGACGCTGCTACGCCTCCCTGGAAGACCGGGCCAGCGAGATCGTGCCCGAAGGTGCGGCGGCATGAGGTTCGACGAGTTCCAGGAATTCCGGCAGCGGCAACTCAGTGCTTCCTCGTCGCTTCTGGACGCCGCCGAGACCAACGTGTACCGGGCGCTTGCTCCGACGCGACCGGAACCGCCGACCGACATGAGTACGGTGCACCGGTGCGATCTCGCCCGTGCCTGGCTGCGGCGCTTCGAGCTGCCGGAAGAGTGGTCCGGCCACGCCATGGTCTGTCGAGGGGTCCGGCACGGGCTCGGTGTGCTGTTCCACTGGCTGCGCGCCGTGCAAGCGCGGTTGTGGCTGCCCAGCGACGTGTACCCGGTCTACTTCGAACTGGCCCGCGCTGCGGGCCTGGCGCCCGCGTCCTACCCGACGCTACCGGCGCCGGTCCTGCCGAGGTCGCCGGCCGACCACCGGCCCGAATACCTGCTGCTCGCCAACCCCAGCAAGCCGCTCGGCCGATACCTGTCCGATGCCGAATGCGCCGAGGTGATTGCGTGGTTGCGGGAATCACCACGCCGCCACGTGCTGATCGACAGTGTCTACGACCTGGGGGCCACGTTCGCTGCCGGCACACGGCGATTGCTGGACACCGGTCGTGCGGTCCTGCTGCATTCGGTCACCAAGGGATGGCTGTGGCCACGCACGTTCGGCGTGGTCCTGCTGGGTCCGGCGCAAGCCGAATTGACCGAAGCTTTCCGGGCGGATCCGCCGACGTCGGCACAGCTGAGGCTCGCCGACCGTCTGCTGACCGAGCACAGCGACGTGCCCCAGCAGGTCGTCGACGAACTGGCCGCACGGGCTGAGCGGCTGTTCGAACGGTTGCCGGACGAAGTGCTCGGGGCGATCCCCACGGCGAGCCGGACTTGTCCCGGCAACTACTTCTTCCCGGTTGAAATCCCGGCGGAGACACTCCAGCGCGGGTGCGGCGTGCTCGCCATGCCGACCAGCGTGTTCGGGGAGAGCAACTGGTCCGGGTCCATCCTGACCAGCCTTGCCGACGCTTTCGGCCCGGCCCCGGCGGTGGCACGATGAAACCACTGAAGGACCTGGCCGTATACGACGATGCGGACTTCTACGATCAGGAGTTCACCGCGCGCACCCACGACATCCCCCTCTTCCTCGGCCAAGCGATCCGAGCGGGCGGTCCGGTCCTGGAGGTGGCCTGCGGAACCGGGCGCATCACCCTGCCGATCGCGCGGGCGGGCGTAGATGTCACAGGGCTCGACATCATGCCCTCGATGCTCGCGCGCGCCCGTCAGCGGGCCGAGGACGAGCGACTGCCAGTCGAGTGGCTGGAACAGGACTGCCGAGACATCCGCTCCGACAGGCGCTTCGCCCTGGTGTTCTCGGCGACCAACGCGATGCAGCACCTGCACGACCTGGATTCCGTGGTCGCGTTCCTCACCTCGGCGCGAAACATGCTGCGACCAGGCGGCATGCTGATCCTGGACGTGTTCAACCCCGACATGGCCAAGCTGTCCCGGCTCCCCGAGTCGCCCTACCACCACAAGTCGGTCGTGGACCGGAACGGGGCGAGGCTCGAGGTGCGAGCGACGACAAGCTACGACGCCGCCGCCCAAGTGCTGCGCTTCACGCTGGACTACCTACACGACGGCGTGTGCGTACGCACCAAGAAGGTCAGCATGCGCTGCTTCTTTCCCGAAGAACTCTTGACGCTCTGCCGGCTGGCCGGTCTCGACGTCGCGCAGCGCTACGGAGACTACGATCAATCCCCGTTCACGAGCACCTCGCCGAAGCAACTCCTGTTCTGCCGCTCCCAAACCGCCAACGGCCAGATCGGCGATCCGCCGCCGACACCGGTCACGCATTCGAGCTGAGCCAGCACCGCATTCCAGGCAACATGCCTGGTCGAAGGCCGCACGAGCGGTGACCCTCGCAGTCGTCCCCGCGTCCCGGACTTCACTGACTACCAGCGCGCACAGGTGCGGGAGCAGCAGCTTCAACGTCTGATCGCATAGCACTACCATTCAAAGACCGACCTGATCATCAGTCACGCTGGGCGATCCCGACACGTTGATCACAGCCGCTTGGCACGGCCGCCGTCACCATTCCCCTGGTCGCGGTCGTGAGCCTGCACGCCACGACGTGGGAGGCGCCGTCCTCACGGCCGTCGCAGACGACGCCGCCCTTACTGTTCGGACCTGGCTGCAGTGGGGTCCGCCCCCCAGCCGGACGGGTTCGCGCTGGAGGAGAGCGTCGCGACGACCGGCGCCTTGTTCACCGTCTGGATCAGAGAGGGAGCCGCGCTGGGGTGGTAGTTGTCCAGGGCGCACTCACGACGCCCCGCTCGGGATTCGGCCCGGGCCGGGGGCGTCGCGACGCGCATGTCGCCGCCCGGTCAGAGCGCTTCCAAAGCCCGGAGGGACTCGACGAGAGTGTGCGCTTCGGCGCACAGCGGTTCGAGCTGGTCGATGAGTCCCTGCCGGACCTGGTTCTCAGGGTTCTTGATGCGCTCGCTGATGCGGTCGCGGGACTGTTCGAGCTGCTCCCGGTATTGCGCCAAATTGTCCATCAGATGATCGACGACATCGGTTCCCTGAATACCTGTTGCCAGCGTGAACTGGTCCTTGATCGCGGCAACTTCGGCGTCCATCGCGCCGATCCACTCGTCCTGGAGAACTTGCAGGGAACTGATCCGGCCTTTCCGGCGCTGAACACCGATGTAGACCAGAGCGGCGACCCCGGCGACAAGGCCGGCGGGCGGGAAGAGCGTGCCGGCCGCGGCCAGACCGTACAGCCAGCCCCCGCTGGCTGCAACGGGTGTGACGATGCCGACCAGCGCCGCTGCCCGCTGCACCACGTCGTGACGGGTGGTCGAACGCCGGCTTTGCTGGGGAAGCGAGAGGCTGTTCACGTCAAGAGTGAAGTCCGGAAGCCGTCCCGCTAGATCCTTGTCGCCGAAGACCTGGTCCACCGCCTGGACCAGGTCCTTCTTGAAGCCCTCGAACTCCTCGGTCCACAGCGTCGCCGGACCCGCAGGCCCCTCGATCCATGTACGGAGCGCCTGGGCCTTCGACACCTGAATCTGGTTCGCCTTGGTGGGCCTGTTGAGGTCCGTGGCCCTGATGACGTCGTCCAGCTCGGCGTGGAGATGGGCGGACAGTCGGGTGAAGGGGCGAACAGTCCGCGCGATGCGGTTGTGGAGTTTGCGCTCAAGGTCCTCGCGCATGCGCGGCAATGCAGTGTCGAGGAGCTCCAGTCGCTGCCGCTCGCTCTTCAGTAGCTCCTTGAGCTCGTCGATCTCAAGGCGTTCGTCGCGCAGCCGCACGGTAAGCGCCTGCTGCCGCGGGGCCATGAGGATCCGGGCCTCCGTCGCCACCGCGGCGATGTGCCGGGCGCCGGTCCCGGTACTGATCAGGTCCTCGATCGCCTGGCGCAGTGTCTCCATGCGGCTTTCGGCTCGCTGCCGCTGTGCTGCGGCCTCCGCTCCCTCTGCGCCGAGTTTGTCCGCACGTGCCTCCGAAGCGGGGGAGACAGGCAGGAAGCCTTCACCGATGAAGCCGAGATCCGGCTGGCCGTTCGGCAGCGTGAAATTGTCTCGCAGGTACGTGTTGTTGCGGGCGATCGTCGCCTTCCACTCCGGGACGTTCCGGTGGTCGAGATTGGCTGCCGCGTCGATGGCGGTGACCACCCACACCACCCGTTTCCCCGACAACAGGTAGTGGTCGTACAGGAATCGGATCAGATCAAGGTCACGTTCCGAGAGGGTGCGGCTGGCATGCGACACATACATGAAGCAGTCCGCGTCGGCCATCGCGGCCCGGACGATCATGTCGTGGACCGGATTCGGGGAACCATAGCCGGGCAGGTCGTAGAGCTTCGCCGGAAGCTTGGCGCTGGCGAGCATGATCTCGAGCTCGGCCACCTCACGTCCGCGGTGAGACCTGAGCCGGTCGGTCACATCCGCATCCTGCATCGCATACGCCGCGACCACGGAGGGGGCCGGGGAGTTCCCCACCTCCTCCCACCTGTCCTCGGCGGAATCCGTGAAACGCACCCGCAGATAGCCAGTACCCGACGCGTCGAAGCTGGACTGGTCGTCCACCGGAACCACACTGGCGGGACACGCAGTGGTGGGGACGGGGGATGAAGGTAGGAGGCCCACGAACTTGTCCGCCGTGTGACCGTCGGCGGTCGGTACCTCGACCAGCTCAAGCCCGCCCTGCAGGCCACTGAGAAGGAAGCTCTTGCCGGACGAGAAAGCACCCAGCAGCGCCACGTTGATCAGGGTTGAGGCCGCACGCGTCCTCAGCCGTGTCATCGTGCCCGCGTCGCTGAGGACCTCCTCCGGCCACTCCGCCGGAGTCTCAGGAGCAGCTGACGCGGCGCGAAGCCACACCTCGCACCGATCGAGAACAGCGCGTAACTCGTTGCGTACTTCGTCGACGTCCCTCGGCACAGTCACGGCACAGGTATAGCCCAGGTCGGCGAGGTGGTGTGAGCATTCACGGAATTCCCCGGTGGAGTGGGGCCCGATGGGTACGTGAGTGCGGAATGGGTACGGCTCTTCTGCGGTGAGCTAGCAGTGCCGTGCGCCGCTGCCCTTCGTCGTCGGACCTGGCCGAGCAGGAGATGGTGCTGTCCCGGTTGGAGATCACCTGGGAGACGATGACGGACATTCTCGACGGCGACGAGACGGTCCCCGGGCCAGGGTCCGGGGCGGAGCCGGAAGCCGGCGGACCGGCGGACCGGCGGAAGTGTCGCAGCCACAAGTCGAGAGCCGCAGAGCCGCCATCGGTGAGACCGAGGCGGGCATCAACTCGATGGAGCAGAGGGCGTCCGGATGGCGGGCGGCGCGCTGTCAAACGCGACACCACCACGGTGTGACGGCGCCCGACTCAAGCCGACTCGAATTTGATCACCGCGTCGCCCGCAGCTGCGGCCGCAGCGAAGAAATCCTTCAGCTCCTTCAGGTCAGCAACCAGATCCGCTGCCACCGAGACCACGCAGCCACCGGTGCTGACCGAGCGGCGCGCGGCGTCCTGGTCATCACCCTCAACCGGCCCCACGTCCGCAACGCCATCAACCAGGCTCTCGCCGACGCCGTCGATGCCGCGCTCACCTTGCTGGAGAACGACCCAGCGCTCGAAGTCGGCGTCCTTACCGGAGCGGGCGGCCACTTCTGCTCCGGCATGGACCTCAAAGCCTTTCCCACCGAAGGAGTACCCAGGGTCGCCGGCCGAGGACTGGCCGGGCTCACCCGCGCCCGCCGAACCAAGCCGCTCATCGCCGCCGTCGAAGGCGCGGCGGTGGCCGGTGGCCTCGAACTCGTCCTCGCCTGCGACCTCATCACCGCCGCCGACACCGCGTTCTTCGCTGCACCGGCTACCTCGGCCTCCCCGAGACGACCGCAGCCGCCCTCGTCGACGGCTGGTTCCGCACCGGCGACATCGGCCTCAAGGACACCGACGGCTTCGTACGGATCGTGGACCGCACCACCTGGTGGGCCGACGTCGAGGACTTCGGCGTCTCCGAAGGCGACGGTGCCACCGAACGAACATCAGCGCCGTCTGCGGCCAGCACACGCATCCCGAGCGGGTCCGACTGACCCCGCAGCACCAACCCCTCGCCGGGCTTCCATGAGACCGGAACACCGCTCCCGCCCTCACGGGCTATTTCCTCACCAAGTGCAGGGAAGCCAACCGGATCAACACCCCTGGAGACATCGTCCTTCTCCGGAAACAATTCGCCGACAACCTCACCATCGATCAGCGGATCGCGTTCTGCCGCAAGCGTCGCGGCTACATCCAAGAAACTACGTCACCATTACAAGGACGGAATTCCGGAAGCCGCCCGGCCCTCGATTCCCACGGCCATTCCCGACATCGTCCCCCTGCGCAGGACCCCATGAACCGGACCGCGGGCGACGGCCACCCGGACCATCCAGCCTGACCGTCACTGGTCACCAGGGCCCGCCGGCCCAACGGTCGGCGGGCCCCACTCATGTGTCGGCCAGCTCTCTCACAACCGCTCAACCAGAGCGGCCCGCCACTCCGGCGACGGGTCCGAGCCCAACTCGCTCCAATACTCCCGGACAGCCGCGACCCTCCCCTCCCGCACAGTCCAGAACGATGCCACCCGATGCACCCCCATCGTTTCGTGCGGAACCTCCACCTCGGAGACCACCTGGTCGCAGTCGGCAACGACCCGCAGCACCCGGATTGACCACCCCTCCGGATACTCCGCGTTGATGCGCACGTAGTTCGCCCGCCCTACGATCCGCTCGCCGCTGACCGGCCACTCCACCACCAGGTCCTCAGCCAGCAAGTCACGCAACCCGGCCCAGTCCCGGGCCTGCATGCGCTCCCACAATGCATAAACGATCTCCGAAGGATCCATGGCCGCATCCTGACAGCCCCTACCGACAAGCGCCCATAGAACACCCAAGCCAGGGCCCGCTCGTCGCTCCCCACCCTCCCCACATGCTTCAAGACCCAATGAACTGGGGCGAGGAGCACACCTGAGCGTGTTCGAGGCTCTGACCGGAGTTCCATGAATCCCCAGGTCAGGGAGGTGAGCGAGGGATCGTTTCGGCAGAGTATGTCCCGGCATGGCAAGCAAGACGGTCGAGGCTGTGCTGTTTCCCGGGATCGATGTGCGAGTGGAGCGCGTCAGCGATTCCTCCGACGTCCTCGTAGTGGAGGCCGTCTCCACCGCTCGCCCAGGCCGGTGCCCGGACTGCCGGAAACAGGCGAGGCGCATACTTAGCACGTATCAACGAGCCTTGAATGTAAGGCTGTTGGCGCCTCGTCGGGTCATAGTCCGGCTGCGTGTCGCCGGGACTTCTGTGATCGGAAGAGCTGTTCCCGCAAGACGTTTCGTCGAGCAGGTGCCGGGCCTGTCCGAGCGGCACCGCCGCTCCAGCACCGGGCTGACGGGGTGGCTGCGGTCGATCGCGGTTGTGCCGCCGCCCGCGGCTGGTCGCGGGCCGGACCCGGCTGCTCAGACTGTTGACCGCCCCGACGGTGCCGGACCGCGCCGCGGGTGCTGGGGGTCGACGAGTTCGCCTTCCGGAAGGGCTGCACCTGCGGCACCGTACTGGTCGACGTCGAGGCTGGCCGGGTCGTGGACGTACTGCCCGACGGACCTCCGAGACGTTCTCGGCTTGGCTCACCGAGCATCCCGGCGCCGAGATCATCTGCCGGGACCGGGCCACCGCCTACGCCAGGGCGATCAGGAAAGCCGCTCCTCATGCCCTGGAAGTCGCCGATCGCTGGCACCTGTTGCAGAACCTGTCCGCCGCGGTGGAGAAGACCTGCCACCAGCACCGCGACTGCCTACGCAAACGCGTCCAGGAGGACGATGCTGTTGCCGCCCGCGGAACTGCCCCGCACCCAGATCATCGAACGCACCCGCCACCGCTACGAAGACATCCACCGCCTGCTGGAGAAACGCTGGACGATCAGCGCCGTCGCCCGCCGTCTGAACCTCGACCGCAACACCGTGCGCCGCTTCCGCGACACCGACCTCGACGAACTGCTGGCCTCCGCCCGCGACCGCCACCCCAACGCCGTCCTGGAGCCGTTCAAGGCGGACGATCGCCAACGGTGCTCCGCCTTGTATGACGCGGGATGATCCACGTTCGTCAACGGTCGTTCATACAGTCTTGGTAGCTGCCACGCCCAGAACGGATGACCATGCCGCTCCGGTGAAGGATGCGCACGGTCTTGGGGCGACCTGACCTGAAAAGCCCACCTCATCAGCTACTGAGTCGACGTGTCGGCTCAGTCTCCGACAAACCACAGATACAGCCCTTGTCCGTCGAGAACGGTTTGGCTCAGCTCGATGAGCTCGCGAGCGAACTCATCGGTGACCACTCCCGGAGGCAGCCGCGATATCTCTTCCAGCAGGGTGGCCACCTGTCGGTGATTGAACATGGTGTCCGCGTACGGCAACAAGTGCCCCAGCATCGGAAACGCTGACTGATCAAGCCCGGCCAGTTCCGGACTCCAGGCCACGCCGTGCCTGGCGCAGGCCTCGACCGTGCCGCTTTCACTGCGAACCTGGACATCAATCACGGTCAGACCCTATCCCCTCCTGATCCGCCGGGCTGGCCCAATATCAGTAGGGCACGCCCGCGCGCTTGGCCAGCCGTGTCAGCCTCGGGTTGCTGCGACGGTGCAGTGAGGTCAGCACACGCATCAGTTCCTGGCTCGTCGGGTGGACCCGGGCCATCTCGGAAGCGACGTTCCAGGCTTCTTCGAGGGCCTCGAAGGCGGAGTCCCGGTCGCCCAGGGCCAGGTGCGCCCCTGCACGTCAAGGAGGTGGACGTGCGGCGAGTGCGCCACCGCGACCACAACGCAGCCGAAACGTCCTGTTCGAAGGACGCCGGATCGTCGCCACCGGACGGGTGGCGACGCCAAACGCCTGTGGAGTGCCGGTAAGACGGGCACACGTGCCCGCGCAGCGCGTTGAAGCAGGAAGCCCCCGGAAGGGTCGGACGACCCAGGCCGGAATCCCTGGACTTCAGGCCAGGAAGCAGGTCAAGTAATCGCGCTGAGCGCCAGCAGCCAGCCGACCCTGGCCGACTCCGGCCCAACCCAGGTGCACCTAATTGCCTTTATTGGCTCAGAACCGTCTGTACGCCCTGGCATCACACAGCCGTTGATGGTCGTCATCTGGCTGCGCCGCAAGGCGCCTTCTCACCTTCGGAGACCATCACCGTGCCGATACCGCGTGTTCGCAGACCCGGCTCATCCCGCAAGCCATGGCGTTTCCTGATAAGTTCCCGCACTCTCACTCTCGTCGCGGTGCTGGCCGTGGCCACCGCCCTGCTCCCCCTGGCGGGCTTCGGCCAGAAAGACGCAAAGGCGGACAGCTCAGGGGTGTCGGGCCCTACCGGTGCGGGGTTCGCGCCACACCACGCCGTGGCGCCGGCATCCGCGATGGAACCCGCCGCACCGGTGCTGCCCCGGGACGGGTGGACGGTGACCGCCAGCGACGAGGAGAGCTCCGCGGAGAACGGACGCGCCGCCAACGTGCTGGACGGGGATACCGCGACCATCTGGCACAGCAAGTGGTCGGGAACCCCCGCTCCGCTGCCGCACAGCATCACCATCGACATGCACCGCACCGCTGTGGTGTCGGCGATCGTCTACCGGCCGCGGGCCGTCAGCCCCAACGGCCGTATCGGCAAGTACGAGATCCGGCTGAGCAGCGACGGCCGGGGGTGGGGCCAGCCGGTGGCCTCCGGCACTCTCGCGGACGACGCCACGGCCAAGACGCTGTCCTTCGCCGCACAGGGCACCCGGTATGTGCGGCTGACGGCGCTGACCGAAGCGGGCGGACGGGGTCCGTGGACGTCCGCGGCGGAGCTCGACCTGCTCGGCGATCCCGGCTCCACCGCCGGTGTCGTCGACCTGTCGCGCGAGGGATGGACCGCCACGGCAAGCGACGAGGAGGGCGCCGGGGAGGACGGACGCGCTGCCAACGTGCTGGACGGGGATGCCGACACCATCTGGCACAGCAAGTGGTCGGGGACCCCCGCTCCGCTGCCGCACAGCATCACCATCGACATGAAGGGGCCCCGCACCGTCTCCCAGCTCACCTATCAGCCGCGCCAGGGCTCCGCGAACGGCCGGATCGGCGCCTTCATCGTCACCACCAGCTCGGACGGCGCGTCCTTCGGTGCCCCGGTGGCTTCCGGCACCTGGGCCGATGACGACACGATCAAGGGTGCCTCGTTCATTCGGCCGGTGACGGCCCGGTATGTACGCCTGACCGCCACCACCGAGGCGGGCGGCCGCGGCCCCTGGTCCTCGGCGGCCGAAATCCGGCTGGCCGGGCCGGCGGATCCAGCCCAAGCGGGTGCGTGGGGTCCGGTGAAGGGCTTCCCCCTGGTCCCGGTGGCCACAGCCGTCCTACCGAACAACAAACTGCTCGCCTGGTCGGCGTACGGCGTCGACCGGTTCGGCGGCAGCAATGGCTACACCCAGACCGCAATCATGGACCTGACGACTGGTCAGGTCTCGCAGCGGCGCATCGACAACACCGGGCACGACATGTTCTGCCCGGGGATCGCCATCCTGTCCGACGGGCGCGTCCTGGTCACCGGCGGCAGCAACGCGGAGCGTGCCAGCATCTACGACCCGGCGACGGACGCCTGGACGTCGACTGCGGACATGCACCTACCCCGGGGCTACCAGGCGATGACCCTGCTGTCCAACGGCGACGCCTTCGTCCTGGGAGGTTCCTGGAGCGGGGGCGCGGGCGGCAAGAACGCCGAAGTGTGGTCGCCTGCCACGGGAACGTGGCGCACCCTGCCCGGCGTTCCCGTAGCCCCGACCATGACCGCGGATCCGGCGGGTCCCTACCGGGCGGACAACCATGAGTGGCTGTACGCCACTTCGGACGGCCGGGTGCTGCAGCTCGGTCCGAGCAAGCAGATGAACTGGATCACCACGGCGGGCGCCGGGACCATCGCGCCGGCCGGGACCCGTGCCGACAGCCAGGACGCCATGAACGGCAACGCGGTCGCGTACGACATCGACAAGTTGCTCACCCTCGGCGGCGCCACCGCCTACGAGAAGGCCAAGGCCACGAGCCGTGCCTATACCGTCGACGCGAGCGGCGGCGGACAGCCGGTGAGCGCCCGTACCGGGGACATGCGCTTCGCGCGCGCGTTCAGCAACAGCGTGGTGATGCCTGACGGGAGGGTCGCGGTGTTCGGCGGACAGTCGTACCCCGTTCCGTTCAGCGACGCGACGTCCGTCATGACCCCGGAGATCTGGGATCCGGCCACCGGGAAGTTCACGCCCGCCGCGGCGATGGCCGTGCCGCGCAACTACCACAGCGTCGCCAATCTGCTGCCGGACGGCCGGATCTTCTCGGGCGGCGGGGGCCTGTGCGGGGACTGCGCCACGAACCACCTGGACGGTGCGATCTTCACCCCGCCGTATCTGCTCAAGGCGGACGGCAGCGAAAGGCCCCGGCCGGCCATCACGGGTCAGGTGCCCGCCCGGGCAGAAAACGGCACTCAGTTGTCGGTAACCACCGACAAGGCGGTCACCTCCTTCGCCCTGGTACGCGCCAGTGCGGCGACCCACTCCACCGACAACGACCAGCGCCGTGTGCCACTGCCGTTCCGTGCCACGGCCGGGACCTCGTACCAGGTCGACATCCCGGCTGACCCGGGCGTCGCTCTGCCGGGGACGTACATGCTGTTCGCGCTCGACGCCCAGGGGGTGCCGAGCAAGGCCCGGATGCTGACGATCGGCTGAGACCGAGGATCCGGCCGGGCGACCCCTCGCCCGGCCGGGACAGTCAATGCACACGCGGCGGGTCCAGTTCGCTCTCGGTGAGGGTGCGCCTGCGCGGCCTTGACGTGCGGCTGCTCGGGAAGCGTGCCCACCTGGCTCACCGTCACCACCGCTGCAGCGCGCTGGGCGAGATGACCTGCGCGCTCAATCCGCTGTTGCATGGCCCGCGTGACCAGCTCGGCTTCGTTCTGGAGCCCTACGAGAGAGCGGCCCCGAGCGGCGCACCGACAAGGTCATACGAGTGACCGCCGAGCCGGGGCCGCACACCTGTCAGCTGCGGATGGGCCGGAGGGGGCGGAAACGGCGAGGGGCCCGGCATTCCTGCCGGGCCCCTCGGCTCTCGTAGCGGGAGCAGGATTTGAACCTGCGACCTCTGGGTTATGAGCCCAGCGAGCTACCGAGCTGCTCCACCCCGCGTCGGTAGCTCCACCCTACGCCACCCCTGTCTCGCAGGCAGCCGAATTTGCTGTGCGTCGGGCAGGCCCGCCGCTTCCAGTCAGCCGACGCTGGGCCGGGTTCAGTTGGTAAAGGTCGAGCATGGACGACGTCGAGGTGATCAGCAGCTGGGGGGCTTGCCGACGAGATCTTCACTTCCCTCGCCGACTACCTGGCGCGTGTCGCGCCACCCAGCAGCCAAGCGGACCTGGCTAACCATCAGGGGTTTCTGGCGCATCACACTGGCTAGAAGCCTGGCCTGCACGTCATCCCTACGACCCGGGTGATTGATCCCTCACGGGCCCTTTACGGAAAGGAGTAGACCCGCCACCTCACCCAGGCCGATCGTGGGCGACATGAACGATCACCCCAGTGCACCTGTCGACCCTGCCGGTTGCGCACAAGCCGCACCCAACCGCCCGCACGATGCCAGGTCGCCAAGGGGGCCGAACTCAGCCACGAATTCGCCAGATGCCTTGAGTGACGAGCCTCTGGGCGAGGAAACCCGTGAGGTCCGGCGCTTCTGGAGCCGACTCGGTCTGCCCGGGCTGGTCGATGTCCACACGCACTTCATGCCCGAGCGCGTCCTGCACAAGGTCTGGGACTACTTCGACTCACTCGGACCCCTGACCGGTGGGCGCGAGTGGCCGATCACCTACCGGACGGAGGAGGCGGAACGGACGTCCCTGCTGCGGGAGTTCGGCATACGGGCCTTCACCGCGATGCTCTACCCGCACAAGCCGGGCATGGCCCGGTGGCTGAACGGCTGGTCGGCCGACTTCGCCCGCCGCACCCCCGACTGCCTACACACCGCCACCTTCTACCCCGAACCGGGCGTCGAGACATACGTCCGGGAGGCCGTCGAGTCGGGCGCACGCGTCTTCAAGGCGCATGTGCAGGTGGGCGCGTACGACCCGGCCGACGAACTCCTTCAGCAGACATGGGGGTTGCTGGCCGAGGCCCGGATCCCTGTGGTGATCCACTGCGGCTCCGGGCCCGCCCCTGGCAAACACACCGGCCCCAAGCCGATCGCTCGGGTGCTGGCGCGGCATCCCCGGCTGCGGCTGATCGTCGCGCATCTGGGGATGCCCGAATACGAAGAGTTTCTCGGCCTCGCTGAGCAATTCGAGGAGGTCCGGCTGGACACGACGATGGCGTTCACCGACTTCGCCGAGGGGCTCATGCCGTTCCCCCGCAGGGCCCTCCCCCGGCTCACCGGGCTGGGCGACCGCATCCTGCTCGGCTCCGACTTCCCCAACCTCCCCTATCCCTATGTGCACCAGCTGCACGCCCTGGAGCGGCTGGATCTTGGAGAGGAGTGGCTGCGGGCGGTGTGCCATGACAACGCAGCAGAGTTGTTCGGCCTGTGAAGAGAAACCTGCTCGGGGAGGCCGCCACGGTCGGCGTGGACTTCCGCGTCGGTATCAACCAGCGCATCGAACCCAACCCGGACAACGTCCGCCGGCAGCGTGCGGCTGCGCACCATCGCTTCCGCGTCACAGCGGAGCTCCCCTCCAGTCCGCCTATCCGGGCGCACCCGGGCCGTGCCCGGCCTTGGACGTGAAGCGATAGTTGACCGTGCCACGGCCGACTCCCGCACGGTCGCCGACCTTCGCCACCGTCAGCCGGCGGTAGCCCTGCTCCGCGAGAATCTCCAGCGCTGCGTCCAAGAACCTGCGACCGGTGGCCTCCCGCTGGTCGTCGCGCTTGGTCAGGAGGCGTCGGGCCGCCGCAGTCGGTTTGCTCATCGCAGCAGCGGTATGCCATCGACGGTCCCTGTGCCCGTGGGGCAGGAGCGGGCCGCTGCAAATTGCAACACGGAGATACTAACCAGTCGGTATGTCACGGGCGTCCGGGGGCGGCCAAATCCGCCCCCGGACCCTCCCACGCTCAATCAGTGAGCGGACCGAACTCCTTGCGAGTGTCCACGGGCTTGCCGAAGAGTTGCCACCGTTCGCCCTTGAATCGCATCAACTGCAGCGTCTCGATCGGGAAGGCGTCGTCCGGCCCCGTGGACAGGGTGACCCCGGGCAGCAGCATGCCCACCTTCACGTCCCTGAGGTTGCGCACCGCGTCCCGCAGCCCTTCGCGGGTTGGGCACTTCATCGCGTCCAGGGCCTTGTGCAGGCTCGATGCGACGGCCCAGCCGTAGGCATTGAACTGGTTGGCCGGGTCGGCATCAGGTGCGTACTCGTGCATCGCGTCCTGATACGTCTTCACCTCCGGGTCCTGCGCCCACCGCGGGTCGGCAGGGTCCTTGAAGTACGTGGCGGAAACCACCCCTTGGACGTTCTTGAAGCCGACCGGCTTGAGCACCGCGGCGGACGAGGACACGTTGTTCACAATGTGCACCGGATTCCACTGGGTGTTCTTGGCATCGGCGGCAAGGGCCTGGCTGCCGAACTTGGGCGTGGTGACGTCCAGCAGCACGTCCGCCTTGGAGCGGGCGAGGCTCGTCATCTGCGCCGAGACCGACGGGTCGGTGACCTCGTAGCTCTCCTCCGCGATCACCTTGACGCCACTGCCGGCAACAGCCTTCTTGAAACCGCCGAGCAGGTCCTTGCCGAAGTCGTCGTTCTGGTAGAGGACCGCGACCTTCGCCTTCGGCTTCTCGTCCTTGAGGTACTTGGCGTACATCCGTGCCTCGGCAACGTAGTTGGGCTGCCAACCGATGGTCCAGGGGTGCTTGGTGTCCGTGCCCCAGACGGAGGCGCCCGTGGCGACGAAGGGCTGCGGCACCTTCTGCTGGTTGAGGTAGTCCCACACGGCCGCCGTGGAGGGTGTGCCCAGGGTCTGGAAGACGGCGAATACCTTCTCCCGCTCGACCAGCCGGCGGGCCTCCTCCACCGCCTTGGGCGGCTGGTAGCCGTCGTCACGGACGACGAAATCCACCTTGCGGCCGCCGATGCCGCCGTGGTCGTTGACGTACTTGAAGTAGGCGGCGACGCCCTTGCTGATCGTGCCGTACGCGGACGCCGGCCCGGACAGCGGGTATATCCCGCCCAGCTTGATGGTCTTGTCGGTGATACCCGTGGTCTGCTGGCCCTTGCACGTGCCGCCGGCGACGGTGCCCTGGTCGTCCTGCCCTCGCTGGGTGCTGCAGGCCGTCGCGGTGAGCAGCGCGGCGGTCGCTGCCGCGGCTGCCCGCAGAGCGGTGATGTTTCGCATGTGATTCATTCCTTTTCCGTGCGGGGCGGTGCGCCCACGGGTTCGGCCTCGACAGATTCGGGATCCACGGGGGTGCGGGGCGCGGACGGTTCGGACGTGGACTCGGGCGGAGGCTCCGCCACCGACGATCGGTCGGATGCGGCTGCGCCGGCGCGGCGACGGGCGACGGCACCCCCAGCCCGGCTCGCCAGACCGGCCAGCCCGGTCGGAGCCACGAACATCACCGCGATGATCAGCAGGCCGAACACCACACCGGGTGCCGCCTCGCTGAGGTCCTGGGCCACGCTCGGCACGTACATCACGAACGCCGCGCCGAGCAGCGGTCCGTACAGCGATGCAAGCCCTCCGACCACCAAGCCGGCCAGCAGCGTGATGGACAGGACGAAGCTGAACGAGTCCGGCGAGACGAAGCCGATCACCCAGGTGTACAGGCACCCGGCGACACCCGCGAACATCGCGCTCCATGCGAAGGCGAAAGTCTTGTGCAGCGACAGCCGCACGCCCATGACCTCGGCCGCGCTCTCGTTGTCCCGCACCGCGAGCAGCGCGCGCCCGACACGGGAGCGCAGCAGGTTGCGGGCCACGAGGAGCGCCACCGCCGAGACCGCGAGGACGACGAAGTACGACCACTGGTCCTCCGCCAGACCGCTCCAGGCCGGCGGCTGCGGCTTTTCCACCGTCAGGCCCATGGAGCCGCCCGTGACGGCCTCCAGCCGCTTGAGCAGCGGCGGCAGGAACACAGCCAAGGAGAGGGTCACCAGCGCCAGGTACAGCCCGCGCAGCCGCAGCGCGGGCACCCCGAAGCCGAGCCCCAGCAGGAAGCATGCCGCGGCCGCGACCGGCAGGGTGGCCAGGTGACCGGTGTCGAACCGGTCGAGCATGATCGCCGCAGTGTAGGCGCCGGCCGCGAAGAACGCGCCGTGGCCGAGCGAGATTTGTCCGCCGAAACCGACGAGCAGGTTCAGTCCGGCCAGCGCCACGGCGTATACCAGCACCATGGTCAACTGGAAGACCTGGAAGGGGGCGAAGTAGAAGGGCACCGCCATGGCGACGGCCGCCGCGAGCAGCGCGGCGAGCGCGAACCGCCCGTGCCGGGTGCGGTCGAGGACCGCGGTCATCGATCTCATGCCCGTTCCACCGCCGCCCGTCCGAACAGGCCCTGGGGGCGCACCAGCAGTACCGCAAGGATGATCACGAGGGGCACACCGACTTTCAGATCGGGACCGATGACGTCCACGTACGCGCCCGCCAGCGTCTCGGCCACTCCCACGAACAGGCCGCCGACAACCGCGCCCACCGGGCTGTCGAAGCCCCCGAGGGTGGCCGCGGCGAACGCGTAGATGAGGACCCCGCCCATCATGTTCGGCTCCAGGAACAGCACCGGAGCGACCAGCACGCCCGACACGGCACCGACCGTCGCGGCCAGCCCCCAGCCCAGCATCAGCACGCGGCTCACGCGGATGCCCGACAGCCGGGCGGACTCGGGGTTGCAGGCGACCGCCCGCATCACCAGGCCGATCGAGGTGTGCTGGAAAAGCAGATACAGCAGGCCCATCACAACGGCCACCACGCCGATGATCCCGACGGTGGACCAGTCCATGCGCACCCCTGCCAGGTCGATCCCGCCGTCGGGGAACGGCTGCGGGAAGGCTTTGACGGTGAACGACCAGATCAGACCGGCCGCCGCGTTGACGAAGATGAACAGGCCCACGGTGACGATGACCACCGTCAGTTCGGGGGCACCCTGCACAGGGCGGATGACGAGACGCTCCACCAGCATGCCGCCGACGAAGGACACCGCCAGCGTGACCGGCAGGGCCAGCCAGAACGGCATTCCGGACGCCATCAGTTGCCAGGCCACGTACGTGGAGAGCATCGCGAGCTCGCCCTGCGCGAAGTTGACGATCCCCGTGAACCGGTGGATCAGCACCAGGGCCAGTGCCAGGCTGGCGTACACCGCTCCGGAGCCGATCCCTTCCACCACTTGCTGGAGCAGATCTGTCAACGTGCTCACCCGCCCTGCCCGGAGCGGGCCGGAACTCCGAGATAGACCTCGGCGACCTGCCCGTCCTCACGGATCTGCGCGGCCGACCCCGACAGCACCAGGCGGCCGGCCTCCAGCACGTGGGCCTGATGCGCGATGTCCAGCGCAAGTTGAGCGTTCTGCTCGACGACGACCACGGTGGTGCGCTCCTCCTGGTTGACGGTGCGGACGATCTCGAACAGCTCACGCGTGACCAAGGGCGCGAGCCCCAGGGACGGCTCGTCCAGCAGCAGCAGCGCGGGCCGCAGCATCAGCGCCCTGCCGATGGCGAGCATCTGCTGCTCGCCGCCGCTGAGACTGCCCGCGGCCTGCCGGGACCGCTGGCGCAGCTTGGGGAAGTACTCGTAGATCCGTTCCAGGTCCGCCGCCACGGCCGCACGCTCGCCGCGGCCACGCCACCGGCCCCGCGTGCGCAGGTGCGCGCCGATACGCAGGTTTTCCTCGACGGTCAGCTCGTTGAAGGTGCCACGGCCCTCGGGCACGTGCGCCACACCGAGCCGGGCGGCCTGCTCCGGGGAACGGCCCAGCAACTCGGCACCGTTCAGGGTCACCGATCCGCGGCCGCGGATCATGCCGCACAGGGCTCTCAGGGTTGTGGTCTTGCCGGCGCCGTTGGGCCCGAGGACGGCGCACACCTCGCCCCGTGCAACGGAGAAATCCAGGCCGTGGAGCACTCGGGCCTGGCCGTATCCGGCACGCAGGCCGGAAACCTTCAGGAAGTCCCGCTCCGCGGTCTCCCCCGCCTCGGTGCCGTCGATGGGAGGCCCACTCACGCCGCCACCCCCAGGTACGCCTCGATGACGACCGGATCGCGCTGGATGTCCTCCGGCGGGCCCTCGGCGATCTTGCGCCCGAAATCGAGGCACACCACCTTGTCGCACAGTCCCATCACGAACCCCATGTGGTGCTCGACCACCACGAGCGTGACGTCGAAGTCCCGGCGCACCGACCGGACCAGATCCGCGAATTGTCCGACCTCGCCGTGGCTGAGGCCGTTGACGGGTTCGTCGAGCAGCAGCAGCCGGGGCCGAACCGCGAGGGCCCTGGCCAGTTCGACGCGTTTGAGCGTGCCGAACGGCAGCCCGGATGCGGGATGGTCGGCGAGGTCCTCCAGGCCCAGTCGCCGCAGCAGTTCGTCCGCCCGATCACGCAGTTCCGCCTCCTCCCGCCGGACGCGGGGCAGCCGGAGCGCCGCCGCGAGGTGTCCGGTACGCCCCCGGCTGTGGGCGCCGACCATGACGTTCTCCCGGACCGTCAACCGCGGGAACAGGCCCAGGTTCTGGAAGGTGCGGGCGATGCCGCACTCGGCCACGGCGTGCGGCGCCAGGGCGAGCAGGTCCACACCGTCGAACGACACCGTCCCCGCATCGGGGGTACAGCGCCTGGTGAGGCAGTTGAACAACGTGGTCTTGCCGGCTCCGTTCGGCCCGATGAGCCCCACGGCGGTGCCCGGCTCGACGGTGAACGCGACACCGTCCAGTGCCGTGATTCCGCCGAAACGCACGGTGATACCGTCGACCGTCAGCATGAGTGACGCCCCTTCCGACGTGCTGGGATGTGGGCGAGCGTCACAGTAGGTGGGGGCCTTCCCGGCGCACATTGGTTGCGAGCACCCAACTTCGGGTCCGCCGACCTGTGCGCGGCGCACAATGCCGCCGACATCTCCCCCACCGCACCTGTTGACGGGACACGAGGAGACGGCAACGATCTGCGCATGCCTCGCGGTCTCACCCTGGGCACCCCAGGTCTGTCCGAACCGCTGCTCCAAGAGCGGCGGCGGATCCTGCGCGCCGTCGAGGAGCGGGTCGAGGACGTGGTGGAGACCGCCGTTACCGTGATGCGTGCCGAGATCCCGTCGTACGCGCTCCAGAAAGAGCCGTTCTTCGACGACGTACGCGACCAGGTGCTCACGCACTACCGCATCAAGCTGGCAGCACTGGCCGACGACCGGGAAATCGCGCCGGAGGACCTGGCCTTCAGCCGGGCGGCGGCCATGCGCAGAGCACGAGCGGGGTTCGCCCTGGAAGACTGGATGAGCGCCTTCCGGGTCGGCCGGCAGGTCTTCTGGGACGCGATGGTGGCCAGCGTGGGCGCCTCGGAAGCGGCACACCAGGCCGCGCTGTCCCTCGTCACACCCATGATGCGGTACGTGGACTACGCCAGTACGCACGCGGCGCAGGCCTATGTGGAGTACCAACAGCACGTCGTCGCGGACGCGGACCGCGAACGCCGGGACCTGCTGGAGCAGCTCCTCGCGGGCGTGGCACCGACGCGTGGTCCGCTGCTGGCCGCAGCGCAGGCGTACGGCATCGGGCCGCATTCGCCGATGATGGTGGTGGTGGCGGTCTGCGACAGCGACATTTCCAGCGGGGACCTGGCCTCCGCGCAAAGCGGCTACGCCACGAGCGCGGCAATCAGCGTCGCCGGCGTCTGGGCCAGCAGGACACTCGTCGTCGTGCGCCAGGGCGAGGTGGTGGCCGTACCCGTGATGCGCGCCGGCATGGACGAAGAGGACATGTGCAGCCACTTCGAAGGCGTGCAGCAGCGGCTCGGCCGCAAGGGAACCGTGCTGTCCATGGGCATCAGCACGGTCGCCCGGGGCGCAGCCGAACTGCCGCGCGCCTACCAGGAGGCGAGGGCCGCCCTCGACCTGGTGCCGAATGGTGGCGGGGTGGCGGCGCTGCCGCGGCTGTCCCCCTTCGACTACCTGGCGCTGCGTGCCGACGACCTCGCCCGCCAGCTGGTCGATCCCCGGGTGCGTGCGCTACTGGACGAGGATCGCAGACGGGGTGGCACGCTGGCGGCCACCATACGGGCGTTCGCGGAGGCGGATCTGAACCTGCGACTGGCCGCCGACCGACTGCGGGTGCATCACAACACGGCGCACTACCGCTTGCGCCGCATCGAGGAACGCACCGGATGCAATCCACGCCGGATCGCAGACCTCCTGGAACTGCTGGTCGCCCTCGCCATCCGCGACGAGGCCGGGGAAGGTGGGGATTGCCGATGAGCGGCTTCGTGGAGCCTGCTGGTACCGACGTGGCGGCACGTCATCGGCCCGACGAGCACGGGACATCCCGCTTGCCGGAAGAACCCAGCAAGCCGGAGCTCCCCCTCCGACGCGCGCTCCTGGACGCGGCGTTGAAGGTCTTCACCGAGCGCGGCTACGCCGATGCCGGCCTCGCCGAGATAGCGGCACACTCCGGCATCCCCGTGGGCAGCCTCTTCCAGCACTACGGAGGCAAGCGCGGGCTGTATCTGGCGCTGTGGGAGGAGTTCCGGGAGGAGCAAGAACGCCGGACCGCGACAGCGCTGGCCGCGGCGCGCAGCCACGGGGTGGACGACCCCGTCGCCGTCTTCACCGCGGGCGCACGGGCCTACCTGGACGGTATCTGGAACAACCGGCCACTCGGCAGGCTCCTCGCCGAGGACGACGGCCCGGCGGGCTTCGACGCGCTGCGCCGCCAATGGGACCGGGCATGGGTACGGCGCAACGCCAGACTGCTACAGGTCGACGAGCGGCACCGCGCAGGCCGGGTCAGGGTGATCGTGCTGACCACGGTCATCGGAGGGGCGGCGCGCGAGCTGGGCGACTGCGCGGACGAGACAGAGGCCCGGGAGATCGTGGACGAGGTGTGCGGCATCCTCACCCACCTGTCGACTCGGCCCGGCTGAACCGCGACGCGGACGGTGAGCACCACCTGCACGCCACTCTGGTGACATCGAGCGCCGCACGACCACCCGTGCCCTGGAACTGGGCCGTGGTCGGCACGTCCAGCAGTTGCCCGCTGCCGACGGAGTCGTGTGCGGATGCAGCAAGGACGGCCAGGACCTGGCCGAGGGGAGGCGACGCCTGCTCAACAGGCCTTCGCTTTACGTGACTTGTGCGTGACCTTTGCTTGGCGGAGTCCACCGTTCGTCTGCCCTTCACGCAGGGCGTGCTTGGGACTTCTAGGGTTGCCGCGCCGCTCCCCACACGACCGTCACCTCTGTCCGGAGGACCGTCATGACCGCCGTCAAGGCTCCCAAGCGCACCAGTCGCCCGCTCGCCGCACTCGCCGGGGCTGTCGCCCTCACCGCCACGTCGATCGGTCTGTGGGCCGCCACGACCTCCCCCGCTCAGGCCGCCGCTCTCCCGGCCCCCGACCACGTGGTGGTCGTGGTGATGGAAAACCACGCCTACTCGCAGGTCATCGGCAGCTCCAGCGCCCCGTACATCAACAACACCCTCAAGGCGGGTGGCGCCAACCTCACCCAGTCCTACGGCCTCACCCACCCCAGCGAGCCGAACTACTACATGCTCTTCTCGGGCTCCAACCAGGGCCGCACCGACGACAGTTGCGTCCCGGTGGGTTCCATCTCCGCGCCCAACCTCGCCTCCGAGCTGATCGCCGCCGGGAAGACCTGGAAGAGCTACAACGAGTCGCTGCCCAGCCAGGGTTCGACGGTGTGCAGCAGCGGCAAGTACGCGCAGAAGCACAACCCGTGGTTCGGCTTCTCCAACGTGCCCACCAACACCGCCATGACCATGGCACAGTTCCCGACCGACTACACGACACTGCCGAAGGTCTCCTTCGTGGTGCCGAACCTGTGCAGTGACATGCACGACTGCTCGGTCTCCACGGGCGACACCTGGATCAAGAACAACCTGGGTGCCTACGCGACTTGGGCCCAGAGCCACAACAGCATCCTCGCCGTCACCTTCGACGAGGACAACAAGCTGTCCGGCAACCGCATCCCCACCGTCCTCTACGGACAGCACGTCGCGCCCGGAAGCTCCAGCTCCACGGCCTACAACCACTACAACGTGCTGCGCACCGTCGAGGACCTGGCCGGTCTGACCACGCACGCGGGCAACGCCGCCACGGCATCCGACATCACCGGCATCTGGAACTGACGCCCGTGTAGCTCGCGGACTCCCGCAGCACCAAGCCCGTCGTCGCCCCGGACACCCGTCCGGGGCGACGGCCGGCCGCCGTGCCCAGCACCGTGCTGGCCCTGGGTGCGGTCAGCCTGATCACGGACATCTCCTCGGAGATGATCACGGCCGTCCTGCCGCTCTATGTGGTGGCGGGCCTCGGCCTGTCCCCCTCGGGCACGGCCTCCTCGACGGCATCAACAATGGCGTCGGGACCTTGGTCCGGCTGGCCGGCGGCCACCTCGCCGACCGGGGAGGCCGCCGCCACAAGATCGTGGCAGGCGTCGGCTACGGCCTGTCGGCGCTGTGCAAGCCGCTGCTGCTGCTCGCTCACACCCTCCCCGTGATCAGCGCCGTGCTCGCGGCCGACCGCACCGGCAAAGGACCGCGCACCGCTCCCCGGGACGCGATGATCTCCCTGACGACTGAACCCGAGCGCCGGGGAAGGGCGTTCGGCGTGCACCACGCCATGGACACCACCGGCGCGCTGCTCGGCCCGCTCGTCGCCTTCGCCGTGCTACGGGCCACTGTCGACGGCTACGACGCGGTCTTCGCGGTCAGCGGCTGTGTCGCCGTGCTCGGGGTCTTGGTGCTGGTGCTCTTCGTGCCCCGCCACATCACCGCCGCCGGTCCCGCAGAGCCGTCCGAGCGAGAGCGGCCGACGCTGCGCGATACCCTCGGGCTGCTGCGCCGCCCGCAGCTGCGCCGACTCACCGTGTGCGCGGCCCTGCTCGGCCTGACCACCGTCAGCGACTCCTTCCTCCATCTGCTGCTCCAGCGCGAAGAGTCCCTGCCTGCCCACCTGTTCCCGTTGCTACCGCTGGGCACCGCCGCTGTCTTCCTGACGCTCGCCTTCCCGCTCGGCGCACTCGCCGACCGCATCAGCCGCCGAGGTTGGACACCGGGGCCTAGGCGAGTGTCGAGGCGACGTTGAGCAGAGCGTCACCAGACCGGTCCTGCGCGAGGAAGACGTGGGCGAGGGTGACGAGCGCGTGGACTCGCTGTCGGGCGAGCAGGCCGGCGGTCGCCAACCAGTCCCTGCCCACAGCCCTACTCGCTGCGCAGAAAGGCCGGCCTCTGGCTGCCGCGGTTCAGCCCGTTGCGGCCGAGCGCTCGTCGTCGCCCGGGCGTGACTGTCGGGCATGTTCTGTACGTGCTGCTTCCAGCAGGGTGCGCCAGGAGGTCACCGTCGGCCGGCGCCGCAGAAGGGCCCGCCGCTCCCGCTCGGTCATGCCGCCCCACACACCGTGCTCGATCCGATTGTCGAGGGCATGAGCAAGGCACTCGGTCCGCACCACACACCCGGTGCAGACTGCTTTCGCCCTGCTCTGCGCAGCGCCCTCGACGAACAGCTCCTCCGGATCAGCCGCGCGGCAGGCCGCGTGCTCGCCCCACTCCCCATCCGTGCCCACCCCTATGCCGTCCTCTCCCCGAACCGGCCCGACCCGCTCCCCCACGCGCGGGACACGCATTCGAGACCGTACGACAACCACCCCCGCACAGGGAACCTCGTCATCTCGGCAACCATCCCCTCGGTGGACAGCCCCAGGGCCGGGGACGACGAAGGGGGATGCTCACGCAGTGGGGGTGTTCAGCACGTACTCGCGCGAGGCGTAGACCTCGCGGCGCAGGGCGGACAGGTCGACGTCGAGGACGTGGCCGTTCCATTTGCGGGGCTCGCCGTTGATGAGCACGGCGCTGATGTTGCGGGCATCGGAGCCCAGCACGACGGTGCCGATCGGGTCGTTGAGGGGCATGTTGTTGAGGTCCTCGGCCTGGATGACCAGCAGGTCGGCCTTCTTGCCCGGGGTGAGTGAGCCGGTGACGGCGGCCAGGCCGTTGGTGCGGGAGCCCTGGAGGGTGGCGAAGTCCAGGACATCGCGGGTGGTGATGCGGTGGGGCTGCTGGCCGGTGCCGTAGGCTGCGTTAACGGCGCGCATTCGCTGAATGGCGTGCAGGGCCCGCATCTGCGTGAACATGTCGCTGGCCAGGGCGACTTCGACATCGATACTCAGTCCGGGGCGGATGCCGACGGACAGTGCCTCGTCGACGGCGGGGATCGCGCTCTCCAGGCCGATCTGTGCGTCGGACGTGGGGGCGAGCGCCACGGTGGTGCCGGTCTCCCCCATCGCCTTCCACGCCTCCGGGGTCAGTCCGGTGGCGTGGATGAGGGTGACGTCGGGGTTGAGGACGCCGTCCTTCGCCCAGCGCAGGACCGCCTCGGAGGAGGACGCGCCGAAGACGGCGTCCACACTCACTCCGATACCCAAGTCCTTTGCGACGCGAGCGAGTTCAGGACCATATGCCAGCGCCATTCCGGCGATCTCGTCGGTGGCGAGCGTCGCCAGACGCAGGGTCAGCAGCTGGTCGTCGCTGCTGAAGTACTGCTCCTTGATGCGCGTCAGGTCGCCGGGCCACTGCCGGTCCCAGTCGCCGAAGTGCGGGCCCATGGAAGCGTGCACGCCGCGGATGCCGGTGTCGCGAAGGGCCTCGATGGCGGCGTCGGAGTGCTCTCGGGTGCGGGAGTTGTGGGAGAAGTCGAGCATGGTCGTAATACCACTGTCGATCGCGGTGAGGGCGGCCAGTCTCGTACCGATGTGCATGTCCGCGGGCCGGTAGACCGTGGCGTAGCCGGCCAGGGTGGACATGACGTAGCCGCTGAGGTCGTCGACGTCCGGCATGATCCGGCGCAGCTGAGCCTCCCAGGCGTGCCGGTGGGTGTCGACGAAGCCGGGGCTGAGAATGGTGTCGGTGGCGTCGACGACCACGGCGTCACGGGCGCTGAGGCCGGGGCCGACGGCGGTGATGGTGTCGCCCTCGACGAGGAGGTCGCCGCGGTCGATCACGCCGAGGCCGGGGTCCATGGTGACGATGGTCGCGCCGGTGAACAGGATGCGCCGTTCATCTGCGGGGCGGCGGCGGAGCTGTTCGAGAACGGCGGCGCTGGTGGTGTCGTTGACGTTCATGCGGGGGCTTCTTTCCGTACGTCGGAGAGGAGTGTCGGTACTGCTCGGCTTTAAGCCTTGGTCGCCCCGGCTACGGCAACCAGGCCGCCGTTTCCCCAGGTGTCGCGCACCGAGGATCGGGACGTGTACGGGCGCGGGGCGCGGTCTTGGAGCCGGTCGTCTGTCGGCTGCACGCGCGTGGAGGGGGCCGGGTAGCTGTTATTGCGACGTGGCATCTGCCGAGCGGCGGGTCAGCCCACCTTCATGACGTAACCCGCGTGTTGCAGATCGTGGCCCTTGAACTCCCCGTAGGCCCAGAAGCCGAGATCGTGGCTGGATCCTGCTCCTCCGGGCTCACCGCAGCGGTCACCGGCTGGGCCTTCAGCAGGTCAGCCACCGTGGACTCCAATGCCGCGCAGATCTTGTCCGGGTCGTCCAGCCGCGCTGTCACCGGCGTGCCGCACCACAACGCCGCGACGTTACTCAGCGACGACGTGAACCCACCGTCGCGACGGCAGTCGGTGGCGCGGGCGGGGCAGCTGCTGGCCTGGACCGTATGCGCGGCACCGGACCAGACCGGCGCAGTACCGGATGACGACGACGGAGCAGATGCACCTGACGATCGCACCTGGGGTGCGGATCGGGCAGACCCGGCGGCGTCTGGCCAAGCTGAGTGATGAGGGCCTGGTCGACCGCGTCACCCTGCCGCAGGCCGGACGCACGCGGGTGTGGTTCGCCACGCAGTACGGCGTGGACGTCGCCTCCGAGGGGCCCGAGCTGCGGGAGCGGCGGCCGCCGAAGCTGATCACCGACCGCACCGCCGCCAGACGATGGGCGGGGCATGCCCTGCCGGACCGCTGAGGCGCAACAAGCGATCGCGGGACCGTCAAGTTCCGAAAACGAGGGGCATGACCTGAGGTACCGGCGTGAGGCGTAATTGACCCACGGGTTAACCAGAGCGGTAACCCACGAAGCACCGATATGGAGAGGTGACCATCATGGCGAAGATAGGGACTGACCGAATCGTTGAGAGCGCTAACCCGCGCTCCGACGGCACCTGGGAATTCCTCATCACGTACACGGTTCACTTTGAGCCGTTCGAGATCGGCCGGTTCTTCAATGACTCCGTGAAAATCTGGGAAGAGGATACCTCTGACGACGACCAGATCACGGCGTACGCACCCGTGGAGACATTCGTTCCCGGCCGCTCCGCTCATACTCAGCCCCAGCCACCTTGTTTGAACGGCCGAGTGCTTGCACCAGCAGCCTGTAGGGCTTCGCCGCGACCTGCCTGCTCGGCTGCAGGTAGTACCCCTCCCCGATTCGCAGCGGGGCCACCGTCTCCAGCGGCACGACGCCCTGGATCTCGATCGCCTTCGCCGTCGGCAGCGGCAGGTTCCGCAGTTCCTCGTCGGTGATCGGGATGACCTGGGTGCGGGTCAGCTCGTAGTCCTTGCCGATCTCGTCCTGGGTGACCTCGCGGTCCTCCAGCTCGCAGACCTTGCGCACCCGAACCCGGCCCATGTCCTCCAGGTGGTACTGGTGGAAGTGGATGCTGTGGTCCTCCGTCGCGCTGACCACGTTGATCGGCACCGTGACCAGACCGGTCGTCACCGAGCCGCGCACCCAGCGTGCGGGACGGCGCAGGCAGTTCCTTGGAATGCAGCGACGGAGAATGCGTGACTATGCTGGATCCAGCCCCATCGGGGGCTTGAATCAGGGCGCTGGCTCCACTGGCCGCCCCACACCCTGAGCGCACCGCGATGCTCGTCAGCCGCCTGCGCTCGTCACCATGCGCTTGCCGGACTTTCCAGGGAGTATTCCCATGGCTGCTCAGACCGCCTCCATCGTTCTTGAGCCCGAGGCACAGGAACTCGCCGACGCAACCTCGCAACATCCGTTCCTGTACGAGCTGAATCCGACCGCAGCGCGCAAGGTCCTCGACGACCTCCAGGCCGCACCGGTCGACAAGCTGCCGGTCGACGAGGAGTGGGTCACCGTACCTGCCACCGTGGGCGACGTACGGCTACGCATTGTCAAACCGCAGGGCGCCACCGGAACGCTGCCCGTCGTGTTGTACATGCACGGCGGCGGCTGGGTGCTGGGCAACGCCGGCACCCACGACCGCCTGGTGCGCGAATTGGCGGTTGGCGCACATGCGGCGGTGGCCTTCGTGGAGTACACGCCGTCGCCCGAGGCCCACTACCCCGTGGCCATCGAGCAGGGCTACGCCGCAGCGCAGTGGATCATCCGCGAGGGAGCGTCCAAGGGGCTGGACGCACAACGCATGGCAGTGGCCGGGGAATCGGTCGGCGGAAACATGACCGCCGCACTCGCCCTCATGGCCAAGGAACGCGGTGACGTCAAGTTCGTACAGCAGTCCATGTACTACCCGGTCACGGACGCAGCCATGAACACCGGTTCCTACGACCAGTTCGCCACCGGCTACTACCTGAGCCGCAAGCTGATGGAGTGGTTCTGGGACGCCTACACGACCGACCCGAACCAGCGCGCTGAGATCACCGCGTCTCCCAACAACGCCACCATCGAGCAGCTCTCCGGCCTGCCACCCGCCCTGCTGATCGTCGACGAGGCCGACGTGCTGCGTGACGAGGGTGAGGCGTACGCCGCCAAGCTCCGAGCAGCCGGCGTTCCAGTAACCACAGTGCGCTACGACGGCACGGTCCACGACTTCATGCTGCTCAACTCGCTAAGTCAGTCCAAAGCCGCCCGTGGAGCCATCGACCAGGCCACCCTGTTCCTGCGCAACGCCCTCGGAACCGGCCGAGCATAGATTATTCTGCGGCCACGGAGGCTTCAAAGTCACTGACAGCGCCCTACGTGGCGAGGTGGGCTCGGCTGTGCTCGCTTCGGTGCCGCATCTCGATATCTGTGGGAACGGCGCGCAGGTGCTCGGACAGCTGCGCGCCGAGGGGACCCTCCAGGATGCACGGTGACGGACAAGGTCTGTACGGCGACCAGGTCCGCGGCCGTGACCGCGTCAGCCGCGCCCGAAGTAGTGGCGGAGGTCCGTCACGGACCGACGGTCCGCGACCAGTACCTGCAGCCGCTCAGCGAGCGGCTGCAGAAGGCCGGGCATTCAAGAGGCCGGTCAATTCAGAAGGTTGACGCGAGCCAGTAGCAATCGTCATGCCGTCTCCGTCTCACCCGGCGCCAATCCGGAAAGCGCCGTCGGCACGGTGCCTGCCAACGCTGGGACCTTACCTGTGCTGGCCGGCGCGGTCGCCGGAGGCGCGGTACCTTCCCGGCGTCCGGTCAGCGGGTGGCGAGGAACTCAAGCGTGTCGATCATGCGGTTGGAGAAGCCCCACTCGTTGTCGTACCAGGCGACCACCTTGACGTGGCGGCCGTCGACGCGGGTGAGGGCCGAGTCGAAGATGGAAGAGGCCGGATTGCCTGTGATGTCGGACGACACGAGCGGGTCGTCCGAGTACTCAAGGATGCCGGCGAGCGGCCCCTCCGCCGCGGCGCGGTACGCCGCCAGCACGTCGTCACGCGTCACGTCGCGGGCGACGGTCGTGTTGAGTTCGACGATCGAGCCCACCGGCACCGGTACGCGGATCGAGTCACCCGACAGCTTGCCGTCCAGGTTCGGCAGCACCAGGCCGATCGCCTTGGCGGCACCGGTCGTGGTCGGCACGATGTTGACGCCGGCGGCCCGGGCACGACGAGCGTCGCGGTGCGGACCGTCCTGCAGGTTCTGCTCCTGCGTGTAGGCGTGCACCGTCGTCATGAACCCATGCTCGATACCGGCGAGTTCGTCGAGGACCGCGGCCAGCGGCGCGAGCGCGTTGGTGGTGCAGGAGGCGTTCGAGACGATCGTGTGCACAGCCGGGTCGTAGGCGTCGGTGTTGACCCCGAACGCGAGCGTGACGTCGGCACCGTCCGACGGCGCGCTGACAAGTACCCGCTTCGCGCCCGCGTCGAGGTGGGCGCGGGCTGCCTTGGCCGAGGTGAAGCGGCCCGTGGCTTCCAGGACGATGTCGACGCCGAGTTCGGCCCACGGCAGCTGCGCCGGTTCGCGCTCGGCCAGCGCCGTGATCCGACGGCCATCAACGACGAGGGCGTC
This sequence comes from Streptomyces olivochromogenes, assembly GCF_021538895.1. Taxonomy (GTDB): domain Bacteria; phylum Actinomycetota; class Actinomycetes; order Streptomycetales; family Streptomycetaceae; genus Streptomyces; species Streptomyces olivochromogenes_A. The sequence continues at coordinate 19,274 of NZ_JADDRL010000032.1, read as the reverse complement.
CCCGTCGACGGTCACCGGGCGCCCGAGCCGACCGGCCGTACTGTCGTAGGCGAGCAGCCGGGCGAGAGTGGCGGGCTCCGTCAGGTCGTTGACGGCCACGATCTCAAGGTCGCTGTCGCGTTCGAGCAGAGCGCGCAGCACATTGCGTCCGATGCGGCCGAATCCGTTGATGGCGATGCGAGTCATGAGTGATGTCCCTTCTCTTCGCCACAAGGCTCGCCCGCGGCCAGCGCCGCTGACAGTGGCGGGATCGCCACGGTTCAAAAGGATCCCGCCACGCGGTGCCGGGCGGGTTACTCGCCCAGGGTGAAGGTGCGCCGGTACTCGCTCGGGGTGGTGCCGAGGATGCGCTGGAAGTGCAGCCGCAGATTCGCGCCGGTGCCGAGACCGACATCGGCGGCGATCTGTTCGACGCTCCGCTGCGACCGCTCCAGCAGTTCACGGGCCACGTCGATGCGGGCGCGCATCACCCACTGCATCGGCGTGTAGCCGGTCTCCTCGACGAAGCGCCGGGAGAACGTGCGCGGCGAGACCCCCGCCTGCCGCGCCAGTATGTCGAGGGTGAGCGGCTCGCCGAGCCGGTGCAGCGCCCACTCGCGGGTGGCGGCAAACCGCTCGCCCCGAGGCTCGGGGACGCTGCGTGGCACGTACTGGGCCTGGCCGCCACTGCGGTAGGGGGCCGCAACCAGACGCCGGGCCGCGTGGTTGGACGCGGCCACTCCGAGGTCGCCGCGCAGGATGTGCAGGCACAGGTCGATACCGGAGGCGGCACCGGCCGAGGTCAGCACGCTCCCCTCATCGACGAACAGCACGTTCTCGTCGACCTGGACGAGCGGATGCTTGGCCACGAGTGCCCGCGTGTAGTGCCAGTGCGTCGTGGCGCGCCTGCCGTCGAGCAGGCCCGTGGCGGCGAGTGCGAAGGCGCCCGTCGAGATGGCGGCGAGACGCGCGCCCCGGTCGTGGGCGGCGATCAGTGCGTCGACGACGGCCTGCGGCGGGTCGTCGCGGTCCGGGAACCGGTAGCCGGGGACGAAGACGATGTCGGCCCACGCAAGGGCGTCGAGGCCGTGGGCGACGTAGTACGCGAGGCCATCGCCGCCGGTCACGAAACCGGGTGTCGCGCCGCACACCCGCACCTCGTACGGCATGCTCGCGCGGGTCGTGAAAACCTGCGCGGGAATTCCGACGTCGAGCGGCTTCGCGCCATCGAGCACAAGGACGGCGACGCGATGCAGGCGGGAGACTGGCACAGGAAAAGGCTACGTGGGGCGTGACGACAAGACGAAGCGCCCGCAAAGGGTTCGCCACTTCCATGTACGGAACTCCGGTGACGCTCCCGTCTACGACGTGACGTTACGGACGAGCAAGGAGAAAGAGAGGTCCATCCGGCAGCTGCCCGCCGATGGAAAGGCCACATTCGATCTTCCCCAGGCAGACCCTCGCCCGGATCGACGACTGAAGCCTCTGCTCGCGTCAACGTATTGCTCGTATCGGCGGAGACACATCTAGTCTCTGAGACTGCCATAGCCGAACCCACGGTGATCGAGTTTCGTGACGCCCTGGGAAGGCGGTGGAGACGCACCTCGCAAGTCAGCGATCGCCGCCCTTGTCTTGTCCGCGGCGCTCTATTCCTCGTGGTAGTCACCGGTGAGTGTGCGCCAGTCCCGCACCAGTCGTTCGGCAACCTCCGCGACATCATCCGAGCGCGCGAAGATCCGACGCAGTGGGGTGAGCCGCCGGTGCGGCCCTTGGATGCGGAGGTTGGCGCCGAGCGGCGCGTAGGCCCAGCCGGTCTCGTCGGTCCAGGTCAGCCGGAGGCCGCCAACGCCGTGGGGCCGTCTGGCAGCCGGTCCGGGCAGCGCACATGCATCACCAACGGCCGCCCGACCTACGTCGCCTCCTCGTTCACCAAGGTCCACCTCCCACCTCTCACGACATCGAACATAAAATCGAATACGCGAGTGCGTGAACAGCCGACCATGTGTGACGGAGCTGTTGTTGTGACCGAGCGTCCTATCTGGCAAATGAGCGGGCGACCTATCACTTCTGAGCGTCCCGGTTGTCACTCCCGGCGGACATTCATGGTCTGAATGCGGCACTTTCAGCGCACGGGCCGCGAGCGGCCCGCGCCGTGGCGCTCCAGGTCAACGGCCACGGCTACGGCCGGACCCACTTCACCCTCCAGGCGGAGCAGACGACTTGCTGAGCTCCGCTCGCCCCCGGGGACGTCAGCGGTGCGCGTCGCCGGGCGCGAGGAGGCTGACCAGCTCCGAAATCGCCCGGGGCCCGCTTGAAGTAGCGGCGGATGTTCTCCGACTCCTTGCGCCGGGACTCGGCCATCAGCATCAGCAGCGACACCTTGGCCGGTCTGGCTGTCTAGGCCGCGTCATCCGGTGTGATCGTCTCGGCGAAGCCAAGGGCGAACGCCTTGAGCGCCCGGTTGAGCCGCGGGGCGAAGTCGAGCGCGACGTGACCCCATTCCGGCTCCTGTTCGTACAGTGCGGCGAGGGTGGGAGTCGGATGGGCCACCTGCCAAAAGCCGGAGGCCAGCGTGATCGCCACGGCCAGCAGATTGCTGATCTGTTCGAGCGTCATGCTGCTCGCGCGATCCAGCGCGGTGGCGATCTCATCGTGCGCGGCAAAAGCGTTGGTCTTGTACCGGCGGGCCCGTTCGATGTCGACGTCGCCTTCGAGGTTCAACGACACGTGGGTCAACAGGTCACAGAAGACCGGCAGTGCGACCAAGGTCTCGCTGACGACCGCAGCGGTCTGTGCGGGCCCGAGCCCAGTGCGACCGGCGACCTCGCCCTTGATCGCGTCCCGCCACTGTCCCCATCCTCGTTCGGCCAGTTCGAGGAGCAGCTCCTCCTTGCTGGCGAAGTAACGCCGTACGCCGGTGCGGTGCAGGCCGGCCCGCTCGGTGACCGGCGCCAGCGTGACGTACCGGACGCCCCCGAGGTCGAGCGCGAGCGCTTCCGCCGCCTTCAGCAGATCTTCCGTGCGACGTGTCTTGTCTTCCGCCGACCGAGCCCTTTCGCGCATACCGAAAGCATAACGCACACCGAGATGCGCTAACTGCCGCACGGTGGTGCGGTCGAGATAACGCATCACGACGTGCGTTAAATGGGAAAGGGAACCACCATGAAGGCCGTACAAGCCACCCAGTTCGGCGCACCACGCGTACTCACCGTCACCGACCTGCCGGACCCCACCCCAGGGCCCGGTCAGATCGCGATCGACGTCACCCACGCCGCCGTCGGACTCATCGACGTCTGCATACGGCAGGGCCTGTTCAAGGACGCCCCGGGGCTGCCGCAGCCGCCATACGTTCCCGGTCTTGAGGTCGCCGGTACCGTGCGTGCACTCGGTGACGGCGTCACCGGCTTCACCGTCGGTGAGAAGGTGGTGTCGCTGTCCTCCTACGGGACCGGCGGATACGCGTCCGTGTACGTCAGCGACCAGGCACGGGTCGTGTCGACGCAGGACTACGACATCGATCCCGCCCTTGCGGTCGCCGTCGTCCCCAACGCGCTCATGGCCCACATCGCGCTGACCCGCGCCATCAGCATGTCCGCGGGGGAAAGCGTCCTCATCCACGGTGCGCTGGGCGGGCTGGCCGCCGCCTTCCCCGGCATCGCCCGACAGCTCGGCGCATCCCGGGTGGTCGGCTCGGTCCGTTCCGAGAGGGCGGGCGCGGCGGCCGCCAGCAGGCTGCCCTACGACGCCATCGTTGACTCCGCTCAACTGCCCGACGTGCTCGGCGGCGAGAAGTTCGACGTCATCGTCGACCCCGTCGGTGGGCTCGTCCGTACCCAGAGCCTGGACCTGCTCGCACCGTCAGGCCGTCTCCTGCTGGTCGGGAACGCCAGCGGCGACTGGGACCACGGCATCGACGGCAACCGCATCTGGCAGGGCAACATCACCGTCGCCGGGTTCAACGCCGGCGGGTACGTGCCGGCTCACCCCGAGGCCGTTCAGCCCGCCGCCGAGGCCGCGCTGAAGGCGGTCGCGGGCGGACAGGCCGACACCGAGATCGAAGTCCTCCCCTTGACTGACGCGGTGACCGCCCACGAACGGCTCGAGAACCACGCAACCGACGGCCGCATCGTCCTCACCCCATGAGCGCCAATCAATCCCACATGTTGTTGCGGCCGGCCCGGCGTCGTGCCAAGTGAAAGGCACGGCATCCCCAGCATGAGTCGGCGCAGTAGCGCTCCTGTGCTGCGCAGATCTCTTCACGCCGGGGTGGACCCACGGTCGAGGCGCGGGTTGCGCTGCTCGACACGAGCAGGCGGGCCAGCTTGTGTTCGGCGTCGCCGTCGGGCCGATACTGAGCATCGGAGTCGGCCATCCGGGCCAGGTACCGCGCTCAGTCACAGTGACTGTGCGCGGTAGGTGGCCCACGGGCCCGAGCAGCACCCTGGCTGGTAGGCCCGCTTGGGCCGCCGAGGGGCCCGTCTAACCTGGCCAAATGATTGATGAGGGGGACTTCCGGGTTGGTGACGTGCTGTCGGTCGCCTGCCCCTTCACGGTTACCAGGGTCGAGCGGGGTGTCACGTGGGACCACGTGTCGGTGCGATGGCCATGGTGGGAAATCGACAACGACAACGAGTTCGCGCACTGGAACGGGATCGTCGCCCTCGGCGTGGGCAGCGGCGGAAGCGTCGCGCCGGCGGTGACTGCCGAACTGTTCCGAACGGACCCTCCGCCCGAACAGCTGAAGGCCGGAGACGTCTGCCGGGTCGGCGTGCCGCCCACCGTGGTGCACGTAACGGCCGTCGACCACCACGATCCCCCGCTGGAGACGGCCTGGCTGCCGCACCCGACCCAGACCGTGACCGTGCTGCGCCGAGGCCTGTCCTATCGCGAGTTCCCAGACGACAGCCATCTCGATGGCTCGGGGTACACCATCCATCCTGGCGACGGGATCCCCTTCACCTTCGAACTGCTGATGCGTCCATACGCGTTTCTCCAGGCGGGCGATGAAGTCGCCGACATCGCCGGCCGGGCATGGCGGTTCGACGGCCCCTGGGACTGGACCGCCTTCGACGGGGAGCGCGCGTGCGCGGGCCCTGCGTGGCCACTCGCCCTGCTCACCCGAGCCGGGACACCGTGCTCCGTCCTGGACGCCGAAGCTGTGGCTGCGAGCACGGCAAGCAGTTCGCACCAGGAGACGGTCCGGGACTGGATGGCACTCACCGAGGCCTCGCCCACCCCCTGACCTGACGGGGCGCCTGCGGCATCCCTTGCATCTCTCCCTTGGCTGACCGCGGACCTCGCTCTACGGGCCCACTATCGTGCACGGTCACAACACCGCTCGCCTTCATCCTCACAGGCCGACCGTGCTCGGCCTGGCATGCGGCTCCCGCTCAGCGAGCGGCGTGGCTGCCGTCCGCCTCGGGTGGCGGGCCCAGGGTGGGCATGCCGAGGTCGGCCGGGGGCGGTGCCGTGTGGCAGGACGTCGTGCGGCGGCGGTGCCGTACGACCAGGACGCCGAGCGCGGCGGCCACGGCCAGGACCGCCAGAGCAGGCATCCAGAGCGCCCCGATCGCGGAGGTGACGCCGATGCCGCCGAGGACGGCCAGGATCGGGCCCGCGCAGCACACCGCGCAGGCGGCGAGCGCGGCCGCGCCGGCGCCGAGCGCGCCCCAGGGCCGGGACGGACGAGGGGAGGAAGCGGTCATGCGGTCACTCCGAAGAGGTCGGCCAGCATCCCGGCGGCGGGCTCGGGCGCCCGCACCTCCAGCTGGAGCGCGGTCGGGGTCAGGTGCAGGGTGAAGTCGAAGAACGCGCAGCAGCACTGCTCCGCCGCAGCGAGGGTCGCGAGCTCCCCGGCCAACTCGGCGCCGGCGGGGAAGGTCAGGCGTACGCCGTCCGGGATCTTCTCGTGATCTTCGGCCTTGCCGACCAGCTGCTGCCACTGCGCGGTGCGCTCGCTCAGCTCGGCGCCGCCGAGGGTGCAGGCCACCGGGGCGTCCCGCCACGGCTCGGCATCCGGGGAGAAGCGGGTCGGCGACAGCGTGATCGGCACGGGCCCGGCCGCCGGCGCCGGGCTGCTCGTGGTGCAGCCGCAGTCGGGCCCGCACGTGCCCAGGGGCGCCGGGCCGGACAAGTCGGCATGGACACCAGCCAGGTGGGCGGAGAGAGCCCGAAGCTCGGCGATTCGGCCGTCGGTCTCCGTGATCCGGCCCGCGATCAGCGGAAGCATCCGCGCCCGAACCGAGGCACACACCCCTTCCTCGCGGACCTCCAGGAGTTCGCGGACCTCCTCCAACGCCAGGCCCAGGAGCTTGGCCGAAGAGATGAAAGCCAGGCGCTCCACCGCGTCCTCGCCGTACACCCGGTACCCGGAGGGGGTCCGTTCGGCGGGGAGCAGCCCGGCGTCCTCATAGAAGCGCAACGTCGTGGCCGGAACGCCGGAGCGCTCGGCCAGCTGCGAAATGCGGTAGGTCGTCACACCGCCGACGGTAAACCTTCGACTCGACTCGAAGGTCAAGCCCACTCTCACCCCAGCGCGGCCGGCGCACCGGAACGGTCTCGCCACCGCCTGACCCGCACACCACGCAGCGCGACCCCCGCAGAGCGCACACCTGGCCAGACAGACCAGTTGCGGCGCTCGGTCACAACAGCTTTGGCTGAGTGCTCAGTTGGCCATTGAGTGTTTCAGTTGGCCACACTCGCCATCAATATTGCTCAGGACGCTTGCCGCACGACGCTCCGCAATTCATCCTGCGACGGGTGACCGGGATTTGGTCGCCGGAATCGTTCCTGCCGGGTTATCGGAATTTGAGGGTCTTAAGCATCTCTTCGAACCGTAGGAAGGCGGTGGCCGAAGAGTTCTGGGAGTTGTGGACCTGAGTAAGGTCGATCAGGGTCCATGCCACGAGCGGCCTGCCGGGGGCGTCGATGACGGCTACTCGGAAATCGTAGTCCGGCTGGAGTCCGAAGCAGTCCTTGTCGGGGTCCGCTTTGGCTGTCGGACAGCCGAATGATCCGTCCATCGGCTCATTCGTGGTGCCAGTCAGCAGCGTGGCGTCCCGGCCACCGACGGTCGTGGTCTTCTCGTCCCGCCAGTTGGCGTGGTATCCGGCCTGCTCATGCAGGTATGCCACGTAATCCTTGTAGGTGGCGGGCGGCTTCTCCGGTCGTCCGTTGCCTCCTGGCCCGTACACCACCGCGGGCAGCAGGAATCGGACTTTGCCGGACTTCACCCACGTCAGGAACGTGCGGGTGTCCGACACCGGCCGGATCCCCAGGGAGGTGGGGACGGTGATCGTGAGCGGCACCATGAAGGACTGGCTTGTGTACGTGCGCGATGCCGCTGTGGAGGGTGAAGGTTGAGCGGCTCCTCCTGCGTCGCCGTCGCAGGCCGACAGAGCGAGCAAGGCGCACACGCCCGTGACGAAGACCAATAGCCGACGAGCGCGCGTAGGCCGCATGCGGCCACCCCCAAGGTCGTGAGATACGACTTTGAAGTCACCGCATCAGCTACGGCAAGAGTAAAGGCGCATAAATCAAACCAGTTGGCCTCCGTGCCGCACAGGGTGACCTACAAACGCCGTGTACAAGGTACGCACGCATGGACGGCCCACATCACGGGCGCCCTCGTGGGGCTGTTCGCCGAAGTGGCAACGAACCCGCTGGAGACCGCGCTCGGCAATGCGTTCACCAGCCAAGATCACCAGCCGCGAGCAGCTTCGGGGCGAGACGAGGCACCGAGCCGAGGCGGCAGCCAACTGTGACGCTCAGTCACAGCACTTGTGACCGAGCGTTGTAGCTGGGCCATGAGCGTTCTAGTTGGCACAGGTGAACACCAGAGGTAGCCACGGGGCGTTGTCACGTTGTCAGCCCCGTCCCAGAATGGACCAGGAACGGTCGCGACCTGCAAGAATCGCTGGGCCGGGCAAGGCTGATCTGTTCCACGTCGCGTACGTCTTCGTGTTCAAAGTGCGAGAAGGGGGATGCATGGCAGACATGCAAGGAGGGCCGGCAGCAGCCTCGCGCCCCCGCCCCCTGTTGACACGAGCTCTCACCCTGGAATGCAGGCGCGCCCGGCAGCTCCTCGCCGCAGGCGAATGGCGCCTGTCCTTGACGGACGCCGAGGCAGCGCTGGCTGTCCTTGCCCGTCTCACCGCCCCGCTCCCGGCCCGGCGGCGCTCAACGGCCCGGACCCGGGCGACGGACCGGGACAGACGGCTTCAGCGCATACTGCGGACCACCGTCCACCACCTCGACGCCGGCGCGGTAAGTCCGCCTGCCGCCGCTCTTCTGGCTGCCGTCGCCCGCGCCCTGCTGCCCTGGCACGCTGCCCCGAATCCACCCGTTGCGGCCGCGGCCCCGAGGTATGGATCTGTGCAGGGGGCAAGAGAAGGCGCGCCCCCGACCGAAGCGGGCGAAGCCCTGCTCCCCGGCCTGACCGCACTATTCACCGCTCTTGCCGCAACGAGTGCGCCCGGCACTGTCCCGCTCACACCGCCGGTTCAGCCCTGGCAGACCCGATACGTGGGTAGATTCCGTCGTCACACAAGACCCGCGACAGGGGTATGGACAGCGGAAACCGTCGGCTGCCAAGAGTGCGGAGGCAAGGACGGCCCATGGACCGTCACCTGCGATTGGCGTCGGACCACTTTGGGCTGCCCATGCGGGGTTGTGAGTCGCGAGCACGGCCTCTGCCTCTCCGAGATCTGGCTCGTGTTGCCGGAGACCTGACCGAGCACTTCGAGCCGACGCGTGACACGGGCAGCCCCTTGCTCCGGACAAACCACGACGTCCGGCCGTCGTCAAGACCATCGGCCGCTCGACCCAACGAATGACGCCTGCGCACCGACTTGGCCCGAGTGGCCAAGTGCGCACTCAGTTTCGCGGCGGCAATGTCAGAGCGCGGGCAAGCGCATTGCCGACGCGCTCCGAGTGATCAGGCAGGTGCTGGGTGGCCCAGCGGGTAGCCAAGTCCAGGAAATCGGCAAGATCCCTTTCAGCACCTGTCAGCAGGTGGCGGAGCTCGGTTGTGGGCACGTCGATCCACTGGCTCGTGTCCGCGCCGCAGTCGACGGTCAGGCGGACCGTGGAGCCGTCGCGTTCGGCGGCGGGCGAGGGATCGTGACCAAACCACGCAGTGCGACCATCGCCGTCGAGGACTTCCCACCAGTCCCCTCGGTCCTCCAGTCCACTGCAGCAGCCCGGCACCAGACGGGTGCCGGTGACGGTGTCGATCACCTGCAACCCGCCCGCGGCAAACAGGGGGTCCATGGTCAGTAGCCCGTGCAGGAAGCCGCCGAGCGGGTCAGCGGGACGCGGTGGACGGTCGTCTCCGGGATCGACGTCATTGCAGGCGGCTAGAGTCATCACCGCAGTACCGATGTCGTCCGGCGTCAGCTCTCCATCGAGCGCGAGGAAGGAGTAGGGCTCGGCGTTTGAGATCGGCCATAGGTCAAAGCCCTCATGGCCAGGGATCTCTAGGACGGGTCGGACAATGATCACCCACGGATCATGCCGTACTCCTTGTCGCGGGTGCACGGACGTATTCGGGTTCAGCGCTGCACCCCTTGTGGCCAACTAGAGCGCTCACCGGTCAACTAGAGCACTCAGTCACCCCTGGACAGCACACCCTGCGAATGGACACCGAATCTTGCAAGTCAAAGCGCCTGAGGGGACGGGACCCGTGCGACCTGGGGCTCTGCACCCGGCCGGGTGAATTCCGCGCGACCGTACTGACATGCCTGAACCCGAACGCTTGCCGGAAAAGTCGTGCCTACCTGCGCAGACGTAGAGTCCGCTGCACCATCCCTGACAGAGTCGACCAGGCCCGCAACCGAAAGAAGCTCGGCTCCCGCTGCGGCCGTCCACCGAAGTTCGGCCCGGAGGACTCCAAGGCCCGGCACGCCGTCGAGTGCGGCATCAACCGGCTGAAGCGGCACCGGGCCGTCGCCACGCGATACGACAAACTTGCTGTCCGCTACGAAGCGACATTGCTGGTCGCCGCCATCAACCAATGGCTGTAACCGGCACACGACCACGTCTCAAGCCCACACCGCCCTGACCACGGCGTGGCCTGCTGCAGCCGCCCGCCCATAGAACCCTTGGAGGCCCTTGTGACAGTCGAGGAACTCCTGCCTGACCTGCGCCTCGTCCCAGCCGGCCCAGACGAGCTTGGCACCGGCTACGTTCCACAGCTCTTCGAACGAGACACGTGCGAGGAAGCCTGCAGCCTGTGACACCCCAGGCGGCTCCAGAATCCCCAGGGGCGGGTTGGAAGGGTCGGCATCGGCGCTGTGTGCCACTGGCCGCCCGCCGTAAATCGGCAGCTCCCAAGAGTCGTCGGCATCCGCATCGAGGACATCGGCAGCGGCATAGAGGTCATTGACGGAGCCCCAGACCTTGTCGATCGACTCGGCGATGCCCGCCGCGTACTCGTCGGGGTGGTTCTCCCAAGCCTCCCACATGAACGCTGCAAGCCAGGTGTGGTCGTCCCGGATCTCGGATTCCGCGACGGCGCGCATGTGCATGTGGATGCTCACGGCGACGAGTCCTCCCAGTTCGGCGGCCCGCCTTCGGGCCGAACGGAGAGAAACTACTCGACGGCACTGACGGCGCGATGCCCGTCACCGAACGCCGGGATGCCCAGCTCTGCCAGGACGCCCTCCCACACCCGAGCGCCGAGTGTCGTCGAGATCGACCACTGCGGACAGGTACACATCCGTACGGGCTTTCGCAACAGGCCCTGGGAGGGCCGAGGGGTACGCGATCGGCACACCGGAGAAAACCGCAGACGCAACGGCTGCGACATTACGATCTGCCGCCAGCGGCAGCGGACCATCCTGGGCCGCACCCTCCTGGCACTGCATCAGATCGAGCACTGGCCCCAGGGACCACACCACCCGCAAGCGAAGCCGTGATCGAAGCGAACTCGCCCGGGAGAACCAGCAGTTCAGGAACAGCTCGAAGGTCTTCCCGACAACGTCCGCACCCTGACGAGGGGGCGGCCTCGCTCGCGTTCCCTCCCGATGACCCGTCAGTTTACTTGTTCCGAGCCGTGGATTGCCGTATCTGGTACCCGGACACGTGCGGCTGTCAAGGTTGCCCGGGGAAGTCCGCGGGGACGTCCCGAGTTTCTCATCCAGGCTGACCAACGACATCCAGCCCGAGTGCGTACGACAGAATTCCTGCCATGCAAACTTACGAGGACCCCGCGACCTGGACGCCTGAACCGACCCGGCCCCGTTGGCAGTTGATTGTGCGCTTTGCTGCCACCCTGCTGTGCTTTCCGGTGCTTTGCGCGCTGTGGCTGGCGGCCGCGGCCGCGCTTTTCGTCGTTGGACTGTTCGCTGACGCGATCGCGGCCGTGAGCAACAGCTTCGAACGCGGCTACCTGCGGTTCATGAACGACACACTGGACGGCATCGCCCGGCTGGGTTCCTGGTTCGTAACCTGGCCGGAGTTGCGCCACGAGGGAGACACCGAGTACTACCGGGCCCGGGTCGATCGACGCGTCGCCCACTGGACCACTCTGGCCTCGGCCCCGCGCGAGCCCAAGAAGGCACGGCCGCCCGTAGAGTGCGAAATCCCTCTTCGTGACTACCGTGGCGTGGGCGCCCAATACGTGGCCGAGGTCGCTTTGGGCCAGGGATGGGAACTACGGCCGTCGGACGTCCGCAAGGAGCTACGTCTGTGGTGGTCGGCCGCCTCGCACGTTGACTGACATCGCATCCCGCCCGGATACCGCCACTGCGTTCACTAGATCTCACTGGGGCTGCGCAGGCTTCGGCCTGCTGTGATGGCGATGTCCAACAATCGATCGGTTCTCGGAGAAACAGATCGCGGGGCGCGCGTACGAGCCGGATTGTCTCGCTCCAGACGGTCTCGGTGCGCTTCGGACACTGGCGCAACGGCTTGAGGCGCTCCTTATGACAACGCATTGACGTAAGCGTGGCAGGGGGTGTTGCATCTCATACACCCTCCTTCACCACGGAGCGCGCTGTGACCACTGTCATCCCCGGGACCGGGCTTCCGATACGACGATGCGACGCACGCTGGGTGTGCGGGACGTGATGGCGATCGCCGCGTCCAGTACAGCCGCGACCACCAGCATCGGCATCGGCATCGGCGCCCTGGCGGCGTACGCGGGCCTGCAGACGCCGGCACTGCTGATCGTCGCATTCCTGCCGATCTTCGGGATCAGCATGTCGTATGCACGGCTGAACCGCACCGTCTGGCCCGGATTCCTGACGGGCTGGGTCGTACTGGTCGCCAACGTGGTCTTCATGGCCTACACCAGTGCGGTCACCGGCTCCGTGATCCTGCGGAACATCAGTTCTCGTAGATGTGCGAGTGAGGCCCACGCGCCCCGGCTGTGCCTGTCCGGCCCTCGTGCCACCGTCAGCGCCACTTCGGCGGCGACCTCTTCCAAGTCCTCGTCACCAGTCCGGGAGGCGCCTCCCATGACCTCCACGTCAGCGACTTTCATGCCGAGCACCCCCCATCTCCCCGCTCCGCGTCCGCGTGACAGACACGACCGCCCACCATGGGCTGCTTCTGGCAGTCCCACACCGTCCGCCCCTCCTGCCCGCGAAACATGCCGCGCCCACATCGCTGTCCCCGCCGACGCCCGCAGGATCCGCGACATCCGGCACTTCACCTCAGCAGTGCTGAGCCGGTGGGGCATCGGTGGCGACAATCTCGACGCGTGCGTCCTCATCGTCAGTGAACTGGCCGGTAACGCCGCCCGGCACGGGCGAGCCGATCTCGCCGTACTCCTCTCGCTCAGCGCTCACACGCTCCACATAGAGGTCGCCGACCACGGCGTCGCCGTGGAACGCCCCGCCGGTAGTGCGCCGCCCGATGCGACCGAGCACGGTCGCGGGCTGGATATCGTGCAGGCTCTCGCCGACCGGTACGAGGCGCGACAGCGACGGGACGGATGGCGAACCCGAGTCTGTATCCGCGTCGCGCCCCACCTCCCGGTCGAGGCCTCGCTCCCCCAGGTGCGTGAGCACGCAAGCACGCGGCTGCGGCTACGACGGTCGAGCTGAGGTTGCCCACGAGCATCGCCTCCGGCGAGCCGATGAAGGACCGTATGACGGCTTGGGTGGCGACGATGAACTGGTCCAGGTTGCGCCGAGTGGCCGGGCTCGGGCTCGCGCTCGCCACGGTGGACACCACCTCGATGCAGTGCGGCCTGCTGTGTCGGGCGAGCGCATGCAGGACGGGAGAAGTCGCCTGGCTGCCGCAGCTGGGGAGGGAGATGTGGCGGTGTGACCCAGCAGAGGTCGCAGCCGCTACGAGGCTTCGACCGATGCATGCGTCCGTGGTCGGTCCGCCGGACGTGCTTCCGTACCGTTCACAGTCCCCGTCTGGTCGACAACGCGTGCCTTCGGCCACGCACCGTCCTCGACCAATTGACACGTCACCCGACGGCCTCGGTTGCGACGACCATCACGGCGGGTGGCACTCGGCTCCCTCGCTGCACGGCGAGGACACCGGTGCGGGAGACCTCGGGGTCGGCGAAAGGGCCACCGTCGAGTCGTCCGCTCGGTACGTCCCCGGCAACGCCCGCAGCGGGAAGGACGCTCCGCGCGTTGCCGGACGGCTGACCACGCCGCGGAGCTCATCGCGCCCCGCGACCATGTCGGTGCCGTCCCCCGAGCTGCCACCGCGCGCCGGACCGCGAAAGGTATGGGTGTAGCCCGGCAGGTGCGGTTTTCTCGTCGTCACGTCGGGCCGGGAGCACCTCGGCGCAGCGCGGCGAGGTGTGCCAGGAGTGCGTCCAGCGTGTCGGGGAAGGCCGAGCCGCCCATGGCGGACAGGTGCGCGCGCACCTGGTGGAGGTTCGGGTACTGCTCGGCGGACAGCTGTGAATAGACCTCCTGCCAGACCTGGCTCGCCTGATCGCGCTGCTGCTCGGTCAGATCGCGGACGTCCGCGTCGACAGCGGCGTGCGCGAGGACGGTATCGATGAACATGCGGTAGTGGCGCACCGCCTGGGCGGGGTCGAACCCTGCTTGGAGGAGGATGCCGATCCCGGTGTCGACGGCCCGGGACTCGGCGGGACCGGCGGTCACCCGGGAGGCGCGCACGGCGGCCAGGCGCGGGTGCTGCAGCACCGAGCTGTGGACACGCATCCCGAAGTCCCGCAGTGATGCGACCCAGTCGCTGCCGGAGGTGAACCCGGTGAGGGAGTCGCCGATCAGTTTGTCGGCGACGGCGAGGAGCAGGGTGTCGGTGTCGGCGAAGTAGCGGTAGATGGCGCTGGGGTCGCAGCCCAGCGCCGCTCCGAGACGGCGCACGGTCAGCGCGTTGGCGCCGGGCGCCTCGATCAGCTCGAGTGCCGCCGCGACGATCAGGTCCTCGCTCAGCACGGTCCCGGTGCGCGTCGGGCGTCGGCGCCGGCGCTCGACGGGGACGCGGTCGGATGCAGCCATGAAAGCCTCCTGACATGGTGGATTGGGGCCCTCGTGCAGGGCACGGACACTCCGGCCAGCCTTATGACAACTTATTGACGTAATAATGGCAGGGTTGTTTCATCAGCGCACACCACTCATTCACCACCGTCTGCTCGCCGGGCCCAGCATCGCAGCCTGGGCCGGGGCGGCGGGATCGGCACACGAGGAGCGCGCTGTGGCCGCTGTCATTCCCGAGACCGAGCCTTCCGATACGACGCTGCGACGCACGTTGGGTGTGCGGGACGGGATGGCCATCGCCGCGTCCAGTACCGCGGCGACCACCAGCATCGGCATCGGCATGGGCGCCCTGGCGGTGTACGCCGGCCGGCAGACGCCGGCACTGCTGATCGTCGCATTCCTGCCGATCTTCGGGATCGCCATGTCGTACGCGCGACTCAACCGCACCGAGCCGAACTGCGGCAACGGCTACACCTGGGTCGGACGCACGCTGGGCGCCTGGCCCGGATTCCTGACGGGCTGGGTCGTACTGGTCGCCAACGTGGTCTTCATGGCCTACACCAGTGCGGTCACCGGCTCGGTAATCCTGCAGTTCGCCAACAAGGCCCACCTGCACCGCCTGCTCGGCGTCACCCTCGACCCCGGCTCGACCGGCATCAGCACCGCGGTCGGCCTGGTGGCCCTGGTCACGGTCACGATCACCGCCGTGACGGGGGTGCGGTCGGCGACCCGCCTGCAGTGGTGGCTGCTGTCCTTCGAGTACACCGTGCTGCTGGTGTTCTGCACGTGGGCGCTGATCACGGGGCACCAGTCGTTCTCGTTCAACTGGCTCAACCCCTTCGCGATCGGCTCGCTCCACTCCCTCGCGCAGGGCCTGGTCCTGGCGGTGTTCATCTACTGGGGCTGGGACGCGGCGTTCACCGTGAACGAGGAGACCAAGGACGCCGCCGACGCCTCCCGCGGCGGGCTGATCGCACTGGTGGCCATGCTCGGGCTCTTCGTGTTCGCCGCGATCTCCTTCCAGCGTGTCATGGACAACGGCGAACTGATCGCCCAGGGCCCGCAGGCGCTCTCCTTCCTCGGCGGCAAGCTCTCTCCGGAACCGTGGGCGTCCCTGCCGCTGGCCGCACTGATGTGTTCGGCGTTCGCCTCGCTGCAGTCCAGCGTCATCCCGACCGCCCGCGGTGCGCTCGCGATGGGCCGCGACCGGACGCTGGGACGGATGTGGACGAAGATCCACCCCAGGTTCGGATCCCCGGCCGTGGGCACGATCGTGATCATGGCCCTGTCCGCTGCCGTGGCGGTTCTCGCGGTGGGCATCCCGAAGATCAACTTGATGATCCTGACCGCCGTCAACTCCATCGGACTGATCGTCGCCCTGTACTACGGGCTCACGGCCCTGGCCTGCGCCGTGCGGTTCCGCGGCGCGCTGCGCGAAGGCCCGGTTGAGGCGCTGCGCTCGGTCATCGTCCCGGCCCTGAGCGCGCTGGTCCTGTTCGGGCTCGGCGTCTACCTCGCCTGGCAGTACGCGACCATGAGCGACCACTTCCAGGCGACCCCGGACAACGGCTGGTTCATGCTGCTGGTCCCGTCCCTCTTCATCATCACCGGCCTGGTCGCGGCCGGCTACGCGAAGTGGCGCCGCCGCTCCGCCTACTTCACCACCGGCCGCGGTACGGACGCCGACGCCATCGCCCTGCCCATGGACCAGACCGGCTGACCGCCACCTGACCCACCTCGTGAGCAACCCCCCGTCCCCCGCCGAATGTCCCGGAGATCCACACATGCACGCCGACACCGCCGCCGATCTGGTCTTCACCGGCGGACCGATCCACACCGTCGACCCCGTCCGCCCCCGTGCCACCGCCCTCGCCGTCCGCGGCGAGCGGATCGTCGCGGTCGGCCACGACGAGGTCCACACTCTGATCGGATCCAGGACCGAGATCGTCGACCTGCACGGCCGCCTGCTCATCCCCGGCTTCCAGGACGCCCACGCCCACCCCGTCGGTGCAGGCATCGAAATGGGCCAGTGCGACCTCGCCGGCGCGAGCGGCACACAGGAGTACACGGCCCGGATCCGGGCGTACGCCGACACGCACCCCGACCGCGTCTGGATCACCGGGGGAGGCTGGTCCATGGAGGCATTCCCCGGCGGCACACCCGACCGCCACCTCCTGGACACCCTCGTCCCCGACCGGCCCGTCTACCTGGTCAACCGCGACCACCACGGCGCCTGGACCAACAGCCGTGCCCTACAGCTCGCCGGAATCACCCGCGACACCCCCGACCCCGCCGACGGGCGCATCGAACGCGACCCCGACGGCCACCCCACCGGCATGCTCCAGGAAGGAGCCATGCGCCTGGTCGCCGACCACATCCCCGCCATCACCCTCGACGAGCAGCTCGACGGTCTGCTGCGCGCGCAGAGCGTGCTGCACGCACACGGCGTCACCGCCTGGCAGGACGCGCTCCTGGGCGACCACGCCTCCACCGCCGACCCGGCCCCCGCCTACCTGCGCGCCGCACACGACGGCACGCTGACCGCCCGGGTCCGCGGCGCCCTGTGGTGGGACCGGGCCCGCGGCCTCGACCAACTGCCCGAACTCCTTGAGCGCCGAGAGAAGTTCGCCTTCGGTCGGCTCAACGCCCACACCGTCAAGATCATGCAGGACGGCATCGCGGAGAACCACACCGCCGCCCTGCTCAGCCCCTACCTCACCGCCTGTGGCTGCACCTCCGACAACACCGGCATCTCCTTCATCGATCCCGCCCAGCTCGCCTCCTTCGTCACCCACTTGGACGGCGAGGGCTTCCAGGTCCATTTCCACGCCCTCGGCGACCGCGCCGTACGCGAAGCCCTCGACGCCGTCGCCGCCGCGCGCCGCACCAACGGCTGGACCGACAACCGGCATCATCTCGCCCACCTCCAGGTCGTCGATCCCGCCGACATTCCCCGCTTCCGTGAACTGGGCGCCACCGCCAACATCCAGGCCCTGTGGGCCGCCCACGAACCCCAGATGGACGAACTGACCATCCCGTTCCTCGGCCCGCAGCGCGCCGCCCGCCAGTACCCCTTCGCGGACTTGCTGAACAGCGGCGCGACCCTGGCGGCGGGCAGTGACTGGCCCGTCTCCAGCCCCGACCCGATCGCCGCCCTGCACACCGCCGTCAACCGGCGTGAACCAGGCTCGAAGCGGCCCGTCTTCCTGCCCGAGCAGCGCATCACCCTGAGCGCCGCGCTGACCGCTTACACCGTCGGCAGCGCGTACGTGAACCACCTCGACGACACCGGAACCATCACCGTCGGCAAGCTGGCCGACCTCGCCGTCCTGGACCGTGACATCTTCGCCCACCCCGCCGACGAGATCGCCGCCGCACGCGTCCAGCAGACCTTCGTCGCGGGGCGCCGAGTTCACGCCGCCCCCGACGCCTGACCCAGGCTCACCATCACCCCCGGCGGCAGTCAAGCCCCTGCGGCACACCGCCAACCCCTCCGGCCCCAAGGAGCCCGACCGTGCCCGCCACCGTCCACATCCTGACCACCGGCTACGCCGACGACCGCGTCGCCAGCACCGTCACCCTCCTGCGCGACGGCAACACCTTCGTCGTGGTCGACCCCGGCATGGTCGCCGACCGAGGGCTCATCCTCCAGCCCCTGCAAGCCGCCGGCGTCAGCCCCGAGCAGGTCACCGATGTCGTCTTCAGCCACCACCACCCCGACCACACCCTGAACGCCGCGCTGTTCCCCGCGGCGCGCTACCACGACCACATGGCCATCTACAAAGACGACATCTGGGAGGACCGCGACGCCGACCAGTACCGCATCAGCGAACACATCCACCTGCTGCGCACCCCCGGCCACACCAGCGAGGACATCAGCACCGTCGCCGGCACAGCCGAGGGCCTTGTCGTTCTCACCCACTTGTGGTGGCACGCCGAAGGCCCCGCCGATGACCCCTTCGCCACCGACCGCGGCCTGCTCGCCGACTCCCGCCGCGCGATCCTCGACCTGAAGCCCGCCTTGATCATCCCCGGCCACGGTGCACCGTTCACCCCCACCACCCACATCCCGATCTGACTCACCACGACCTGGTACTCCAACGGGCGTCGTCGTCGACAACGGGCAGCTGAACGAGCCCGACACAGTCGAGTCGGCTGCGTCGGCGTCGGCCAGGTCGGGGACGACCAGCTGATCGACGAGCGGGTGGGCCGTGTCCAGGCCGAGGGCCCGCAACTGACTGGCGCGGGCAGGCGGTTGCAGCAGCGGACCAGAGATGGTCATCTCCCTGGCGGCCAAGGTCCTCACCACGGGACTCGGGAGAGGTTCAGGCCCACCGGGCCGAGGAGATCCGTGACGGCATCGTCGCCGACCGAGGAAGCCGCTCTGGAGCGGTTCGCCGAGTTCGCCGACGTCTGGGGCAGCATGAACTTCGCCAAGGGCCAGGTGTGGGTGATGTTCGCGCAGTCCAAGGACTGATCAGGGCCGGCCGACAAGGGACTCCGCCGGATTGCGGAGCCCCTCCGCCGCGTCCGAGACCCGGCGGATCAGGTCGAAGAACACCGTCTGTTCCTCGGCGGAGAGGGGGGCGAGGAAGACTTGGTTCGTCCGAGCCGTGCGCACCGTGAGCTTGCGGTGGGTGCGCAGCCCGTCGTCCGTGAGGCGTAGCAGAAAGCGCCGACCGTCCTGCGGGTCGCGCACCTTGTCGAGGGGTCCGCGGCGCGACAGACGGCTGATCACCTCGGCGATGGTCGACCGGTCGAGGCCGGCTCGCGGGCACCGTCGCCCACCAGCTCGCCCGCCGCGGCTCCGGCACCGGTATCGCCACTCTCTGCATCGGCGTGGGCCAGGGCCTCGCCCTCGTCCTCGAACGCTAGGGC